>CAZWFL010000060.1:0-20228 GCA_964633195.1 uncultured Rikenellaceae bacterium | reverse complement strand
CGAGCTCATGGCATAGTTTGAGACCGAGGCCCGTACCCTTCTCACTCTCAGTTCCGGGAGTGCTCTCAATTTCCGTTGATGTGAAAAGGTATTTTTGTTTGACTGGAGGTATGCCAATACCGTTATCGCATATTCTTATCAAAATTCCTTCTCCGTCAATGGTTTTATCTTTAAGCAGAATGCTTATTCTTCCACCCCGCGGTGTATATTTTACCGCATTCGACAGGAGATTTCTTATTATTATATCTAGCAGGTCTTTGTCGACATAAGCCTTTGAATTGCCTACCTGGGTAAAATTGAGTATAATCTCCTTATTGTCTGCTGTCTCCTTGAAGATACTGAGATTTGTAAGTATGATATCGGCCAGATCGTGTTTTCCCGGAGAGTATTTTATCTTGTCTTCCTGTCCACGTCCCCATACCAGCATATTCTCCAGGAGGTTAATGACCTGCTGGGCATACTGAATTGAAGAGTTGGCAAACATATCATATTTTTCCTTGTATTCCTCTTCTTTCAGAAGGTTAAGCATATACAGGATGTTGACAACAGGGCTCCTGAGGTCGTGTGCAATTACTGCAAAAATCTTATTCTTCAGATGTATCGTCTCAGAGAGTTGCTTGTTCTGCTGAGCGATCATGATATTTTGTTTTTCAATTTCTTCACTGCGTTTGACCAGCTCATGGGCTCTTTCGTCGATCATAGTCTCGAGATTCCTGTTAAGGAATTCCAGGTCGTTGTGCAGCTTTTCCTTTTCGTGGTATACTTTTATCCATTTATAAAGAAGAAGGGCAGCCTGTATGAAAACAAAAACCACGATCACAAGTGTAAGGATGTAACCGATTGCTGAATCAGATCTTCCCAGAGACACCCTGATATCGTGATAAGCTCCTGCCAGAAGGAGAATAAAGGCTGAAAAATATGCTAAGTCAATTTTATTCTTTCGTAATATGCCCCTGATACACATAAAGAACGAGTAGCCCAGCAGGACTAATATTGTAGGATAGTAAAGGAATGTTGCATGGCTGAAGATCCTGACCGGGAGAAAGAGTGTCAGCAGAGCTGCAAGAGCGTATGTAGCAGTAATTGTCCAGGACGTTTTTCTGATGAAAACGGAGGGGTAGAGGCTGGATGAAAACCATGCCCAGCCGGTAATAACAAGGTATAGACCCAGGTATTCGCATCTTATTATCCAGGCCCAGTCAAGATTTACAATATTGTTTATGAGGAAATTGGATGTAAATAATGGTCTGAGAGCCAGACCTATCGTTGCCATGCAGAAGAAGGCTACTATTTTATCTCCGGGGTATATTACGTAGAAGAAGATCAGGAAGAGGGAAAATCCGAGCAGCAGGCTGATGACTGCCCAGTCCTTTGCCCAGTTTGCAGCAATTCTTTTTTGCATCTCGTCAAAGGTCCCGAATGTGACAGGCAGCCAGAAGCCTCCCCGGCGGTGGTCAAAATTTGCCACATTGATTATTATCGAGAGCGTATCTGAGTTGTTTTCTATCCTGAGGAAATTGCGCCGGTATTCAGGTACGGTTTCAGTCTTCGTTTTTCCCGGGATGCCATTTCCCCCCATGTAGCTTCCATTGATGTAAAGGTCGTATGATGAGTCAAAAACCGGCATATCGAATGCGAGGGAATTCCGGTATCCCGGAGGAAGCAAAACTGTCAGTCTGTATGTTGCGCAGCCCTCTTTCTCAGTACCTGTTTCAGGCGGGTAATCAGTCCAGTAAGACGGCACATTACCGTAATAATCCGGTTTGTGTCTGCCGGATTCTGAGAAATCATACGGATGGAGTAACTTATTCCAGTAAAATTCCCATTCGCCGTTTAACCTGATGACATACTTTTCAGGAGTCCTGACATTCCTGATGTCCATAACTCCCTTTACTGCTCTGGGAGCCTGTCCGGAAAGGTTGTGACCCTGTACGCAGATCAGTAGAAATGCCAGGGAATACAGAATCTTTCGGGAATACATAAGGTATTAAAGGTTAACTATTTCAGTCCTCTGTTTTCGAGAAGCGCGTCTATCCCCGGCTCCTTTCCCCTGAATGCTATGTACATATCGAGGGGATCTCTCGTTCCGCCCCTTGAGAGTATCTCTTTCTCAAACCTGGCAGCCACTTCCCTGTTAAAGATATCTCCTGTCTCCTTAAATGCCTGGAAGGCATCGGAATCAAGTATCTCGCACCAGATATAACTGTAATATCCGGCGGCATATCCCGAAGCCCAGATATGATTGAAATATGTCGACCGGTACCTTGGTTTGATCTCAGGTATGAGGCCATACTTACTCATCGCATCATTCTCAAATTCTCTTATGTTCAGTTCAGGAGGCCCGGTAAGGGAGTGGTATTCCATATCGAGAAGGGATGCAGCAAGGTATTCGACGGTGATGAAGCCCATATTGAACTTGCTTGCCCTGTCGAGCCTGTCGACTATATCCTGTGGTATGATTTCACCGGTCTGATAATGTTTGGCGTATACTTTAAGTACTTCGGGTTCAAGGACCCAGTGCTCCATTATCTGAGACGGCAGTTCCACAAAGTCTCTTGGTACGGATGTTCCTGATACTCCCGGATATGTTGAGTTGGAAAGAAGCTGGTGAAGAGCATGCCCGAACTCATGAAACAGAGTTGAGGCCTCTTCTGCCGTAAGAAGGGAGGGTTTATCCCCTGATGGAGGAGTTGAATTTGTGACCATGGTAACAACCGGGTGCACCATTTTCCCTTTTTCTGTTCTGTGCTGTCCCCTGTAAGCTCCGCACCATGCACCTCCTCGTTTGGAAGCACGGGGGTAATTATCTATCAAAAGTATACCTACATGTTTCCTGTTACGGGTCACTTCATATGTTATAACATCGGGATGGTATTTAGGAATGTCGAATCTCTTCCTGAATTCGAGTCCATACAGCTGGTTTGCCACATAGAACATGCCGGTTATCACATTGTCAATAACAAAATAGGGCCTTGTGACCTCGTCATCCAGATCGAATTTCTCCTTTTTTATCTTCTCGGTGTAATACCACCAGTCCCACGGTTCAAGCCGGAAGTTGCCTCCTTCGCGCGTGATAACCTCCTGCTGAGCCTCTGCTTCAGCTTTTGCAACAGGAAGTGCGGCGTCCCATACCTGGCCCAGGAATTCGAATACCCTTCCGGGAGTTTTTGCCATGTTTCGCTCAAGAACAAAGTCGGCATAACTGTCATACCCGAGAAGCTGTGACCTTTCAACCCTCAGCCTGGCTATTCTGGCGATTATATCCTTATTATCACGTGAGTTGTCGTTGTCACCTTTCATGAAATATCCGGTGAAGAGTTTCTGGCGTAGCTCCCTCTTATCAGAGTACTGAAGAAATGGTGTCATGCTTGGTACCTGAATGGTAAAAACCCATTTGCCTTCAAGACCCATACTGCTGGCAAGAGTGGCTGCCTGGGCAATGATACCATCGGGCAGGCCGGCAAGATCTTCCCTGTTCTCAATAATAAGTCTGAAATCGTTAGTCTCGGCAAGCAGGTTCTCTCCGAACCGAACGGATAACAGCGAGAGCTCCTCGTTCATTTTACGCAGCTTCTCCTTATCTTCCGGTGATAAAGCAGCACCGCTCCTGATAAAGTTCTTGTATGTATTGTCAAGAACCTTCTTTTCCTCCCCGGTCAGGTTAAACCTTTCCATGTTTTCATATACGCTTTTAACCCTCAGGAAGAGCTTTTCATTCAGGTTAATATCGTCGCGGTGCCTGGAAGAGAGAGGAGAAAGCTCCCTGTTGATGGCCTGAAGAGTATCATTTGTATTTGCCGAGTTAAGGGATGAGAATACACGCGATACCTTTGTAAGCATCTCACCGCTGTACTCAAGAGCCTTAATGGTATTTTTGAAAGTGGGCTCTTCAGGATTGTTGATTATCCTGTCAACATTGTTTTTCTGCTCTTCAAAACCTTTCAGGTATGCCGGCATGAAATGTTCAGCCTTTATTTTATCAAAAGGCGGAACTTCAAACGGGGTCCTGTATTTACTGAAAAACGGATTGTCGCTGTCTGCCGTTTTATTGCATGAACTCAGGGTAACTGCAACCATAAAGATAAATATCAGTCTCTTTTTCATATAAGCTGGTATGTAGACGAGTAATAATTTTTGCACAAAATACAAAATTTTTGTACAACAAATGAAATGATAAGAGAGCCTGCCCTGTTTTAATCTAATCCTCAAAAATGAAAGGAAAGACGTTTGGGGTGTCTTTCCTTCCTAAACCTAAAACCTGATCGTAAAAGTGGCCGGGCGGCCTTCGAGAATTTCGTATAGTCTTCAATATAATAGACGTCTAATCTACACGATTGTTGCAACCAATTATGTTAATGTTTTGTTAATCATAAGTTAATGGTGTGGGGTGTTTGATATACAGATGATTGTGGGTTGTTTTTCAGGAAAAGAGGAAAGACCTGCAATGCCTTTCCTCCCGGATCCTGAAAACCGGCTTCTGAAATCTGCCGATTACCGAAAATGAGTCCTATCTTCCTGCGAGTAATCCCTCGGGATTCTGAATAAGAAACGGGAAATAGGCTGCTGCCAGTTTTGTGTAATCCATACTGCTGCCGTTTGCGTCAGTTATTAAACGCTGGCGATAATACTCTTCATGATTGAGGGCATCGTTACTGGTATTGAATCCCTTGTCCTTCAGATCCTTGTCGAGCCGTTCAACTCCGAAATACCTGCTGTTGCAGACATACTGAACCGAAAGGTTATCAGACAGAACGTAATACTTCCTGCAATTCCTCGTTTGATTGATTGCAACGGTCACCTTCATGTCAGTGTTTGCGTATGAGATAACAAAAGTCTCAAGCTCTTTCCCGTCAAGGAGGACAGGATTTTCTGCTACCTCAATCATGTAGTCTCCCAAAGCAGAAAATGTACTGCCCGTGGCTAAGGGTTTTCTGGCATTTAATACCAGACCTGCTGTAATTACAATTAAACATGTTAAAACGATTCTTCTCATGGCTGATTAAATTAAGTTTGTAAATAAAATTAAAAGAACTGTCCGTATGAAGTTTTTGATCTTCCTTGCTTAATACAACATATAGACGTAAGCTTATTTCATTTGCTGCAATTATAATTGTTAATGCTTTGTTAATCTAATGTTAATGCTTGTATTTATCATTATATCTGTTGTTTATGTTTCTCAAAATATTATTGTTAGTATTACCCGGGCCTGTTCCCGGAGTTACTGAGGGTGGTGATTCAAAAAAAATTACTATCTTGCAGTCACTTTTCAGAACGATGTTACTGAAGCTCAAATATTGCTTTATGATGCAGCGCCTGGGCAGAAGGCTCTACAGCTGCCTCATGTACTACATAGCCTGACCCGGGTTCATGCCCGGTATGTTTCCGGGCTCCAGCTACGGTTTTCCAGATCATTTTTTCCGTTTTATTGTTTTAAAGTATGAAAGGACTTATTTTCAGCATTAAACGATACTCAGTACACGATGGCCCGGGTATCAGGGTGACTTTCTTCATGAAAGGGTGCCCGCTGGCATGCCGCTGGTGCCACAACCCTGAAGGAATTTCCCCTGAGCCCGAGAAATTAATGCGTTCTGACAGGGTGGGGGACAGGGAGTTCTTTCAGGAGGATCTGGCAGGGAAATACTATTCTTCAGAAGAACTGCTTGCAATAGCAGAAAAGGACAGCGTATTCATGCGCCAGTCAGGCGGAGGAGTTACATTTTCGGGGGGAGAACCCTTGATGCAGGCACCCTTCCTTGCTGAAGCGCTTGGAAGATTTAAGGAAAGAGAGTTTCATACCGCAGTTGATACTTCTGGATATGCAACGGCTGACGATCTGAGATCCATTATTCCGGTTACAGACCTCTTTCTTTTCGATATTAAACATCTCGATGATATTGAGCATGTTAAGCATACCTCAATCTCCAATGCCATAATTCTTGATAATTTCCGTATCATACTTGAGAGCGGGAGAGATGTGATGATAAGAATACCGGTGGTACCAGGAATAAATGATGATCCCGGTTATCTGTCGGAATTGAGGCGCTTCATAACTGAGGCAAGGCGTGAGAATGTGAAAAAGATCAACCTGCTTCCATTCCATGCTATTGGTGTGTCGAAATACAAACGTTTTAACAGACAGTATAAAATGAACGGGACTTTGCAGCCATCCCGGAACCAAATGAATGAACTCAGGAAGTTTTTTGAAGAAACGGGAATACCGGTTAAGATTGGAGGATGAGGTACAGTAGTAAAAAGGGGATACGACCTCCCAACCCCCCTGCCTTGCTTCGCCGTAGCGGCTACGCGAAGGCGGAGAGAGGGGGGCTCTATTAGGTAATATTATGGTAATTATAGTATTAATGTTATGATAATTTCAGAAAGAGTAAGAAAATTAAGGGAGCAGAGCCTCAATGCAAGGGAAACGATAAGCGCAGAAAGGGCATTGCTGGTAACAAGGTTTTACAGGAGTGATGACGCCCGGGAGATATCATCACCTGTAAGAAGAGCTAAGGTCTTTGAATATTTACTCAGGAACAAGAAGATCTGTATCAATGAGGGTGAACTTATAGTGGGAGAGAGAGGGCCCGGACCCAAACAGACCCCCACCTATCCTGAGATATGCCTTCATTCGGTTGAGGATCTCGAAACGCTGAGCGCACGGGCAAAAGTTTCCTTCAGTGTGGATGAAGAGGTAAAAGAGATTTACAGGAAAGAGATCATACCTTTCTGGAAAGGGAAGAGCAATCGTGACAGGATAATGGAGCTTATGACACCCGAATGGCTCAATGCATACAATGCAGGTGTTTTTACCGAATTCCAGGAACAGAGGGCACCGGGTCATACCGTGCTGGGATACAAATTGTTCAGGACAGGATTCCTTCAGTTGAAGCAGGAGATCAGCCAGGCAGTGGAAGCTCTTGACTATTACAATGATGATCAGGCTTATGAAAAGGCCGAAGAGCTTAAAGCAATGAATATAGCCTGCAATGCAATAATAATTTATGCAAACAGGCATGCTGAGGAGCTTGAAAGGCTGGCTGAGGGTGAGAAGGACCCGGCCAGAAAGTCGGAACTGGTCAGCATGGCGGCAGTCTGCCGCAAGGTGCCTGCCAACGCGCCTGATACAGTTCATGAGATGCTGCAACACTACTGGTTCATTCATCTGGGAGTTATTACCGAGCTTAATCCGTGGGATTCGTTCAATCCGGGCAGGCTCGACCAGCATCTGTGGCCTCTTTATCAGAAAGAGAAAACAGAAGGAACCCTCACGGATGAGCGTCTCTATGACCTGCTGGGTTGTTTCTGGGTGAAGTTCAATAATCATCCTTCTCCTCCAAAGATGGGGGTCACCGCAAGTGAAAGCAGCACATACACTGATTTCTGCCTGATCAACCTCGGTGGAGTAAAGCCGGATGGGAGCGATGCCGTGAATGAAATGTCATATATTCTGCTTGATGTTATAAAGGAGATGAGGATCCTGCAGCCGGGTTCAATGGTGCAGATAAGCAGGAAAAACCCTGACAGGTTTGTTCACAAAGCTCTGGATATTATCCGTACAGGTTTCGGGCAGCCATCATGTTTTAACACTGAGGCTCTTATTCAGGAGATGCTGAGGCAGGGCAAGAGTATTACGGATGCACGTAACGGAGGGGCATCGGGGTGCGTTGAGACGGGGGCCTTTGGTACGGAAGCCTACTGGCTTTCAGGTTATTTCAATATCCCTAAGGTGCTGGAGCTGACACTTAATGATGGATACGACAGGCGGACTTATTGTCAGATCGGACCGAAAACCGGGAATGCAGTAGATTTTAAAACCTTTGATGATCTGACGGCAGCTTTCCGATCCCAGCTTAACTGGCTTATAGATCTTAAGATAAGAGGTAATAACATAATTGAAAAAACATTCGGTAAATGGCTGCCGGTCCCTTTTCTGTCACTTCTTGTGGAGGACTGCATCAGCAACGGGAAAGACTACAATTGCGGAGGAGCAAGGTATAATACTACTTATATTCAGGGTGTGGGACTTGGAACTGTTACTGACATGATGACATCGATACGGTACAACATCTACGAAACGAAGAAGCTTACCTGGAGAGAAATGTTAAGTGCACTTGAGGCTGATTTTGAGGGATATGAGGAACTTCAGCACGATCTGATCTATAACACCCCCAAATACGGGAACGATGATGATTATGCCGATCAGCATGCGGTCGTTGCCTTTGAGATATATTATGATGCTGTTAACGGGAGGCCCAATGTGAGGGGTGGTGTCCACAGGATCAATATGCTGCCGACAACATCTCATGTATATTTCGGCAGTGTTATCGGAGCAACACCCGACGGCCGAAAGGCGGGCCAGCCACTTTCTGAAGGCATATCACCGGTTCAGGGTGCTGACAGGGAGGGACCTACATCTGTAATGAAATCAGCATCGAAGATTGATCATCTTCGAACGGGAGGAACGTTGCTCAATCAGAAGTTCTCTCCTTCCTTCTTTGAGGATGAGGAGAGCTATAATTGTCTGACCGCACTTATTCGCAGCTATTTCAGTCTCGACGGTCATCACGTTCAGTTCAATGTGGTCAATGCTGAAACACTGAAAGATGCACAGAAACACCCGGAATTACACCGTGACCTGATAGTAAGGGTGGCAGGATATAGCGATTACTTCAACGATCTCGGTGAGGATCTTCAGAATGAGATCATTATGAGAACAGAACACGAACAGGAGTGATCTTATTTCTTCTTGTCCTTTGCTTCGTTGAATACTGAGGTTGCCACTGCAACTATACTGGCAATATCAGTAAGGTTCGAAGGCAGTATCATTGTGTTGTTCTGTTTTGCCAGCTTTCCGAACTCATTCAGGTATTGTTCGGCAATTCTCAGGTTCACGGCGTTAAGCCCGTTTTCCTCAGATATTGCCTTTGATATTGCCCGGAGGCCGTTGGCCGTTGCATTGGCTATCTGCTCAATCTCCGATGCCCGGCCGGCGGCCTCATTAATCCTTTTCTGCATTTCACCTTCAGATTTTCTGATCAGTTCCTGCTTATCTCCGTCGGCAACATTTATCTTGGCCTGCTTGGTCCCTTCAGACTCGGCAATGATTGCCCGCTTCTCCCTTTCAGCTCTCATCTGCTTCTCCATGGCGTCCTTAATGCTCTGCGGGGGTGAGATATTCTTGACTTCGTAGCGTGTTACCTTTATACCCCACGGATCGCTTGCCTTATCAACAGCATCAACTATCGCGGCGTTTATTGTTTCCCTCTCTTCAAATGTCCTGTCAAGCTCCAGTTTACCTATCACGCTCCTCATCGTGGTCTGGGCTATCTGGATCGACGCAAAACGGTAGTTGTCGATGCCGTATGACGCTTTCTGGGGATCAAGTACCTGGAGATACAGAATGCCATCAACCTCAACGGCAATATTATCGCGCGTAATACAAACCTGCGGCGCCACATCGATAGCCTGCTCCTTCAGTGTATGTTTATATCTTATTTTGTCAATAAATGGTATCAGTATCTGGAATCCTGCAGTAAAGGTAGCCCGGTATTTACCGAGCCTTTCAATGATTATGGCGGTTCTCTGGGGAACAACCTTGACCATCGAGGCTATCAGAATGAAGCCAAGTATGATTACACCTATCAGAATAATAGTAGTGCTCGATCCTTCCATTTTGTTTATTATTTAGGTTCAACAATAAGTTTTACATTGTCTATTTTTTTGATCACGACTTTCTGACCTTCGCGGATCTCAGCATCCGACTCAGCTTTCCATGTAGTACCTTTGAATTCAACCCTTCCGGTGCTGCCGGGAACGATGTCACTCAAGGCGACAGCTTCCCTGCCAGTGAATTCATCTTCAACCTTTTCAGATAATCTGTCGTCGGTATATAAGAATCTCTTCTGCAGCATTTTTCTGAGGGCGATCAGAGAAAGGACAGAGGTGACTGCAAACACAATAGCCTGCAGGTTGAAACCCGGATTGGCGACAAGGCATAGCAGTGCAGTAGCCCATGCACCGATCCCGAAGAATATTATTACAAATCCGGGGATTACAAGCTCAAGAAGCAGCAAAACAAGCCCCAGAATGAACCAGAACAGTTCAGGCTTTGAAACAAAAAACTCAATCATGATATTCAATTTTATTTGTCAGGGAGGAATTTATTGATAAAAGTAAAGATAAAATAAAAAAGAATCAATAATCAAATCCTGATCAGGTTTATTTCGCCACAAAAAAAAAGAATGAGGGTCAGAATTGATCCAGGTTACCGTGGATATCTTTCATCCAGCTGACCACTCTCTTTGAGTAGAAGTTGAGATTTTCGCAGGTGTAATCTCCTTCCATTTTGATCAGGTAACCCTTATACTCACCGATGTGTGGTGAGTACTGCCAGCAAATGAATTGAGCTGTTCCGGCATCGGCACCAATGTTTTTTAATGCGGTCACCTTGCTTGATGCAATGTGTCTGATGTACCCTGTATATTTCTTTAATTCATCATTTGTAACCGCAACAGGTCCGGGAGTGCATTTTGACAGGTTCTCCTCCACATCTTTTTCACTTAATATCAGGTCTTTATCAGGAAAGTTCCAGTTTTCCGGATTATTATATGTAAGGACACTGCCTTCATTATCAATGATAAAGCCGGAGTGCTGGTAACCCCATGCATGGTTGACATAATCAAACTGGAAATAGAGAGCCTGTTCATCATTAATAATGTAATTCTTTTTACATCCTGGTATGGAGGCAAGCAGAAAGAGAGCTGTTAATATTTTAATAATAGAAGGCTTCATAGCTAATTTCCAGACATTTCCTTCAAAAATCGGACCAGAAGGTTCGCTTCCGGTACTTTTGCAGTAAAATTACAATAAATTTTTAAATCAGATTTCTGCAAAACAATGCCTCTGTTTGAATTGTTTTTCGTATATTGAATCTGTTATTCAATTAATATTTAAGATAACAACTTGAAAGGAGGGAGGGCGATGGCAAAAATTTTTGATTATTTCGATGGCAGGTACCGGGAGACTATTCTCAGGAAACCTTCTTCCGATGACGGACCTGTTATAACCATTTCGAGGCTTACCGGATGTGACGGTCGTGAGGTTGCTGATAATCTGGTCAGTGAGCTCAACAACAGGGATGAGGCTGCAAGATGGAAGTGGATTGACAAGGACATTATTTACAAAATAGCCAGGGAGCTCAACACTGAAGCGGAACGTGTGGAGAATTTTTACAAGGGTTATGAGCTCTCTGACCTTTCGGAAATGATAATGGCCTTTTCGGGCAGTTACATAAGCGACCAGAGAGTGAAGAAAGCTGTAAGGGATGTCGTATTGTCGATCTGCAAGGAGGGATATGTAGTACTGGTGGGAAGGGGTGGAGTATCCATTGCCAGGGATGTGACTGATGCTCTGCATGTTAAAATCTCGGCTCCTTTTTACTGGAGAGTGCAAAATGTAATGAAGAAGAGGGAGATGGATATTGAGACCGCTGAAAAATATGTTATTGAAACAGACGAGAAGAGGCACAATACCATTCTCTCTTTCCTCGATAAGAAGCCTCAAAATCTCGAATCCCTTTTTGATGCAACCATCAACCGGGGTTCTTTTACAATAAAAGATACAGCGGACCTCATCGTCGGTCTGTACGAAAAGAAAGTCATAAGACAAATTCTGGAACGAAAACGCCTCAGGGCCTCTTTCTGATCCACTTCACTAAAATATCGCCTCTACGCTCTACGCTCAGCTAAAAGCAGCTTATCTCCCCAATCTTCAGAATATGCTGACTCAGCCTGCGGTCGAGACTCACCATGTAAGCACCCCAGTCAGTGATTGGTTGCCTCGCAACACCGGTCTCCATGGCAGCCCTGGCAACTGCCGATGCGACTGATGATATCAACCTTGTATCAAGCGGTTTGGGGATTATATAATCTCTGCCGAAGGACAATTTGTCAACACAGTATGCCTTCAAAACAGGTTCCGGCACCGGCTCTTTTGCCAGATCGGCCAGAGCTTTTGAGGCAGCCAGCTTCATCTCTTCATTGATTGTGGATGCTCTTACATCAAGAGCCCCTCTGAAGATGAAAGGGAAACCGAGCACATTGTTTATCTGGTTCGGGTAATCGGACCTTCCCGTGGCAAATATCAGATCATCTCTTGTCGTCATCGCATCCTCATAAGAGATTTCCGGATTTGGATTGGCCATGGCAAAGACAATCGGATTATCAGCCATCGATGCGAGCATCTCCTTCGTAAGGATATTTGCGGTCGAAAGGCCGAGGAAAAGATCGGCACCCCTTACTGCCTCCTCCAGGGTGTTGATATCCCTGTCGGTCATAAACTCCTGCTTATATCTGTTAATGTCACTCCTTTTGCTGTTGACAACTCCCTTGCTGTCGACCATGACAATGTTCTCCTTTCTGACGCCCAGCGATAAATACAGTCTTGAACAGGATATTGCTGCCGCACCTGCTCCGCAAACGACAAGTCTGATTTCATCGATCTTCTTCCCCGTTATCTCAAGCGCATTGATGAGTCCGGCACCTGAAATTATTGCTGTTCCGTGCTGGTCATCATGAAAAACAGGAATATCGAGCATCTCCTTCAGCCTGGCCTCCACCTCAAAGCATTCCGGGGCCTTTATGTCTTCAAGGTTTATGCCTCCGAAGGTTGGTGCGATCCTGGCACAGATCTCAATAAGCTTCTCCGGATCCTTCTCATCGATCTCAATATCAAACACATCCACATCAGCAAAAACCTTGAAAAGTAACCCTTTCCCTTCCATGACGGGTTTGCCGGCCATGGCCCCAATATCTCCCAGGCCCAGTACAGCTGTTCCATTCGATATGACTGCAACAAGATTTCCTTTTGCAGTATACGTATAAACATCATCCGGATTCTTCTGGATCTCAAGACACGGGTATGCTACTCCCGGAGTATAAGCAAGACTCAGATCGAACTGAGTACAGTAAGGTTTTGTGGGAATAACCTCTATCTTTCCGTGTCGTCCCCTGCTGTGGTAAAGAAGTGCATCTTCCCTGGTTATTTTTGCCATTTGATTATAATTTAATTTTTTGGATGAGGGTGGTGTTAAAATTTTCCCTACAATGTACAACTTAAAAACCTGATTAAATATGAAAATAATCATCCTGTAACACTGATTTTCGCCCGCCCCGCCTGACAATTTTTTTGAAAAGATATTTTGGTTTGCGCCCAATTTTAAATATTTTCAACCCATATTAACTCACTACTCACTACTCACTACTCACTACTCACTACTCACTACTCACTACTTACCACTCACCACTCACCACCTGAAAATGAATTCACAAAAAGTAAACACCGGAAAAGTTCTCCCTGTTCTCATGGCCTTCTTTGTTATGAGTTTTGTTGACCTGGTTGGAATCAGTGTCGACAGGGTAAGCGCGGATATGGATTTGAGCGCGACTCTTGCGCAGCTTATCCCTTCCGCTGCATTGCTCTGGTTTTTCCTGTTGTCGGTGCCGGTTGGAGTTCTTCAGTCGAGAGTGGGAAAAAGGAACATGCTCAATGCCGGTATGGGAATGACTGCTGTCGGGTTACTTGTTCCATACTTTTTCTATTCGTTTGAAATGGTGCTTGCCGGATTTGCACTTATTGGTATTGGAAATACGATTGTTCAGGTATCAGCGAACCCGCTTCTTTTTGATGTGGTTCCCGGTAACAGGGTCTCCAGCTTTCTTAGCTTTTCACAGTTTATCAAGGCAATAGGATCGATGCTGGGAGCTCCGCTGGCCGCTCTGCTGGCCGCACGGTTCGGCGACTGGAAGCTGATTTTTCTTGTATTCGGGGTTGTTTCGATACTTTCGGTTCTCTGGCTCGGCGGAGTGAAGATAGAGGAGTCGGGCACAAAAGAGTTTAAGGCTACATTAGGTTCAACCTTCAGACTCCTTGGCAACAGTTATATATTCTTCATGGTCTTCTCGATTTTCCTGGTTGTGGGAGTTGATGTGGGTTTTAACTCCAACTCAGGACAATTCCTTATGAAACAGTTTGGTATTGAACAGGTTGCAGCTGAATCGGGAAGGAGTGTTTACTTCTTCGGCAGGATGCTGGGAACCTTTGCGGGAGCATTGATGCTGACTCGTATTTCAGCCCGGAAGTTTTTTATGTGGACGTCCCTGCTGGGCATTCTCTGTCTGTCGGCGTTGCTGTTGGTAAAATCGGTTGTTATTGCATGGATGCTGGTCTTTATGACCGGACTTGCCGTGGCTAATATCTTCCCGCTTGTCTTCTCAATTACTGTTGCCAGGTACCCCGCGCGCAGTAATGAGATATCGGGGCTGATTATGATGGCTGTATCGGGAGGAGCAGTAATTCCTCTACTTATCGGGTGGATGAGCGATATGACGACTATTGCAATCGGAATGTCCCTGCTGGTTGCCTGTATGGTATATCTCTGGGCGGTCTCGGTTTACAGCCTCAGAACGGAATAGAGGCTAATCCGCAATCCGCTCCCGCAATGCGGGATGTCGTCGCGGCGTTTACCCCGCAAGGCGGGGCTCCTCCAAATCCGCAATCCGAATATCCTTTCGTACAGCAGAGTATGCCTTCAATACAATAAACTGGCCGGTTCCTACAACAAACCTTCCGGCGAATATCAATAATGCTTCTTCAGATTATTTTTGTTATGGATTGGGATAACAAACGGAGTTTTACAACCCTCCATTCCCCGAAGCTCCGGTACAATTCCACACCCCCTTCAGTAATGCAGCTTTGTATAGACTGAGGGGGGCTGTTGTTTTAAGGGAGCAGGCGGCCTCCTCCGCTATCACCTTCGTCCCGATAACCGGGAATACGGCGATCTAAGAAGGCTGCTGAGGGTAAGGAAAGCGTAGATAAACACTTTTGTCTTTTTACTTTTGTCTTTTGTCTTATCTTTGTCCTGAACCCGAAAGATTAAACCAAAAAACAGATATAACGATCATGAATAAAAAGAATTTTGGCAGGCGTGATTTTCTGAAGAAATCAACTGCTGCCGTATTTGCTTTTACCATTGTTCCAAGGCATGTACTTGGTGGGCAGGGATACATGCCCCCGAGCGATCAGCTTACCAAAGGTATTATAGGAGTTGGCGGAATGGGAAGGGGACATATTCCTTATGAAGACATCAGGGTGCTTGCAGTATGTGATGTTGACAGTAAACACCTGGGGCAGGCAGTTGCCGCAGCCGGGGGTAATGTTACAGCCTACAACGATTTCCGTGAGCTTCTGGCGCGTCCCGACATTGATATTGCCCATATTGCCACGCCGCCGCACTGGCATGGCATAATGGCAAAAATGGCAGCGGAGGCGGGCAAGGATATATGGTGTGAAAAACCCATGACGCGTACGATAGGTGAAGGCATAAAGGTTGTTGAAGCTGTTCAGAAATACGGACGTATGTTCAGGCTTAACACCTGGTTCAGGTTCAAGGATCCTTTCTATGGGCTGGGTACGACTGTCAAGCCGCTTAAGAAGCTTGTTGACAGCGGTGTTCTCGGCTGGCCCCTGAAGTTTACTGTCAGCGGCGTAACGGGTTACGACTGGAAATTCTACTGGAGCGGCCTGCATAACCTGAAGCCTGAGCCTGTACCGGCCGACCTCGATTATGATTTCTGGCTGGGACCTGCTCCTTTCAAGCCCTACAATGCGGAACGCGTTCACTCAAAATTCAGAGGCTACTGGGATTACGACGGCGGAGGACTTGGCGATATGGGTCAGCACTACCTCGACCCGGTGCAGTATCTGCTGGGAAAAGACGATACCGGGCCGGTGTCGGTTGAAATTGATGCACCACAGCAACATTACGACGCAGTAGGTTCATGGAGGAGGATAACCTATACCTACGAAGACGGATGCAAGATAATTCTCGATGGCGAAAACCGCGACCAGGATGCTGCTTATATAGAGGGGCCTCATGGGAAGATTTACAGAGGATTCAGGTCGGATATAAAAGACATGGAGAAAATGATTGACTCCCTTCCTGATCCCGAACCGCAGATAACGACCTTCACCGAATCGGTTCTGACCCGTAAGAAATTCGCACTTAATGAGTCTAACGGTCACAGATCATGCTCTGTCGTTAATCTTGGGATTATTGCCCTCAGGCTGGGCAGAAACCTGAAATTTGATCCTGTAAAACAGCAGTTCATCGACGATGAAGGAGCAAACAGGCTTATCAACCCCCCAATGCGCGATCCGTGGAGGATATGAGTGAATATATTTGAAGAAAAGAAATCCTGAAAAAGAAATCCTGAAAAAGAAATAATATGAAGATTTATAAAATAATTACAGCCTCTCTGGCAATTATGCTGCTTATTTCATCAGCTCCGGGTCAGGACAAGAGAACCATTGAGACCCGTGTTGCGGACCTTCTCGCGCAATTCCCGGCAAACGATATCAGATACACCGACCGGCTTATGGGAGAAATGCTGGCTCTCGGAGATGCCGGGTTAAAACTTGTGTGTGACCAGGTCACTCCTGCCGGATCCGGAGACGATACCCGTGCACGGTTTGGAATTGAAAGCCTGTCACGTTTCCTTTCCGCTCCGGGAAGGGAAAAGGAACGGGCCATGTGGGAGGAGATATGCATCAGTTATGCAAGGGACAAAAGTGATAATGGTGTGAAAGACTTCTTTATGAAGCAGTTACAGACAATAGGGAGAAATCCTTCTGTCGATGCCCTTCAAGAATATCTGGCCGATAAAGAGATTTGTGGTCCGGCACTTGCAGCCATTACTGCCATTGGCGGCCCAACAGCGGAGAGAGTTCTGGCCGAAGCGCTTAAGAACAGGAACCTGCCATGCGCAGCCGCGGTGATGAACGCCCTGGCATCAATGAATTCTCAGATTGCTGTCAATGAGTATATTATGTGGGCGTCAAACATAAGTATTAACATCAGGGCATCAGCTTACAATGCTCTCGCCCGCAGCGGATCGCCACAGGCTTACCCGGTTCTGCTGAAAGCCGCCAGGGGATTTAAGTTCAGGTGGGAACACACAGGAGCCGTAGCCTCATTGCTGACTTATGCAAGGATTGCCGGTGAAAACGGGGATGTGAAAACACTCGACAGGATCAGCAAGCTGGTGATAGCCAGATGCAACGACAAAATTACTATTCAGAACAAGATTGCCGCACTGGCCGTATATACCGGATTCCACGGTAAAAATGCCATGAATGAGTTGTTGAAAGCCGCCAGCCATCCCGACAAAAAATACAGGAATGCAGCACTGAATCTGTCACTCTCAATACCCGGAACCGAAATTGCACAGACCTGGATCAATTTCTTCCCTAAGGCCATTGCTGCGGCCAGACCGGAAATTGTTACAATGCTTGGCATCCGTGGCGACCTTAATGCTCTTCCCCTGTTAAACAGATCTCTTTCTGATGCTGATACGGCAGTAAGGAGTGAAGCAGCTCATGCCCTGGCAAAGATAAGCGGAAGAGAGGCCATCCCGGCTCTTCTCGGTTATATGTCAGGCTTCACATCACCAATTGACCAGGCAGCAGTTAAAACATCGCTGATGTCGGTAATGACGAGGGCAGATACCAGACTTTTAAGACCGGTTCTCAGCACCGGACCTGAACCGGCAAGGAAAACAGCAGTTGAAATTATGGCCTGGAGTAAGTCAAATGAATACCTTACCGATGTTCTTCCTCTGACATCATCGGATGATGAGTCTGTAAGGTCGGCAGCATTTAAAGCTCTTGCCCCGCTTGCCGGACCTGAGAACAGACATGACCTGATCAAACTGCTGACAACAACCGATGACAAGACTTATCTTTCTGATATACAGTCTGCTCTTTCCGCTGCATCGGCATTAATGCCTTACCCTGAAAGAAGATCTGATCTCCTGATCAACGCCTTTGTTAATAATACACTCAGGCTCGACCCGTCAGAGTTAACAAGCCTGAAGATGAAGATCATTCCCGTGCTTGCGGGGACAGGAGGAAGGGAAGCCCTGACTGTGGTTCTGAAAGAGTTTGAGGAGGGCACTGCGGATATGAGGGAGGTCTGTTTCAGGGCTCTCACGTCCTGGAGAGACTATTCAGCTTCATCAGCCCTGTTCGAAATATGTGCATCGGGAAACAAGACCTACGAGGGACCTGCTTTCGACGGATACGTAAGGCAGGTCAGGACAGCCCCGGTGGCTGACGAGCAGAAATTGTTGCTTTTCAGAAAGATAATGCCATATGCGCTCAGCGCGGAAAGAAAAAACAGAGTCATTGCAGAGATCGGAAGACTTAAAACATACCAGTCGCTCTTTTTTGTTGCTGACTATCTTGATGATCCTGCAACATCTGCAACGGCCGCAAGATCGGCTATGCAAATAGCCCTTCCTTCAATTACATCACAGACCGGCATGCATGGAACACTGGTGAGGGAAATCCTCACAAAGGCGGTACCAAAGCTTACCGGCATGGAGGCCGAATACGACAGGGAGATGGTTCTCAAATACCTCGATAGCATGCAGCCCGGCGAGGGATTTAAAAGCATGTTCAACGGCAGGGATCTTACAGGTTGGCAGGGACTCGTCCAAAACCCTGTTGCCAGGGCAAAGATGAGACCGGCTGAGCTGGCAAAACTACAGGCTGAGGCTGATAAGAGAGTGGCAGATAACTGGAGTGTTAAAGATGGTGCGATATGGTTCAGCGGCAGAGGCGACAATCTCTGCTCAGTTGAAGATTATGCCGATTTTGAAATGCTTGTCGACTGGAAAATATCCAAAGGAGGCGACAGCGGTATTTACCTCAGGGGAACCCCGCAGGTTCAGATATGGGACACATCAAGAGTACAGGTAGGTGCACAGGTGGGTTCCGGCGGATTGTACAATAACCAGAAACACCAGTCAAAGCCCCTCAAGGTGGCAGATAATCCTGTCGGGGACTGGAACACCTTCAGAATAATAATGACAGGAGAGACGGTGTCAGTATGGCTTAACGGTGAGCTTGTTGTGGATGATGTGGTAATGGAAAATTACTGGGACAGGTCAATACCAATATTCCCCGCAGGCCCGATAGAACTGCAGGCACATGGCACTGACCTGGCTTTCAGAGATATTTACGTAAGGGAGATAAAAGATACCGAATATAATCTTACTACGGAAGAGATAGCCGATGGATTTGTTGCTCTGTTCAACGGGCGTAATCTGGATAACTGGATCGGGAATAAGGAATCGTACGTAGCCGAGAACGGAATGATCGTTATTAGACCCGAACAGGACAGCGGTGGTAACCTTTACACCGACAGGGAGTATTCGGATTTCATCTTCAGGTTTGAATTCCAGCTCACACCTGCCGCAAACAACGGTCTCGGAATAAGAACCCCTCTTAAGGGAGACGCTGCCTACCTGGGCATGGAACTCCAGATACTTGACGATACTGCACCGGTTTATGCAAATCTGAAGCCTTACCAGTACCATGGCTCAGTATATGGAGTAATTCCTGCAAAGAAAGGATTTCTCAATCCGGTTGGAGAATGGAATTATCAGGAGGTATACGTTAAGGGCACACAGATCAGGATAACGCTGAACGGAACGGTTATTGTGGACGGCGACATAGCCGGACCGCGGGATAAAGGTACCATGGACGGCCTCGATCATCCCGGATTGAAGAACGATAAGGGGTACATAGGATTCCTGGGACATGGTTCGGAAGTTAAATTCCGGAATATTAGAATAAAGGAATTATGAAAGCATATTTATTTACCCTGTTTGCGGCTATTCTCATTACGGCATGTTCTGAGAACAAGCCCCCTGAGCCATTTGGCCCTGTTCCATCAGAACGTCAGCTTGCCTGGCACGGGCTCGAATATTACATGTTCGTCCATTTCACTGTTAACACTTTTACGGATAAGGAGTGGGGTTACGGCGATGAAGACCCGTCAGTGTTCAATCCTTCGGAACTCGATTGCAGGCAATGGGCACAGGTGGCACATGATGCCGGGATGAAAGGGATAATAATTACTGCCAAGCATCACGACGGATTTTGTCTGTGGCCTTCACAATACACCGATCACTCGGTTAAAAGCTCTGTATGGAAAAACGGTCAGGGTGATGTACTAAGGGAATTGCGTCAGGCCTGTGATGAGTATGGCCTGAAAATGGGTGTGTATCTATCTCCATGGGACAGGAACAGCGCTGTTTATGCCACACCTGAATACCTGGTTTATTACCGGAACCAGATGCGCGAACTGCTGACACAATACGGAG
>CAZWFL010000059.1:0-20640 GCA_964633195.1 uncultured Rikenellaceae bacterium | reverse complement strand
ACTTTTGTCATATCGTTAACCGTTTTTTCGGTCAACGTATTTCAGGCATCGACAACTAGGTGATTGGTGACTAGGTGATTGGTGACTAGGTGATTGGTGATTGGTGAATTGGTGACTTGACTTTGACCTCCGAATTCGTCGGGCGAAGTCCGAAGCTTTAGCGAAGGAGGTAGTGAAGGTGGTAGCGAAGGTGGGTGGGTTGCATCAGTTGAATGCAGCCTGTAAAAGTTCGGTTGCATTTTTAATAGCTGTTTCTGTAATTTCACTACCACTCAATAATCTGGCAACTTCCATGATTCTTTCATTGTCTGATAACAATCTAATACGGGTAATTGTTTCATCCCCGGATTCATCTTTATAAATATGGTAGTGTTTTGTTCCCCGTGATGCAACCTGGGGAAGATGGGTTATATTGACCACCTGCATGTACTTACCCATCTGTGCAAGTATCTGTCCAACCTTATCAGCTATTTCACCGGATACTCCGGCATCTATCTCATCAAAAATGATAGTCGGAAGGTTGATGTTCTTTGTCAGGAGCGATTTAAGGCTCAGCATGACCCTTGACAGTTCACCTCCGGAGGCTATCCTGGCAATGTTTTCCGGTTTGATCTGCCTGTTGGCTGAGAAAAGGAAATCAGCCTGATCAATTCCTGTTGCAGTAAAACCGGATGAGTGTGACATGATTATCCTGAATTTCCCGTTAGGCATGCCCAGTTGTCTTAAAAGCTCCGTGATCCTGTTTTCTATTTCCGTCAGGACAGCTTTTCTTTTTCCGGACATCTCTTCAGCAGTTGATCTTAATTCTGTTTCTCTTTCCGCGAGAATTATTTCAAGCTCCTTCAGGCGTTCATCCGATGTGCCAGCCGATCTGACATGTTCCTTTATCTCAGCTTCCCTGAGTAAAAGTTCTTCGAGATTTCTGACCCTGTGCTTTCTGATAAGCGTGTATATCTGATCGAGCCGCTCGTTTATCTTCTCCAGACGTTCCGGGTCTGCTTCAATTCTCATTGAAACCCTGCTGATTTCGCCCGTCAGGTCGTCGAGTTCGATATAGGATGATTCAAGTCTTGACACGAGTTCCTCTCCTTCCGGCAGAAAAGAGCTCACCCTGCTTATGGCGGATTTAACCTCCCTGAGCCTTGCCAGAAGGGATGTTTCGTCTGAGAGGAGAACTGCCGATGAGCCTTCAAGTGCTGATCTGATCTCTTCGGAATGAGCAAGGAGCTCCTGTTCCTTTTCCAGTTCCTCCTGCTCCCCTGCCTTCAGTTTTGCCTCTTCAAGCTGCTCAAGCTGAAAATGGTAGTATTCCAGATCAGCATTTTTTTTCTCGTTCTGCTCTTTAAGCTCCCCGTACTCTTTTTGCAGCTTCCGGCAGGTGGCATATGCGTCCCTGTATCTGGTTTTTTGCAATAAAGTACCTGCAAACGAATCAATTACATTAAGCTGGAAGTTATTATCGCCCAGCATCAAAGTCTGATGCTGGGAGTGAATGTCAATAAGTCTGCCGCCAATTTCCTTCAGCAGGTTAATCGTTACAGGGGTATCATTGATAAAGGCCCGGGATTTCCCTGCAGGATTAATTTCTCTTCGCAGGATTGTTGCCGACTCATAATCAAGTTCATTTATGGCAAAAAACTCTTCAAGGTCATACTCTTCTATTTTGAATACTCCCTCGACCACGCATTTTTCCTTTTTATCAAGAAGTACTGTTGTATCTGCCCTGTTACCCAGGATAAGTGAGAGGGCTCCCAGAAGTATCGATTTTCCGGCTCCGGTCTCGCCGGTTATAATTGTCAGTCCGGTCTCAAATTCAACGTCCATCTCCTTTATCAGGGCATAGTTCCGGACGAATAATCTGGTGAGCATAGGCTTTAATTATGGTACGGTGGATGATGTTATCCTTTCGTATTTTGATTTGTTTGCAGGGTCAATCTCCGTTAATATCTGCACAACCCTGCTTTTCTCCTCCGGAAAAGCTTCGGAAAATATATTGACCAGCTCGTCAGATTTTGCTTCTATCACTATCTGCACCAGATACATAAAGGGATCTGGTTTTCTTCTGTGAACCTCCTGAATAAGACGCAGGCTTTCAACCATGCTGTTTCTGGCTTCCGTGAGTCTTGATTCCATCCTGTCGAGTCCGTTGATATCATACTCATAAACAAATCTTCTGACTCCCTCATACTGATTATCCAGCAGATTCTTCACAAGCCAGTATCTGTTCCTGTTCCTTGATCCGTCGTATGGTTTCCATCCGGACTCAGGTGCGTTTTGTGCATTTGTCACTATCTTTTCGGCAATCTGGAAGAATTCCGTACCACCCAGCGGGCTGAATGAATCATAATCAAAACCCAGTATGATGTATGCATAATATGCCAGTACCGATACCAGGTTAAGCCTGTGAGTATTGGGATCGAACTCAAGAGGCTGGAATTCCACATATCTGAACTGCAGGTTATTATCAATAAAGTTCAGGAGTGTTGTATTATAGGTAGTATTAAAAACAGGTCTTCTCAGCTGCACCTGCATTGTTCCCCGGAACTCATCAGCCGAGAGTTGGTCAGTGAGGTTTATCAGGATATTACAGTCTATCCGTTCGGCATAACTGTATATATGGTTTGTCCAGACAGTGTTGTTCATGAACTCATATATCTCGCGTTGCATGGTTTCAAACACCTGTCTGTTTGAACCCTGTATCTTCTGTGCAGAGATCTGAACGTTGCAGTTAAGCTCCTGTGCCGGGATGATACCCGGAAGGAGTGTAAGGAAAAAAATTAAATAGTATCTTAATTTGCTGGCTGACATCATTTTGTCATAATTATCATTCCGGCAATCTTTTCTATAATATCTGCTGCTGCCTCTTTCTTTGATTTCAACTCAAATTTATCAATATTATTGTTCCTGTCAATTATTGTGATTTTGTTTGAATCGTAGCCAAATCCGGCTCCTGTGTCACGCAGCGAATTAAGGATTATCAGATCGAGGTTTTTCTTTTTAAGCTTTGCTACTGCGTTCTCCAGTTCATTGTCAGTCTCCAGGGCAAATCCGGCAACCAGCTGATCTGGTCTTTTCATTTCCCCCAGTGTCGCAGCAATATCGGCAGTTGCCTTAAACTTAATTATCATCTCATTGCCTTCTCTTTTCAATTTTCTCGCGGAAATACCTGCAGGGGTGAAATCGGCTACAGCAGCAGCAAGTATGGCAATATCACAGTCATGGAACAGCTCAGTGCACTCTTTAGCCATGGAAGCTGCATCGGTCACATTTACCACCCTGACCGAACTGTTCTGAGTGGAAATATTAACAGGGCCCAGCACAAGTACCACTTCAGCGCCTGCATCAGCGGCACAATCGGCAATTGCTATACCCATTCTGCCGGTTGAGTGATTACTGATAAATCGAACAGGATCAAGGGATTCATGTGTTGGTCCGGCGTTGACAAGGACCCTTCTTCCTTTCAGAGAGTCATTTTTTTTTTTGCAAGAAAATTACTGATCTCCTTTAGAATCTCTTCCGGTTCTGCCATCCTGCCCTTCCCCGAGAGTCCGCTTGCCAGTTCTCCTGTTGCCGGTTCAAGTATATGGTTCCCGAAATTTCTCAGTGTTTCAATATTTCGCTGCGTGGAAGGATGGATAAGCATGTCGGTATCCATCGACGGGGCAATAAATACCGGGCAGCGGGCTGAAAGGTACGTGGTAAGAAGAAGGTTGTCAGCAATGCCTCCTGCCATTTTGGCTATTGTATTGGCTGTTGCGGGAGCTATAACGTAAAGGTCTGCCCACAATCCAAGGTCGACATGGCTGTTCCAGTCGCCGTTTCCAGGGTCATAGAATTCTGTAAGGACAGGATTATGAGAGAGTGTGGCAAGGGTAAGAGGTGTTATGAATTCTTTTGCGCAGGGTGTCATCAGAACTTTAACCTGAGCTCCCTCCTTTACAATAAGTCTGATCAGGGTAGCCGTTTTATAGGCGGCAATCCCCCCGGAGAGACCGACAAGTATTTTCCTGCCTTTCAGCACTCTTTTTTACTTTATTTTTTTACGTGGCTCGTATCCGGGTTCCTGAAGAATATCTTGCCCTCTTCAAGCTCCTGCAAAGCGATCAGGGTCGGTTTGGGAAGCTTCTCATAGAATTTTGATATTTCAATCTGCTCGCGGTTCTCGAAAACCTCTTCCAGGTTATCTGAATAAGAAGCAAACTCCTCAAGCTTCTTGTTCAGCTCCTGTTTCATATCCACTGAAATCTGGTTTGCTCTTCGGGCGACAACCACAACGGTCTCGTAAATATTTCCTGTATCTTCTGTCATAAGATCAAGGTTTCTTGTAATTGTTGTCGCCGGGGCCATTGATTTTCTGTAATCCATATATAAATTTATTGAACTTTTTCTGCTATATCTTCTGTCTCTGAACTTCCTGTTTTAAGGAACCTTGTTGTGGTCTGGAAGATCCTGTTCACCTCCCTTGTGTATTTACTCTCAGGATATTCCTCCATGAAGGAATAATAATCATCGAGTGTGTCCTGAAATCTCTCCCTCTGACGTGCCGGGAAACTGTTGGCGGCATAAAGGTACAAGGAATTAAGTTTAAGGAACATCATCTCTTCCCTGTATTTGCTTTCAGTAAACTCCTTCAGGGCGTTGGTGAGAGCCGTTATTGCGGCCCTGTATTCAGTCATATCATAATAGAGCCTTGCACTCAGGTATGACTTCTCCACCAGCCTCTCCCGAAGCTGACCGATCATCATGGCGGCCTCCTCAACCCTTGGGCTGTTGGGATATCTGCTCATATAAATATTGAATCCTTCAATTGCGTTTCGCGTATTCTCCTGATCAAGCTCTGCTCTCGGCGATATATTATAATCGCATTTTGCAGCCATGAAAGTAGCCTCTTCTGCAAATTTCCCGAAAGGGTACTGTTCGACAAGAGACTTGTAATAACTGCCTGCCATATAGTAATCACGCATCCCGTAATAACTCTGTGCATTGATCCAGTTAAGCTCCTCCGCCTCTTCTGTAGCCCTGTATCTTGGCAGTATCTGCGACAGGAGATCGGTGGCTTTGGAATATTGTCCTGCTTCATAGTACTCCTTTGCCCTGGTTTTCTTCAACTCAAAATCAGAGCTTTTCAGGAGCTTCTCATATTCACCGCATGAGACTGCCAGCACGGATATCAGGAGAATTATATAGAATCTGTATCTCATATAAAAATGTTGCGCAAAATTACGGAATTTTTTAATACCCCTATATACAAACGCAATTATTATAGCATTATTTTCCGCATACTATCGTACTGCCGGGAATAAATTAGGTATAAATAGGTATCGGGTTATGCCTCTAAATCTATACTTTTGTGCCAGTTTTCAACCAAACCAATCTGTTATGGATATTTTCGATAAAATCAAAACAAACAAAGGTGCTCTTGGTCAGTATTCCGATATCGGTCACGGCTATTTCATGTTCCCCAAACTGGAGGGTGAGATAGCTCCAAGGATGAAATTCAGGGGCAAGGAGGTACTCTCCTGGAGCCTCAATAACTATCTGGGGCTGGCTAATCATCCTGAAGTAAGGCAATATGACTCGGAGGCGGCTGCCCAATACGGGCTGGCATACCCTATGGGGGCAAGAATGATGTCGGGTCACACCTCCGTTCATGAGAAGTTCGAAAAGATGGCCGCCGAATTTACCGGAAAAGAGGATGCTTATCTTCTGAATTACGGTTACCAGGGTATGCTTTCAATAATAGATGCGCTGGTTGACAGACGTGATGTTATAGTATATGATTCTGAATCACATGCCTGCATAATGGACGGCCTCAGACTGCACATGGGAAAGAGATTCGTTTTTCAGCATAATGATATTGAAAGCTGCGAGAAGCAGCTGCAGAGAGCAACAAAGATAGCTGAAGAGACGAAAGGAGGGATTCTTGTCATTACAGAAGGTGTTTTTGGTATGGCAGGTGATCTCGGCCAGCTCGCCGCTATTGCTGCCCTTAAAAAGAAATACAATTTCCGCTTCCTGGTAGATGACGCGCATGGATTCGGAACCATGGGTGCCACCGGAGCAGGCACGGGTGAACATTTCGGGGTTCAGGACCAGATAGATGTTTATTTTGCCACATTTGCCAAGGCAATGGCAGGAATCGGAGGCTTTGTCTCCAGCACCAGTGAAGTCATCAACTACCTCAGGTATAATCTGAGGTCGCAGATATATGCCAAGGCTCTCCCCATGGCAATGACCCTGGGAGCAATCAAGCGGCTTGAGCTTATTCAGGAGCATCCCGAATTGCGGGAGAAATTATGGACAATTGTCAATGCTCTGCAGAAGGGGCTGAAGGAAGCGGGTCTCGATCTGGGCAGAACAGAATCTCCGGTCACTCCCGTATTCATGAAATGTCCTCTTATGAAGGTAACACAGCTCATCTGCGACCTGAGAGAGAATTACAGTATCTTTTGTTCGGTTGTCATATATCCCGTAGTGCCGCGTGATGTTGTGATGCTACGTCTTATACCCACTGCAACACACTCGCTCGAAGATGTTGAATATACAGTTAAAGCATTCGGCGAGATCAAGAAAAAGCTCGATAATGACGAATACCCAAACGTTGTTGCAAATTTTTCCTGACATAATTTGAACATTTTCTTTCACCGGGGGTTATTACAGTGAAAAATACCGGGCCTTACTGAACCGGTATGGTCTATTAAAGCCTTATATACCGGAGATGGAAATAACTGAGGGGAAAAAAGTAAACAACCTTCTTAAGGGGTATAACATGCTGCTATACTTCTCAGGGAGTATGTTAACAGATGAACCGACTGAAGAGTGTGTTGATGATTTCTGGATGACAGGAATTATGAAGACATTTCCTGTTTCAAGCAACAATCCAAGATTCCTTAACGCCATTTCGGTGCTCAGGGAATCATGCTCCCAAAAAGGTGTCTGCAGGAAGAGACTTGCAGATGATTTTAACAGGCTCTTCAACAATGGCGGTTACGCGCTCCCGGTTGAATCCATCTGGTCGGATAAGTCTCCACTTCTTGTTAACGATTATGAATCAGCAAAGGGTTTCTATGAATCATACGGCTGGAGGTCGAAATATGAAGGTGTAATACCCGATGACCATCTGGGGGTTGAACTTCTATTTCTGACACTTCTTATTGATAAATATTTATCGCTTGATGACAAGGCATGCACAAAGGAATTAAGCAAGGAGATCAGGCGATTCATCAGTGATCACCTCCTGACATGGATCCCTCAATGGAACACCCGGGTTCAGGCCAATGCACAGACATTGTGCTACAAGGGGATAGGCACGCTCATACATGCCATCATGGAAGATCTTGATGCTATTTTCACTATCACCGGACGTTCAGCTTCCTGACCCGGCCGGTCAGCTATTCTTTTCCGCCAGATAGCGTTCCGCATCCATCGCTGCCATGCACCCTGATCCGGCGGCTGTCACTGCCTGCCTGTAATGAGGATCCTGCACATCACCGGCAGCAAATACACCCGGCACATTTGTCCTGGTTGTCCCGGGAACAGTCCTGATATATCCCACAGGATCAGTCTCAAGATATTTCTTAAAGGTATCAGAATTCGGGGTATGACCAATCGCAAGAAAGAAGCCGTCGATCTTCATTTTAACCACCTCTGCTTCAGGTGTACCCTTTTTTCTTACCAGTACAACACCTTCAACACCATTCTCTCCATAGAGGTCGACTGCCTCATGCTCCCATAAAATATCAATATTCGGGGTGTTCATTACCCTGTCCTGCATCGCCTTCGAGGCTCTCAGCACATCTCTTCTCACTATCATATAGACCTTTCTGCAGAGTCCGGCCAGGTAGGTGGCCTCCTCAGCAGCAGTATCTCCCCCGCCAACAACAGCTACATCCTTCCCTTTGAAAAAAAACCCGTCGCAAGTTGCACATGCCGACACACCCATTCCTGCATATCTTGTTTCAGCCTCGAGACCAAGATATCTGGCTGTTGCGCCTGTGGAAATAATAACAGTATCAGCGTTTATTACCTTAGTCTCATCAATGGTCACCCTGTGTTTGCTTCCGGAGAAATCCACATCGGTTGCTGTCCCGAACCTGATATCCGTACCAAATCTCTCTGCCTGTCTTTTAAAATCCTCCATCATTTCAGGGCCCGTCACACCGTCAGGATATCCGGGGTAGTTCTCCACATCGGTGGTTATTGTAAGCTGCCCTCCCATTTGCATGCCGGTATAGAGCACCGGTTTGAGATTTGCTCTTGCCGCATATAATGCAGCCGTATATCCGGCAGGACCCGAGCCTATTATCAGACACCTTACATTTTCAACATCCTCAATATCAGGTTTCGGGGCTTCCCGATTCTCATCCTGAAGATTCAATGGCTTGACAAATTCCATATCTTTATGAATTGGTAATCCGTAAAAATACAAAAAAGAGAATACTATTCTGTAAATCAGGATTGAATAAGTTTGCCCCCCAATCCCTTTTTAAGTTTGCCCCCCAACCCCCTAAAGGGGGAGATTGTACATTGATAATCAATACTCTGAAGCAATAAGGATTCTGTTTTCAGAGATCTTTTTTACCCTTTCTCCCGATTTGGAGACAAGCCCGGCTTCAGTTATCTCTTCAATATCCCAGTTGTGAAGAGCGGCAAACTGGCGATATGCATCAGGATTGATGAACTTAACCGAAACGAGCATTTTGTCGTCGTGCGGAATAATAACTGCGGTATATCCTTTTATACCTTTAAAATAATCCTCAAGGTCTGGTAGCCCGTTCACTATACCCAGCCTTCCCCTTACAAGGAACCCGCTTTCCTGTAACTCTTCTTTCGAAGTGCCCGGCAGAAATTCCGCGAAGTCAAT
Organism: uncultured Rikenellaceae bacterium; assembly: GCA_964633195.1. Classification (GTDB taxonomy): domain Bacteria; phylum Bacteroidota; class Bacteroidia; order Bacteroidales; family VadinHA17; genus LD21. The sequence continues at coordinate 11,777 of CAZWFL010000059.1, read as the reverse complement.
TTCACTACCTTCAATCTTTCCTGTTATCACCTTCCCTATCTCCAGCGAGGCATCCATATCCTCCTCCGAACCTATTGCATTGATGATGCTTATATAATATTGCCCCCTGCAGATCTGCAGGTGATAGCGTGTCTGGCATGTGTAGTCCGGAATCACGGGTGTTGATATGCATTTATACCTCGAAACAGAAAATATCCCGAAGGCAGCCTCCTGGTCATCCATTTTATAGATGGTTGTTTTATAATTACCTCCCCTATAATTTATCTCACTGACAACAGCTGAATTAAAACCATATTCCAGGTACAAATCCGCACCCCCGTTTATATAACCGTAAAGTGCTGTGCCAGCGAAAATCCGGTTTGGAGAGAAAGAGGCTCCGGGCAGATCTTCCCCAGTTAAGACGGGGAAATGCTCAGGCAACTGGGAGAAAAGCGCTCCGCTGCAACTAAGAATTGCCAGCAGACAAATTATAACTCTATGCATCGAAATATTAGTTCAAGGTTCAAGGTTCAAGGTTCAAGGTTCACGCTGTCAGATCAAAGGTATTCAGGTTTATCTGTTCTCTTGCTGAAATACCCAGGCCCAGGTTTGATGACATGGTCAGAAAAGTTAGTACCTGTGGTGTTGCGGTTTTCTGGAGTCCTTCGGCAATTCTTTTAGCGGCCACTATGTCATAGGCAATCCGGTCCATTGCTACAGGATCGGAAGCGATCAGTATCGAATTATAGTTGCAGATGAACTCGGGATTTGCTCCCGGTCCCCCGTTGAAACAGCCTCTCAGCCCGTCGCAGATATTAAGTACAACCTTATCTCTCAGAGGGGCAAAAGCGCACACTTCGGCGCATGTTTCATTCCATAGTGCCGCATGAAGTCTGCCCGTATTCGTGACAGATCCGTATGCCAGGTTTTTCATTGCATTGGTGATGGATGCACCGGCATTCTTAAGGATCGGGATATTGATGATCTTATCAACCTCCTGAGTAACAATTTTTGTGAAATATGAGTACTTGCCGCCGTTAACCATAAAAGGCAAGGTTTCAGCATCATACTCCCCCTCAACATCGGCCCAGTAGTACCACTCCCTGTCAATATTATGCTCCCCATAGAGTTTCCCGTCGGGGTCATAATAACCGCCGGCTTCATCCTGCATCTCCGTTCCGGTAATTCTGATACCGGGGTAGTTTTCAGCAGTGAAGCCGGTCTCTTTAAGCTGCATATCCCGCCTGTCCCATATAATAATGTTCTTTTTATTTATACCGCTCTCTGTCAGCTGTTTAACAACCGATTTTACCACAGCATGACTGGTTGTCAGCAGTGTACCGGCAACCGGATTCACTTTCAGTCCTATTTTTTCTCCCGGACTGACGAACATCCTCCAGGCCTTCCTGAGGCTTTTTTCTCCGGTCAGCTCCAGCATTGCCTTTTCGATCATTTTGTATGCTTCTGCTTCTACCGGTGTGTCTCCAGCAACAGAATTCATGTTTTTCACATGAACGACCTTTCCCGGGAAGATGCCGGGCATTGAGGAGGCTTTCCTGGGGATCTTTGCAGCGTCGCTGACATTTGTTGCTGGTTTTCCCGGGGTCTGAATTATTCCTGAAGCAACAGAAGGCATCTGTTTAAGGGCAAGTGCGGCGGTTCCCGCTCCGAGAAAATAAAAGAATTTACGGCGGTTAAAGGTGTGTCGTTTCATAAGTGGTTATGGTTTACTTTAGATGATTTTGCTTTTCAAATATAAAAGAAAAATCAGTTTTGTTACTTTCTTTTGCTCCTCTAAAAGAAAGTAACCAAAGAAAAAGAGTCCGGAAAAGACAACCTCACCCTGTTTGTCCGCCCGCTACACAATCCATCGCGCCACCAAACAGGCTGAGGTTCGCACCTTTTGGCTTCGCCGAGCTCGCAAAGATGAAACTATATAAAATAGATAGTCAAGTAATTGCTCGGTTCCGGTTTGCTCTCGCGCGTCCTGAAGAGTTAAGGTATTAATAAACAGCTAAAAAGTCTTCCTTAAAGGCCAGTTTCCTTAAAGCCTACCTCGAAATCCTCCAGATACCAAATGAGAAGCATTGGATCTTATCCGAAAACCGCGGAGGGCATGCCCCGATTCATCGGGGGGGTCACAAACATACATGCTACAGTATTTCCTTTTTTTGCAGAATCGGAATAGTTGATTAATTTTGTGGCGGATTAAGAATACGCCTTCGCCACCGACTTCGCTAAAGCTTCGTCGGTCAAAGAAGGCTACGGCGGTCGAAAGTCCTCCTTCGCTGAAGCTTCGGAGGACAAAGCGGGGTGCGGCGCAGTTGGTCCCGTCACGCTTGGGCGTGACGAGGATCCTCGTCCCGCAGGAGCGGGACGGGACTAGCGTACAAAATATTTGAAAATGTTCTTTGTTTATATTATAGAGGCTCAGGAAAGTAAGAGATACTACATTGGACAGACTGATAACCTTGAGGAGAGAATTAAAAGACACAATCAGGGCTTTAATCTATCCACTAAGCCATATATTCCATGGCAACTTAAATGGTGGAAAGAATATTCTACCAGATCTGAAGCCATGAAAATTGAAAAAAGCTAAAAGGGATTAAGAAGAGGACGGGACTTGAGAAGTATGTCGCTGAGAATGATTTTAATTATAATATTGCAGGTGAATCCGTCTTTTAAAGGTCTGTTGTAGATAAGAATTTAATAGTAAACTATTATTGTTCTTTAGAGAATATTCGGGGTGTGGCGCAGTTGGCTAGCGTACTTGCATGGGGTGCAAGTGGTCGTCCGTTCGAGTCGGATCACCCCGACCCTTTTTTAACGCAATCAGCTTTTTTACAGTTGGTTGCGTTACTTTTTTTCATTGTTGCCGTAAAGAAAATCTTGAAAACTACGAATTTTTCAATCTCCGGCAATGTTGATGGTTTGCAGAAACAACCATTTATTAAACAGACAAATATAATTCTTATGATCAAGTAAAAAATTTTTGTATGATAATAATAATCACTGATTTAAAACAACAAAAAAAATAATATTACAGGTTTACCACATTTATGGGTTTGCCATTAAGGAAGCTTTTGAGGTTAACAACCGCAATCTTCATAAGGCGTTTCCTGGCAGCATACGATGCCCAGGCTACATGCGGAGTTATTATGCAGTTTTTCGCTGCAAGAAGTGGATTGTCCGCCGGAGGAGGTTCTTCTGAAAGAACATCGAGGGCTGCACCTCCAAGTCTGTCCTCATTGAGAGCATCAGCCAGATCCTGTTCAACCACCAGTGGACCGCGTGCAGTATTGACAAGCAGGGCAGATGATTTCATCAGTTTCAGACGGTCAGCATTTATTATCCCTCTTGTTCGCGAAGTCAGTGGACAATGAAGAGATACTATATCACTTTTTATAAGAAGTTCATCCAGAGAACAATGTTCATAACCATTCACCTTACTGGTCCCGTGAACTATCACCTTTATTCCAAATGCTTCTGCAATTCTGGCGACTGCCCTGCCGATCCTGCCAAAACCAATAATTCCAATTGTCATACTTTCAAGCTCAGTCAGTGGTTTATCCCAATAACAAAAATCTATACTGTTGCTCCATCTGCCTTTCCGGACCCCCTCTGAAAGTGAACCGACACCATTGAAAAATTCGAGTATCAAGGCAAAGACATGTTGAGCAACTGACATTGTACTATAGGCCGGAACATTGGTAACAACAATCCCCTTTTTTCGTGCAGCTTCAGTATCGACAACATTATAGCCCGTAGCAAGTATCCCTATATACCTGAGTCCAGGCAATTTTTCGATCACATCATCCATAAGAAGGGTTTTATTGGTAAGCAATAAATCTGCCCCTGCCGCCCTTTTAACAGTTTCACTCTCATGTGTACGGTCATAAATCTTAACCTCCCCCAGTGATCCAAGCTCATCCCAGGAAAGATCACCGGGATTTAACGCATAACCATCAAGTACAACAATTTTCATATCAATTCAATGCTCTTAGTACATGTTAAAAATAGCAACTATTTTTTTTTAATATTTTATGTGGGCTTTGTTAATAAAAGTGAAGAGTGCTCCAGATAAAAAGGATTTTAAGGCTGCATATTTGACTAATCCATTTCTTATCTGTCATGTTTTCCTATTAAACCATTTTCATCAGTACATGCTTACTGATGAAATCAGGATCAATATTGATTCCCAGTCCGGGACCGGTGGGTACTTTTATCCTGCCATCCTGAATCGTTAAGGGTGATGTCGGGCATTCGAACGGAACATGCGTGCTCAACCCATGGGTTTCGTGATGAGGGCCAGCGTTGGGTATCGCAGAAACAAAGTGAATGTCATAGAGATAACCCAGGTCACCGCCTGACATGTGAGGAACACATGTCTTTCCGAATGCATGTGCCATCAGGGCAACACGCATCGAGCGGATATATCCTCCGAAATAAAAATTGTCGGGTTGGACTATCTCGAGACCATCATTGGCAATGAGCCATCTGAAATTGTAAAAATCCTGGTCCTGTTCGCCGTTTGCAATGGGTATGGTTAGAGCATCGGCAACCTGTTTTATGTCCTCGAAATGCCAGTACAAAACAGGTTCTTCAAAATAACTGTAATTATATTCTTCAAGCAGTCTGCCTATTTTTATTGCACCTTCAGCATCGTACCAGCCATTTGAATCGGCATAGAGGTAAAAATCATCCCCGTAATACTCCCGCACCAGCGGGATCAGTTTCTCAGACTTACCGGGAATACCGGCATAATGAATGTCAGTTGTCCCGGCCCACTGGTACCCGATCTTGATCTTCAGTGCGTTAACACTGTACCTGCTAACAGTTTCCTTTATACGTTCAAAGTGTTCCTCAAGCGGCAACTCCCTGAATTCCGTTGCCATATAAACACCAACCTCGGGGTTATGGATCTCCCCGATCAGCTCTCCCATGGGCTTGACGGCAATCTTCCCGAGCATATCGAGTATGGCAAATTCGATTGTCGCAAGGGGGATACCGAGAGCTCTTCCATTGTACCTGAAATTGAAATTGTAAATGAAGACCCTTTCCATTAGCAGATCCAGTTCACGGGCATCCTGGCCAATAAAAAACCGCTGTAATTTAGTCAGGAAGATTGGCCATAGTGTCGCCAGTTCGCCATGACCAACGGAAATTCCTTCAGCGCCGTCAGAAGATCTCACACGGCACAGAAAGCTTCTTCCGAATCTCAGCAATTCGAGGCTTTCGATTATCACAGGTGATGTAAACAGCTCCCTTTTCAAAACAGGTTGTTTGAGAATCTCGTCAAGTTTTTCATATCTTGATTTTATATCTGCCCTTATGTTATCTGCTGACATTTCAGACCTGCATCCTGGTAATGATAGTGCGGCTGCTCCCAGCCCGCCGGCTGCAGCAGTTGAAATAAATTTCCGTCGGTTTGGTTTCATAGTTATGTAATTATCAAGCAATTAATTAACATGAGTTTATCATGAAAAAGGTTTTCAGGCAAAGATTGTTAAACTTACTTAATGATTTTAAAAGTAAAGATGTATTTTCGGGGAAAATGAAAATCATTTTTTTGAAATAAAAAACGAAGAAACAAAATGGCCATAACAAAGGTATGGATGGAAGAAGGCTGCATATCATGCGGGTCATGCGAACAGATTTGCCCTGAAGTCTTTAAGCTTGAAGATATATCAACTGTCATTGAAGGTGTCAACTACTCTGATTATGAAGCAGGAATTAAAGAAGCAGCAGATAACTGCCCTGCAGAAGTGATTAAATATTCCGAATAAAGGGAGTACCCGGTCATCTTTATCAGACTGACACATCATTAAGGAACTTATCGGTTCGCCTCATATAGTGCCGATTAAAATTATTCTGCTATCTTTGTACGCTGAAATTCCTTTACAGGAAATATCCTTTAAAATAATAGTGCAAATCCATCATTAATAATTATGTTTTTTACGAATATATCAATCGACACTACCAACAGGAAAGTCCCTCTTATTGCAATTCTTATTATTCTGTTTTTTACCGGTATTTTAAAACCTGAAATTGCCCCGGCCCAGGAAAATGGAGTTCCACAGCTAACCAACGGGCGCATTACGGTTTTTCTCGATTTTGTGTGGCACCAGCAATATATACGGGAAAATGTGACCTTCGTTAACTATGTCCGCGATAAGGAGCTGGCACAGGTGCACATAATGATGGTGCGACATCCGTCAGGATCAGCAGGGGATAATTACGTGATATCATTTATTGGCCGGGGGCCCTTTGAGGGTACGAACAACGTTATAACCTATTGGGATCCGGGCACGCATACCTCTGACGAAACACGTAATGGTCTGGTTGACATTATCAGCATAGGACTGGTCCCTTACCTTTCAGGTACGGACATGGTTAACCAGATGAAAGTAACCATAAAAAGCGATTTCCTTAAAGATACTATTCCGGTTACAGATCCATGGAAAAACTGGGTTTTTGAAATATATGGAGGCGCCTCAATCGACAAGGAGAAAAGCAGGAGCCGGTTTGATTCACGATGGGGATTCTCTGCCGACAAAATATCGGAAGACTGGAAAATAAGGATCCGGCCCTATTTTAACCTCAATGAACGCACATTTTTCACTGACGACGGAGATATAAAAAGCCACACCCACAGGCACGGGTTTCAGGGCAATCTTATCAGAAGCATTAATCAGCACTGGTCGGTAGGCTTATTTGTCAGAATGTTATCGAGCACGTTCCATAATATACAATTCAACGTTGAAACTTCGCCGGGCATCGAATACAGCTTCTTTCCCTACAGGGAGTCAAGCCGTAAGTCAATCACGGTAGTCTATCTGATAGGAGTTGGTTATCATAATTACATAGAAGAGACTATTTTTTCAAAGCTTGAAGAAAATCTTGCAAACCATTCCCTGAATATATCAGCAAATTTTCAGCAGCCCTGGGGGTCATTCAGGGCCGGCATATCCGGTTCACATTATTTTCATGATTTTAAAGCCAACAGGGTAGAATTGTCTTCAAGGCTTGATTTCAGGATACTCAGGGGCCTGTCGCTTAATTTAAGCGGCAATTTTGACTTTATCAATGACCTGGTTGCCCTCGCGGCAGGTGAACTCTCACTTGAACAAATACTTCTTCAGCAGAGTCGTCAGGCTACCAGCTATCAGATGTCAGGCAGCATAGGACTTGCTTACACTTTTGGGTCGAAGTTCTCCAACGTGGTAAATACGAGATTCTGATCCTTGGTTTTATCCAGAACAACCTCATTTACAAGATATCATGGGCAAACAACAATGGTATGAAAGTCTCTTCCGGAATTATGGGCAGACCTATGATTCTGAAGGCTTTACTCAGGGAACGACCGGAGAATGTGACTTCATCGAAAAAGAGCTGGATTATAACAAATCTCTCAGCATACTTGATGTGGGTTGTGGAACGGGCCGACATTCAATAGAGCTCACGAGGAGAGGGTATAAAATCACAGGCATTGATCTTTCAGAATCAATGCTGAAAAAGGCAAAAGAGAAAGCCTCATCTCAAAACCTTGAAATCAGTTTCCTCAATCATGATGCAAGAGACCTGCCTTTCGACAGCGAGTTCGATGCAGCAATAATGTTGTGCGAAGGGGGATTCCCGCTGATGGAGACAGATGAAATGAACTTTGAGATCCTTAGAAGCGTCAGCAGGTCGCTGAAGCAAAAGTGCAAATTCATTTTTACCACCCTTAACGGACTTTTTCCGCTATACCATTCGGTTGAAAAGTTCATGGAGGAAAATTCGGCCGGCGATAATGCCACATACAGAAGCAATACCTTCGACTTTATGACCTTCAGGGATCATAATATCACCGAGTTTACAGACGATGACGGGAACAGGAAAACTCTCGAGTGCAACGAAAGATACTATGTGCCGAGCGAAATATCCTGGCTGCTTAAGTCCTTGGGGTTCAACTCGATTGAGATATTCGGCGCAAAACTGGGGGCATTCTCACGGGAAGATAAACTCACCACAGAAGATTTTGAGATGCTTGTCGTTGCACAAAAGGGATAGAATATAAGGTAGCAGGCAATAGAACTTTTATTAACTTTACCTTTATTAAAATACGAAAACAGTGGAAAGGAAAATTATATTCATTTTAATTGCCTGTTTTAGTCTTGCCGTACCGGGAGGATTTGCACAGGATCTGAATCATGTTTCGGGCATGGTGACAACTTTTCAGAGTCTGCCGCTTAACATGGTCACAGTTACTGCTTCGAAATCGGGAGAAGAGGCAGTGACAGATATTAACGGCAGGTTCGTCATACTTGTTCATAACAGGGATATACTGAATTTTTCCGCGGCCGGCTTTAAAAACAGGAAGATAAGGCTGAAACGGGATAATATCTTAATTGCTGATATGACATTTGTTGAGAACAGGGAGAACATTGAAGCAGCTGTCAGGAATAATCATATCTCAGAAGAATCTCTTCTGCGCGCAATTAGTGGCACATCGGTTCCGACCAGCCGCGATTACACAAAATACAAGTCCGTATATGACCTTATTGCAAGTGAGTTTTATAACCTCAGAGTAAGGGGCAGTGAGATCGTAAATACAAAGATAAGGTCATTCGACCATAGTCCTAATGTACTGCTTGTGGTTGATGACAGAATTGTGTCCGACATTTCGTTTGTAGATCCCGAATATATAAAGAGCATAGAGTTTATTGATGATGTCCGTGCCACTCTGTACGGAGTTCAGGGAGCGAACGGGGTCATTAAAATCACTCTGAAATAGTGATACCGGTGCTGGGTACTGCCTGCCCGACTGACTGCGTCAGCGGTCAGGCGGGGGTGCTGGGTGCTGGGTACTGGGTGATAAGCATTCGTTAATGTAAATAAACAACTAAAAAATATGAAATCCGGAATAAATCTTTCAAGAAAGGCGGTAGCATTTACATTATTATTATCAGTCACGCTGGGAGTCATGGCAGGTGAAATAGTCACTCTGCAGACGGGCTGGAAATTTGCCAGAGGCAATTACGAGCGGGCTTTCCAGATCAATTTTGATGATTCAAAATGGCAGGATGTAACCATACCTCACGACTGGGCCATTGAGGGACCTGTAATGCCCGATGGTGACGGCAATACCGGCAAACTGCCCTGGAGGGATGAAGGATGGTACCGTACAAAACTCGATATACCTGACAGCTACAGCGGTAAGAGGGTTTACCTCGTATTTGACGGCATTATGGCATTCCCTGAGATATTCGTGAATGGCAAACCTGCAGGAAAATGGGATTACGGGTACAACTCCTTCTACCTTGATGTAACAGGTTTCCTGAGGCCGGGAAAAGATAATCTTCTTGCCATAAAGGTTGATACCCGTAATCATGGAAGTCGCTGGTATCCGGGTGCCGGTATATACCGTAAGGTTCAGATGGTGGTGACTGATCCCGTTCATGTTGGGATATGGGGCACTTACATCACAACTCCTGTTGTTAAGCCTGATTATTCACAGGTGCGGATAATGACCACAGTTAATAACCACTCAGGGAGCCAGGAAAACATAAGGGTAGAAAACACAATCATTAGCCCCGGGGGCAGTGAAGTGGCAAGAAGATCCATGAGCAGGACAATCGCCGCCGGAAGAAGTTCAGATATTGAAATGACTGTTACACTAACTAACCCGGTCAGGTGGGATATTGACAATCCTGCTCTTTACCGGGTTAAAACGGAGGTCTACAGAGGAGACGAGATATCTGATACTTACACCACAGACTTCGGCGTCAGGAGTATACGCTTTACGGCCGATCACGGGTTTTATCTCAACGACAGAAGGGTTCAGCTGAAAGGTGTCAACCTGCATCATGACCACGGGCCGCTTGGCGCGGCATTCTATACCCGAGCCATGGAAAGACAGCTCGAGATAATGAAGTCTATGGGATGTAATGCAATACGGACAAGTCATAACACTCCTGCTCCGGAATTGCTTGATCTGTGTGACAGAATGGGATTGCTTGTATATAATGAAGTATTTGATAAATGGGATAATAAGGCTGATATCACACCGGAGACTGATTTTCAGGAGTTTGCCCAACGCAATATCAGGAACTTCGTAGTTCGCGACCGGAACCATCCTTCAATATTCATCTGGAGTGTCGGGAATGAAATGGGAGATATCCAGAGCAACAGTAATAACGGGTTTCAGAAACTGAACACCATGGTGACGCTTGTCAGAAAATACGACCCAACCCGTCCTGTGACAATGGCCTGCGACAACCAGAACGCTCCGGCAAACCGTCACTTTGACTACTACGATGTTCACAGCTATAATTATACCCGGAGGTGGAGCCTGGCACGTCAGCTTGAACCAAACAAGTCAGTGATAATAAGTGAGTCGGGATCGACCCTCAGCACGCGAGGATTCTATGAATTGCCTCTTCCTGCAGAGAAAACTGCATTCACCAACTCGCTGCAGGTAAGCTCCTATGACCTCCATGCCCCGTACTGGGCTGAAATACCCGACGATGACTTCATGTGGCAGCAGGATGAAGAGTATATTGCCGGAGAGTTTGTATGGACGGGAATTGATTACCTGGGGGAGCCGACACCCTACGGAGACATGTTTGTCAGGAAGATGGGGCTTGAAGGCAAACGGGGCTCACGAAGCAGTTATTTTGGTATTGTTGACCTGTGCGGAATACCCAAGGACCGTTATTATCTGTATAAAAGCTACTGGAACCAGGATGAAACAACAGTTCATATACTTCCTCACTGGAACTGGGATGTCAAAGCAGGTGAAAACATTCCGGTTTTTGTATATACCAACGGCGACTGCGCTGAGCTCTTCCTGAACGGTAAATCGCTGGGAACAAAATGCAAGAATCCCACAGCACGGAACTCCACCGAACGTTACCGGCTGATGTGGAACGAAGTGCCTTATCAGCCCGGCGAGCTGAAAGCCGTGGCGTATAAAGAGGGTAAAAATCTGGGTGAGAATATTATAAAGACAGCCGGAGAACCATTCGAAATAAGGCTTTCACCCGATCGCACAACCATTTCCCAGGGCGGATCAGACCTCTCCTATATTGTTGTCGAGGCCTTCGACAAGGATGGTAATCCCTGCCCTCTGGCAGATAACAGGATAGGACTTTCAATAACCGGGCCGGGGATAATTGCCGGTGTCGGTAATGGCGACCCGCAGTCGCTCGACCCCTTCCAGGCTGATTATGTGAAGCTATTTTACGGCAAAGCCCTGGTGATTGTGCGATCAGGATCTGAAACAGGTGATGTGGCGTTAACTGCCGAATCGCCGGGTTTAACCATGAAAACCACACTTGTTAAAGTTGAATAACCACCAACGGATTACCATCCGTTGATTCATTCCTGCCATTCGTTAATTATTGCTTTTCTGTTCCGGAGAATAGCTTAATTTCGGTATGAGATTAAAGCTGTACTCTTTGCGAATTGGACAGTCACAAAGATATAAAGACAGTAAAAGCGATCATTAATTTATTATTAACTAATTATTTAAGCCATGAAAAGTATCTTGTTAGGTGCAGTACTCATAATGATCTGTACTGCTTTAACCGCACAAAAGTATGTAGCTGAAGGTAAAACCTGGTCAGCATTTGGAGACTACAGCATTGAGGCCATGAATCAGCCTGTTGCAATAAACGGGAAGCAACTTGACGGATTCGTGATCTCATATCAGAACACCGGCATGAAGGTAACAGTCGCAGTAGACAAAACAGAAAAAGGCAGGAAGTATTATGTTCTGTCTGATAACCTGTCGGTTCAGTATGTATGCAACAAGA
>CAZWFL010000058.1:0-20804 GCA_964633195.1 uncultured Rikenellaceae bacterium | reverse complement strand
CTTCGCCATTGCTTCGTCGGTCAAAGAAGGCTACGGCTGGCAAAGCAGGGCTCAGAGCCAGGAGCAACTGACTTACCGAATACTGATTACTGATTACCGATTACTGATTACCGATTACTGATTACTGATTACTGATTACATATTACCCTGAAACCAATTTTCCGAAAAATGGTAGTCACTTCCTCCGGGCATCCGTTATGCCTTATGGAATAGGCGGGAAATTCTCTTCTGACAGGATAATCACCCCTGAGCTGTTCAAAACTCCCCGGATTCGCCCTCAGGGCATGATCATCGGAGGTGATATCATAGGTATTAAGCACTGCTTCACTTATGATCTCTTCAGCCTTTTTCCCGTGACAGTTTAGAAATATTTCAGGAGATGATGGCTCAGGTATATCATGCGGGTACCAATTTTTCAGAGGAAGGTCAAAGAACTCACAGAGAGCATTTACTGCCATAGCTGTACCGTTGGCTTTTCCGTCAGCAGAATAACCGGCAATATGTGAAGTAGCAATAAAAACTGATTTCATAAGATCCGTGTCCGGCAGGGGTTCATTCTCCCATACATCGATCACTGCCTCAGCCGGCTTCCCTCCTGCCAGTGCCCTCTTAAGCGATCCGGTTTCGACAACTTCACCCCGGGATGTATTAATAAACCATGTTCCGGGCTGCATTTTCCTGAAACACTCTTCATCAAAAAGATGCCATGTTGCGTCTTCTCCGCTATAATTAAGGGGAACATGCAATGTGATGATATCCGATTCCTTAAGAACGGTTTCCAGTGGAACAAACTCATCACCCCCTTCTGTCCGGGCTCTCGGCGGATCGTTCAGCAGAATCCTCATTCCGCATGCCTCAGCGAACTTCGCAATCTTTGAACCGACATTACCGACACCCACAATTCCTATTGTCAATTCTTTCAACTCTCTGTTCTCTTTTTCCGCCAGCTTCAGAAGAGCAGAGGCAACATACTGCTGTACCGAGGAAGAATTGCAACCCGGAGCATTGGTCCAGGCTATGCTGTTCTGCTCGCACCACAGAGTGTCAATATGGTCGTAACCTATTGTTGCAGTGGCTATAAACCTGACTGGCGTATTCTCAAGAAGTTCAGCGCTGCATTTTGTTCTGGTCCGGATTAGGAGTGCATCGGCCTTCGATGCAGTTTTATGTGTGATAAGATCGCCAGGCAGATAATATACATCTGCATAAGGTTCAAGTACTCCCCTGAGGAACGGGATCTTAACGTCAGCAATAATTCTCGGCATTTCAAATCAATCTTCCGAAAGTTAATATAATTTTATTCTTTATTATGTGAAAATATTTTAGTAAATTTATAGGAACATTAGTCTTTAATAACTAATAAACCTATACCTATGAAAACAATTTCCACACTTGTTTTCCTGATTGTTTTTCCGGCTGTTTCTCTGCCGGGCCAGAAACCAATAGAGGTTTATGAGGACACCTTGCAGTTTGGAAATACCGGGATCCCGGCCCTCACCGTGAACATTCCTGAAGTGGATTACGACAATACCCTAAGAACCTGGATAAGGGAGCAGGAGAGCGGAACCAAATCAAAGGTTCTGACAGAGGGCAGTAACATGTCGATTTTCGGAGCTAACTTCAAAGACATTTCCCCCACACCGGTGAATGTTTACAGCACTCTGACAAACAAGGATAATGCATTAATTCTTACCGTTGCTTTTGAACTAAGAAGGAATGAGTATGTCGGCAAGGGTTCAGGTGAAACTGAACTGTCAAATGCAAAGATCTACCTGTTCAACTTCTCAAAGAACCAGTACCTCGATTTTGCCAATAAGGAGCTTAATGCTGAACAGGGAAAGCTGAGAGCAATTGAAAAGGATCTTTCGTCGCTGCAAAGCAGTGAATCGAGAATCGCGAGGTCTCTCTCAAGGAATAACAGAAATGTCGTGAGGGAGAAGGAGAGGCTGATCACCCTCAACAATGACCTGACCACCGTTTCTGCTGCAATAACAGAGCACACCTACCTGCTTGCAACCATGTCCGACGCAACTGCAAGGGATGAAAAGGAAAAATATATTAAGGAGCTTGAGAAAGATAAGAGAAAGCTCCAGCGGGCCATACGGTCGTCGGAAAACAGGCTTAAAAAGGCCAACAATGCCATCGACAAAGCAAACAGGGATCTGCCGCGCAACGATAAAACCCAGGATCGGATTAGAGAGCAGATCGCAGCGCAGGAGGCAGTTGTTCAGAAATACACCGATAAGGTGAATCGTATCAGAGCCTATAAATAGGTTCAGAGGCTGAACTATTCAATAATGGTCATTTCATCGAGCAGATATCCTGCTCCTGCAAATTTATCGATGATAAAGAGTGCATAACGTATATCAATGCTTATATTACGGCTCTGTTCAGGATTGAATGCCAGATCACTTGCAACACCTTCCCAGGCCCTGTCGAAGTTAATTCCTATGAGATGACCGTCGGCATTTATGACCGGACTGCCGGAGTTGCCTCCTGTGGTGTGGTTACTGGCAATGAAACATACGGGGACCTCACCGTTCTGTGTATATCGCCCGAAATCCCTGTCCCTGTATAATTGTCTTAGCTTCTCAGGAACATCGTAATCATATATCTCAGGATTATCCTTCTCTATAATCCCTTTAAGAGTTGTATAATGCCTGTGATAAACCGCGTCCCGTGAGAAGTAGCCCTGCACAGATCCGTAGGCAACCCTGAGGGTTGAGTTGGCATCAGGATAAAACAACCTCTCCTTTTCAAACTCCATCTGTGCAGTCATGTAAGCTTTGTTAAGCCTCTGAATTTCAGCATTGATACGGTTAAGGACCGGTCTGATGCGTTCTTCAGTAAGCCTTACTGCCCCTGAGGCAAGGCTATAAAAAGGATCCTTTCGAAGTTTTTTAATGCTGCTTCTGCCAAAACCGTCAATAAACTGAAGATACTTTGCTTCATCGGCAAATACCGTCTTTGAATAGAGAGCCCCGGCATTCCCGGCAAAATCACCACTACATGCATTTCTCAGCTTAACATATTCCAGTGTCTGCCATTCGGCAGGAATATTTTCGCCGTACATGTTCATCATGGAGATGAACATTTTGATATCGGTTTCCCTGTTGTAGTCTTTAAAGAAATTCCTTCCGGAGTTTTTAAGGTACTCTTTAAGCGAACTGATTTTATCAGTATCCGCACGAGTTTCATAGAGATTGACCAGAGCTGTCATATTCCTGGCCAGTCCCACGGCTTCAGCACCGCGGGCGAAGAAAACATCGCTGGTATAAGCATTGACCAGATTGTAATCCTTTAACTCCGAATAGAGCTCACTGTACCGTGGTAGAATCCCTCCATAGCTGGCCTTGCGGTCAGGATCAGCGTTGATCCATTCTGTAATCCGTCTTTCATATTCCTGTTTCTTTTCAATTGTCCTCATCCTTTCCAGTCCCTGGTTCTCTCCTATCCACCTCTTCCACGAATTTGCCACACCTGATTTCTTGGCAGAGTACTGGATCCTTATCAGGGGATCGCTGTTCATGGCTTCTTCCATAATATCGATTTTTGCTGTCCGCAGATCGATCATCTTTGGATTGATGTGGTTCTTAAGCATATCGATATGGTACGACGGAACGTACCGGGAAGTGGACCCCGGGTATCCAAACACCATGGTAAAATCCCCCTCCTGCACACCCTTCAGCGAAACAGGGAAATAATAGAGCGGCTTGTAGGGAACATTATCCTTTGAATAGGACGCAGGTTTATTATCGCTGCTTGCGTAAACCCTGAAAAGAGAGAAGTCGCCCGTATGTCGTGGCCATACCCAGTTATCAGTTTCTCCTCCGAATTTACCTATTGATGATGGCGGTGCACCGACAAGCCTGACATCATTATAAGTCTCGTAAACAAACAGAAAATACTGATTCCCCATATAGAATGGACGTACAACAGCCGTATAACCTGTCTCCCTGACCGCTTCTTCTCTTATCTCAGCAATATTATTGTCGATTATCTTATCATTGTCTGACTGACTCTCTCCGTGTCCTGTTCCTTTCATAACTCTGTCAGTGACATCCTCCATACGCTTCAGGAAAGTGACTGTCAGACCGGGATTAGGAAGTTCCTCCTCCTTGGACATGGCCCAGAAACCGTTTGTAAGGTAATCGTTTTCAAGTGTGGAATGAGATTGTATCTGACCATACCCGCAATGATGGTTTGTTATCAGCAGGCCTTCCGGAGAGATGAGCTCTCCGGTACAGCCACCACCGAAGATGACAATGGCATCCTTCATGCAGGCCCTGTTCACACTGTAGATATCCTCAGCTGACAGTTTGAATCCCTTCTCCTGCATAATTTTAATATTGTACTTTTCTATCAGCATGGGAATCCACATCCCCTCATCGGCCCTCAGCAGAGGAGCTGCCAGAAGTGTCAGTACTAAGCTTAATGTCAATAATTTGTTTCTCATATTGGTTTTTTTGTGTTTAGCGTTAAGTATATACTATTTTACCATATAGTGCTGTCATTGCGAGCGCAGCGAAGCAATCTCTGGCTATTATTTGTGTCTTATATCTTTTATGCCCCTAAATCCCTGCCTGCACTGACGTTACGGCAGGCAGGCCCTAAAGGGGACTTAAAAGCGACTAATATGTTCAATATCCCCCTTCAGGGGGTAGGGGGGCCAACTTTGGCCTGTTAACTTTTAATGATTTCCTTTAGTTCTGTATAAAGCCTGTGTACAGGAAGTCCCATAACATTGAAATATGAGCCCTCGATGCGGCTGCACCCTATAAATCCTATCCATTCCTGGATACCATAGGCGCCGGCTTTATCGAAAGGCTTGTAATTCTTTACATAATAACTTATTTCCTCATCAGTGAGCCTTTCAAATGTTACTTCAGTGGTTTCTGCAAATATCTTTTCCTTGCGGGAAGTAAGCAGGCATACACCGGTAATTACCTCATGAGTTCTGCCAGAGATACACCTGAGCATCTCAAAGGCCTCCTCATCATCAGATGGTTTTTCCAGTGTTCTGCCACAGCACCAAACAATAGTGTCGGCAGCGATAATGATCTCTCCGCTTTTCAGGGAGGGCTCCAGGAGACCGGCCTTCCCCCTTGCCACGTGCATTGCAATCTCTTCCCCTTTGAGGCCGGGAGGAGAATACTCAGGGCCGTCGGTAACATAAACATCAAATTCAATTCCCATTTCTTTCAGAAGCTGCTGCCTCCTGGGAGAACGTGATGCGAGAATTATCCTGTATCTGTTCAATTCTTCAATAATCATTTCAGAACAGATTCCAGGTTAGTATTATTTTTACCACTACAGAATAGAAGATCCCCATAAGCATTACAACCTTCATGTACCTGCTGGCCAGATGGAACCATGCTTTTTTGTTCCGGTTGAAAATAAGCTGGTATATCACTAAGACAAGAGGCAGGACAATCATTACAGAAAGATAGACAAGTGTGATTGTATCGCGAATTGCAAAATACCAGACAAGGTAAAGCAGGATAATTGTTACCAGATTCAGTGAAACGGCACTAATCCTTGCGCTTTTCACTCCCAGAACGACCGGGACAGTATTTCTTCCGTATGCCTGGTCGCCCTCAAAGTCTTCAATATCTTTTATTATCTCCCTTGTCAGGGTTGTCAGAAATGCAAACAGGGCAAAACCTCCCGTCCAGTAAAAAATTACATTAAAATCAGGCATTGAGACAGCATTCAGCGCATAGTACCTGTAAAGGGCAGGCCACTCATAAAAGACAACCAGCATGGGTACCATGGCTGTGAGAATCGCAACCATAATATTTCCTACGAGAAACTGCCTCTTATAACTTGCCGAGTAAAAGTAGAGCAGACCCGAGACTATTACGAAAAGGGTTCCAAGCCAGAAATATCCTGCTTTCCATGAGATATAGAAACCAGCGGCAACACCCAGGATATTAAAGACTGAATGCCACATCATGGCCTGCCGTCTTGGTATTTTCGTACCTACTATTACCTTCCCCCTGTTAATAAGATCAGTCTTAATATCAAAATAATCATTTATAACGTAGCCGCCGGCAGTTATGAAAATGGTTGCTGCCACCAACAGGACGAATTCGTACCACGGAAGCCGGAGAGTCATCGGTACAGGCTCGCCTGAACCTGTAACCAGTATAACATCTATCTTACTGATAAGGGGTTCAATAACGGCATACCTCATCAGAACCATTGTAAGAATTATAATGATCAGATTCGGCCATCTGGTAAGGCTTAAAAGTGCTTTCATAATCTACCAGGTAAATGCTTCTGAATCCATCCAGTTGTCGTGAAGCCTGAGAACCTGTTCAATAACATCCCTTACGCAGCCCCGGCCTCCTTCCCTGTCAGAGATATAAAGTGAAATCTGTTTTATCTCACTGTCGGCATCCGAAGGGCATACAGGAATGCCGGCCGTCTTCATCACTTCATAATCAGGGATGTCATCTCCCATATAGAGGACGTTGGCTTTATCCAGTTTGTGCCGTGAAATGAAATCATCAAAATGGTCTGTCTTCTTTCTGCTGTTGAGATATATATCTTTAATTCCCAAAGACTTAAGCCTACGGACATACTCTTTGGATCTGGCTCCTGAAATAATACCGACATGATATCCTTTTTTTACTGCAAGCTGCAGGGCATAGCCGTCCCTCAGGTTAACGGTCCTGTTGGCCACCCCGAAGCTGTTCAGGCTTATAGTCTGTAATGAGAGAACCCCGTCTATATCGAACACAAACGCCTTAACCCTTAGCAGGTCCTCCTTAAAGTTTGTCATGCTAACTGTTTTTATTCAGGTTGATTATAGATTCCGATACTTCCCCGTAGACTCTCTGCAACTCCGGTGAAAAAGAGAGCAGCTCCATCTGTTTTCTGATAGTGTTCATATCGTTTCTGACTGCAGGGCCGGTCTGAGACCTCCCGGGTCCAAGCTCAGAAGCTTTTTCTATCGTTTCAGTCAACAGAGGCATCAGAACATCAAAAGAGAAGCCCGCTTTTTGAGCGATCTCAAATCCTGCATGTATCATATGATTTGTAAAGTTGCAGATAAATACGGCTGAAAGGTGAAGCAGCCTTCTGCGCTCAACATCAGCTATATATACTTTTGCTTCAATCTTTTCACATATACTTTTGAGGATATCGAGCGGCCTGTTTCCGGATGCTTCGATAAAGACCGGAAGATCCCTGAATGTGATTCTTCTTCCTTTTGTAAATGTCTGAAGCGGATAGAACACACCCGTGCCTGTGAAGCGGGGCGGAAAGACCTCCAGTCCGTAACTGCCTGCAGTATGAGCTATCAGGGTACCTGTTTCACACTGAATATTTTCTATTACTTCACTCAGGAGATGATCAGGAACAGCAACAATTATAATATCCGTATTATCTGAAAAGATAAGTTTATCCGACCATACGGCTCCGTATTTTCCGGCCAGATCCCTGCCGTTCTGCCCGGAGGGGGATACCACCTGCGCTATTCTGAAGCCTGCCTCGTAAAAGGCTCTGCATAAGGCATCTGCTACCCTGCCGGCTCCTGCAAATGATATATTTAACTGTCTCACCCGGAAATTTTTCTGAAAGATACAAAAATGAAGTAAAAATCAACAGCCCCGCCGGAGGTTTGATAATCCTGAGACAGATATAAGTAAATTAAGAGGGGTACCGGCAGGATATTACTTTTTACCGTACAGATCAGTCGTTACATCAGTAACCAAAATATCATAATATTTATACAGGTACTGATATGAATAGCCATAACTGCTTGTTGAATATAGATAATTGCAATTCCAGTATACTTTTCCGGATACAAGAAGCACATCTCCGCTATTGTATTCCATTAATTTTGGATACATTTCCCTCGGGTTGCAGAAGCTATAGGTTGCGTACGGATTACCTGCAGGAGTAAAAGTAGCACTGGACTCCGTAAAATAAACAGTTGCTGATTCCCTGTCAAGCTCAAAAAGCATATCCCCGTCGCATCCGCATTTTGCCTGTTTCTTGCAGCCAAGGTCGATAACAGCAGGAACCACAATTATTATTAATACCAGAATCTTTCTTAAAAAAGCCATTTCCGATGAATTTATTGTTTTGAATTCCCTGTATGTCCTGCAAAGTTAGCAATTTTTTTCAGGCCTGTGCTGTCGGTCCTCCAAATGTGAGCGGTAACGCGGGAGCAGACCCTTTAACATCTTTAATAGTACCATGAACAGACTCATACTTCGCTATATTATCCTGCAATGCTGCAACCAGTCTTTTGACATGTTCCGGAGTCAGGATAATGCGTGACTTAACCTGTGCTTTTGGTACTCCCGGCATAATCCTGACAAAATCCACCACAAATTCAGATGCGGAGTGAGTAATTACAGCCAGGTTGGAATAGGTTCCCTGGGCAACCTCTTCGCTGAGCTCAATATTGATCTGGTTCTGATTTTTGGGATCTGACATGATATCATATATTAAGTTTACCTTAACGTTTCTGCCTCGGTCTCCTGCGGAGTGCTTGCAAGATTCTCCAGTTCTTCAAGTGATCCTACAATAATGCTGTTGTATTCGCGCTGACCTGTTCCGGCCGGAATAAGGTGACCCACTATGACATTCTCCTTGAGTCCCTCGAGCTTGTCGACCTTACCCAGTATAGCTGCCTCGTTGAGTACCTTTGTGGTTTCCTGGAACGAAGCTGCCGAGAAGAAACTATTTGTCTGAAGAGCAGCTCTTGTAATACCCTGGAGAACCTGGCTTGAGGTAGCGGGGACAGCATCTCTGGCTTCCACAACTCTGAGGTCGCGGCGCTTGAGTGCGGAATTCTCATCCCGCAGTTTTCTTGCCGATATGATCATACCAGGACGAAAAGTCTGGGAGTCTCCGGATTCGGTAATAACCCTCTTGCCATAGATCCAGTCGTTCTCATCCATAAACTCCAGTTTATCAACAACCTGCCGTTCAAGGAATTTAGTGTCGCCCGGGTCAACTATTTCAACCTTTCTCATCATCTGTCTTACGATGATCTCAAAATGTTTGTCGTTGATTTTCACACCCTGAAGGCGGTATACCTCCTGTATCTCATTAACGATATACTCCTGTACCTTTGTTGGCCCCTTGATGGCCAGTATGTCGGAGGGTGTTATGGCCCCGTCGGAAAGTGGTACTCCGGCACGTACATAATCGTTTTCCTGGACCAGTATCTGTTTTGACAGTGGAACGAGATATTTCTTAACCTCGTCTGTTTTGGACCTGATTGAGATCTCGCGGTTACCTCTTTTAATTTTTCCGAAAGTAACCTCCCCGTCAATTTCAGCCACGATGGCCGGATTAGATGGATTACGCGCTTCAAAGAGTTCGGTAACCCTTGGAAGGCCTCCCGTAATGTCGCCCGACTTACCGACTGCACGGGGTATTTTGGCAAGAACCTCTCCGGCTGCTGCCGGCCTTTTTGCATCAACGACAAGGTGTGCACCCACAGGAAGGTTATAAACCCTCAATTCCTCACCGGCCGGAGACAATATTTTTAGTGCAGGGTTCTTTGTCTTATCCCTGCTTTCAATTATCACCTTTTCCTTGAATCCGGTCTGTTCATCAGACTCCTCACGGAAAGTAATACCCTCAATAAGATGCTCATATTCAATTTTGCCTGATAATTCAGAGATGATCACCGCATTGAACGGATCCCATTCGCATATCAGTTTCCCCTTCTCCACTTCCTGGCCGGGTTTGATATAGAGCTTCGAGCCATAAGGAATCGTGTGAGTGGTAAGAGCTATGCCGGTTGTCTTATCTATGATCCTTAATTCTGCAAGCCGGCCGATCACAATATCTATTTCACCCTTCTCCGGGTCTTTCTTTGGAACAGTTCTCAGCTCCTCTATCTCGGCAATACCATTATAGCGTGCTACCAGTCGTGATTCGGTTGTAATGTTGGATGCCGTACCACCCACATGGAAAGTTCGAAGGGTCAGCTGTGTGCCGGGCTCACCGATACTCTGCGCAGCGATGACACCCACGGCTTCTCCCTTCTCAACCATGTGACCTGTAGAGAGGTTACGTCCGTAACACTTGGCACATACACCTTTCTTCGATTCACAGGTCAGAACCGACCTGATCTCCACCTGTTCAACAGGTGAATCTTCGATTCTGGCTGCAAGCTCTTCCGTGAGCTCCCTGCCTGATTCAATAATAAGTTCACCTGTAAGTGGATGGTAAATATCGTGCACTGTGGTACGCCCTAGTATCCTTTCGTACAGCGATTCAACAACCTCCTCATTCTTCTTTATCGCCACAGCTACAAGTCCCCGGAGCGTTCCGCAGTCCTCCTCTGTAATGATGACATCCTGCGAAACATCGACCAGCCGGCGTGTAAGGTAGCCTGCATCGGCTGTTTTAAGAGCCGTGTCGGCAAGACCCTTGCGGGCACCGTGTGTTGATATGAAGTACTCAAGAACAGATAATCCTTCCTTGAAGTTTGAAAGGATAGGGTTTTCAATGATCTCTGAACCTGTTGCACCCGATTTCTGTGGTTTGGCCATCAGGCCCCTCATCCCGGAGAGCTGGCGAATCTGTTCCTTTGATCCCCTTGCACCCGAGTCAAGCATCATATAAACGGAATTGAAACCAGCCTTGTCATTGGAAAGCTGTTTCATGAGTGACTGGGTAAGCCTGGCATTCACATGCGTCCAGATATCTATTATCTGGTTATACCTTTCATTATTGGTGATGAACCCCATGCTGTAATTATTGATAACCTCCTCAACATGTTCATAACCCTCATCGACAAATTTGGTTTTCTCTTCAGGTATGATAACGTCATCGAGGTTAAAGGAGAGGCCTCCCTTAAACGCCGAGTAGAATCCGAGATTCTTGATCGCATCGAGGAAATCGGCGGTCTTCGCCGTTCCTGATAGTTTGAGAACACGACCGATGATATCTCTCAGCGATTTCTTGGTCAGAAGTTCATTTATAAAACCTACCTCTTCAGGAACATACTGGTTGAAAATTACACGTCCGACAGTGGTCTCAATAATATGGTTAACAATCTCACCGTCAACCATATCATTTACTTTTACCCTGATGAATGCATGAAGGTCCACCCTGCCTTCGTTATACGCAATGTTTACTTCTTCGGGTGAATAGAACACCAGACCTTCTCCCCTGACCTTCTCTTCGGGTGTGCTCAGCCTTCCCTTGGTAATATAATAGAGTCCGAGAACCATATCCTGTGAGGGAACGGTTATCGGAGCACCATTGGCAGGGTTAAGGATATTGTGTGATGCCAGCATAAGCATCTGTGCTTCAAGTATTGCAGCATTCCCCAGCGGCAGGTGTACCGCCATCTGGTCACCGTCGAAGTCGGCATTGAAAGCCGTACATACAAGCGGATGAAGCTGTATGGCCTTGCCCTCTATAAGTTTTGGCTGAAATGCCTGAATACCGAGTCTGTGGAGTGTTGGGGCACGGTTAAGCAACACAGGGTGCCCTTTCAGGACGTTCTCCAGGATATCCCACACTACGGGGTCCTTTCTGTCAACTATCTTCTTGGCCGATTTGACTGTCTTTACTATGCCTCTTTCTATGAGCTTTCTGATAATAAATGGCTTATAGAGTTCTGCTGCCATATCTTTCGGGAGACCGCATTCATGAAGGTTAAGCTCCGGTCCGACTACAATTACCGAACGGGCCGAGTAGTCGACCCTTTTACCGAGCAGATTCTGACGGAAACGTCCCTGCTTGCCTTTCAGGCTGTCGCTGAGTGATTTGAGCGGACGGTTGGCATCAGTCTTTACTGCGTTGGCCTTGCGTGAATTATCGAAGAGGGAATCAACGGCCTCCTGGAGCATCCTTTTCTCGTTTCTCAGTATCACTTCCGGAGCCTTGATCTCGATCAGCCTCTTCAGGCGGTTGTTCCTAATTATCACCCTTCTGTAAAGATCATTCAGGTCGCTTGTTGCAAATCGTCCACCGTCGAGAGGAACAAGAGGCCTCAGCTCCGGGGGAATAACCGGAACAACCTTGATGATCATCCATTCGGGTCTGTTGACATGCTTTGAATCCCTGAAAGCCTCAACTACCTGAAGACGCTTGAGGGCCTCATTCTTCCTCTGCTGCGAGGTTTCAGTGTTTGCCCTGTGGCGAAGGGAGTATGATAGTTCATCCAGATCGACCCTGTTGAGAAGCTTATGAAGAGCTTCAGCACCCATGTCAGCAACGAACTTGTCGGGATGGGTATCCTCAAGATACTGATTCTCCTTTGGAAGAGATTCCACTATCTCCATATACTCCTCTTCGGTGAGGAAATCGAGATATTTAACCCCATCAACAGCCTTTATGCCCGGATTAATAACCACGTATCGTTCGTAATAGATTATCGAGTCGAGCTTTTTTGTCGGAAGGCCGAGAAGGTAACCAATCTTGTTGGGCAGCGACCTGAAGTACCATATATGTGCTACCGGTACTACAAGGGAGATATGCCCCATTCTTTCGCGGCGCACCTTCTTTTCCGTAACTTCAACACCGCAGCGGTCGCATACTATGCCTTTGTACCTGATCCTTTTGTATTTGCCGCAGTGGCATTCATAATCCTTGACCGGACCAAAGATCCTTTCGCAGAACAGTCCGTCACGTTCAGGCTTATAGGTACGGTAATTGATGGTCTCAGGCTTAAGCACCTCACCACTTGATCGGTCGAGAATTTCCTCGGGTGAAGCAAGGCCTATTGAGATCTTTGAGTAACTTGTTTTTGTCTTGTTATCCCTTCTGAATGACATATGCCGGTTCTTTTTTTTTTAATTCAAATACTAATAAATAAATACCTGATGAGGCTGGTCAGTCAAGTATTACACTTAATCCCAGTCCTCTCAGTTCGTGCAGAAGCACATTCAGCGATTCCGGAATACCGGGCTGAGGCATGGGTTCTCCCTTAACGATTGATTCATAGGCTTTGGCCCTTCCAATTACATCGTCCGACTTAATTGTAAGGATCTCCTGCAGCACATGAGCTGCACCGAATGCCTCGAGGGCCCATACTTCCATCTCTCCAAACCGCTGGCCTCCGAACTGTGCCTTTCCTCCGAGGGGCTGCTGTGTGATGAGAGAGTATGGTCCGATTGAACGGGCGTGCATCTTGTCATCAACCATATGACCCAGTTTAAGCATATAGATCAAACCCACTGTGGCCGGCTGGTCAAATCGTTCTCCGGTACCTCCGTCATAGAGAAATGTCTTACCGTACTTCGGAAGATTTGCCTGGTCAGTGTATGATGTTATCTGATCGATGGTTGCTCCGTCGAAGATAGGAGTTGAGAACTGCATGCCAAGCTTCTGGCCTGCCCAGCCAAGCACAGTCTCATATATCTGTCCGAGGTTCATTCGTGAAGGCACACCCAGAGGGTTGAGCACTATGTCGACCGGGGTTCCGTCTTCAAGGAATGGCATATCTTCCGCACGTACGATCCTTGCAACAATACCCTTGTTACCATGACGGCCGGCCATCTTGTCCCCAACTTTTATTTTCCTCTTCTTGGCAATATAGACCTTTGCCAGCCGGACTATTCCGGCAGGGAGCTCATCACCTATCGTAATGTTGTACTTCTTTCTCTTATATATGCCATCAATCTCCTTAAACTTAATAATATAGTTATGAAGGAGCTGCTTGATGCTGTCGTTCTTCTTCTTGTCGGTAGTCCATTTATTTGGATTAACATTCAGGTAATCAACCTCCTGAAGCTGTTTAAGTGTAAATTTACTTCCTTTGGGAATAACATCAACATTCAGATAATCCTTAACGCCCTGTGAAGTCTTGCCATTCACCAGGATAAAGAGCTTATCGACCAGGCGGGATTTGAGTTCGTCTATACTTCTTTTAAAGTCATTCTCAATCTTGTCGAGAAGAGGTTTCTCCACTGCCTTGGCTTTTCTGTCCTTGACGGCCCTTGTAAACAGTTTCTTGTCAATCACCACGCCTTCCAGCGACGGGCCTGCCTTAAGTGAGGCATCCTTTACATCGCCTGCCTTGTCGCCGAATATTGCCCTGAGCAGTTTCTCCTCCGGGGATGGATCCGATTCTCCCTTGGGAGTAATCTTACCTATCAGTATGTCACCCGGTCCGATGTGGGCGCCTACTCTGATAAGACCATTTTCGTCGAGATCCTTTGTGGCTTCCTCACTTACGTTGGGAATATCAGATGTGAGCTCTTCAAGACCGCGCTTGGTATCCCTCACCTCAAGAAGATACTCATCGATATGGACCGACGTGAACATATCTTCCTGAACCACTTTTTCAGAGATCACTATTGCATCCTCAAAATTATATCCTTTCCAGGGCATAAAGGCAACCTTAAGGTTCCGTCCGAGTGCAAGCTCACCTTTCTTTGTGCCGTAACCTTCGGTAAGAACCTGTCCCTTTGTAACTTTCTCGCCCTTTTTGACAACCGGAACAAGGTTAATGCATGTATTCTGATTTGTCTTCTTATACTTCGGGAGGATATATCTTCTTATATCATCGTCGAAGCTTACAAATTTCTCCTCGTCGGTTCTGGTATATCTTATCACTATCTCGTTTGCATCGACAAATTCCACCACACCGTCACCTTCGGCAACGAACAGTATACGGCTGTCCTTTATCACCTGTGTTTCTAGTCCGGTGCCCACAATAGGTGATTCGGGATTGATGAGAGGCACAGCCTGGCGCATCATGTTTGATCCCATGAGTGCCCTGTTGGCATCGTCGTGTTCAAGGAAGGGGATCAGTGATGCAGCTATAGATGCTATCTGGTTGGGAGCCACGTCCATAAGGTCAACCCTGGTGACTTCTTCGAACGGGTAATCGGCCTCAGATCTGCATTTTGCCCTTGGATTCAAAAAGCTTCCATCATCCGCAAGGGGTGCATTTGCCTGGGCTATCATCTTTTCCTCCTCTTCTTCGGCACTGAGCCATAATATGTTATCATTACTGAGATCGACTTTGGCATCATTTACTCTCCGGTAAGGAGTTTCGATGAATCCCAGATGATTTATTTTGGCATATACGCAGAGAGAGGAGATAAGTCCGATATTGGGCCCTTCGGGTGTTTCAATCGGACAGAGTCGGCCATAGTGTGTATAGTGTACATCCCTCACCTCAAAGCCTGCTCTTTCTCTCGACAGACCTCCGGGTCCGAGTGCCGACATACGTCGTTTGTGCGTCATCTCGGCCAGGGGATTAGTCTGGTCCATGAACTGCGAAAGCTGGTTTGTTCCAAAGAATGAGTTAATAACCGATGAAAGGGTTTTGGAGTTGATAAGGTCCACCGGGGTGAACACCTCGTTATCCCTTACATTCATCCTTTCACGTATTGTGCGTGCCATTCGTGCGAGTCCCACGCCGAACTGGGCATAGAGCTGTTCGCCCACTGTGCGCACCCTCCTGTTGCTCAGGTGATCGATATCATCAATGTCAGTCTTGGAGTTGATAAGCTCTATAAGATAATCGATTATCTTAATAATATCTTCTCTTGTCAGTATCTTGACATCCATCTCGGTGTCGAGTCCGAGTTTTTTGTTTATCCTGTACCGGCCAACCTCACCGAGGTCGTATCTCTTATCCGAAAAGAAGAGTTTCTCGATAACATCCCTGGCGGTTGCTTCGTCGGGAGGCTCGGCATTTCTCAGCTGGCGGTAAATATAGACCACAGCCTCCTTTTCGGAGTTGCAGGGATCTTTCTGCAGCGTGTTGTATATGATCGCGAAGTCGGCAAGGCTGGAGTCTTCCCTGTGAAGAAGGATCGCCTTTGCGCCTGAATCGACTATCATGTCAACATGTTCCGCTTCAATTACTGTTTCCCGGTCGAGGATAACTTCGTTCCGCTCGATGGATACCACTTCTCCCGTATCCTCATCAACAAAATCCTCGATCCATGTTTTAAGCACTCTTGCGGCCAGTTTGCGGCCCGTAAGCTTCTTGACGCTTGTTTTTGATACCTTATGTTCTTCTGCCAGGTTGAATATTTCAAGGATCTCCTTATCGCTCTCGAAACCGATAGCCCTCAGAAGGGTTGTTACCGGAAGCTTCTTTTTGCGATCGATATATGCGTACATCACATTGTTGATGTCGGTGGCAAACTCGATCCATGAGCCCTTGAACGGGATTATCCTGGCGGAATAGAGTTTGGTGCCGTTTGCATGTATACTCTGACCGAAGAAGACACCGGGTGACCTGTGCAACTGTGACACGACAACCCTTTCAGCACCATTAATTACAAATGTTGCACGTTCCGTCATGTAAGGTATGGTACCCAGGTAGACATCCTGTATTACGGTATCAAAATCTTCATGTTCGGGATCGGTGCAATAGAGTTTCAGCTTTGCCTTAAGGGGAACGCTGAAGGTCAGTCCGCGTTCGATACACTCATCGATCGTGTATCGCGGCGGGTCAATGTAATAATCAAGAAATTCAAGAACAAAGTTATTTCTTGTGTCGGTTATCGGGAAGTTTTCTGTAAAGACCTTGTAAAGACCTTCTCTCTTTCTGTTTTCGGGAGTTGTTCCGAGCTGGAAGAACTCGCCGAACGATTTTAACTGGACATCCAGAAAATCAGGATATTCAAGCTGGTCTTTCCTGGAGGCGAAATTTATTCTGTCGTTATTTTTTGAGGTCATTTATTAACTGATTAATTGAACTTATGTTTAACAGAAAAAGGCCTAATCCCGAAAACCAGTTTCGGGACTAAACCTGTGACCCGGAGATCAGGTATACCTTTATTTAAGTTCAACTTCCGCTCCTGCTTCAACTAATTGACCTTTAATAACTTCAGCTTCATCTTTTGATATGCCTTCCTTCACCGGAGCCGGAGCAGAGTCTACTACTGCTTTTGCCTCTTTCAGCCCTAGCCCTGTTAATTCCTTAACGAGCTTAACGATCTGTAATTTCTGGCCGCCGGCAGCTTTCAGTATAACGTCGAAGGATGTTTTTTCCTCTGCGGGTTTTGCTTCTGCACCGGCTGCAGGGCCTGCAACGGCAACAGCAGTTGCGGCGGGCTCGATGCCATACTCTTCTTTGAGTATTTTAGCCAGTTCATTCACTTCTTTAACAGACAGGTTAACCAGTTCTTCTGCAAATTTTTTAAGGTCTGCCATTTTTATAGGATTTAAGTTTATTTATTCTTTAAGTCTTTTATTATTTTTTTGACAGTGTTTCAAGCACACCGTGTAATTTATTACCTCCTGACCGGAGGGCTGAAATAACGTTCCTGGCGGGAGACTGAAGGAGAAGGATTATATCTCCGATAAGTTCCTCTCTTGTTTTGACGGCTACGAGTGCATCAAGCATTTCATCGCCGAGGTAAACAGATTCCTGAACGTAAGCGCCCTTAAGCAGGGGTTTATCACGAAGCCTGCGGAACTCCTTTATTATCTTTGCGGGAGTATTACCTGTATTGGCAAACATGATGGACGTAGTACCCTTAAGAACCGGATAGAGTTCTTCGAGGTTCATCTCAGACTGCTCAAGTGCTCTTTTAAGAAGGGTGTTCTTTACAACGATAAGCTTAATATCATTTTCAAAACACTTCCTTCTGAGGGCACCTGTATCAGCAGCATTAAGCTCAGCAGTGTCAGTCAGGTAAAAGTGACTGTACTCTTTCAGTATTTCGGCAAGGCTGTCGACTATTACTTGTTTCTCTTCTCGTCTCATTGTTCTTCGGTTTAGCTGATTAATTAATCATCAAGACCTTTGGGATCGACCTTAATGCCCGGGCTCATGGTGCTTGAAAGGAACACGCTGCGTATGTATGTTCCCTTTGCTGCTGCCGGCTTGAGTTTGTTTATCATGTGGACAAACTCCCTTGCATTTTCGACGATCTTTTGAGGCTCAAATGAGACTTTTCCTACAGAGGCGTGAATGATTCCGCTTTTGTCAACCTTGAAATCAATCTTCCCCTGTTTTACTTCCTTAACAGCCTTACCCACTTCCATAGTAACAGTACCGCTTTTGGGATTCGGCATCAGTCCACGCGGACCGAGTATTCTTCCCAGCTGCCCTACTTTACCCATCACGGATGGCATGGTTATGATAACATCAACATCGGTCCAACCGCCCTTTATTTTTTCGATATACTCATCGAGTCCTGTAAAGTCGGCTCCGGCTTCCTCTGCTTCCTTCTCCTTGTCAGGAGTACAGAGTACCAGCACACGTGTCTCTTTCCCTGTCCCGTGAGGAAGGGAAACAACTCCGCGAACCATCTGGTTGGATTTCCGTGGATCGATACCTAACCTTACATCCAGATCGACCGATGCATCAAATTTCGTCGTAGTGATTTCTTTAACCAGTACTGATGCTTCCGTCAATGTATAAAGCCTGTCCTTCTCTATTTTCTCAAGGGCAGACTTCTGGTTTTTGGTAAGTTTCGTCATGTGTTCTTCAGATTAATTTTTAAACGGGAATGCACCTTTCACGTTTATTCCCATACTTCTTGCGGTACCAGCTACCATCTTAACGGCAGATTCCAGTGTAAAGCAGTTTAAATCCTCCATCTTGTCGGCTGCAATAGTTTTAACCTGATCCCAGGTTATACTTGCGACCTTGTTTCTGTTGGGCTCCTGGGAGCCTTTCTTTGCCTTTGCGACCTCGAGGAGCTGAACGGCTACCGGTGGTGTTTTTGTGACGAAATCAAATGACTTGTCGACGTAAACGGTAATGACAACCGGTATTACCTTTCCGGCCTTATCCTGGGTCCTTGCATTAAACTGTTTGCAGAAATCCATTATATTGACACCCTTTGATCCCAGTGCAGGACCAACGGGTGGTGATGGATTAGCTGCTCCGCCACGAATTTGTAACTTGATAATTCCAGCAACTTCTTTTGCCATAATTTAAAATTTGCTTGTTATTGCACGAGCTTGACAGTTATTCAGGAAGCATTATAATTATTATAACTGTCAATATCTTCCTTAGTTTTCTTTCTCTACCTGCATAAAACTAAGCTCAAGGGGTGTTTTGCGGCCAAAGATCTTGACCATTACCTTAAGCTTCTTCTTCTCATCATTAACCTCTTCAATAACTCCGGTAAAGCTGTTAAAGGGTCCGTCAATTACTTTCACCGTTTCTCCGACGAAGAACGGTACATTGAGTTCCTCGTCGCTTGCATTGAGTTCATCTACTTTTCCCAGTATCCTGTTTATCTCTGATTTTCTGAGGGGAACCGGTTCCCCGTCCTGTGAACCGAGGAATCCGATAACGTTTGGTATGTTTCTGAGCAGATGCGGAATCTCGCCGGTAAGCACAGCTTCAACCAGTACGTACCCGGGGAAGAATGTCCTCTCTTTGCTGATTTTCTTTCCCGCCCTTATCTGATATACTTTTTCTGTGGGGATGAGGACCTGTGACACAAACTCTCCCAGTTTCAGGCGCGCAATCTCATTTTCGATATACTCCTTCACTTTCTTCTCTTTCCCTCCAATAGCCCTGAGTACATACCACTTCTTAAGATTCTCGCTCATCAGATTTGATCTCCTGCTTTAGTATAATAAACTGTATACGAACTCCATTAAACGGCTGAAGACAAAATCCATGGCAGCGACTATCAGTGCGATGATCAGTGTGGCAACGAGAACAAGTGTGCCACTGTTCTGCAGCTCCGGCCATGTCGGCCATGTAACCTTGTGCACCAGTTCCGTAAAAGATTCCCGAAAATATCCTTTTATATTCATCTTTTTATTAACAGTTTGCACGGGAGGAGAGACTCGAACTCCCGACACCTGGTTTTGGAGACCAGTGCTCTACCAACTGAGCTACACCCGTTTTTCTGCAGGCGTTTTAACGTGATGCATGATAGTTTTTTTTGCATCACGATATACACCTCTGTATCATATACTCTTAGTTGAGTATTTCAGTAACCTGGCCTGCACCGACTGTTCTTCCGCCTTCGCGTATTGCAAAGCGAAGACCTACATTGATGGCTACAGGGTAAATAAGGTCGACAGTTATGGTAACATTATCACCGGGCATAACCATTTCTCTTCCCTCGGGAAGGGTAATTTCGCCTGTAATATCAAGAGTTCTTACGTAGAACTGCGGGCGATATTTGTTATGGAAAGGTGTATGACGTCCGCCTTCTTCTTTTTTGAGAACATATATTTCCGACTTGAACCTGGTATGTGGCGTTATTGACCCCGGCCTGGCAAGAACCATTCCTCTCTTTATCTCTTTCTTGTCAACCCCGCGAAGGAGGAGTCCGACGTTATCGCCTGCCTCACCCCTGTCGAGGATCTTGCGGAACATTTCAACACCTGTACAGACTGTTTTACGTTTTTCTGCGCCGAGTCCTATCATCTCGAGTTCATCACCGGTGAGAACGACTCCGGTCTCAATACGTCCGGTTGCAACCGTGCCGCGTCCTGTGATAGAGAAGACATCTTCAACAGGCATCAGGAAAGGCTTCTGGTTGTCGCGGGGAGGTACGGGGATAAATGTATCAACGGCATCCATGAGTTCAACGATTTTCTCTTCCCACTTGGGTTCTCCGTGCATGGCACCGAGAGCTGATCCGCGGATGACAGGCGCGTTATCACCATCGAATTTATAGAAATTAAGCAGGTCACGAACTTCCATTTCAACAAGGTCAAGGAGCTCCTCGTCGTCAACCATGTCGACTTTGTTCATAAAGACAAGCACCTGCGGAACGTTAACCTGGCGTGCCAGCAGGATATGTTCCCGGGTCTGAGGCATTGGACCGTCAGTAGCCGCAACGACCAGTATAGCGCCGTCCATCTGGGCCGCACCGGTAACCATGTTCTTGATATAGTCTGCATGGCCCGGGCAGTCAACATGCGCATAG
>CAZWFL010000057.1:0-21190 GCA_964633195.1 uncultured Rikenellaceae bacterium | reverse complement strand
GAAGACCCCCGCCTGACCGCTGACGCAGTCAGTCGGGCAGGGAAGACGGAAGACCGAAGACGGAAGACGGAAGACCGAAGACGGAAGATCGGAGCGAAGCTTGACGAACGAAGTGAGAAAATCCCGAGAATCGGGAGGAGATTCCGCACAAGCGGAACCGAAGACGGAAGACCGAAGGAAGAAATTTCTTGCTCCTTGCCCTTCGCCCCCTGCCCCCAGCCGGAATATGAATGCCGATTGCTGATCCGGGCTTGTTTCAACCCATGGATCAGGTTGTTGCGAGGTCGTCAGATATGCTGCCCCGACAGCCCGGTCTTATAAGCATAATAAACGGGGAGAAATATGAGCCTTTGCTCGCTTATCTCACCAAAGGGTGCTTCTGAGAACACATATCCGTGAGGGCAGTCTGGATATGTTTTCGGAAGGAGGTGCATACTTTTTAACTTGCCTGATGATACAAGTTCCTGACCTACAAACTGCTCGGTATTTAAAAATACAATGTAAATATGTGAATAGATGTTTAAAAATACAAGGATAATAATAAATATTAGTTTAAATATGTGCAATACTAATCTTGTCTTTATGAGCAAGGTGAATTAAAGGTTGGATCAATAATTTACAATCCTTTCAGCTTACCAGTCAGCCAGTTATTCAGCTTTTCAGTCTGTTCGGGGAATGTCCAGTGACCTGTCTCCTGGTACAGATAGAGTTCCTTAGGGGCTTTAATGACATTATAGGCCGAATACATTGATGTGGGCGGGCAGGTGATATCGTTGAATCCCCAGGTATAGTAGCCCGGGGCAGATACCCTTCTTGCAAAGTTGACAACGTCAAAATATTCCAGGGTTTCAACTTCACCGGGTTTTGGTTCCGCACCCCTGAAGTAGTGAGGCCATCCTCCGGCTCTTTTGTTGAGATATCCGGTATGGTCGCACAGTGCCGGATAAATGGATGCCATATACTTAATCCTTTTATCAAGTCCTGCAGTAACTATTGCAAGCGCTCCGCCCTGACTTCCTCCGGTTACGCCTATATCGGATCCGTTAAATTCAGGAAGTGAAAAGATGAAATCGACGGCTTTTACGCATCCCACATAAACACGCTTGTAATAGTGAGTGTTACGGTCGTTCATTTTTACCTTATTATACTCAAACAGTCCGCCTCCTGCCAGATCGGCATAGACCTGGGGATCGAGGTTGACAGGAATACCATGAATCCCTGTCTCCAGTGTAATAAAACCCTGGGCGGCTGTGCGCGTATCGCCTGCGTAAGGACGGATGCCTGCTCCGGGAACCCTCAGGATAGCCGGGTATTTCCCGGGCTTTTTGGGTATTGCCAGTATGCCGTAGATCCTTGAACTGAAACCGTCATTCCTGAAGCTTATATGGTATACATTTGCTTCACTTGTGCACCTCTCGGGCAGAAGGGTCAGCCTGGGGTCAAGATCAAATTTTCGGGCTTCGGCAATAGCACTGCTCCAGAAAGAATCAAAATAGACCGGGTCTTTTACTGTCGGTTGTATCTTTTCCGGCTCGAATGCTGCTGTCGCCAGTCCCTCGTACCTTCTTCCGTCAACCACAGCCCATACCCTTACACGGTAGAAACCGGGAACCTTCATAGTTCCTGATAACTCTGTCCTGCCATTCTTAAGCACGACGCCCTCTCTTTTGATGTCGGGCAGCATCTCCGGTCCGGCTTCGTAATCAATTGTCACGTTTTCAACAGGATTGCCATATTTCAGCACCTGTACGGTGAAAACAGCCTTTTCGTTTACCCTGTAGGTCCAGTCGTTGCGATCGCACCCGACTATCACTTTAATGAGTGTTGTGGCGGGCTGGGGAAGAGCCGTGAACCCGATCTGGATCATCAGTACTGAGAGAATGATCTTTCGTAAGATTAATGATTTCATAGTGTTAATGTTATGTTTAACAATTGTTTATACATATTAAGTCTTTACGATCAAAGCTTAGGATCCGTATAAAATTTAATACCATTAATTTAAACATTAATATTGAGAATCTGTAATTAATGTACTCATCCCCCAAGCCTTCGCCGAAACTTCGGCTTGCAAAACCTGACCACCTTTCTCTGCTTGAGTTTTCATGTACTCATCCCCCCTAACCCCCCTTCTCTGCCGGAGTTTTCATGTACTCATCCCCCCTAACCCCCCTTCTCTGCTTCGCAAAGAAGGGGGGGATAAGAACCTGACATACAATATGTTCAGGATGGTAGTGGTTATTTTTTATCAGGTAGTTTATTCAGGAATGATTCTATTCTTGAAAGTACTTCTTTGATATTTACAAGTTCATCATTTCTGATTCTGAGTATGTTTATGCCAAGATACTGTAACTCGGAATCTCTGAAATGGTCGTATTCCATGGTTGTTTGATGAACAGGTCCGTCAAGTTCGATAACAGCATTCTTTGAATGGCAATAAAAGTCAGCGATGAAATAATTGTATCTTATCAGATTCCCTTTGTACAGTATTGGATGTTGCCGGAGGAATTTGTATCCTGCAAGTTTTCGTCCTCTCAATTCCTCCCAAAGGATTTTCTCGGATTCGGTCATATTTTTTCTGAGTTCCCGGGAATGGTTCCTGATACTGCTGAAATCAAAATTGTGAGATTTCATAGCAAATGATCGTTATTTTTGTTATAAATATACGAAATACCGAAGCTTAAATACCCCCCTCTTTACGACGTAGAGAGGGGGGAAAGGGGGGTGAGTACATTAACATTAATTAAATATCTTCAAAAGATTTTCCCTGATCCCATTTTCTGATTTGTTTGATTATTTTTGTTTTCATTTAAGCTTATTATATGCAGGAAGAGAACCGGCTGCTTCAGAAACGTGTAAACCTTTTTGACGGTATATCAATTGTTGCCGGAGCCATGATCGGTTCCGGAATTTTTATTGTAAGCGCTGACATAGCCAGGAATGTCGGATCTCCCGGCTGGCTGATGGTGGTCTGGATCATAACCGGCATCTTAACGGTTATAGGAGCAATCAGTTATGGTGAGCTGGCAGCCATGATGCCGCATGTAGGAGGACAGTATGTCTACCTGCGCGAAGCCTACAATCCTCTGGTGGGTTTTCTTTTCGGCTGGACACTCTTTCTTGTTATCCAGTGCGGATCGATAGCGGCGGTTGCCGTGGCGTTCGCAAAATTCACGGGAGTGCTCATTCCATGGATATCCGAACAGAATGTGCTATTCAGTGTATGGCGGCTTAACATTACCAGTACCCAGGTTCTCGCAATCGCAATGATAGCTTTTCTGACATGGCTCAATACCAGAGGTATCGTTACAGGTAAGACAGTTCAGAATCTTTTCACCTCAACAAAGGTGCTGGCTCTGTTCGGGTTTATTGCGGTCGGGATTTTTGCAACGAAAGCCATTACTTCATTTGAGATAAACAGAGAGGTTTTCTGGCAGGCAGGCCAGATCGGACCCGATAACCAGGTCATACCACTTGCAGGTTTTGCACTGGTTGCGGCAGTTGGTACAGCCCTGGTAGGTTCATTGTTCGCATCTGATGCCTGGTATAATGTAACATACATTTCGGGTGAGGTTATCAACCCGAAAAGGAACGTTCCGCTGAGCCTCTTCTTCGGGACACTCCTGGTATCGGTTATCTATCTGCTTACTAATTTAATTTACATCAAAATATTACCGCTTTCAGGTTCTCCTGACGGTGCAGATGTTTTGAGCCGCGGCATTCAGTTTGCCACCGACGACAGGGTTGCCACTTCCGCCATGAATGTGGTATTCGGTGATTACGCAGCGATCATTATGGCCGTTTTTATTATGATAAGCACCTTTGGATGCAACCATGGACTCATCCTTTCGGGGCCAAGGGTCTATTATGCAATGGCCAGGGACGGTCTTTTCTTTAAAAAGGTGGGACTCCTGAACAAAAAAGGAGTTCCGGGTTTCGCAATAGCCATCCAGGGTGTCTGGGCTATTCTCCTGTGCCTCTCGGGAACATACAGTAACCTGCTTGACTATGTGATTTTTGCCGTTCTGATCTTCTTTTCAATCACCATCCTGGCAATTTTTGTACTCAGGGTTAAGAGGCCGGAAATACCCAGACCATACAAGGCATTTGGTTATCCCGTCATTCCGGCAATTTATATCCTTACAACCCTGTTCATTATGATCATACTTCTGATTTATAAGCCTAACTATACATTCCCGGGACTCCTGATAGTACTTTTGGGCATTCCGGTATATTTTCTCTGGAGAAAAAGGGCGGGAAGTACCGGAAATCATAATAGTCCGGAACCTGATACCTCATTGTGACATAATTTCACTTCGTTTGTTTTTTGTTCACTTCGTGTTTATTTCCATACTGCAGTTCCATCCGTAACTGGTTTCAGGTGAATTTACAGGAGTATTTGTCATTATTACCGGGTTACTTAATCCTGGATTGTTTATATGGCTCTCATTGGCAGTACTTAATATACCGCGCAATAAATTTACGGGCCATCTCTTTCTGAAATGATATATCGTAATTACACTTATCCTTATGACAGCATGCCTTTTTTTTTAAACTCTGGCGGGGTTCAGAACAGAGCAGTGGAAGGTCTTCTCACGAGAAATACCAATGGGATACAATATATCCTTCTGGCTATATTTTTTATGAAGAAGATTGACGAATATCCAAATGACGTCAATGGCAGATGAATCCCTTTCACATGCAGATAAATCAGTTCCAATAATATTCGTTATTTTTCCGGTGACTATTTATAATCTTGTTTAATAGGATTTGAAATGCTACCGGAAGGCTTTGTTAAAAGACTGAAGACACAAAAATATATTGATCCTGAGAAGCTTCCGGAAGCACTGGATCAACCATCACCTGTAAGTATAAGGGTCAATCCCGGCAAATGGGACAAAACGCCGGCAGGTTCCGGCCCGGTGCCATGGTGCAGCAGTGGTTTCTATCTGAATGAACGTTACTCATTTACTGCCGATCCGCTCTATCATGCCGGCTGTTACTATCCCCAGGAAGCCTCGGGTATGTTTATCGGAGAGATTTTCAGGCAAATAGCCGGTGCAGACAACAATCTGAAAGTGCTGGACCTCTGTTCGGCCCCCGGTGGGAAAGCCACTCATCTCTCATCATTGCTGGGACCGGATGGCCTGCTCGTGGCAAATGAGGTTATAAGGCAAAGGGCATCTGTCCTTGCTGAGAATATAATACGGTGGGGCGCAACAAATACCATTGTAACACAGAACGATCCCGCAGACTTCTCCTCACTGCAGGGATTTTTTGACCTGATACTTGTCGATGCTCCCTGCTCCGGAGAGGGTATGTTCCGTGATGCCGTCGCCAGAAGGGAATGGTCTGAAGGGAACGCATTACACTGCTCTGTAAGGCAGAGGAGGATCCTTGCCGCTGTCTGGCCCGCATTGATGGAGGATGGCATACTTATCTACAGCACATGTACATTCAATCCGGCTGAAAACGAGGAGAATGTCAATTGGTTGTTAAACAATTACCAGGCTGAGTCTGTTAAGATCGATATTGATGGTTTTGACGGGATCGTTAAAATTTATCAAAAAGGAATCAGTTGTTACGGCTTCTATCCCGACAGACTGAAAGGAGAAGGATTGTTCATTTCGGTGATCCGGAAAACCGGCAGGGATGAAAAGTCTGCAAGAAGGGAGATAAAAGAAACCGGCTCCAGGTTGTCAAAGGAAGATCTAAAGACAATAAATGACCGGACAATATTCCATGAAAAGAGCCTGTTAAGGGCTGGAGATGAGATTATTTCAATAGCCGGTTCCAGAGATGACTACTTTCATCTCCGACGTAAGCTAAGGATCATTAAAGGTGGGACTACGGTCTGCAGGATTAAAAACCGTGTTTACCTGCCCTCATATCAGCTCGCTCTTTCCCCGGGATTCCGGAAGGGTTCCTTTCCGGCGGTTGACCTCGATTATGGTCAGGCAATAGCTTACCTAAGACGCGATACCCTTCATTTGCCGGGACAGGAAAAAGGATGGATTGTTGTAACTTACGACGGAGTTTCTCTTGGATTCATCAATAATCTGGGAAACAGACTAAATAATTATTACCCTGTTAACTGGAGGATAAGAATGGAGATCACGGAGAATGGGTATGACCGTATCATAAGATGGAATGACTAATGCCAGACAGAAAACGTGAATACCAGATATTTGCCAAACCGGCAGGAGCCCTCTGCAACCTGAGTTGCAAGTATTGCTATTACCTTGAGAAAATGGATCTCTATCCCGGGAAGAAGTCATTTATTATGAGTGATGAGATCCTTGAAAAATATATCATTCAGAATATCGAAGCATCGACGGAGGAAGTCATAAATTTCTCCTGGCACGGAGGGGAGCCGATGCTGGCCGGCATTGACTTTTTCAGGAAGGCTGTCACGATTCAGAAGAAGCATAAGCCTGCCGGCAGGAAAATACTGAACGGCATACAGACAAACGGGACACTGATTGATGATGAATGGGGCAGGTTCCTGGCTGGAGAGAACTTCATTGCTGGTATCAGTATGGATGGCCCCGGGCATCTGCACGACAAATTAAGGAGAACCCCCGGAAACAAACCAACACACAGCAGTGTGCTCAGGGGGTGGGAGATACTTAAGCGGTATGACGTAACAACCGAGATCCTGTGCGTTGTCAGTTCATACAATGTAAGACACCCGCTTGTCGTTTATAATTTCTTTAAAGAGCTGGGTGCAGGGTATATGACATTCCTTCCTCTTGTGGTGAGGCAGCCAGGTTCATCAACGGATGTTACTGAAGAATCGGTTACTGCTGAGGATTTCGGAGAGTTCCTGGTCAGAATCTTTGATAAATGGGTTGAGAATGACATTGGCAACATAAAGGTACAGATATTCGAAGAGGCTGCACGAACTGCATTTAACCAGGAACATACGCTCTGCATATTCAAAGTCGATTGCGGGGGTGTTCCCGTGCTTGAACACAACGGTGATTTCTATTCATGCGAC
The DNA here is from genome assembly GCA_964633195.1 of uncultured Rikenellaceae bacterium. Lineage (GTDB taxonomy): Bacteria > Bacteroidota > Bacteroidia > Bacteroidales > VadinHA17 > LD21. Next base: position 14,193 of record CAZWFL010000057.1, on the reverse strand, counting down.
CATTATGTTGACCAGGAACATCTTATCGGGAACATAGCTGATGGCACCCTTGCCGCTTTCCTTGACAGCAGGGAGCAAAAGGCATTCGGCAGGATTAAGTCCCGAACCCTTCCCCGATACTGTTTTGAATGTGAAGTACGGAGCATGTGCAACGGAGAGTGCCCCAAAAACAGATTCATCTATACCCCGGATGGCGAACCCGGTTTAAACTATCTGTGTGCCGGGTATAAGAAATTCTTCAATCACTGCCGTCCTTTTGTTGAGGCAGTAGCCGCATTATGGGAATCCCCGGGGCAATAGAACCATATCCCGGAAACGATTTCATCCGTATTCCTGACGGCCTGCTCCTTACTTCAGTTTTTCCTTGAAGAATGCCACAGTTCTGCTCCAGGCCAGTTTCGCCGCCTCTTCATTGTACCTCCCCGGGTTTGTGTCATTATTAAAGGCATGCCCTGTTCCGGGGTAAGTAAAGAACTGGTATTCTTTTCCGTATTTCTTCAAAGCTGTCCCAAAAGCCTCTATACCGGCATTTATTCCGGCGTCATTTTCAGCGTAATGGGCCATTATGGGAGCATTTATTTTCGCAACATCCTCCTCTGAAGGTTGCCGGCCATAATAGGGGACCGCGGCATCAAGGTCGGGGGCATTCACGGCCACCTGGTTGGTCATGGCGCCTCCCCAGCAGAACCCAGTGCAACCCACCTTGCCGTTTGAGTTGGGATGGGTCTTGAGGTATTTAACCGCGGCCACAAAATTCTTAGTTGTCTCTTCGCTGTTGAGCTTTTTGAAAAGTTCACCGACATTGGTTACATCATCCGGTGTGCCGCCAACGGGTGAGAGCGCATCAGGCGCCATTGCCAGAAACCCTTCCTTTGCCATTCTTCGTGTAACATCCTGTATATGAGGTATCAGACCCCTGTTTTCATGGATTACGATCACCGCGGCAAATTTTGTCCCGCTCTTTGGCCGGGCCATATAGGCTCTCATATCTCCTGTCACTCCCGGGTAATTAACGAATTCAGTAATCAGTTCAGGATCGGTCTGGGTTACTGTCGCTGCTTTAAGTTCATTTTCCTCAAGTGCGGGCAGCAGAGCCATTGCGGCAGCAGTACTGCCTGTCAACAGAGCCAGTCTCTTCAGGAAGGAACGCCGGCTGGTTTTACCATGCCTGTAGTCGTTATACAGTACAGTAGCTTTTTTCTCCATATCGTCAGTTTATTGGTTAAACAATAAAAACGTAAGATACGAAAAAACTGTAAAACTAAAAATTGCTAAATTGCATCTTAAAACCTCACTTAACTGTATAAGTCATGAAGCAGGATATTGAAATCGCACAGGAAGCCAGGATCAGACCTGTGGTGGAGATTGCCGAAATGCTTGGGATTTCTGAAGATGATCTTGAACTATATGGTAAATACAAGGCAAAGATTCAGCTGAGTCTTATAGATGATGATCGTATCAAAAAAGCCGGACTGATACTGGTAACTGCCATTACTCCCACACCTGCCGGTGAAGGAAAAACCACCACATCGATCGGTCTAGCGCAGGCGCTGAACAGGATCGGGAAGAAGACAACGGTGGTGCTTCGTGAGCCGTCACTGGGGCCTGTATTTGGCATAAAGGGAGGTGCCGCGGGTGGAGGATATTCCCAGGTGATCCCCATGGAAGATATTAACCTTCATTTTACAGGTGATTTGTCAGCTGTCGAGAAAGCCCATAATCTTCTGGCAGCACTGATTGATAACAATATCCAGCTGAAGACCGGAAATCTCGACATTGATCCCAGAACGATCGAGTGGAAAAGGGTGATGGATATGAACGAAAGATCGCTCCGGGATATAGTGATTGGCCTTGGGGGAACGACTGAGGGCGTCCCGAGGCAGTCGGGCTTCAATATCACTGCAGCATCCGAAGTCATGGCCACCCTGTGTTCGGCAAAAGATCTGATGGATCTGAAAGAGAGGCTTGGGAACATTTTTATCGGATATACGTTTGATGGCAAACCTGTTTTTGCCCGTGATCTTAAGGCCCAGGGAGCAATGGCGGCACTTCTGAAGGATGCCATAAAACCGAACCTTGTTCAGACGCTTGAAGGAACCCCGGCAATAATCCATGGAGGCCCCTTTGCAAACATAGCACAGGGAACCAATACGCTGATAGCAACAAGAACGGGCCTCTCCCTTAGTGAATATGTCGTCACTGAAGCCGGATTTGCAAGTGATCTCGGTGCTGAAAAATTCTTCGATATAAAATCACAGTTTGGTAACCTCAAGACCAATGCAGTCGTTATTGTTGCAACGGTCAGGGCACTGAAATACCATGGCGGGGCCAGGCTTTCCGCTCTCCGGAATGAAGATACGGAAGCCCTTCAGAAAGGTTTTGACAACCTCGATAAGCACATTGAGAACATGAAATACTTCGGATTCAGACCGGTTGTTGCAGTTAACAGGTTCGATTCGGACACTGAGGCGGAACTGGCACTTCTTGTCAATCATTGTGAATCACAGAAAATAAAAGTATCCATAAATGAATCATGGGCGAAAGGTGGAGAAGGAGCCGTTGATCTGGCATATAAAGTGCTGGATTCTGTGAAGAACTGTCCTGATTGCTTCAAACCGCTATATGATCTTTCATGGCCTTTTGAGAAGAAAATTGAGACGATCTGCAAAAAAATGTACGGAGCCGACCACGTCGAATATACAATAAAAGCAAAGAATCAGCTGGACAAGATCGACATGCTTGGCTTTGGCAACCTTGCCGTCTGTATCGCAAAAACACAAAAATCACTTTCTGACGATCCGCTGAAGAGGGGTCGTCCACAGGGATTCACTGTTAAGATCAGGGAGGTGGAGCTCTCCTCAGGAGCGGGATTCATTGTACCTATTGCAGGTACAATAATGAGAATGCCGGGATTGCCTCCAACACCCTCCGCAGAAAGGATCGATATTGATGCCAACGGAAGGATTTCAGGATTATTCTGAGTATATTAATCAAAGCCGGGAAATATTCTTCAAGAAATTCACTGAATGAATTAATTTGGCAAATTAGCTGTTTTACTTATCTTTATTTTTTATATCAAACACTTCCAAAATGAAAAAGGCTTCTTTATTTATCCTTATTATCGTGATGGTTTTCACGGCCTGCAAAAGGTACAGCAAATATGAAGATGTGCCGTTTACTGAAAATGAACCACGTGACTGGGAAAACCCGGAGATGTTCAATCAGAACCGCGAAGCTCCTCATGCCACGATGACAAGTTTTGACAGTGAAACCGCGGCACTTGAGGGGGCAAGGGCAACCTCGCCGAATATACTTTCCCTTGATGGTATCTGGAAGTTTCACTGGGTAAAAACACCCGCCGAAAGGCCATACTGGTTCTTTAAGAATGATTATGACATACGCGACTGGGATGACATTGAGGTTCCCTCCAACTGGCAGATGAAAGGGTATGACGTTCCAATTTACGTCAATATAGGTTACGGTTTTAAGGCCGATCCTCCAAACATTCCACACGACTGGAATCCGGTTGGCTCTTACAAGAGGACCTTCACGGTGCCTAAAGAGTGGAAGAACAAAGAGATATTCCTTCATTTTGGTGCTGTAAGCTCAGCCTTTTACATTTGGGTAAACGAAGAACTTGTTGGTTATTACCAGGACAGCAAGATGCCTGCGGAATTCAATATAACAAAATATCTGAAAAGAGGTAAAAACAACCTGGCTGTTGAGGTTTACAGATGGTGCGACGGGAGCTATCTCGAGGACCAGGATTTCTGGAGACTTAGCGGGATACAGAGAAGTGTATATCTCCATGCCCGCCCGAAGACATATATCCGTGATTTTTTTGCTGTGGGTGACCTTCAGAACGAGTACCGGAACGGATATTTTACTCTCGATATTGAGCTGAAGAGTAACGGGGACAGGGAAGATGACTTTGTTGTCGAAGCTTCCCTGTTTGACGCCGATACTAAAATATGGTCTGAATCAAAGGATTTAAGCCTCAATGATAATAAGGGTGTTGTGAGTTTTACTAAGAGTATTCCCGATGTTAAAAAGTGGACGGCTGAAACGCCCCACCTATACTCCCTTGTTTTAAATCTTAAAGATAACTATGGAAATCACCTTGAGAGTGTAAGCTGCAAAACAGGTTTCAGGAAAGTGGAAATTGTTAATTCCCAGTTACTCGTAAATGGTGTGGACCTTTATCTCAAAGGGGTTAACCTCCATGAGCATCATGACATCACAGGACATGTTCTGGACGAAGCTACTCTTCTCAAGGATATCCGGGTGATGAAGAGCAACAATATAAATGCAGTAAGGACATCCCATTATCCCCATCAGGAACTGTGGTACGAATTGTGTGACAAATATGGTCTTTACCTGGTTGATGAAGCCAATATTGAATCGCACGGTCTGGGATACAATAAAGATGTTACCCCCGCGGATAAGCCGGAATGGGCCGAAGCTCATCTCGACAGGATGAGAAGTATGGTTGAGCGCGACAAGAACCATCCTTCCGTAATAATCTGGTCGATGGGCAATGAAGCCGGCGACGGACATAATTTCCTGAATGGATACAAGTGGATCAAAGGGCGTGATGCAACCCGTCCTGTCCAGTATGAAAGGGCGGAAAAGAGCACCAATACAATGGAGCGCCATACGGATATATGGTGTCCGATGTATGCCCGTATCGAGCAGATTGAAGCTTATGCCAGGGATGAGGGTAATGACAGGCCTCTGATCCTCTGTGAATATGCCCATGCTATGGGGAACTCTGTAGGCAACCTTCAGGATTACTGGGATGTGATAGAGAAATATCCCAAACTTCAGGGCGGGTTTATCTGGGACTGGGTTGATCAGGGTCTGTTAAAAACCAATGAAGAGGGTGAAAAATTCTGGACATACGGAGGTGACTGGGGCGATGAGGGGGTTCCCAGCGATGGCATCTTCTGCATTAACGGCCTGGTATGGCCCGACAGGGAAGGCCATCCGAGCCTTCACGAAGTCAAAAAGGTGTACCAGTATGTAGGCTTTGAACCTGTCGATCTCGCCAACGGACTGGTAAAAATCAGAAACAAATATGATTTCACGGATCTCTCGGCATTCAGCTTCGACTATGAGGTAGTAGCTGATGGTCTCCCTGTACAGTCAGGAAAACTCTCCTTTCCTGATTTTAAACCCAAGGAAGAGAAACTGGTGAGCATACCAATTGCCAGAATTGATCCGGCTCCGGGTACAGAATATTTTCTCAATATAAGGGTGTCGCGAAGCGATGACTGGAACTATGTGCCTGAAGATCATGTTTATGCGACTGCCCAGTTCAGAATGCCCACAGAAGGAAAGCCTGTAAGGGCCACCCGTGATGAGATCGCAGTCCTGCAGACAAACAGTGTCGGGAACAAGCTTGAAGTAAGCGGTCAGGATATGAAAATAGTTTTTGACCTTGAAAAGGGAAAAATGGAATCATTTGTGCATCGTAACAAGGAACTGATCCATAAGGCTCCCGAGCCTGATTTCTGGAGACCTCCCACTGATAATGATTATGGGTACGGAATGGATAGAAGATTTGGAGTCTGGAAAAAAGCCGGAGAAAGGACAATCGTTAAAAAAGTGAACATTACCAGGCCTCAGATGGATAAAGTGGTGGTTACAATGGAGTTTGACATACCGGATACCGATGGCAACAAGATTGCCGGTCTGGTAACATCTTATTCCATTTTCGGGTCGGCCAACGTGATAGTTAAGAACCAGTTTGCCAAAGTATCAGCCACCATTCCCGAATTGCCCAGAATGGGAATGCAGATGCAGATACCCGTTGAGTTCATTAACCTGAGATGGTTCGGACGCGGGCCGCATGAAAATTATGCCGACAGGAAAACGTCAGCTGATGTCGGTCTCTACGAAAGCACTGTTGATGATCAGTATGTGCCTTATATAAGACCTCAGGAGAATGGTTATAAGACTGACACCAGATGGCTTACACTTACAAATGAGAATGGCACAGGCCTCCTGATCTCGGGTGAACCAATTATATGCTTTGCCGCCCTCAGAAATGTCCATGATGATTTTGAATCGCCGGGTAACCTTGCCCGCTACAGGAAAGATGCAAAGACCGCCAACACACATACCACCGACATTAAACCACGCGATTTTGTGAACCTTAATGTGGACTACGGACAAATGGGCGTGGGAGGTGATAACTCATGGGGAGCCCCGATACACCCGCAATACAGGCTTCTTGAAAGAAATTATGAGTATTCCTTCAGGATACGGCCTGTAACACGGGAGGATAATGTTGTGAACCTGGCAAAAGAAAGATTCTAATCTAATTATTATTTATGGATTCAATCCTTGAGTATCTTAAGTTAAAGCCATTATTACAATCGACTGATTACATTAATAATAAGAAGCAATTTCACCTTTACACACTTCTTACCGAGCAGAGGCACCCAAAAACCCGGACACTCAGCTCAACTATCAGGGAGAGCACTAAGGAGGGACTGAAGATGCTGCTCTCCGTTGATGAGGATATTACAAACAGGATAGAGGAGTTGATCAGAAACCCGGAACCTGCTGAGCAGGCTGTTGAAGCTGTCTGCAGGGCCATAAGGGAAAACCGGAAGATATATTTTTATGGCTGCGGATCGACCGGAAGACTTGCAAAGATGATGGAGAGTACCCTCTGGCGGCCTTTCTGGAGGAAAATAAAGAAGTCACCGGTGTGGGAAAAACTGGCAGGTAAAATTCCGGAAGATATTGATGACAGGCTGATAGGTGAGATGACAGGCGCCGACAGGGCGCTTATCAGCTCTCTTGAAGGATTCGAGGACCTTCAGCTGATAGGAAGGCTGCAGCTTGCCGACAGGAGAATTGAAAAAGGAGATGTTGTTTTTTGTGTCACCGAAGGGGGAGAGACCTCGTCTGTTATCGGAACAATACTGGCTGCTCTGGGACACTATGGGGAAATAAACGAAGCGAAAGCGGCTGAATCATCGCGTAACCTCTATTTTGTCTACAATAACCCGGACCACCTGCTGCTCCCCTTCGACAGAAGCAGGATTGTTCTTGAGAACCGGGGGATAACTAAGCTCAATCTTACTACAGGACCTCAGTCAATTACCGGTTCCACACGAATGCAGGCGACCACCAGCGAGATTTATATAATGGGATCAATACTTGAAGAAGCCCTCTTCAGGACCCTGCAGGGATATCTTGGCCCTGATGAATTGTTATTATTAGGATTTACACCCGGGACTGACCTCAACGGCAGACTTGCTGGTTTCAGGGCAGTGAAGGAATCGGTTGACAATACATTGGGACACCTTGTGGGATTTACTGATTGCGAAACTGACACTTACCGGAAAGGTCGTTTTTCAACCTATATTGCAGGTGATTCCCTTATAACTGTCTTTACTGATGTTACCGAACGTAGTCCGACTTTCAGGCTCTTTCCGCTAGATACCATAACGGCTGAGAAAAGAAGATCATGGATAAGAATATGGACCATGGCCCGTAATCAGGCAGAGGCCTGGCAGGCTTTGCTCGGACGAAGTTTCAGAGGGCTCGCAGAATCATTCTATAAGCCTTCTTTTGAGAAAGAGATAAATGATCCCTACCTGAAAAAGGTAGCGCTGAAAAGCCTGGGGAGTGCAGGAAACGACCAGGAAAAGCTCTACGACCTATCCCTGTCGGAAACCAATAAGGCGCAATTTGACTTTCATCCGGATGATCTCGGCGTAATTGTTTGTGTTGATGAAGAATGCGCCGAAGTAGGAAATCCGGGTTCCGGCTTCAGTGATTTCATGAAATTATACAGGGACAGTGGTGCAAAGATTGCGGTTATAAGTGTTGGCGACAGGCAGGAAAAATCTGTGACGGGCCAGAATGATAATGAAATAAATATTCACATAAGCCTGCCGGAATATCCCGATCCAATCGGATTAAGGAAACAGATTGCCCTGAAAATGTTATTGAATGCCCATTCAACAGCAATCATGGCAAAACTGGGCAGAGTGATCGGCAACACAATGACCACAGTCAATCCGAGTAACCTGAAGCTTATTGGAAGGGCAACCTATCTGATTATGAGTCATGTAAACGATGCGATTTCCTCCGGGTGCCGGAAAGACCTCTTTGGAAATACTGCAAAAATAACCTTCGAAGAGGCAAATGCCGTACTTTATGATGCCATTGATTATGTAGCCGAAAGAAATGCAGGGGAGACAGCCGAAGTGGCACTCTCAATAATACGGATCATAGAGGCGCTAAAAAACCGGGCTTATGTAAGCTGGGAACAGGCTCAGTCAATTCTCGATTCTGAAGGGCTGGATTTATATCTTATGAATAATAACCCGGGGCTGAAGTAACTGCTCGCAACTACTTTACTCCTGAATCGCAGAAAGTGAATTTAATTACTAATATTTCAGCTCCACTTTTAAAACTTCGTCTTCGCCGGTTATTATATTTTTAACGTCATAGGTCAACTGTCCGGTAAACTTTGTGCTGAGAACCACTCTGGTTACTGAATTGGCTGCCAGCGTTATTGATCCGGGTGCATTTTCAGGACCATTTATCAGGTAAAAAGGAATATCTGAATTGTTTGTTATTTCAAAAAATTTACTTTTATCGCTCTGATAGAATGGTTTGCTTACAGAGATGCACTGATTGAAGAAGGGGCGTGCATATTCTTCCTTACCCGCGATCATATCCCTGAAGTATGCAAGTGTTCTTCCGGCAAACATAGCCTCCCTGAGTGAGTCATGTGTTCTGGCTTTGGCAAATACAAGTGTCATGGGCCTGTGGGTGTATTCGGGTTCCCTGTAGGATTCACTTATTACACCGTGGTTGTCGCTGTTGGCTATTACAGCCAGGTTGTAATCCCTGCAGAAGGTCATAACCAGAGGGTAATGTTCACTTCCGTTAAAGAATTCGATCCCGTGAAGCCATCCTTCTTTAATAAGCCGGTGGTGCATCTCATACAATCTTGGTATTCCGTCAGGCTGCTGGGATCTCCAGCCCGGATGGTTCCATTGTATAAAGGCACCCTGTTTAATTGCGGCAGCAAAGGAATCCCATACTGAATCAACGGCAAGCAGAGAAGCATCGTTGATAAAAAGAGCATTAAAATGCCCGGGAGGCATGGAACGGGTTATCTCTGTGCCCTTTACCAGAATGATATTATAATCCCGGGCTGTGTTTTCAGCAATTTTCCATGATGCATTATGATCGACAGGAATATAATCCTTATGTGGCAAATATTCCAGGTGATCTGTTATTGAAATGGCATCCAGTCCGTCACGGAACGCTTCACCAACCCTCACCGTGGGCCATACATTGCCGTCTGAGAAGACAGTATGAAGGTGGAAATCACATTTAAGGGTTACATACCCCGGAAGATCGGGAACATTGATGATCCTCTTCTGCCCGAATCCTGCAATACTGACGGCAGTAATCAGTAAAATGATAATAATCAGTCTTTTCATAGGTATTTGTTTATTTCTGTTTGTAAAATTATGGTTGTTTTTATTATTGTCTTGCAAGTCATGCTCACCTGCTCTCCCCTTCATCTCTTCTAGATTTCCTCATAAAAATAGGCTATTTTTTCATCCACATCATCCCAGGTGTAAATCTTTTTTCCTTCATGGAGAGAGTAGAAGTTCAGCATGGCAAAATCGCCGGCGCACATTGTGGTATGAACAAACAGGAACAGGGAGAGGCTCCACTTCCACAGACCGGGAACAGTAAAAATGAGCAACACCAGCGCTATTGCCGTAACAGCGAATGGAGTATAGGCAACGACCCGGAATTGTCCGTGTGTTGCCACGTGTCTGTGTGCCGTTACATAAAAGAGGTACTGTTTGAGATCGACTCCCATCCTGATCCTTTTCGCACCGGACAGATAGAAGGGAATCACATGAAGCACTTCGTGCATGGGAATATAGAGTACGGGAAAGACAATCAGTCCGAGAATGGTATGAAAGAAAATGTTCCTGAAAGGAAAATATCCTCCTATATTGATCCTTATAGTAATTGCCAGGCATAAGATGACGATACATACTGACCAGAAAAACAGCATCAGACCCGACCGCCTTCTTATATAATCGAGGACGAATGATGCCAGTTCGTCGTATGGGATTTTAAGTATTTGCCTGTATCTGGTCTGATCTTCGAGATCCTCAACCTGTAGAGCCATAAATCAATCTTTCCTCAAATTTAGTTTTTTGAGAATGCTTTGCCAAGTAAATAGCAGACAAAATATTTATTCAGGCAAATTCAGCCTCTGTACCATGTCCTGAAAACGGGGATCATCGTCCAGTTTTTTATAGTAAGGATTGTTTCTGATCCATGGAATGAAATCGTGTCTCTGGTTGTAGGCTTCTTCGATCCAATAAATTGCTTTGTCGGAATCTCCCAGGGCAGAATAGATATCTGCAAGTCCCCATGTATGCCATCTCATATTCTCTTTTTCCATTTCAGCTTCGATTTCAAGAGCTTGTTCTTTCTGGCCTGCAAGAGCATACGCTACGCCCAGACCGCTGGCAAAACCGGAACGAGGAGAATAAATTGTTTTCTGTATTTCAATAGCTTCGTCGTGGCGGTCCATTTCCGAATAGACCAAACCCTGTACATAAAATGCCATAGGGTATTTGGGATTGACTTTCAATGCTTCCTGAGCATAGACCAGAGCCTCATCATACCGGCCGAACCACTGGTATAGCCACGCCAGGTAACCGGGGCAGATGGGGTCGAGAGGGTTGATCTCCATAGCCTTCTTCATCTCATCTGCAGCTTCTTCAAGCCGGTTTGAAAGAGCAAGATACCATCCATATGTATAATGTGCCGGTGCGCTGCTTGAATTAAGCGCCATGGCTCTTTTCAGATGGTATTCTGTCTTAACAAAGTCATAGTCGTGATAGAGATAGGTTTCCGCAAGAACAACATGAGCGTCGGCAAGATCGTGATGGAGTTCCTCAGGATCGAGCTCTATGGCTTTTATGGCATGTGCTTTTGCCAGGTCAAGTGAAGCAAGGCCAGCTCCGTGGCCACCGCCGGCGTAACCCCGGGCAAGCCCGATATATGGTTCAGGATCAGCAGGATCGATGGCAATGGCTTCCTTGTAATACTTTATTCCCAGCTCCATTCCCTCTGCAGTGAGCTGATTCATGTAATACAATCCGCGGGCACACGCTTTTCGAACTTCAGGGTTTACTCTCCGTACCGCTAATACCTCCGCCTCATGTTCTGTTGTCTTTACCTCCATGCCCCGCAGAATACGGTTAATAATTTCGTTATAAACATTTGTGAGATCCCTGAAGCTTTCGGTGAAAGATGAACGATAAAGGTATCTCTCTTCAGGGTATGCTTCAACGACCCTTATTTCCACCTGAAGATTATCTTCCGTTCCTTTTATTGATGATTCAATGAGATTGTTCACACTCAGCTTCCTGGCAATCTCCTGTATCGGCTCTTCACTGTCCCTGAACTGCAAGGTTGTTTGTTTAGGCCTCACTATCAGGCTGCTGATACCCTGTAACTGGCCGGTCAGGTCGCTTTGTATCATTTCGGCGATCCAGGCAAGCTCGGGGTTGCCGGTAAAATTGTCAACCGGCATTACGGCAATGGCCTTTTTTATAATATCGTCTGCAGCGGTCTGCCTGCCGGCCAGGTGAATTAGTTTTGGAATAAGAAATACTATTGCCAGGATTACAATTATTCCCAGGCCTATGGGTGCGATCAGTTTACTGCTCAATGGTTTTACAGCAGAAGCTTTTTTTCTTAATGGTCTGATATCTTCTTCCGTGTAACCTTCCTGTTTTCTTGTTTTGTAAGTTCTTGCTATCCTTTTCTTTTCGTCGGGATGCATGCCGTAAATGATCTCTTTAACGGCATTGGCAACCTTGTTAATCTGATCGCGGTAATAGGTTCTGTTAAGGTTTTTGTCGGGATTGTCATCCGGTTTCAGAGGCCTGTTGACTCCGGTGCTCGAGTATATGAAATCTATGCAGCGGAGCCTGCACCCCAGTTCATCCTCAAGAAGACCGGTGTCGGTAGCATCGAGATCGTGGATCCGTACCGGTATTATCCTGCTGCAGACGTTTCCGCCCGGAAGGGTAATATCCCTGCCGAACTCATCACCGGCGGCCATTTTATTAAATGCAACGAACTCATTCTGCCATGCAAAGCTTTTCGGATCGCAGTAGGTCTGCGATATGACAGGTATGAACACAACCGATTTCAGTTTATTTTCAAGGCTCTTGTCGACATTATGGATCTCCAGGAGTCCGTCGTGCGGATTCTCATCGAAATAGACAGAGACATCCTCCTTGAAGGTTGCCTCTATTTCTCTTTTCAGATGGTCGACAAACTCAGTCACCCAGCCGTCGTATCTGTTATCCTTCTGGCGGTAGCTGACGAAAATGTCGTACTCGTAACCGGGGATTATACTTGCCATCAGTACCTGTATTGGTTGGTAATCAGGTTAATTTGGTGATTCTTTTTCAAATTTACGCTTTTCTTCCACGCGAAGCAATTTTTTCTTTAATGCACAGTCCGATATGAGGATGTTCATTCACAGCAGTTTACAGGAGATAAGCCAGGCCTGGAACCGGAACTATCTTAGGGATATCAACCGGTCCGAAAGTCAGCACTGCGGGTCCGAGTTTCATGTCGGAGTTCATCATCTCCTCGTAGGTTACATCTTTTCCGGTATATGCTGATGTACGACCCATGATAGCAACAAGAGTGGCGACAGCGGTCTGTTCGATTTCATTTATAAAATTGCCGGTGCGGATGGCCGTAACAAATGTTATCTGCTCCTGGAAGTGTGGTTCAACAGCGACACTCCTTCCTGGATTGCCATCTTTATCTGAAGGGTATTCATATGTCCAGACTATGTTACCTGATGTGTCAAAAATAGTGCCGGTGCAGTCGGACGAGCCTTTTGTTCCCTGTATTCTGTCAGACACGTTGGGTGTACAACCGTTTATCTGACGGCACATACTGTGAAAATGCATTCCATTTTCAAATACAAAATCAACGCTGAAGTTATCGTACTGATCGCCGGTAACACGTCGTTGTCTGGAGCCAAAACCTGTGGCTTTTACAGGATGTGATCCCGTGAACCAGTTCATTAAATCGATGTTGTGAACATGCTGTTCCACGATATGGTCGCCCGAAAGCCAGCACCAGTTAACCCAGTCGCGGATCATGTACTCCATTTCGCTCCAGGACGGATTGGGATCGCGATGCCATAACTTTTCCATATTGAAGTAGATATTGCCGCCGGTTATTTCACCAATGGCACCCTGTGCAACCTGCTGCCAGTTGGCGGCACGGTCCCGCTGATGCCGGTAATGCGTGCCTGGCATAATACAAAGATCCATGGCTTTTGCTTTCTGTGCAGTTGCCATAATTGATCTTGCACCAACAGGATCAACAGCTACGGGTTTCTCTGCAAAGACATGCTTTTTTGCCTGAACAGCGGCTGCCAGGATCTGTGGCCGGAAGTAAGGCGGGGTTGCATCAAGAATAACATCAACATCCGAATCTATAACCTTTTCGAAGGCATCAAATCCCACAAAACAGTTTTCGGCAGGGACCTCCTGACCTTTTCGTTTCAGTAAAGTGGCCCTGCAGTTATCGATACGATCCTGGAATGTGTCCCCGAGGGCAACGATCTGCAGGTTGGGACCTGAATCGAGGAAGTTGATCGCAGCTCCTGTCCCGCGACCTCCGCATCCAATAAGTCCTGCTTTAAGGATTGGTCCGTCGGGAGCCTGATCAAGCATAACAGGTAATTCCACTCTTTTTTTTGTTTCACGGGTACAGCCTGTGATGATTGAAGGAGCGACAATGCCTGCAGCACCTGCAGTTGCTGCTTTTCCGAGGAAATCGCGTCGGGTGATTGATGATTTTTTCATAGCAGATAAGGTTTATGAGTAATTACTGGAACCGGTATCAAAGGCAATCAGAATATAAATTTACTGTTTTTCACTATGTAAAGTAAAAAAAGTTGAGGAAGCCCGAAGACGGAAGACGGAAGACGGAAGACCCCCGCCTGACCGCTGACGCAGTCAGTCGGGCAGGGAAGACGGAAGACCGAAGACGGAAGACGGAAGACCGAAGACGGAAGAAGAAAAGATAAAAGATAAAAGGACAAAGATAAAAGTTAAAAGGCGAAAGGCGAAAGTAATGGAT
>CAZWFL010000056.1:0-21196 GCA_964633195.1 uncultured Rikenellaceae bacterium | reverse complement strand
ACGGAAGACCGAAGCAGTTGGCGAAAAAGAACCTTCTTGCTCTGAGCCCTGAGCCCTGAGCCCTGAGCCCTGAGCTATCTCTGAAGGAGATAACATTATATTTCGTGAAACCTGAACTTTTCTTTTGCACGGATACCCTTGGGAGTCATTTCTACTGTGCAACACTCAACATGCTCATCGTGTTGAAATACAAGTATATGATCATTTGCCAGGGCGTTTTCCAGGATTTCTCTTTTCTCTTCTATGGTTTTCAGCGACTCAATATCATAGCTCATGTTCCATATCAGAGGCAGATGAGCAACTGTCGGAATAAGGTCGCCGGTATAAACCAGTGTTCTGCCCTTGTAATCAATTACCGGTATCATAAGTCCTGGTGTGTGGCCTCTGAATATTCTGACCGAAAAGCCCGGGAACAATTCTCCCTCCTCATCAACCAGGATCAGATGTCCGCTGTCAGCTACGGGAATAATATTTTCTTCAAGGAAGGCATCCTCTTCTCTCGGATTATTTTTAACGGCCCACTCCCATTGCAGTCTGCTAACATGATAGGAAGCCTGCGGGAATGTAAGTTCAAAACCTGTCCGGTCTCTGCTGCGGATCACTCCCCCTCCGCAATGATCAGCATGCAGATGTGTAAGAAAAACATCCGTTATATCTTCAGGCTCATATCCCCTTTTTCTGATCCCTTCGAGCAAACCCTCCCCGTTGTGAAGATATACGTGACGGAAGAATTTCTCATCCTGCTTGTCCCCCCAGCCGGTATCGACGAGAATAACATGTCCGCCCGTTTCCACGATCAGCGACCGGAGCGTAAGGACAATCAGGTTGTTTTCATCGGAACGGTAAACCCTTGACCAGAGAGCTTTCGGAACAACGCCGAACATAGCTCCGCCGTCAACCCTGAAATTAGCTATATTGAAAAGATCTGCCTTCATGAATGCAATTTTACAAAAGAATATTGACACAAAAGGAAACTTGCTATATTTACCTGTCATTATTAAGTATTAAAATATTACCCTATGAAGAAGATATCAGTAATTCCGGCAGCTTTGATGATCACCTCATTAATAACAGCCCAGACAGGCAAGGTAATGGATAATCTGTCGATGCAGAGCAATATCCTGAAAATGGAACGCAGGTATTCCATCTATCTGCCTCCCGATTATGAAACATCGGCCCGCAGTTATCCTGTTCTCTACCTTCTGCACGGAGCGGGTGATGATCAGACCGGCTGGGTTCAGTTCGGCGAAGTGCTTCATATAGCCGACAAAACCATCAATGCCGGTTCGGCAACACCTATGGTCATAGTAATGCCCGACGCCAATACCGGACGCAGGGGATATGTTAATGACATAAATGGGGAATGGCGTTACGAGGACTTCTTCTTCGAGGAGTTCATGCCATTTATTGAGAAGACCTACCGGATCAGGGGTGAAAAGAGATACCGTGCCATTGCCGGATTATCCATGGGTGGAGAGGGTACCTTCATCTATGCCCTGCACAGGCCCGATCTCTTCTCGTCAGCCTGCCCTCTGAGCGCCGCAACCGGCCCTGCTTCTGCAGCAGAAATGGGCAAATACAGACTGTGGCAGGTGTCAGAGAATGCCACAGGTGCTGAAAAAGAAGCATACTTTAAAAAATACAGCACCCTGAGCCTTATCGATAATATGCCGGACAGCCAGAAAAGGGCAGTCAGATGGTATATCGACTGTGGTGATGATGATTTCCTGTATGAGGGCAATTCACTTGTGCATATCGCCATGCGCAGGAATGAGATACCTCATGAGTTCAGAATACGCGACGGAGGACACACCTGGAGTTACTGGAGGAGTGCTTTGCCTGTAGTGCTGGAATTCATTTCTATGAGTTTTCACCAGTTCTGAAAATAGTCTCAGGTTGACCGCCGGTTCCTGTTCTTTGAAGTGAGCTGAAACATCAGTCTCATTAAGAGCCTTATCATCTGATAGGAAAACCAGTCAATCAATCCTGAGAACCAGGTTCTCCTTAGATTATATTCCTCAATGGTAACCTGACGGCAATCCTTCCTGATAATCTCTTTCAGTATCTTCTCGAATTGTGCCACAAAGGGTTTGTCGAGGATATCCACATTCATCTCGATGCTTCCATAGTCGCTGATATGATTGAGATTGTAACTCCCTATCGTACACCATTCCCCGTCGGCGGTTGCCACTTTTGCATGAAGGTTTGACGGAAGATATTCGAAAATCCTGATGTTATTGCTCAGAATAAATCCATAAAGAAAATTGGTGGCCCTTCTGAACATCGGCGCATCTGATTCGGCGGCAAGCACTATTTCAATGTTGACACCTCTGGCGCTCGCATTGCGGATCAGCTTACGCTCATTGCGGCCCGGCAGGAAATAACTGGCAAATATTGTCATCCTCTCCCTCGCATATCTGAAGGCTGCCCGGTAACTCCTGAGAATCTCTATCTTGTTGCGGTACCAGTTGTTCTCCAGTACCCTCAGCATTATATTATCCCCGTAACTCTTTGCCGTATGAACTATTTCCGTTGCTCTCTCTTTTTTCGATATGAAGGTCTTGTTCCAAAGCCTCCTGAGGATACTGTTAATATGAACACATTCCGGTCCCTTTATTATAAGTGCAAAATCAAGCCAGGGCTTCATCTGCTCTGTGCCGTGGTACCGGTCGGCATAATTCATTCCCCCGATAATTGCTGTCTCTCCGTCAACAAGAAGTACTTTATGGTGAAGTCTCAGGCTGAGCTGAAATCCTTTAGTGATGAGCACCGGAGAGAAGAACCTGAAGAGAATGCCGGAATCCTCAATCCTTCTGACCAATTCTCCCGACAGGTATTCGGTACCGAATGCGTCGAGAAGAAGATATATCCTCACCCCTCTCCCGGCAGCCCTTATCAGCGCATCGATTATCATCAGGCCCGAATTGTCCTCGTCAATAATATATGTCTGAAAATGAATATATTGCCTGGCCTGATCTATTAGTCTGACATGTGCTGAAAACAATGATTCTCCGCACTCCAGAAGTTCAATGGAATGACCACTTTTATAATCGCGTTTTAAGGAAGTCTTCATGGACAATCCGTTTTGCCGGGACGTTCTGCAAATATAAAACTTTGGTGCAAGGTACGTTTTCAATATTTATTTTGATTTACTTTAGCATTAAAATTATATTCATCGCTATGAGAAAGAGTGTTCTGACAATAAAAAACTCACTCTTTATTTGCCTGATAGTCATTTCGGCATGTAATCAAACAGTTGGCCGATCTGATAAAATCAGGCTACCCGGGCATCCCAGAATACTTCTTCTTAGCGGAGGTGAAGCTGACATCAGAAAGAGCATTGCATCTGATGAGATCCGTGAAAAGATACATCTATTTATTCTGAGTGAATGTGATAAGATACTTGAAACACCCCCCGTTGAACGGGTTCTTATCGGCAGAAGACTGCTTGACAAGTCGAGAGAGGCTCTTCGCAGAATATTTTACCTTTCGTATGGGTGGAGGATGACTGCCGATTCGAGATATCTCGAACGTGCTGAAGATGAAATGCTTGCCATCTCCGGTTTCACTGACTGGAATCCTTCTCATTTTCTCGATGTGGCTGAAATGACAATGGCGGCTGCAATAGGATATGACTGGCTTTATAAGGCTCTTCCGAAAGATTCAAGAGAGATAGTCAGGAACGCAATAATAGAAAAAGGATTGAAGCCCTCTCTGTTGCCTGAGAACAGCGGATGGCTGAGAGCGACTCACAACTGGAACCAGGTATGCAATGCCGGAATGACATATGGTGCACTGGCTGTATATGAGGAGGACCCCGGACTGGCGGCAGAGATTATTGAGCGGGCATCAGCCTCCATACTACTGCCCATGGAAGACTATGAGCCCGATGGAGCTTATCCCGAGGGGTATAGTTACTGGGGATACGGAACCACCTTTAACATCATGTTCCTGAGTGCTGTGGAAACACTATACGGCAGGGATACAAAAACGGTAACTGGGCCGGGGTTTCTGAAGACGGCCGGATATCTTGAAAACATGACCGGTCCCACAGGGATATGCTTTAATTATTCAGATGCCGGACAGGATGGCAGCCTTCACCCGGCCATGTTCTGGTTCGCCGACCGGCTGAGTGATCCTTCCCTTCTATTGTCAGAGCTGTATTTCATTAACAGCCGGGATCTGCCTGACGACCGTCTTCTTCCTGCAATAATGATCTGGGGAGCGGGCATTAAAATCAACAAAATAACAGCTCCCTCTTCAAAAATATGGGTCGGAAACGGGAAAAACCCTGTTGCACTCATGCGCACTTCATGGAATGATCCCAATGCCATATACGTCGGCTTTAAAGCCGGGTCGCCATCGGTCAATCACGGTCATATGGACATAGGCTCATTCATTATGGATGCACACGGGGAGCGCTGGGCTATGGATTTCGGGATGCAGAACTATAATTCCCTTGAAAGCGCAGGTGTTCAGCTTTGGGGAATGTCACAGAACTCACAGAGGTGGGAGGTGTTCAGATATAATAACTATGTGCATAATACCCTTACCGTTAACGACCAGCTTCAGATGGTAAAGGGCTACGCTCCCATAATCAGCCATTCATCCGATCCTTCAATGATGAATGCCATTGCAGATATTTCCTCAGTTTATGAAGGGCAATTAAAAAGTTCGCGAAGGGGTATCGCTATTGTCGATAAGAGCTATGTCATGGTCAGGGACGAAATTGAAACATTGCCTGATCGCACAAATGTCAGGTGGACCTTGCTCACTTCATCAGATGTCAGACTTACAGGCAATAACAGTGCCGAACTGACAAAGAACGGGAAAAAACTGATTATTAAGGTGGTGTCTCCTGCAGGAATTACCATGAAGAAATGGAGCACTGAACCACGAAACGATTATGATGCCCCTAATCCGGGTACTATAATGACGGGATTTGAAGTTAACCTGCCGGCGGATTCAGAAAATGTTCTGACTGTTCTGCTGCTTCCCGAAGGAGCTAAAGAGGAGAGTACAACGACGTCAAGGAGTCTCGCTGGCTGGCCTGCCCGCCCGGAAGAATAGTATTAAAAAAAAATCACTATCTTGAATTATTAATTTTCACATATAAATCCTCAACTATGACAAGAAGAAACATGATTGGGAGCATTGCAGGCGCTGCAGCAGCCGCAGCGGCACCGCTGGGAAGTGCTTTTGCCTCGACAGGGCCGGCTGAGCAGCTGAAGGGAAATATCCGTCACTCGGTTAGCCAGTGGTGTTATGGCGATATCCCGCTTGATGAGTTTGCCGTGAGATGCAGGGAGATGGGTATTGAGTCCATCGAGTTGCTTCAGGAAAAGGATTGGGCAACGGTCAGCAAGGCAGGGCTGAAGTGTGCCGTGGGCAATGCCACCGACTTGGGTATACCGAGAGGCTTTAATAAACTTAGCAACCACGAAAAGCTTGTTGCCGACTTTAAAAATATGATCCCCAAGGCTGCCGCTGCCGGGGTGCCTAACCTTATCTGCTTTTCGGGAAACCGTGAGGGCATGGACGACAGGGAGGGCCTCATCAACTGCGCTAAAGGATTACGCCAGATAATGCCCGATGCCGAAAAACACGGTGTAACAATAGTGATGGAACTGCTGAACAGCTACGGGCACAGGGATTATATGTGTGATAAAACACCCTGGGGGGCAGCACTGTGCGAGATGACAGGATCGGAACGGTTTAAGCTCCTTTATGATATATACCACATGCAGATCATGGAAGGTAATATCATCGACAATATAAGGAAATACCATCCGTATATAGGACATTACCACACAGGAGGTGTCCCCGGCAGGAATGAACTGGATGAGACACAGGAACTCTATTACCCTGCAATAATGAGGGCAGTGGTTGCCACCGGATTTAAGGGATATGTCGGACAGGAGTTCGTCCCCAGGGAAAAAGATAAACTGGCTTCACTTAAAAAGTGTATCCTGATATGTGATGTATGAGATGAAAGTTCATTTCATTGCAGTCGGAGGGGCAGTGATGCATAATCTGGCCATCACACTCCATAAGAAAGGATATCATGTAACAGGGTCTGATGATGAGATATATGAGCCTGCCCGGTCGGTGCTCGCTTCATGCGGACTTTTACCTCCTTCACCGGGCTGGCATCCGGACCGTATAACCTCCGATACTGATACAGTTATTCTGGGAATGCATGCCAAACCCGGGAATCCCGAACTGCTGAAGGCCCGGGAGCTGGGTTTGAGAATAATGTCTTTCCCGGAATATATCTACGACCAGACGAGGAGCAAAAAGAGAATAGTGGTGGCCGGCAGTCACGGTAAAACAACAATTACCGGAATGATAATGCACGTTTTCAGGAAATCCGGAATGAAGTTTGATTACATGGTTGGTTCCCGCATCGCGGGATTTGAAACCATGGTAAGCCTGTCAGACGATTCGGAATATGCAGTGCTTGAAGGAGATGAGTACCTGACATCGGCCCTTGACAGTAGGCCGAAATTCCATCTCTATATGCCCGATATTGCCATACTTAACGGGATTGCCTGGGACCACATGAACGTATTTCCGACATTTGAAAATTACACCGAACAATTCAGAATCTTTGCCGGGATGGTCAGTGAAGGAGGTACCCTGATCTACTATGAGGATGATCCGGAGATAAGAAAGATAGCCCTGGATACATCGGGTAATGTCAAAAAGATACCCTATAAAGTACACGGTTACTTCCAGAACAGGCAGGGATTTTTCGGGGCAACACATAACAGGGTTGTCCCGCTGAAGATATTCGGGGAACATAACATGCAGAATCTTTCGGCGGCAAAAGAGGCCTGCATCACCGCCGGGATAACTGAAGACGATTTCTACAAAGCTGTTTCCGGTTTCGAGGGTGCGGCAGGAAGGCTGAACAGGATATATGAGAATGAGAACGGGACAGCTTTCTCAGATTTTGCACACTCCCCCTCCAAGGTTAAGGCTACCATAGATGCTGTTGCCGAAAGATATCCATGCAATAACATCATCGCCTGCCTCGAACTGCACACCTATTCGAGCCTGAATTCCCACTTCCTTCCCCTCTACCGGGGAACCCTCGGAAAAGCTTCGTCTGCATTCATCTACTTCAACCCTCATTCATTCGAAATAAAAAAACTTGAACCTTTATCAGAAAAGATGGTTGCGGAAGCATTCGGCGGAAAAAATCTGCGCGTTTACAGTGACTCTGCTGAAATGTTCAGGGCAGTGAAATCGGTGAATGTTAAATCACCGGTATTCCTGTTCATGAGTTCGGGCGATTTTGACGGATGCAACCTTACTGAATTGTCTGAGGCGCTGCTGTCAGATAAAAACACCTGAAATTAGCACTTATGAGACACCTTCCCAACGATTTTATTTGCCCGACAGGATCAAAAGAGCTAATATTGCAGAAAGAAAAATATAACTTTAATAATCATCAAAATGAAAAGAATACTCTTTATATCAGTTTTGGCAGCATTCATCAGTATCTCATCCGGTGCCCAGGATTACAGGACAGGCGTAGGGCTGAGGGCCGGTCTGCCTTACGGGTTGACCGTAAAGCATTTCCTGAATCAGTCGAACGCTGTTGAAGGTATACTCGCAAGCCGCTGGGGAGGATTTGTCGTCACCGGTCTCTATGAAAAGGAATACTGGACGGGTGAGTATCCCGGCCTCAACTGGTACTGGGGAGCAGGAGCTCACATCGGATTCTGGGATGCCGGTTACAATCCTAATCTGGGCGCAACCTATACCGGTTCAGTTATAGGAGTTGACGGGATACTGGGCCTTGAATATACCTTCGACGACATTCCCCTTAACCTGTCGCTCGATATCCTTCCTTCAATAAATCTGATTGGTTCAACAGGATGGGGGGGAATAAACGGAGCTATTTCAATAAGATACGTTTTTTAGAAAAATATTTTGCAGATCGGAAAAAACATGCTTTCTTTGCATCCGCATTTTTAAGTTCTTTAAATGGTCCATTCGTCTAGTGGTTAGGACGTCAGGTTTTCATCCTGGTAACAGGGGTTCGATTCCCCTATGGACTACCACCTTTAGGGGGTATGTCCTTGCTCCAGGCTTACGAATATCACGTAAGTAATGTAGAAAGGTTATTGGGTACAGAGTATGCTTATAATACTCTGAGACGATACAGTTCATCCCTTAACAGCCTTAAAAGGTTTCTAAATGGGAATGACATTAAACTTAGTAGTCTGGAATATAAATTTGTTTCAGACTACTATTTTTATTTGTTGACTGCTGAGAAACTACAGCCAAATTCTGCTTTTAAGAATATAAAAGCTCTCAATAAGGTTATCCATGTCTGTATGCTGAATAAGTGGTTAACTACCAACCCATTCAGGGATTTTCGCTGTAGGTATAAGAATCCGATCAGGGTTTATTTGACTGAGAATGAAATTAATACCATCTATCAATATAAATTCCCCACAAAAAGGTTAACCCAGGTTAGGGATGCTTTTATATTCCAGGTTTATACAGGGCTGTCATATGTTGACATCTTAAACCTTACTCAAGATAATATCGAAATAGGGGTTGATGGCAGACAGTGGATAGTTATCTACAGGAAGAAAACAGGTACCAGGTCTGCTATACCCATATTACCTATTGCAAAAGAAGTTCTTACGAAGTACGATTACACTATTCCAGTTTGTAGTAATCAAAAATTGAACGAATACCTTAAGGAAATTGGTAAACTCTGTAGCATTGCTAAAAAGTTAACGACTCATGTAGGCAGGCATACCTTTGCTACTACTGTCTGTTTAAGTCATGGCATACCCATTGAGACTGTTAGTAAGTTACTTGGGCACACTGACATTAAGACCACGCAAATCTACGCTAAGGTCACTGATACTAAGATTGCTGATGATATGCGTTTACTTATGGGATAGAGGCCCCTTTAGACTTTTTTAACTACTTCATTGTAACCATGGCACCATTTTTGGCAGGCAAGAGTTATCTGGGGAGCAGTTAAAAATGAATAAAGCCCTGATATTGTTGTATATCAAGGCTTTTTTGCTTATATCTACAGAAACATTACTGAAACATTTTCACAACTATAGCTATTTCATTTGTTATTTCCCGACTTCCCCTAGAGTATAGAATATTGGGATTTTGGGGGATGGAATAGAGATTTCTTTTAACGTTGAGTGTTTTTTACCATAAAATCGTTAATAATTTGAATTAATTATGTAATTTTGATTGATGTCTATTATGTGAAAAATTAATCGCAGCCCCTCTTTCCTTCATTGACATTCTATTGTTTAAATGCTAAAAGTTCCATGATTTATACACTTTCTATGGTTTTTGATTTTAGTTTATCTTTGCCGTATTATCTAGTGATAAGGGATATAAATGAAGGATTTTCATGGTGGGCATAGCAAATGCCTTCTTGTACAAACAAAATTTTCAGGATTTAGTTTCTGGAATTACCAGGCTGTTTGTAAAATGGTTGGTGCAAAATACCCGGCTGCCCCTCTTGGATTGCTGACAGTAGCTGCACTGCTTCCCCAGCATTGGATATTCAGGTTAATTGACGAGAACGTTGAACCTTTGCTGGATGACCATTTAAAATGGGCTGATATTGTCTGTACAGGGGGAATGCTTCCTCAACAGAAAAATATGCTCAACTTTATCCGGCGGGCGCATGATCTTGATCGCATTGTTGTGGTTGGTGGTCCCGATCCGACTTCGCAGCCAGATGTTTACAATGAGGCCGACTTTTTAGTCCTGGGAGAGGGAGAGATTTCCATTCCCATGTTCTTAAACGATTTACTGAAGGGGGCAAAAAGCGGGAGATATTTTTCAACAGAAAAAGCCAATATGCTGAAAGCTGTCGTACCAAGATATGACCTGATCCATTTCCGGAATTATCTTATGATCGGAGTTCAATTTACCAGGGGGTGTCCCTTTAATTGCGAATTTTGCGATATCATTGAGCTGTATGGCCGGATACCCAGGTCTAAGTCAAACGAACAGGTGATTAAAGAATTGCAATCCCTTTACGATTTAGGTTACCGTGGACATATTGATATCGTCGATGATAACTTCATCGGTAATAAAAAGAAGGCCAAAGACCTTTTACGTGAATTAAAAACATGGACTAAGAACCACAGGTATCCGTTTTATTTTTCTACTGAAGCCTCTGTTAACCTGGCCATTGATGATGAATTGCTTCAGTTAATGAAAGATGTTGATTTCCGGTATGTGTTTCTTGGTATCGAAACACCAGAAAATATTACGCTGAAACTGACCCGGAAAATCCAGAATGTAAACAAACCAATCGAGGATGTTGTTAAAAAACTCTTATCGTATGGCATAGTAAGTAATGGAGGATATATTATTGGTTTCGACCACGAAAGCAGACAGATTGCCGATAATATGATCAATTCCATCCAGAAATCTGGAATCTGCATGGGAATGATCGGCCTGCTTTACGCACTACCAAATACTCAGTTAACCCGCCGTCTTGCATCTGAAAGCAGGTTATTTCAGCAGGCATCGCGATCAATTGATGAAAGTGTTATTGACCAGACAACGAGTGGTCTAAACTTTATTACACTGATTTCACGTACCGAGATCTTTAAGAATTTTATTAGGGTTATCAATGCCATTTATGAACCATCGAATTATTATAAGCGGGTTGTTTTTACCGGCTTGAATATCAGACCCAATTATAAATATACTCCAAATCTCAGGACATGGCTCATTTATATGCGTTCATTCCTTAGGGTTTGTAATAAAGCAGGTTTTAATCCAACAACTGGATTTTATTATTGGAAGATGTTTTTTACCGTGATCTTCAGAAACCCAAAAGGAATTGAAACGGTAGTGAACTTAGCAGCAATGTTTATTCACTTCCAGAAACAGAAGGAGTATATTGTTTCAACAATGAACCACGCAATTATTGAATTAGAAAAAACAGGTGAAGAAGCTTACTATGCAAGGATGATGGGAAATAATCAACGACTGATTAATCCCTCATTATAAAATTTATATTGTCACCCAAATGAATAACTTGAAAAAAGAAGTTACATAAGAGGATTGAAAATAAATGATTTTATCGGCACATAACGATCGGAGGTTTTATCCAATTTGACTGGTCACGTTATCTATTACTCAAATCTTTGATCTAAGCTCATATTTAGGCCTCTAGAGCCATTCACCTATTCTAAATAATATCGGCCAACTCAAGGTATTAAGACCTTCTGTTGGTATTCTTTTTATCCCACAATTAAATCTCAATGTCATGAAACATTCAGATATGACTATATCCCAGGTCAAGCTCATATATCGTACCAGGGTCAAAGCTTCAGACCGGCCTCTGGTAAAACATCAAAAGATGCATTTGATTTGTTCCTGTTGACCTGGGATCAAGACACTATTGAACATATTGAGTAGTTCAAGCTTATGCTTCTGAACAGGTCAAACCGGGTCCTGGGTATTGCTGAGATATCAAAAGGAGGTTTGTCCGGTACCGATACTGATGTCAGGGTAATATTGCAATATGCAATCAAATCAAACGCCAGTGGGATAATTATATGCCACAATCATCCAAGTGGTAATATGCATCCCAGTGAATCTGATTTGACCTTGACTAAAAAGATTAAAGAGGCTGCTAGTCTATTGGATGTGCAGTTATTTGATCATTTGATTATTATTCCGGAGGGGAAGTATTATAGTGTGGCTGATGAAGGGATTGTGTAATTACTCTCCCCAAACCTTTGCTATCCGGTCATTAATTTTTTGCTCCGTTTCAACAATTTTGATTTTATAATTCCCTACTTGTCGGCCGTATTCTTCAATCTCTGCATCAATCTCTTCCTGAACAGAGGGAGGAGGAAGGGGTATTTCAAATTCTTTAAGTTGATTTGTTGAAAACAAGTTATTGATTGTAACACCTGTAGATCTGTCAGAAATATTGTTTTGAATTAAATCGCTTTAAAGTATTTCAACCAAGTATTTCCTATTTATCTTACTCTCATCAATCCTTATCCTCATTAGAACTGAGTTAATAATGCCTTTTTCAATGCCCTCGGGAACAATCGCTACTTTCCCAAGAGTACCAGCACATGTCAACACAATATCTCCCGGTTTCAATTCAAATCTTTCTAATTCTTAAAACTTTTCCTGGGTTAAATAATATTCACCTCGCGTGAAATCGTTATTAATTATCATTGGGGTCCACTTAATTTATCACTAGTGTCCGACTAAAATAATAAAAAGAGCGGTACTCCCCAAAGGTTTCTCCCAATGTTGTAATTTGGCTTTTGCGAAAAACAAATACAACATGGGTAAAATTACAGAAATAAAATTAGTCGGACAGCCGATCTTTAAACAGATAATGAATTTGGTGGATAAAGTAAATATAAATGGGTTGATAAGGAAGCATGAGAGTGATTATTATTACAAATCATTCAAAACGCGGACACACCTTTTTACGATGCTGTTCGGGATATTAAGTCGGTGCGATTCGATGACTGAAGTCTGCGTAGGGCTGTGTGCAATGGGAGGCAAACTAAATCACCTGGGTTTGGATCAGGCACCTGCTAAGAGTACGGCATTCGACGGTCTACGCAACCGGAGCCATAAGTTTTTTGAAGATCTGTACTTTACACTGGTAAAACATTATCAGAGTTTTTTGTCGGACAGCCGAACATTCGGACTGACTTTTAAAGAGGTACTCATTATTGATTCAACTACTATCCGGCTATTCAGTGATATCTTAAAGGGAGTAGGTCGGAACCCTAAGGGAGACGGCAGGAAGAAAGGCGGCATGAAAGTTCATATGCTTATCGATGCAGTTCAATCGGTTGGACGGTTTATCAAAATGACGGCAGCAAAGGTCAATGATCAGAAGTTTTTAAAAAGCCTCGAACTGATATCTGACAGCATGATAGCCTTTGACAAAGCCTATAACTATTACCATCAGTTTGCTCTTTGGACAACACAAAAGGTATATTTTGTCACCTGGTTAAAAAAGAACGCTGTATATACGGAAGTAGAGGTCAAAAGAGAACATTACCGCAAGCAAGGTCAGGCAAAGGTTTTACGGGATGAGATCATTGAGCTGGAATATCATCCTGAAAGAGAAGATGGCACGAAAGATCTTAAGACCAAACTTAAAATGACATTGAGAAAGGTCAGTTATCAGGATCTGCAGAACCGCTATTACGATTTTCTCACAAACAATTTTGATATATCAGCAGAAGATGTCGCATTCCTTTACAAGAAAAGATGGGGCATAGAGATACTGCTCAAGAAAATGAAGCAGAACTTTCAGCTACATTACTTTTACGGAGAAAACGAGAATGCCATCTATACTCAGGTTTGGTGCACATTAATAGCCCAGTTGCAATTAACCGTAACACAAAAGATCGCACAGGCTAAGAAAGCCTTCTCAGTTGTAGCCTCATTGGTACGGATCCATTTGATCAGCAATCTTGATGTAAATGAGGCGCTGCGGAGCAACTTTAACTTAAACACACAGCCTTGCCAAACAAGTATATCAGGGCTTTTTAATTAAAATCAACTGGCATATGGCTGGCACAAATTTATTATTAAGTGCGTTTTTGTATTTGAGAGTATGTTCGTAGATGCATATAAATTCTTTCCTGGACAATTTTTCCAGATATAGCTATTTCATTTGTTACTTCCCAACTTTCCGGTGAATATAGAATAACGGGATTTTTGGAAGGGAGGGTATGATTTCTCTAAAGTTTAATACATTTTATTGAAGCAAGTCTCAGAATTCCTTATTAAGAGAATAATTCTTTTCATTTATGAAGAGAAGAGTGTGCTGTTTAGTATTAACAATCCCGGCTATTGACTTCAGGTTTGTTTTTGTGTAATTTTACATTAAATTATACAGAGATGAAATACTCATTGAAAGTTAATTACTTATGTCCGGCATGCCGGGCATATTTAAGGGTCTGGAACAATATAATATTTATTGTAAAGTCAGACTCAAGAGATTTGAATAGTATCCTGTTATTGAATCCTGAATTGGGCAATTATGATCTGATCCATCATTCATCAATAGAATTTGAAGAAGGGGAAAAACTGGATTTCATCTGTCCGGTTTGCAGGACCGACCTTACCGCAGCTGATATAAATAAGAATCTTGTCAGAATAATAATGGTTGATGAAAATAATAAAGAGTTTGACGTCTATTTCTCAAAGATATGCGGTGAACACTCAACATTTCTCATTCATGATGAGGATATTGTTGAAAAATACGGAGAAGACAGCCCTTCTTATGTAAGTTACTTTATGTCAAGGCTCAAAAAGAGGAGAACAGATCAGGAGAAATAATTTATTTGAAGGATCTATGAACCTGTATGAATTCAATGACCTGGACCTGGAAGATAAGTGGAGGCACATCTATGGGCTTGAAGGGAACGACTACTGTAAATTTATTACGTACAGGAAAGAGGGGGATTGTACTATAAGTCTCCGGGATTGTGGGTCCTTCTTTACAGAGATATACGTCTTAAATAAAGAGATATTGAAGATTGAAGGTATTGAACTAGATAGTAGTAAATTAGATCTGTATATCGGTTACGCCAAGATGCAATGCAATCGGAATTGTTAATGTTCTGAAACCACGTATTTTGTACTAATCAAGAAAATCAATCAAATCTATTTCTTTCATAATTCTGGCAGTCTCAGAAAGCGCGACGATGATCCTCTGATAGTGCATAATATCATCAAATGACAAAACACGTCCTTTCCTGTCCTTAAGCCATTTCTGTGCAGGTTGATATCCTCCGATGTAAAATTCCCAGGCAATTTGTGGAACATTATCGAAATACTGGTCGTTATTTATCCATACCTTTTCATCGGCATATCTGACTTTCCCGACCTCGTTTGAACCATTAACCGGATAAGTTGTGATGAAATTATTAACTGTGGGACTTTCCAGTAGATGAATTTGCCTTAGTTCACTGCCAAGCTTCACCAGCTGCCAGAATGTATCTTTATCTTTTGGATATGGGACTCTCGGGAAATCTATCTTAAGGAACTCTTTGTATTTCTCTCGGTATGATGGAGAATGTAAAACGGCATAGATATAATCAAGAATATCGATTGGAGCAAAGGTACTATTGGTTAACTCTTTTTCATCGGTAAAGTTTAATGATAACTTTTGTACTATTTGATTTACAATCTTTGGGCTGAAGTTTGGTACTCTTCTAATAGTTTGATTTATTGTTCGTTGGCTGATTTCTTCAGAATAAAGGTAAAGGGGAAATGCGTACGTAGTCTCTTTTGTTTGAAGTGAAACTGTGCACATATCAATAATGTTCTTCGATATTAATACATGTTGAAAGTTGAAAGATGATTGTTGTCTACAGGTCAAAAAGATTAAATTATCCTTTAAAGCATGTTGCATAACCTCAAACCTAGGATATCCCATAACTCCTTTAGTCTTACCTGTATAAATCATATATCTGATATCAAAAGGTCTATATAATATTTTATCAGCCAATAGTGGGTTTCGTCTTAAGTCTTCTTTTGCATAGATTACCTTCCAATCTCTAACATCTTTGAAACCATATTTTTCTCTAAGACTATAATCATCTAAGTTTATAAAATCTTCATAGATCAATGTGCAATCTTCTTTCCGAAACGAAATACTTGCATCATCTCGTTGGGTTTTAATTCCACTTGCACTTAGATTAAATAACTCATCAATTTTAATTCCATTTTTAAATACACCTTCTCCTTTATAATCCTTATTTATAAGAAAGAAATATGGCTCTTTAGGATGTAACTCCTTCCACAATATGTATTTCATGGAATTTAAGTACAAAAAGTCATACTTTTCTTGGCGTTTACCGTAAAGGTCGAAGTGAAAAACTTTGGCGAATTTTTTATTGTAATTATTACGGCTTTTAACAAATATATTGATACTCACACCTTGCATTATATCAAATACATTTTGATCAAAACTTCCATCAGGACAGATTTCTTTTTTCTTTTTATTTCCATGCAAATCCAGGATATAGACAATATTAAAATCCTCTAACAAAAACCTTCGCATTTGCCGGTGAATAATACCATCAATAAAGCTATTGTTAGATATATATGCTAATATTCCTTCTCCATTCTTATTAATAAAATATTGTCCAAATCGAATAAACTTAATATAATCGTCAGAAAGTGGTTGTATATTTCTTTCGTTCAAATTGTGCTTATAATCGGTCGTTAATACTTCAATCCATTTACTTTTATTAGTACTACTTACACTATAAGGAGGATTTCCCAAAATAACCATAACGGGGGTATCTCTTTTAACACGATTTGCTTCATTAGCTTCAGTACTAAGCCAACTGGCAAAAAGAGTTCCTGTATCCGGATGATATTCCTCAAGACTGTTTGTTAGGTATACTTTTAACCGTTGTTCTTTCTTAGGTGAGTACACTGTTTCTGACAGTAGTAAATCTAACTTCAAATGTGCCATGGCATATGAAGCCATAAGAATTTCAAAGCCGTTAAGCCTTGGGATTAAATGTCCCTCAACGTAATTGCTCCAAATTCCCTGCTGCCCTACAAACTTGCTATAGATCTGCTTTATTACTTCAGCCAGGAAAGTACCAGTACCGGCTGCCGGATCCAGAATCTGAACCCTGTGTACTTCCTCATCTCTTTCAATATCTTTTACTTTTGAACGTAGATCAGATGTCGCTTTAGTAACGTCTTTTATTTTGACCTTAACTTTTGAAGTATCTGCCAATCCCTGGCTTATTCCAAATTCATTTTTCAGAATATCATCAACAGCACGAACGATAAAATTCACCACAGGTTCCGGTGTATAATACACACCCCGCTTTTTACGCAATGCCGGATCATACTCTGCCAGGAATGTCTCGTAAAAATGAATCATGGGATCGTGCTGTTGAGTGCTTTTACCAAAATCCTTCAGTACCTCAGAGACATTAGTTGCTCTGAATATGTCAGCCAGTGCATCAACTATCCATTTAATACGATCATCCAGTTCATACCCGGCAACGTATTGAAATAAGTTTCGTAGAAATGGATTTGATTTTGGGATCAGTTCTGCTGCTTCCTGCCGTGTAAAGGTATCTAGAGACGGGTCATGTAACCTGGCAGCAAACATACCATAAGCTATCGTCTGGGCATAAATATCAGCAAATGCTTTCTCTGTAATATCATGTATGAGGTATTGTTTAAAAGCCTCATATTGATTATGAAGATTCAGGTTCTGAGGTTCATATAGAATACTGGCAGAATCATCAGGTACCAGGGCTTTTTCTATTATCGTGGCCAGCAGTTTTGCTTTACCGGCCATCATTTTTGAGAGTTTTGAAGCAGATTTAATTGTCTGACTTACATGAATACAGAAGTCTTTTATTAGCCCAATAAATGCCTCAAAATTCTCATTTTTGGCAACTATCTTATTGCCCTGAATCGCTCCTATCACAACTGATAACACGTAGGTACCATCTCTGTATAATCTGAACTCAAGGTAATCAGTTATTATCAGGTTATTGAGGGCATTCCGGTATCTGTCAAATTGGTCCTTATAATCTTTGCTATCAAGAGATTTACCGATATCTTTTGCCTCGATATATCCGACAGGTATATTCTTCCTTGTGATAATATAATCCGGAGCTCCGCATGCAACTCTTGTTGGTTCATTTGTAACCATTACATCATTAGAGAGGCTTTCAACCAGATTCTGAAGGTCAGCCCGGTAACTATGTTCTGTTGAAATACCGGTTTTATACCTGGTATTAATACGATCGATATATTCAGAAATGGTCATGATGAACCTTATATGATTTTGCTATCAGTTAAAATTAATCAAAATCTGCAAATAGTATTCCACCAGGTGAAATTGACCCAATCATTCCTGAGCAAATTGAGCCATCAGTGATAATAGAAATAGAAAAACCCGGTCCCAAAGTCCCAGGTTTGAATGTTGCATTATTAATATATTGATATATAGTATATTATAGAATACTACAACTATAATAACTGCCTTATTTGCCTGTTATTAAGCGATTTAAGGCATTGTTGTGTTTCGTTAAGGGTAGTACCATGGGGAAATAGAAACTGCCTTAAATGGGCTGTAAATGGCCTTTAGGCTAATGTTTGATATACGTTATATAATTGACTGTCAGAATATTGAATAGAAAGGGGATTTGGAGATGAGA
This sequence comes from uncultured Rikenellaceae bacterium, assembly GCA_964633195.1. GTDB lineage: Bacteria > Bacteroidota > Bacteroidia > Bacteroidales > VadinHA17 > LD21. The sequence goes on along the minus strand of CAZWFL010000056.1, from coordinate 2,978 downwards.
ATTGCAGAAATCGTGACGAGCTTATGAATAGCACTGTCCGTGTTAGCTGCTGCCATTGTTTAATTATTGTCCTTTTGGTACTATTTTTACAATGACCTTAAAGTCTTCTGATTTTTCACTTAGATCATTTTCAATACCTTTCGGGTTATCAATATATCCACTTGGATCATATACAAAACAATAAAGTATTTTACAATCCGGGTGCACTTTATATTTTACCTTATCTATTATCAGTTGTTCTCCGAGTTCTTTTGCTTTTAGACCCTTTCGTGTCATTTTAACTTCAATGATTGTTTTCTCATTTTTAAGGAGAAAATCGGAACGAGATGAGCTACCTGCATAACTTGGATTCCATTCTTCCTTTCTTATATCATCGAAGTTTAAATGGAGCAACGAATGTAAAAGATCTTGTACATCGTATTCATCTTTAATGGCTAATGTTTCTCTTTCATCAAATCGCTGTCTTATTTGTTTTGCAATTAAATGAAATCGATCGAAAATTTGCTCTAATAGAATTAGTGGTTCTCGTTCTATTTGTTTATTATTTCCTTCTGTTGTTTTCTTTTTTAACCTCCATGGAAAATCCTTTCCACAATACTCGCAGATAACTGGAACAGGGGTCCTACTACTGACAACAATGCCAGAAACATGGTAGTCTCCTTTGATTGGTTTACCGCAATTTGGACATTTATAAATAGTTTCAGCTCCACACTTTGGGCAATAGTCCTTTCTAAACTCTGGATATCTATTATAGGTGTCCGTAATTTGATGGCCGTTTACACATACTTGCATTACATCATATTGTCCCATAGATCTTTGTTTATTTTGTTTAATATAATCGATATCAAGAATTTTGACGTTGGCTGCAGCTATCGGGAGTTTAACTAACAACCCTCTTGGATTCACAGGAACTGGCCTTTTCTAAGCCAATTAAAGACTTAAACATCTTTATATTAGCATATTTTATTTAATAACTGGGTGCTAAACACCGTATGAAGCCCTATGTATTAGGCATGGTTCATTTAGGTTTTAATACTTTCCTAATTCTGTCAACTTCCCATTCTTTGCACATTATTAATTCTGTTGTCAGCGCGGGACTAACTTTCATTGCTATTTCAAAATTGTATAAAGTATCAAGAAGTATATCGGAATAAGTTAATCTAAAATAATAATATATTGGTTTTTCATAAGTCGCAACATCAGGTTCAAACTTCATTGGCTGATGAAGTACAAAACCACGGTTATTAGGAAATATATCTGATCTACTAACTGAAAGAGTTCCAGTATCCCAAGTAGTATCACTATAAGAGACGTACATCTTCCCAAACACATTTGTTGCGGATCTTTTTCCTTGGTTAATAAATGTGAAATCAATTGAACTAATTTTTTCTTGCGGATTTCTACCCATAATTTTGGTATTTGCCAAAATCAACTGTGGCCTATCTGATTTTATAATTTTAGTTTGCAGATTTTCATTTATTCTTCCAAGAGTTTTTACAGTTTTATTCGTCACCACAAATTGTTTGTCAATCGAAAGAAGAGTGCCCTTTAATGTCTTTAATGAATCAGAAAGTCTATTAGTCTGAATTATAAGTGAATCCAGATTATTTTTTAATTCTATCTTGTCACTGAGGAGTTGATTTTCTTTTCTTTTATTTGAGTGTTCATTTCTTATTTGTAATATTGTGAATGCTAGGCATATTACAATAAAATAATACCCATGACGAGTTAACTTTTTCTTTTTAACAATAGGGTAGATTAATGGTATTAGAATAATTGGAATACCAAGTAGAATAATTAATAGTTGGATTAGCATGTAGTTTGGTTTTTTATTTTGCCTAATGGGAGTCTATCTAATAACTTTGATTATTCTACTGAATCTGACCTTTTTCAACGCCGATTTATGCCTTAGATTCTTTTTCACAGGACCTGGTATTGTCGGATACAATACCTCAGAAAGCTTCAAAATGGCCACTGGAGCAACTCTGTACTAATACTATTACGAATTTGTCTTGAATACAGGAGCAAAAGCAAAAAGTGTGACAAGCAACTTACCCATAGCATTGTCCGTGTTATTGTTAGTTATTATGTTTCACTCTTTATAATTAGAACACTGGGGTCAATCTGTGTGCAATTGATAGAAATGTATCCTTAGAAATGATTGTCAAGTAATTTGACTATTATCTTTTAAAAACAATTTCTCGATCTGAATATTCTGCATATGCGGCATTGATTGTCTTGATAATCAATTCCTTGTCCGAGAGCGAAACCAATTCTACATTAGTAGCCCCAAAGACATGGGATCCAAAAAATGAACTATATCCTGGCCATTGAGCATCAAAATAGAGTTCTAGTTTATTTTCGGTTTGAGTAATAATGTTAATGGTTCCGTGTTCAACCTGAGTACTCAGGGTATTATAGATTTGATATTCAAGGTTATCCTTTATTATCAATCTGTTATATGATAATGTTTTGGTAATCTTAATCCCTGAACTATCATAGGAAATGAATTGAAGATTCCATGTTCCAGAGATAATCTGATACTTGGCTATAAATGAAGAATTTTCCTTTTTGCATGAGATCAAAAACATGACTATCAAAGGAAAAAGAAGAAGTTTTTTCATGACCTTAGGTGTTAGATTTACAAATTGTTACAAAAAGTGTACCAGTTATTAATTTGATTTTTTAATCCTAAAAGACTATCGGTTTAGTTGTCTGCACAGATGTTATTTATTAACCATAACGGGAGTTTGTCTAATAACTTTTTTAAAGTTAAGGAGAATTGAATATTTGAGATTTTTCCTGGAAGGTCCCCGAATGATAAAATCACCATAGGAGGTTATTAGACAGTCTAACCGGCCCGGCGGTATAGTTAGTAAGCGTTACTCGAAGAAGCATCCGGGCAGGGTCCTAGTTTTTTAGACACATAGTTGTCCCGGTGCAAGGAGGGTATGGCGCACTTTTTGCTGTCCGGGTAC
>CAZWFL010000055.1:0-21567 GCA_964633195.1 uncultured Rikenellaceae bacterium | reverse complement strand
CTACCGGAAGCTTACTTTCCTTTTCACATCCGTGAAAAACTAAAGCAGAAAGTAAAAACATTCCGATTAATGAATATCTTATAACCTTAAGCATAACTATTTGACTTTTTAACATTTATTAGCTGTTTTAATCATTATTTCAGACGGCCTAAATATTTCACTTGTACTGATATTACTACTAATTAAAACGAATTGATTTTAATTCTATTATACCGGCCTCCATTCGTTGGTGAATGACAAAATTTTACTGATGCTGAATAATTAACCTGATCGTTGAGGTTTTTCCTTTGTGAATAATATTAATAAAATATAATCCCTCTGGCAGACCTGAAGTATCAATCCTGTAAGGAAATCCTTCAAACTCTGTTTTGAATTTGATCATACCCGATTTATCAACGATTGTCAGAAGACATTCACCATCGATACTGATGTTTTCTGTCCGAAGTTTTACTTTGTCAACATCTATATCCACAAAACTTCCAGAGGGATTGGGATATGCTAAAAAGTAACCGCCACATTCAGCTGCGCCAAAGTAGATGCTCATCAGAGTGACTTCGGATTCATTACAGTCTGTTCCGTTGCATTCTGTTGTACCTTTTACATACAGGAAACCATCAGGCCAATCATTCGTGTAAATGGAAATATAATGATACTCATGAAAATGTTCTGTCCACCCATACGGGAGATCCCAATCTGTAATTGTTACATCACAGTTTGAATCATATTCATTATAGAAAATGTTATAAGTCGTATAGGGACACAAGTAATACGTGTCTCCATATTTGGGCGGCGAACCACCGTAAGAATCCAAGACAGAGTATGACGTCAGGTCTTCACGAGGACAGTTAACATAAAAACTCTTTTTATACTCTGCATATCCTCCATCTCCATCCTGAGTTATTCTGAATGTAATTTCGCTTTCTTTTCCAATACATGAAGAATTGGGATATAAATATATTGAACTGTCGTTACCCTGATATGTATTGAAACAATATGCATTTTTTGAGATATACCAGGAACATGTAAAACCAGGTGGTACATAACTCAATTCAAATGGGCTATCACCTTCTCCATCCTTGCATACTGTGGTTGGACCAGAGACTGTTGGAGTAGCATATATTGTATCTCCTGACCTAAATATTATTCCCGCATCACCATCATCAAAGTCCATTTTGTTGGGGTAACTTGCCCCATTGGGCTTTGATGCAAAATCCCATCCCCAATTATAGAATCCATCTTCATCGCGATCAACCGGAGTTGCCCGAGAGAACAAAGTACAATCAAGGCCCTCACATTCTATTAATCCATTGTCAATTGGTTTTACATAGAAATATATAGTACAATATTGAAGTATATTAAAGTTAACATAATCAAATAGATAAGTACCTTCATTCGAACTTGGCCAACTATCTTTTATGTGCCATTCAAGGTTCTGGTTTTTATATCTCCATCCAATTAGAAGGACTGCATGATCAACCTGACTTTCTCCATGTAAGACATATGCTCCGTATTGAATATTTGCTACAAGAGGACCTTTATCCATAATGAGTTGCTTTAGAGCAGAAATAGAAGAAATAGTATCTGAACTAAAACCTGGTATTGTAACAAGTTGTGCAGGATATTGACACATAGTATCACAATCGGCATCGCAATTACCTGAGTATTTAAAACAATTTTCATCAACAATACCATAGTTTTTAATAAAATTCAAGGCTTCGAATGCATTTGTACCACATAAACCACAATCATGGTTATATATATGACTTTCAGCTAAATCAAGATTAGCAGATTCTCTATTAAAATATATTAGAGACATTGCTTCAACCGCAGCAACTGATGCGAAAATATTACATGGTCCATTATCTCCTTGGTCCTTTATTGTAGTAATATAATTCCAAGAATCATATGGTCCAAAATGATGTCTATCAGCCCAAGAAAATGATTCAGGTTGAGCAAGTAAGATAGAACACAGAAGTGTATTCAGAAAGATCAAAATGCTTCTTTTCATGATATGACGTTTTAAATTATTCATTTTCAGTGATTTTAGTTGCTATTTTCTTTTTGAACATGAGCTCCCGAAATATCACTTCGAGAACAAGCTAGGGCTCGACATGTAACGGTGTACTGACCGCTAAAGTTTCTCCAATGCTGTAGCCACGTACCACATCTACAGGCATTTTGAGAAGTACCATTAATGTTTTTTACTCTCATGGCTAAAAAGATTAGGATTAAACATCGACTTAACCAAAATTACGAGACAAATACTATACAAGTCAAGGATTTCAGGGAATATTTATGAACAGGGTTAAACTTATTAATTTACCTTTTCTTTTGCCAGCAAGTCTTTCAGCATTATGCCATGAATATAATATCCATCCAGTGAGCATACATTCTCTATCGCAGGATTATCACCAATCTTAAAGTGGTTTCGAACAAACTCTACATCTGAAATAAAATACTCCATTAATCTCTTTGGTTTTCTGGTAGTGTCAAAATACCGGATACGCCGGCAGTTCCCAGGTGTATTCAGTCTGGCATCTTCAGAGGCGCCTGTCAGCAGGTATCCCCCGAACTTGTTAATTATCTCATAGGCTGAGTCAATCAGGACAGTCAGAAAGCCACAAACCCTTATTTCTTCAACAGGTATGAACCCGATGGCTTCAATTATCTGTCTCTCTTCAGACCTGGTCCTGATATCAGGCTTCATATACCTTATTGAATATGAGGCACTGACTCTATCAAGGTATTTGACATACATTGCCAGCACACCCTTGTATATTTCTATTAACGGCTCTTTCCTCCATATTCCTACGCAGGCGCCTGTTACTTCGTGCGACATAACAATAGTATTGGTTTTGTAATTTAATAATTAATATTCACTCACCCCAATCCCCCTTTCGGGGGAGAGGGGAAGTGAAATAAGCACGGTTGGTTTTCAGTGGTTCTTGAGATTTTATAGTTGAGCGGAACCATCTCAAAATAACCGAAAACAAAATGCAGCATAACTCAACTTTATCCGGTTTCATAGGCCCCCTGGGCTACAGTGACCGGATTTCCTTTAAATGCATCTATTTGCTTTGAAATGAATGATACACTGGTATTTACACTGTTTGTTTTTTAATCAATCTGACAAAAATCCTGTTTGAGGCCCTTTAAAACGATTATGAGACTGCTTGCCAGTTTGCCATTGTTTTATATTGGCAGGATGGAGAAAATGCCTCTCAGCTCACAGAAATAGCTCAGTTTTTTTGAGGCCTTGTCACAGGTAAAAAGGGGTGATGCTTTCACACCACCCCACCTGATACAACCTGACCTGTTGACTCAATGCTCGAGGGTAATCATGAAATAAACAATATGATATGCGGTCCCTCCTATGATATACACCTCCTTTATCTCCACAGTCAGTTTAACGGCATCTACAAACACTTTCTCCCCCCTTGTGATGTCAGGGAAGTTAACCAGACTGATCACTTTGAACGGGCAATATATACGCCTCAGATTACCACTGCGGTCAATCACCAGGAGGCTGTCTGAAGATATCCAACCGAGCAGTTCCTTCAAATACTTCTCCTTATCCATACGTCAGCACTTTGCTTATGACAGGTACCATGATTTTACAGAGCTCTTCAAATGATTTATTAGCCCTGTAATGAACAGAAATGAGCCTGTGTTCCTGTCAAGAAAAGTGTCTATGTAGGAACTCTTGGTAGCTGAAGTGAACAGGTTATATACCTTCCACATATCGATATTGCCATCCTCTGACCTGCAGAATGATTTGTCCCGGTAGTAATCCCTGGCTACAACAGAAATTTGAGTATCAGCCAAAGGGAGCTTTTCAATCCCCTTTTTCTGTTTTACTGGCAGGTAGTTGTAAAGCCTGGACCTGCCTATCAGCTGTGCAAACTGATGTTCTGTCATGGTATATTCAGGCAGTCTTTTAAGCTCTGCTAACTGCCTCTCGCCGTCAAACCTTGTCAGAAGCTGAAATACATGATTGAACAATTCCTGAACTGAAGTTACCCTGAGGTCTTCCAGGAAACCGTCAGTCGATATGCACAGATTGATGCAGACATGATTCTTAAAGCCAACGAATACCTTGAAATGCTCAACTGTTTTCCTGCCATAAAGGTTCTCATGATTGTAAGCCCGGACACCTCCGATTGAGAGAGACAGTCTGTTACCGCTAACATTTGTGGTTATACCGGGTATCTCATACATGAAGGCACATCTCTCATAATAGATTGTCTTCTCCTGCTCTCTGAGCAGCTTAGCAGGCTTACCCATTGCTTCAGGTATTCTGCCCTTGATAGGGTGAGATATCCTTATAGCCGGGTGGAGTATTTTCTCTGCAGCAAAGAACTTATCTGCAGCCTGACCGACAGTGTCTATGAACTCGGAATGAGAGATGGTTGATTCATTATCCTTACTGAATACGGGAATAATACACCTGTGCTTTAAATCAGCGTAGGATATAGGCTGAGTGTTGGCAAGGATAAACCTGTCATCTGAAGTCTCAACCAGCTTGGCCTCATCAGGCACAATACTGTTTTGTACGTTTATAAGTTCCATAATCATCCAGTTTTTGGAGGTTCGACAATAGAATCCGGTACGATGCTCTCAAGCTCAGCTTTTCTTCTCAGGCAAAGAGGTTCAACCTTATCCCTGAGCGAGGGATACTTGATAAGGATGTTCCTGAGCTCCTGAACAGTCCCGGCATTAGCTACCTGTACTTCAATGTTTCGCAACAGGTCTTCACCAAGGCACCAGGTCTTTATTTTACTGCCTGTTGCCTCTGTTATGACAAATGGCATTGGATTGATAAACAGCCCTGTTCTGTCCTTAGAAGCTGTAGCCTGATGCTTGATATCAAGGTCAAGGACAAGCGTGAACTCATAGTCCATACCATCCCTTGTTACACCCCTCAGACCAACCTTCTCAGGCACCATTTTACCGTTTTTATCAGTCAGGACATAATCCTGCTTTGACCTGATGGTTGCTATGATATGACAGGGAGACTGAAGCATCTTCTGCACAAAGCCGTTATGACGCGGTGTTACCTTATTCCAGTTTGTAAAGGAATTACCGGCCATGTTGCCATGAGTTTCAATAATACCGCCACTGCCCTCCCATTCCTGGCTTATGCTGTCGATGATGATAACCTTCATGCCTGCTTTCTCACAAATCTCAATGGCTTCAATATACCGCTCAGGAGAGAATGGCTCTGAAAGGCTCAGAACATTGAAACTGCCAAGGTGTGAGTAGAGGTGTGATGAATTATTCTCTGTATCGATTACAGCAATCTGCTGCCAGCTGGTTATAAGCCCGGATGCCAGGAGCAATGAGCTGTAAGTCTTACCGGACCCTGAAGGTCCCTGCAAGGCAAGCTTTATAACAGCCTGCCTGCGTTCTGCTTTTTGTAATAGCATAATAGTAGATTTAAAGTAAAAATAAAAGGGGGCTTTCACCCCCCTCGATTACACAGGCATTGCAACCTTTGAGTCTGCAATGACCTTTTCCGCAACAGTTTCACCTTCCTTTAGGTAAACCCAGCGATGAGTAAGCGTTATCAACTCCTTTGTGTCAGGTACCACGAAGTCGTAAGGTTCACAATCAACACGCTGAACAGAACCTGGTAATTGCGTGCCGATAAGGCCCTGGCACATGGCATCATCAAACGTACAGGAGATGGAGGTTCTCTTGGCAGTTGCATAGTAATTGCCTGTCTGACGGGATTTGACAAGCTCAACACCACCCTGAAGGATTAGCGAGTTAAACTCAACCCCTTCAGAATTAATCCTCTTAGCAAAATCTACAATTGTTACCATTTTCGTAATTTTTTAAGTTAATAATAATGTACGGGAGAGTTTCTCCCCCGCTATGCACCGGGGAAGCCTGAATGAGGGTACCTCGCGTGTGTGCTTATATATCGTTTAATACAGCACACCAAACATTTGTCCTGGCATCGATTAATTTCCAGCAGGATACACACCGGGGGGGTAGTAAATGTTAAGTACCTAAGCTGCCGGGGGGCTTAATAATGACGGTACCAGCCTGTAGGGGCGTTTATCTGTGAGGTATAAACCATATATCGTTTATTGATGACACGAGACGGTATTTTACCGGTGAATTTACAGGCTGTTACAGGTCTGTTAATTTGCTGTATCTCAGGTCAGTTAGTAACGTTATTAAAGAGAGAAAAAGAAAGAGAAAAGAAAGAAAGTAATATAAAGAAAGAAAAGAGAAAGAAAAAGAGAGAAATCTCTATATCCATCTTACTGATGATTGGATGCCAGCATAATACCAACTGGATAAATCCTGAATAGTATTAATGGTTGCTATATCCTGATATAAAAAACAGCCCTATTTAAGGGCTGTTATCATCATTACTTATATGTCTATTTAAGATATGCTGTCTGTACCTGAGTTATTTTTTTAATATATCATTATGGCTATATTTTTGAATGATCTGATAATTATATAGTTGCTTGTACTGTTAAAATCATGGCTGAGCTTCCAACAGTATGATGCCATATATTATTCCAGGTTCAGACCATAACCCAAATCAACAGGTTCAATTCTCATTCCCTTATACTGTTTAAATTCTCTGAGGTTAAGCCATTTAAATAAACCTTTCTGATATTGTGAACGTCCTCTCATTTTCTTATCGTTTAACTCAACCCGAAGTGCTGTAATAATCTCATCATGTGTCATCTCACCACTATTAAGGCATTCAATATAAGCCTTTCTACATTCATCCAGATTGCTTTTTAACGGGTAAGTAGTACCGTCTTTTGTACGTCCCTCATCAGGATATAACTTCAGTAATTCATCAAACCGGCTTTCCTGACAAGTACTGCCGGCAGTAGTTGTCACTTCTATACTATTATTGTTGTTATTATTAATAGTAGTTAGTATACCACCCTTACAAGTTGTACCCGTGGTATATGTGAATCCTTCACAGTTACCATATACGGTACTTGTGGAGTTTATATCTTCGTAAACAGTATAGTCATATCCGCCCTGGATTCTCCTGACCTGGATATATCCCAGATCGATGAGTGACTTCCATGCACTCCTGAATTTCTCCCGTGGGAAGCCCAACCTATCTCTTATCTCAGCCTGCACAAGGTTCCACTCATCGTTATTGGATAATATCTGTACCATTATCGCCAGCTGATAACCGTCTAATTTCAGCAGCGTGGCCGGCAGCCTGAAGAAAGGATGTTGTCCGTCCTTAGGGCACCGCTGGAATGTTGTCCTATTCCGTTTTAATGTCTGTCCCATCGCATCGTATATTTAACAGGTTATTTTTATCAATCAGCCTGACATTTACAGCCTCAACACCCTTGGGGCACTCTGCAAGTTCAAACATCACTTTATCTCCCTTCTTAATGTGGCAGGCAAGACCGTTATTATGGCAGAAATAATCTTTGCCGGTCTGGTCATCTGTAATAAAACCGTAAAGCCGACCTACATTAAAGAATTTAACCTTGCCGGTATGCATAGTATTCATTATTTTGTCTTTTTATCAGTTATTCTATTTATCGTTGCAAGATTCAGCCTCCTTAATGGCTGATATCCCAAAGTGACTTAGGCCTGCTTCTATCAGCTGCCTTGTTATGAAAGATTTTGAAACGCATCTGTCACTGGCAAGTTTCATAATAAGTGCCAGTGTGTCTGGATGGATCCTAAGTGCTAAGGTCCTGTTTAAAGCTCCGGTATATTCTGTTTTGGTTTTCATGTTATTCTGGTTTTATGAATTATCTATTATCTATTATCTGTCCCCATCAGATATGGGATCCATTATATACTTATACGAAATTTGGGGATGTCTGGCCATGTTTTTTGTTGTACTTTTTTGATAACTTTAGTTATAATTATTGTAATACAACACCACTAATGTCCGGTTTATATGCTAATCTGATCGCTAATAAAATGTCCGGTTTTTTGTTGCAGGTTCATTCTTTCATTTCAAGTCGAAAAATTGTTATTACTCTCTATCATACTGTATATATGCATTATACGAGGATTATGGCATTTTTAACCGGACACTATCAATACAGCTTATATATTTAAGTAAGGCGAGTCGCATATATAAATGTTACTATACTAATCTATTGTTAAGATATTGTACATTATATATAATGGTCATATTCAGATGATATATTTATATACACAGCTTCTTTATATGAAATGCTTTGTTGTAATTATAAAAATATATTCATGAATATATATAAAGCTGTAATATTAGATTATATATATTGATATTAACTATACAATTCAAAACAATATATTAATACTATATCTATACTTTGTTTATATAGTATTGTTTAATGATTAGTATACTATATATTTTGAATTATATATTTATTATATATTATATCATTTGTTTTATATTTCATTATCTCACTTGTTTATAAATAGCATATGACATTACATAATATATTACACCATTTACATCTACTTAGTTAAATATTAGAAGTCACTATATACATTGATAAATATTGATTATATTTACATACTAATTAACACTATATCATTATGTCAACAGAAAGAACAGTAGAAGAAGCAGAAGCTTATATAATTGAATCTATCGAGTACTGGAAATCAAAGGGAAAAGAGAAAGGAATAATTTCCTTATCAAACTGCGCTGAGTGTTGGCGGGTTAGAGGTGAGATTACTGAAAAGGCTTTAAAGATAAAGAAACTAAAGAGTGGCATGCGAAATCTTAAGAAGACAATTGATGGCAACAATAAGATAGGCAGGAACACTGAAGTGTTACAAGACCAGTGGCAGAAAATGTTTGATTCTTTATCCGACGAAGAGGCTAACTACAACCCTCCTGCCAGGAAGACTCGCAAGTCTAATAAATAGTCTGTTTTACAAACAGCGTTTTTCGTATATAATTTTAATATATAGAGATTGTTAAAAAGCACTTATTTAAAGTAGTTTTATGTCAATTTGTACCTGTTTATGTAGTCTTTTTTCATTGCTTGTTTGCTGATGTAAATTTTATATTTACATTTGCAGCATGAAAAAAGTCACCATAGGTTCTTCGGACGTTACCAGTTTTCATCCTGGTAACAGGGATTCGGTCCCCTATGGACTACAAAACAGGATAACAAAATAAGGTAAGATTAACAGGCAGGTATGGCAAATCATAAGTCAACGGAAAAAAGGATCAGGCAGACCGTGGTCAGAAATGAGAAGAACAAGTATTATGCAAAAACAATGCGTAATGCCGTTAAAAAGCTCAGGTTAACGACAAACAGGGAAGAAGCTGATGTTATGCTTCCAAAGCTCACGGCAATGCTCGACAGGCTTGCGAACAAGAAGATCATACACCAGAACAAGGCTGCAAACCTTAAGTCATCGCTTGTTAAACATGTACACAGCCTTCAGCAGGTTGAGAAATAAATAAAAAACCTGTATCTTTATAAGATATTAAGTTATCTTACCTTCTCGCTGTATGTCACTTAAGATTACTGAATGGGCTGCTGAAGACCGGCCCAGGGAAAAGCTGATGCAAAAAGGAACAGCAAGCCTCAGTGATGCTGAATTGCTGGCTATCCTGATCAGCTCCGGAACAAAGGATAAGTCGGCCGTTGACCTTGGCAGGGAACTTCTTGCATTGGTGAACAACAACCTTAACGCACTTGGCAGACTGTCAATAAGCGACCTCACAAAGCTTCAGGGAATCGGGACGGCACGGGCTGTGACAATTGCTGCAGCTCTTGAGCTGGGGCGCCGCAGAAAACTTGCCGAATCACCCGACTCTGCTCAGATCAAATGCTCAAAGGATGTGGCCGATATTTTCCAGCCCCTGCTCAGCGACCTGACTCATGAGGAGTTCTGGATCCTCTTCCTGAACAGGTCAAACAGGGTCATTAACAGAATGAAGCTGAGCCAGGGAGGAATAAGCGGAACTGTGACCGATGTGAGGATTGTAATGAAAAAAGCGATTGAATATCTTGCTTCGGGGATTATTGTCTGCCATAACCACCCGTCAGGAAATCTGAATCCCAGTGAATCAGACACACGAATAACCCATAAAATAAAAGAGGCCGGCAACCTGATGGATATTCAGCTGCTCGACCACCTTATAATCTCTGAAAAGGAATATTACTCCTTCGCCGACAACGGAATACTATAGAGTGGTGCAAAACACCCCCCTGTTTTCCCCCCTTTCAGGGGGGACTAAGGGGGGTTCTCTTTTCACTTATACTTCACCACCTCACCCGTATCCTCGCACAAGTCAAGCAACTGCCTGAATGTTTTGTTCATCACAGGATGAACAATTTCGGGTGCGATCTCACACAGGGAAATAAGTACAAATCGCCTCTTTTCAAGCCGGGGATGAGGGATGACCAGCGAGGGGTCATTAATTACCTTATCGTCGTAAAGCAAAATATCAATATCAATAATTCTGGATTTCTTATCCTCCTCATTCCTGACCCTGCCCATCTGGGCTTCAATCATCAGGATCCTTCCAAGCAGGCCCGGGGGAGGAAGATCAGTACGGATATAGACAACCATATTAAGAAACCTTTCACTGCTTTCAAAACCCCACGGTTCCGTTTCATATATTGATGAGGATACCAGTATCTCTCCAAGAGATTCCTCGATCCTGGTCAGTGCCTCTTCTATATTGGCCTCTCTGTCACCAAGATTGGTCCCGATTCCGAGAAATGCGTTCATAATGAGATTCTTCTTGCGCCAAAAATAACAAATAGAACGATAGCTTTAGATAATTCATATTGTTTTTATATTTTTAAGCCTCATTTTATTAAAGCTGAGTAATATGAAAGAGTTCCTGAAATATACCCTGGCAACAATAGCAGGCATCATACTTGCCTCAATTATCTTCTTCGTTACCTTGCTTGCCAGCCTGAGTGCGATAGTTGCAGCCGGAAGCAAGCCTGTCTCCCTGAAAGAACCTTCAGTACTGGTACTGAAGGCAGGAGTCACTATACCCGACCGGACAAGCCAGAATCCATTTGCCGGCTTTGATGTGGTGAACATGACCTTTACTCCGGCCTCCGGACTTAATGATATTCTGCGGAATATTGAAAAGGCAGCTGCTGACAGCAAGATCAAAGGCATACTTATTGAGAATGGTCTCCTCCCTTCAGGATGGGCAACCACCGGAGAGATCAGGGATGCTCTTGCCAGGTTCAGGGAAAGCGGTAAATTCGTGATTGCCTGGGCCGATTATGTGATGCCCCAGCAGGGATATTACCTCTCCACGGCAGCCGACAGGATCTATATCGGCCCCTCTTCAACACTCGAATTCAAGGGGCTGAGCGGCGAGGTGATGTTCTACAAAAAAGCGCTTGAGAAGATTGGTGTTGATGTGCAGGTTACACGTCATGGCAGTTTCAAGGGAGCCGTTGAGCCTTACATCCTTGACGAAATGAGCGACGAGAATGAGATGCAGATAAGGGATTATGTCGGATCAATATGGTCGCATGTTACAGCTGAGATTTCTAAATCAAGAGGAATATCACAGGAGGAGCTTAATCATATCGCCGACAGGCTTGCTGCCAATACGGCTGAGGGAGCTTATGAGAACAATCTGGTTGATGGCCTTCTTTACCGCGATCAGCTTATCGATACCATGAAGGTATTGTCGGGGCTGAAAACCACAGATAAGATTGCTCTTGTTCCGATGTCAAAATATACCAGGGTTCCCGATCCGGTCAAAAAAGCTGTTTCAAGAAACAGGATTTCAGTTATTTATGCTTCCGGATCAATTGTGATGGGAAAAGGGACCGAAAACAATATCGGGGGAAATAATTATGGCGATGTTATCAGGAAAGAAAGACTCGACTCCAATGTTAAAGCCATTGTGCTGAGGGTCAATTCTCCCGGAGGGAATGCAATAGCCTCCGATATAATATGGAGGGAGCTGGCACTGGCCGCAGAAAAGAAACCCGTTGTGATCTCAATGGGTAACTATGCGGCCTCGGGAGGATATTACATCGCAGCCCCTGGAACAAAAATCCTGGCAAATCCCGCAACCATAACCGGCTCGATCGGAGTCTTCGCCCTGTTGCCCGATGCTTCAAAGCTTCTGGAACAAAAACTGGGTATATCTACCGAAACAGTCAGGACAAACAGCTATTCAGATTTTCCCTCCCTCTACAGGCCCATGGACAACTACGAGAAACAGGTGATGCAGGAGAGCATTGAAATATTCTACACTGAATTTATCAGTAAAGTTGCTGAAGGAAGAAAAATGACCGTGGAGGCTGTCGATAACATAGGTGAAGGCAGGGTTTATTCGGGTTCTCATGCAGAAAAGAGAGGCCTGATAGATGATTTTGGCGGATTACAGGACGCCATCAGGGAAGCTGCACAATCGGCCGGAATCGATACATACTCGGTAAGAGAACTGCCTCTTCTTGAGGATCCTTATATGCGGCTTCTTTCACAGCTCGGAGGAGATATTAAGATGAAGATCCTGAACAGAGAACTGGGCGTTCTGGCAAAACCCCTCGAAGAGCTGAGGGATATTCAAAATATCTCCGGGATTCAGGCAAGATTGCCATATTTCATAGAGATCCGCTGATAAATGGGAAAAGGGAACAACCTCCTGCTCTGGCCCTTATCCCTGATTTTCGGCCTCTTAACCGGATTCAGGAATCTCCTGTACAACAGAGGCATTTTGCCATCCCGTAAATTTGAGATCCCGGTTATTTGTGTCGGCAATATCACAGTCGGAGGCACCGGAAAGACCCCCCACACCGAATACCTGGTTTCACTGCTCAGGAAGGATTTCGGAGTTGCGGTCCTGAGCAGGGGATACAAGAGAAGATCTTCCGGTTTCAGGCTTGTCACACCACAATCTTCAGCATCTGAGGCAGGGGATGAACCATTGCAGATCGCACGGAAATATCCGGATATCTGCGTGGCAGTAGACAGGAAAAGGGTGCACGGTGTGGAAATGATAAAAGGACAGTGTGCCTCCGTGGAACTAATAATACTCGATGATGCCTTCCAGCATAGAAAATTAACTCCCGGATATTCAATACTTCTTACCGATTACAACAGGCTGATGACCAGGGATCATCTTCTGCCTTACGGCAACCTCCGTGAGAATATTAAAAATATTTCACGGGCTGATGTTATAATTGTTACCAAAACGCCTTCCACGATCTCCGGGGAGGAGAAGGAATTGATAATCAGTGAAATATCCCGATACTCAAACCGCAGTGTATTTTTCTCTGGTCTTTCATATAAAGATCCCCTGCCCCTGTTTAACGGTTCTCCTCCATTAAAACTTACCGGTAAAAAAGGGCCGGGAATACTTCTTGTCACAGGCATTGCAGAGCCATCTCATGTGCTTGATTATCTTAAAAGCCTTACTGATGAACTTCTGCATCTGAGGTTTGCCGACCATCACTTTTATTCTGCAGGAGATATTGAAAAAATAACAAGAATTTACAATGGAATGAAATCCGGCAGAAAGATCATAGTGACCACTGAAAAAGATGCTGTGCGATTGAGAGAATTTGCTAATATTGCAGAACCTGTCAGATCTTCTCTTTACTATTTACCTGTGGAAGTCTATTTTCTTAACGACGGGAAAGATGAATTTGATAAAATGATTACCGGATATGCTGGAAGAAATAAACGAAACATGTGAATTCCTGAGATTAAAAGGAGTTATTGATCCCGATGCAGGCATTATCCTTGGAACAGGGCTTGGCGGGCTTTCTCAAAAGATAGAGAACCGTCTGGAGATCGACTATAAGGATATTCCCAATTTCCCTGTCCCGACGGTGGAGGGGCATGCCGGCAGGCTGATATACGGCGACTTCGGAAAGAAGAAGATCGTTGCCATGAGTGGCAGGTTCCATTATTATGAAGGATACGGTACCGGCCAGGTTACATTACCGGTGCGTGTCCTGAAATATCTCGGGATCAAATGCCTTTTTCTGTCCAACGCAGCAGGCGGACTTAATCCCGATTTTCAGATAGGCGACATAATGGTTATCACTGACCATATCAACCTGCTTCCCAATCCCCTGATCGGTCCGAACGACAGCAGGATAGGCCCGAGGTTCCCGGATATGGGGGAGGCATACGATCCTTACCTCGTAAGCAAAGCGATGATGATATCTGAGGAGAACGGTATCCGGATTCACAAGGGTGTGTACCTTTCAACCACCGGGCCTACGTTCGAGACTCCGGCTGAATACAGATACTTCAGGATTATAGGTGCCGATGCGGTGGGAATGTCAACCACTTCTGAGGTGATAGTGGCAAGGCATATGAATCTTCCGTGTTTCGCTGTTAGTATTATTACAGACCTGGGCGTGGAAGGGAAAATTTCATACACGACCCACGAATCGGTACAGAAAGAAGCCGAAAAAACCGAAGCCAGAATGACGTTTCTGATGACAGAGATGATTTCGACCCTTTAATCCAAAGTAGATACAAGTGGAGAGTAACTTATTAATTTGTTGTTACACAGAGAGGCACAGAGAAAGGACACAGAGAGGCACAGAGAAGATTACATAATATACCTACGAAGACCATTTTTCAGCCTTAAGACATTGAAATTTACCAGAAGTCCCAGCTTCTTTTTAGAAAACTTAAGATAAGTAAGGATTTGGGCTTCATGAACAGGATTAAATTCATCAACTGTTTTCAACTCGATCACTATTAGATCCTCTACCAGAATATCTATTCGGTACCCACAATCCAGTTTTATCTCTTTATAAACAACAGGGACAGCTTTTTGTCTCTCAATTCTTAATCCATTTTTTCTCAGCTCAAATGATAAACATTCTTCGTATGCAGATTCCAACAATCCGGGGCCAAGTGTCTTATGCACCTCTATGCAACAACCTATAATTTTTTCAGTAAGATTATTGATTTCCATTGGTTGCTTTATCTATCGTTTCTTATTCATTATTAATACCCTTGCATTGTTCTGTGTGTAGATCTCTGTGGTTCTCTGTGTAATCCTTTGTGGTTCTCTGTGTGATAATTCTTCCATATCCATTCAAGATCCAGTTTCATCTAACAACAGTACAAATTCTTTTCCATTGCTTCGATTTTCCGGAGCCATCGAAAACTGTGATCAGTAGTATATAGATTCCGTTGCGGAGCGGGCTGCCGTCAGCCGCGGTGCCATCCCATGCTATTGCAGCTTCTGAACCTGCAAACAAATTGTCAGCCAGCTGTCGGATAAATCCGCCGGTTTCGTTGAATATGGTGACCGATACAACATTGCCGTTGCCTTTCATTTTAAGATCTATCACCAGCAAATCCTCGAACCCGTCGTTATCGGGTGTTATCCTTGTTGATGAGAGATGAACCTCATCCGAAGAAACAGGCTTATCCGTGTACACTGAGTTCACCCTTCCGGGAGTACCCCATCCTGAGGCTTCCGAGGCGGAGTGCCAGCTTCCCTGATCATAAGAGGGGCCATCCGGCCTTATCTTCTCAAGGGCTATCCCTTCCACACCCGATAAAAGCGGAAAATGCATTGACTCATTGTATTTCACTTCATCTATTTTTTCAAGACTTCTGTTCATCAGCTTAAGGTGTCCCTCCCTGTCGGGCATGGACGGAAAGGATCCCGTTTTAAAGATCGCCGAAGGGTCTGATGAGAAATACCGGGAAATAATCCTTTCAGGGTCGGTTGTAATGGCATAGTATGAATGTGGCAGGATGCACCGTCTCTCTGCTGATACTGCCACAGAGGAAGAGACTGCACCCGTTGCGTCATTGACCGATGCCAGAACAAAATCGGAGGCATCAAGAATCTTTGATGAAAGGTTATAGAATTCAATATAATCTGCATCGCCGGGCAAAGGATTAAATAACAGCTCATTGAAAAGAATATCCCCGGTTCCGGGCGGACTTGTGATGCCAAATCCGAAAGTGTTAACCTCCATCGGGTTGCCCGCCATGTCTCTTATTTGATCCGAAATGCTTAAAGTATAAAGTGTTCCCTCCCCGAGCGGTTCAGAGGTTTTTATGATATATTCTCTCATAAGCGGGTCGGCCGGATAAATTTCAGGGATACTGTTATTGTCAATTTTAAGGCTGCCGGCATCTTCATTACAGATAAAGAGTGTTTCAGAGAATTTAACCCTTATGGACCTGTTATCTTCAGGAAAAGTATTCAGAATTCCATGAAACATAAGATCCGGGTTGGAACCATTCAGCGAGTTTGGCATTCCGGGTGTGCCTCCGGTTTTTGAAACAGAAGCCCCCCAGTTATCTTTTCCCGCAAACGGGAAGTGCGTATCGATCATCTCCAGCGACCACCCTCCATCTGATTTTAAAGCATCACCATACCATGTTGATGAATACTCGACTCCATGAACGAGTGTCCCGTCCCTGTCGGTCAGGCATAACAGCTTGCCCTCGTTGGTCAATGCCGGAAATGACCTCAGTCCCAGTGTTCTGCCATATGCACTGAAAAGTATGGTGTCGGCAGGTGAACAGATAATCACATATTCTGAAGGCTGAATAACAAACTCCGGAAATGTTATTGTCTGTGTGCCGGCGATCAGCTTCCATCCCTGCATATTGACAGGATTTCGAGAAGTGTTTGTAATCTCAAAATATTCCTGATCGGGAAGTGAGACTACCGGTGTGGGGTCAGCCATAATTTCCGAGATAATAATATCTCCGGGTTTCAAATTTCCCACGATCTGGCCCGATGCCATACACGGCATCAGCAGCGCCAGTAAAATTGCTTTTTTCATGCAGCGAGACTTATTGAAAAAAGAATTACTTTTGACAGCTTTTTAACTTAAAGAGTAAATATACATAATTTCTGTTATTAATACAAGCTGAAATAATGAAAGTATCCGTAGTCGGCGCAACCGGAATGGTGGGCCGCGTAATGATCAGACTGCTCGAAGAAAGGAATTTCCCGGTAACAGAACTTATTCCGGCTGCATCAGAAAGATCGGTCGGCAGGGAAATAACTTTTAAGGGTAAAACTGTAAAGGTGGTCAGCGTTATGGAGGCAGTTGAAGCTGAGCCGGTATTTGCTATTTTCTCTGCAGGAGCATCCACCTCAAAGGAATGGGCGCCGGTATTTGCCGAAAAAGGTTCAGTGGTAATAGATAATTCATCTGCATGGCGCATGGAGGAAGATATTCCGCTTATTGTACCCGAGATTAACAGCCATGTTCTCAAAAAAGACGACAGGATAATAGCAAATCCCAATTGTTCAACCATACAGATGGTGATGGCACTTGCCCCTCTTCACCGTAAGTATAAGATCAAAAGGCTGATCATCTCAACATACCAGTCAGTAACCGGCACGGGAGTAAAGGCTGTATCCCAGCTCGAGAATGAGCGTCGCGGTATAAAGGGAGAGATGGCCTATCACTATCAGATCGACCTCAATTGTTTTCCGCATGGAGGATCATTTCTTGAAGACGGGTACACCACAGAAGAGCAGAAACTGGTTGACGAGACAAGGAAGATCCTCGAAGATGAAACCATACAGGTTACCGCTACCGTTGTAAGGATACCTGTTATCGGAGGCCATTCGGAAGCCGTTAATGTTGAATTTGAAAATGATTTTCACATTGACGATGTCAGGTTCCTGATAAGCCAGTTCCCGGGGGCTGCCCTTTATGATAATCCGGCTGAATTCAAATATCCAATGCCGATATATGCACATAACAGAGACGAAGTGTTTGTTGGCAGGATAAGGAGGGACCACTCAAGGGAGAAATGCCTTAACTTGTGGATCGTTTCGGACAATATACGCAAGGGTGCAGCTACAAACGCCATACAGATAGCAGAATACATGGTAAGTAAAAAGCTTATCTGACCTCCTCTCTGTGGTTCTCTGTGTTCTTTCTCTGTGGTACTCTGCGTAACAGAGCAAGATTAGTCTGTCCTGAACAGGAAATTATTATAGGGGTACCTGGTCACATGTATCTTCCTGACCTCTTCATAAAGAATTTTACGTAGGTCTTCAATGTTCTCCCTGGTCTTTGCGGAAAGGAATACGGAGGAGTGCTCCCTGTCCGCGGCCATCCATGTTTTCTTCAGATCCGCCATTGAATAATTGTTTCTCTCATGCGGCGTCAGGTCAAACTCATCCCTGGGCACCCACGAGAAGAGGTCGATCTTGTTGAAAATGTATACTGACGGCTTGTCCAGTGAATCAAGTTCCCTGAGGGTTTGGTTCACAATAGTGATCTGTTCTTCAAAACGCGGATGTGAAACGTCAATTACATGCAGCAGAAGGTCCGACTCCCTTACCTCGTCGAGTGTTGATTTGAATGATTCGACGAGATGATGCGGCAGTTTCCGGATGAATCCCACGGTATCAGACAGAAGAAAAGGCAGGTTTCCTATAACAACTTTTCTCACAGTAGTATCCAGTGTTGCAAACAGCTTATCTTCGGCAAAGATCTCCGATTTGCTCACCAGGTTCATAATAGTTGATTTGCCCACATTTGTATATCCCACCAGGGCAACTCTTACCATTCTTGCCCTGTTCTTACGGCGGGTAGCCATCTGCACATCTATTCTCTTAAGCTGATCTTTCAGGGAAGCAATTTTGTCGCGTATTATCCTTCGGTCTGTCTCGATCTCGGTCTCTCCGGGCCCTCGCAGCCCAATACCTCCGCGCTGTCGTTCCAGGTGGGTCCACATACGGGTAAGTCGCGGGAGAAGATATTGATATTGTGCAAGTTCAACCTGTGTTCGTGCATGGGAGGTTCTTGCCCGCCCCGCAAAGATATCAAGTATCAGGTTTGTTCTGTCAAGTGCCCTGCAGCCCAGAATATTTTCGATGTTACGAAGCTGGGAGGGTGTGAGTTCATCATCAAAGATAGCGACATCGATTCTGCTCTCCCTAACGAAATCGGCGATTTCTTCTATTTTACCTCTCCCTACGAATGTCCGGGGATCGGGCTTGTCGAGCTTCTGGATAAATCGTTTTACAGGACTGGCCCCGGCGCTCTTTGTAAGAAAAGCAAGTTCTTCAAGATATTCTTCAGCCTCACTCTCGTCCTGCCCCCGGTAGTTTATAGCTGCAATAACAGCTTTCTCTTCAACCCTTCCGGTCTCGATCATTTAAATTATGTACCTCCTGTTGTTCTGAATTGCGCCCCTGATAGCCAGTTTAAGGTTTTCGGAGCATCTGATTACCATCTCAATATCCGAGGGAAAAGGTATGGCTTTTGATTTTGTCCTCTCCAGCTGGCTGGGGGTGAGTGCCTCAAGATCGCCAAGAGCCCTTGCCGAGATATGGTCAAAACGCGACTGCGCTCCTATTGGATCTTTCTTCAGGACAATTTCCGGGTTGGTCTGGATCACTTCAACATCTCCATCTATTATGCAGGTTTTTGATTGGATGGTCTCAATAAGTGCACACTGGACCGTTTTGAACTTTTTGATCCTGATATCGTTCCCGAGACTATCTCTCATAACGTTTCCCTTTGCATCGAGCTGATATGAAAACCCGTCCTCTATCTCCCTTTTTGCAACAGTATCTCTCTGCATGGTCTGATCAGGGCTTACAAGCACATTCCTGACATTCACGTTAATATAATAATCATACCTGGTATCGGGATTGAGGTTCTGGATATGATATTCTACCCATTCGCTGTTGAGCCGTGGCAGGTCAAGGGCCAGAAGATCCTCTTCAAACTCCTGTGGGAAGTTGATCATTGACCTGTTCTGTAATGAAACGAAAACCCTGCTCATTCCAAGGTACCTGGCTTCCTGTATCTTAGTGTCAATACCTTCATAATCGCCAACATACTCTTTTGCTCTTACAAATTCCCTGAATGCCTGCCTGTATGATTCCTTCAGGTTATTCTGCATAAGCTCATTTCCATGGGCATAATAATAATCGGCCGAGTGGCGTTTTGCTGCCACCATCTCCGGCATATAATCAACATAAGGAAAGTCAACACTTCTTCCCCTCTCGTTCAGCGGAGTGACAGTTCTGACAAGCGCCTGTCTGTCGTGGAGGCGACTGTTCAACAGGTATATCTCGTCCCAGTTTTCCGGTCTTCCTTCCATTTTAAGGAACCTGATCCTTTCGTTATCCTGTTCATTTGCAACCTTATACGATCGTTCAAGAATTGCAATCTGTTTGGTGTCGCGGGGATCTTTACGCAACTGGCGTACTGCGCGGTCGATTGCGGCATCATAGTTGCCTCTTTCAAGTTGTTTCCTTGAGGATCCACAGCCTTCGAGAATGATCATTATGATCAGCACTACGGGATAGATTTTCTTCATAACAGCATGGTTAGTTAGTCCTTAAAAGTAAAATTAAGAATAAAAATCAAATATATAACTAATTATGGTGTAATGATATTATCTTCTCAGATAACAAAATTGAGCCACATGGAATATCTTACCCTTACCGGCTGACCTCTCTGGAGCCCGGGTGTCCATTTCGGTGATGCTTCAATTGCCTTTACAGCTTCAATA
Source organism: uncultured Rikenellaceae bacterium (assembly GCA_964633195.1). Lineage (GTDB taxonomy): Bacteria > Bacteroidota > Bacteroidia > Bacteroidales > VadinHA17 > LD21. Next base: position 1,128 of record CAZWFL010000055.1, on the reverse strand, counting down.
TCTATCAACGGATCCACACCTTTTACGACCGTGACATTCGACACTGCTCCATCGGGCTCAACGATGAACGTGAGAAAGATTCTGCCCTGTATCTTGTTATCTATTGCTTCCTTGGGATAGTTGGTTCTCTTCTGGACCCACTCGCGGAACCTGTTAATATCGCCTCCCCTGAATGATGGCATTACCTCCACAAAGAAAAAGGGTTCGTCGGTCCATGCTCCGCTTCCGTCTCCGATAAGTCCCGGAATATATCCGTCAGAACTTCCGAAGCCGTCGAGATCCCTGTCTGCATCGGGATCAGAGAGAAGTATGTCATCAGCCGTAGCCAGGGTAATATCTGTTTGTATGATGGTATCGACAACCACCGGAGGTGCATATCTTACTATCTCCTGTACGCGTTCCACATCGGGTGGTGGTGGCGGGGGTGCCGGCGGCACGAATACAGGTTGTTCATCCGGGGGTTCGAGATTATCAAGATTTACCGACAAATACCCTGAGCCGCCTCCCAGAACAAGTTGTGGTTCGGGAACGGCTATAAAGGGCAATACGACGACAGCGACCGCGAAAATGACGGCAACAATGATCCCCACGGATATCGCGGCGTTATACCTTTTGCGTAACTGATAGGCTCCGTATTCCCTGTTCCTCTTCTCGAAGATCAGTTCGTCAAACGGGGGTGTCCTGTCAACCTTTTTCTTCATCTCTTCCTGTCCCTATATCCATTCTTCACACTCTTAGCCTGAAAAATCCCGGCAAAATTACAAAATAGCATTATGCCTTCAAAAGATAAACAGGGCCTTTTTCAATATGTTTTATCTTTTTCAATTTTTTCTTAACTTTGGCCGACTTTATGAGGGGGTATAGCTCAGTTGGTCCCGTCCCGATTTATCGGGACGAGGATCCTCGATCCCGATGATTCGGGATCGGGACTAGAGCGTGTGACTTTTTGATGTTCTTTAATTTGGGGGTATAGCTCAGTTGGTCCCGTCCCGATTTATCGGGATCGAGGATCCTCGATCCCGATGATTCGGGATCGGGACTAGAGCGTGTGACTTTTTGATGTTCTTTAATTTGGGGGTATAGCTCAGTTGGCTAGAGCGTGTGACTGGCAGTCACAAGGTCAGGGGT
>CAZWFL010000054.1:0-23154 GCA_964633195.1 uncultured Rikenellaceae bacterium | reverse complement strand
GAGACGTGGTACAGACGGTGGGTGGTTGATGCCGCCTGCGGCTCTACTGCAGGCAGTCCGGTCAGAATAGATGTAGAGGCAATTACCCTTTATAAATCCGGAACAACAACATCTGAAAGTTATTGGGGGCGTTTTGATCTTGGTACTGAGTTTGAGGTTTTAACCGAGGGTTTCATAACGCATGCTAGATTACATACTCCAGGTAATGAGGGAGGAATTCATGAGATCAGGATCTGGAGGCAGAATAATGACCTGTCGGGTTATGAGCTTATTACAGGCCCGTTTGAATGGAGTTTCTCAGCCGGGATAACCGGTTGGAGGGAATTCATTTTACCCACTCCAGTAGCAGTCGAACCGGGTCGTCGTTATATCGTCAGCATAACCACAGGAACAGATAATCCCTGGTTCTCTCATAGCATGTCTGCTCCAGTAGAGCAAAACAATTATGTAAGATACATTGGGGGTGTATATACTTCCACTATCGGAACAGTCCCCAACATAAGGCCCGATGGAGACAGTTACTTCAGAGACATAATCTTTGTTCCGTTCTCTGCCGGCCTGGCAGGAACGTCACAAACTGTATGCTACAACTCGACACCATCGCCTCTCACCCAGATCAGTCCGCCGTCGGGAGCCTCGGGAGGCTACACTTTCCGGTGGCAAAGCTCATCCGACGGGACAATATGGAATGATATTGAGGGCGCTGTTGCACCGGATTTCTCACCTACAGATGAGATAACTTCCAATGTTTACTACAGACGTGTTGTTACCAGCGGCATTTTTACCCGCCCCGGCCCACCGGTCCTGATCGCGGCCAACAGCCCGATGCTTCAAGCCAGCCCTCGGGGTGACATAACAATCTTCGAAAACACCTCCACATTCTTTAATGTGGAGATCACAGGTGGTACTCCGCCCTACAGGATAGAGTATTCGAGAAACGGATCGCCTCAATCTCCGATTACAGGCTATACGAGCGGCGCCGACATATTTACGGGAGTGCTCGGAGCAGGAGAATACAATTATTCACTTGTTTCAGTTTCCGATGTATTTGGCTGTGTACCCGCATCTCTCGGAGACCCAATTACGATAAACGTATCCGGTTCCTATTCAGGCACGGTAAGCCAGAAAGCATTGCTGCTGGTCAGACCAGGCGCTGTAAGATATGGATTCTATTATGATCATATCAGACCTTACCTCGAGTGGTTTGGCATTCCGTACGAAATATGCGATGTCAGCAGTACGCCTTTGCCGGACTTCAATAATTATGCTTTGATTATTTTCGGGCATGAAAACGTCTTTGAATCGCAATATCCTGTTGAACAGATTGTGACAGCGGTCAGCAACGGAATTGGATTATACAGTTTTGATCCATACTTATTCCATCATACCATTGGAACATATTCGAGCTCTTTACCGCAGATCACTGTTAATTCACAAGAAATCATTATCCCAAATACAACGCATTATATTACTGAGTATCATGCTGATGATAAATATAATATACCAATAAACAGTGAAGGGAGGCTAAGCAATAATTATGATGTACTGACCAAACATAATCCAACAGAGGCACGTCAGAATAACGAATTAATTGGCGGCATTAGCCTGGCTGAAATGAGCGACGGTACCAGCACGATAACACTGCTTGAAGTTGCTGAGCAAAGTCCTGGTAGGATAGTCAAGTGGAATGATTACCTCTGGATGGATAATGCACAAATAGGTTATCTATATGGAATGGACGACCTGTTGTGGCGGAGCATGGTATGGGCAGCAAAGAAGCCCTTTATAATGCAGGGTATGCCACCTATGATCACAATGAGAGTTGACGATGTTGACGGTACTTACGGTACAGAAGATATGAGAAATCTTCAATGGCTTGACATATGCAACGAGTTTGGATTCATCCCTTGGCTGGGGATATTTCTATATTATACATCCGAAGGTTTTTTTGACACTCTTCGTGATCTGATAAACAGAAACCTTGCTACTGCATCTCCTCATGCATTTTGGCACGTCTATGAAACCTCAGCACAAGAATGTATCTATTACAATTATAACAACGCTCCACAATTTTCTGTTGCAGACAGTGTAATGAAAGCTGCTGACTGGTTTGCCGAGAGAAACTTGCCAATGTCGAACTATATGATCGCTCATAATTATTTAATAAGATCGGAGGCTCTGCCAGGGATCAGGAATATGGGAATAGAGTTTATAGGGACCAAAATAGAATGTGACCGGATTCGTGGTGTTTACTATCCAGGGTCAGCCCTCGAGTTAGAACCATATATGGTTAACCGTTATATGCATGGAGGACCGGGAGCACCTTTCTTTTATGCTGACAGCGTTAATTGGAACGGGAATGATTTTTTCATCTGCCTGACAGAGATCGGAGACGACGCCGGTTATGAATGGGCCCCGCATGTTGTTAGTGTTGATGTTGCCATAGCGCGGGGCGTAAGGCAGTTAAGAAGGGCACTTAACAGCATGGTCCTTCCTGTGCTGTTCACCCATGAATATTATCTTGACAAGACAGCAGAAGAGTGGAGGGAGATACTGGGTGAAATAACATCTGCCGTCGCATCATATAATCCTGAATATAAATCAACCGATGATGCACTTCGTTACGTGAGAGCCAAGAAGAATATAAGGATAAACGATGCAAGGGAAGACAATGGACTTATAAGTATCTCATGTACAGGAGTCAATGAAATGCAAACCAGTTGCTACCTGTTCACTGAATCAGATAACCAGATCACGCACAGGCTGATCTCCCTTCCCAGGGTAACAAGCAGTGCAACACCCGTTACAGTTGTGTTTTCAAATCAATAGTTAAACAAACAGCATGAAATTAATAGCAGGATCTCTTTTACTGATAGCGACGGGGCTTGTTTGCACGCTGAGCGTGAATGCGCAGTGGACTATTGAAAATTCAAATACAAATACCAAACTTAATTCCATATATCTTCTTGATGAAAACTCGGCATGGATAGTTGGGAATAACGGTACAATAATACATAAAGAGCAGGAGAAGTGGATTGCTTCACCAAAAGTAACAGAGGAGAACCTTTACTCTGTTTGTTTTTCCGACAAAAACAACGGATGGGCGGTTGGCTCGAAGGGTACCATTCTCCGTTATGACGGTCAGGGATGGACTGTGACTCCTAAACCGACCGATAAAAATCTTTACTCAGTCAGCCTGGGCAGCAACGGCCGGGCTATTGCTGTCGGTGAAATGGGTACAATACTTGTCTATGACGGGAGGAAGTGGGAAAATCTTGATCTATTATCTTTTGCTGTTTATACCTCCGCCGCAGCTTATGAGAATCTTGTCCTTATCGGCGGAGGACATGAATATATGAGTATTCCGGTAATGGAGGTAACCGCCATGGCTGGAAAGAGGGTGGTGCCGGCTTTCGATCCCGGGTATATTGAGATAAAAAGCCTTTTTATCCTGAACAGGAAGAATATATGGGCTGCTGGAAGGCCGGGAGCTATTTTCCATTACGACGGGACAGAATGGAACAGGTTGTCTCAGTTCACAAATCTGCCATCCCTAAACAGTATATTCTTTGCCGATGCGAATAGCGGGATCGCCGTCGGGTATTACGGAACCATTTTAACTTACTCAGAAGGAGCAGAGTGGCACAAAGAAGAGTCTCCGGTAAAAGTCAACCTGAACGGGGCTGCCGGGTGGGGCGATACCTGGTATGCGGTTGGCAATAACGGCACTATAATTTCTCTCCGCCGCCAGGCTGAACCAGTTAATAACCCGGTTAAACCGAACAGACCAGCAATAAAAATTGAATCATACCCGAATCCTCCAAATGAACAGCTGAATATCGTTATACCCGCTGAGGATGGTTTTGTGGCTGACATTCTGACAATAACCGGATCGAACGGCCGGGTTATATTTAAAACGGAGCTTAAATCGCTTACAGGCGGCGAAATATACACTCTGGATACATCGGGTATTGGCAGCGGATTATACCTTATTCAAATTACTTCGTCATCAGGTACAAGGGCAGCGGGAAGGTTCATTGTGACCCGGTGACCATTACAGACAAAAAAGGTGGCCAGAAAAAGCCACCTTTTAATTTATCTGTAGTGCATTTTTCAGTGCAGGATCACCTTTTCGATGTATCTCCGTTGACCGGCTTTAATCTCTACAAAAATGAGTCCTTTCGCACCGCTGTTCATGGTTATCTGCTTAAGGTCGCCGCTTCCCTGCCATTCGGTGTTGTCATCCTGGTATATCTTTCTCCCGGTTAGATCGAAAATGGTAACCGATCCGCGGGTGTTTCCGAATTCATCTGTAAGCGACAGGATATTGATTATCCCGGAAGAGGAATAGACACTGAATTTCTTTTCACCGACAGGTATTTCAGGAATACCGGTCGTAAGATTGGCGACAGTAAGAACAAACCTGTCTTCGATCAAACCCGCGGGAGTGTTGAACAGAATGGATTCCCCTTTCTTAAGGTCCACAATATGGTTCGTCACCAGGTCCCTGAGGGTGACAGAATAATCTTCGAGTTTATTCAATTCATTTGAAAGGAGCCGGAATGTGCCCGGTGTTTTAACATTCAGCCCGACAGGGATTTCCACTTTGGTTTCCGGAAATGGCAATCCGTTTATACTGTAATCAACATTCCCGGTTTTTGTCCAGATATTCAGGTTCCCTGCTGTCTTGCTGAATTTATATGCATCGAACATCTTGTCAAACGATAGTGTGGCTTTCGCATCAAACCGCACAACCAGATCATTACTGTCTGTATCATTTTCAAGCTTCAGTCTTACAAGCGGGACTAAACTTGTTCTATTAATGTTCTCATGCAATCCCTTGTATCTCATCTGATCCACGTTATGGACCCGGATATCGAGGTAACTATCATTTGCACCTCTTAAATCCAGAGACTCACCCGGCTGAGTTGCTTTGACAAAGAAACCCTGAGCCGGAGGAATGAACTGTGTTCCCCCACCTGTTCCAACCAGGTTCACATAAGAAGCAAATCCGCCATTAAGGGTGAAATAGACTGCATTATTCATACCGGGAGGTATATCTCCATTATTATATACAATTTCCCAGTCAATGCAGGATGAGAAAGGATTACCGATGAGATTCCATCCCTGATAGTCGGGATGAGTATAATTCTCTCTAGACAGGGGAACTGTTACATCACTGATATTTATAGCTCCAACAATTGTCCTGGTTGTATTCGTCGCATTATAGTAATTGTACCCTTTCCCCAATTCAAGGGTACTGAATGCATTGCTTAGATCATATTCACCCCACGGACTATATAGCCATCCATCCCAGCCAACCCATCCTGCAAGCATGTCCGTGCCGGTCACACGACTTTCTACATATTGGGCGAAATCGAGATTTGCGGGATTGGCCGTAAAAACGCTCACGGGGGCCTGGTCCACAGGAGTTGACACATAATGCCATCTGTTTCCACTGATGCTGGCACCACCCGTCAGATATAACTGCGTTTCAGTAGTACCCGTGCCTGAATAACTATTTCTAACAATAAGAGATGCCATGCCATATGCATCGGCGTTCAATCGAAGAGTACCGTTATTGGTGATGTTCCTTATTGTTAATGCCGTTCCAGGCTGAATAGTAATAGTTCCATTGTTAATAATATCTCTTGTATTTACAATAGTTCCTCCTTCGGCAAGAAAGCTACCATTATTACGTAATTCAGAACCCGTTTGGGTCATTTGCATTGTTAATCCAGTACTTAATGTCAGCGCATACCCATTATTAATAGTCAGAATTCTCTCACTCGCGACTGTGGATCCTACATATACTATATTATTCGGATAAGGGTAGTGTGGATTCCCCGGACCCCATACAATGTCTTCAGTTACTGTACCTCTGTATTGATCATCTGATCTTCCAGTTCCAAGAAGCTGTGAGAATGCAGAATTGTGAAAGAGATAAAAAAATAACAAAAACAATATTATCCGTTTCATTCCTGGCAATTATATTTTTCAAGAGTACTAAAATAACTAAATTATTCTGGATGAATCAGAACTTTATCAAGTAATCCCATCACTTCGTCAAAACCTTGAAATCAACCCGCAGAATGTAACAATAATCTTGCTATTTTTATGTAAATATGTTTATTAACTAAAATTAAAAAAGATGAAAAAACCAGTATTTCTAATTATTGTACTTATAGCAACGGCTATCTTTATTTCGTGTGACAAGAAGTTTGAATCGGTCATTTTGCTGCCTCAGAATTCTGATGCCGGGATTACAGCAATCTATAACTCAGGGAATTTATCCTGCGAAGAACTGGAGGGTTCATATATTGGAAGCACCGGCAGGATAAATTACGAGTATGGTGAATTTGAGAGCCCCTGGCCTGACTGGTTAACAGTAACCGTAACCGAGAACAAATACATTGAATTTGTCGTTGATCCATCTTCGCCATTTTGTATAGGTGCGGTAATTGTCAAAGGAGGAAAGGGAGCGAATGTTTATTACTACGACGGAGTAAAGTACGACGCCGGATTAACATCACCGATAAACCCTTCGGGTAAGCCGGCCGATCTAAGCAATCTTACTTTTTGTTATGTTGAGTGCGACAACCTGGTATTTGCCGTTAAGTGCTTTTACACTGAAGCAGGTGCAACCATGCACGGAATCAGCAAAGGCATAAACTACTTTAGCCCTGCCGCAGACGGTGAATGGTGTGCAGACTGGTTCCTTGGTGTTAATCCATACCCGTTGGCAGCACCAGTTAAATTAAATCAGGCAGGGATATATGATTCAGAGATCGGAGAAGTCAGTATTGTTGATGGGACTGTTACATTCAATCTTTACGAAGACCGTGTGCTTATATATGCCTATGTTTACATTGGCACACTGGAGGGTCTGATCAATCACAACCTTTCAGGAAACGGTTGTCCGGTCTATACAAATTCACCGCCCTGGACCCTTATTGAATACTGATTTAATCAATATAATTGACATTGGAGGAGGCTGTATCGTAAGTTAAGATATAAATAACCACAAGGGACACCAGGGTAAGCACAAAGAGCACATAGTATTACATACCAATAATAATATGTTTAGCGTCCTTTGTGAGTATTTTGAGTCCCTTGCGGTTAATAACACTTATGAAACAGTCTCTTTATTCCAGCTTATGCAAATATTGTTTATCTTTGCATCGGGGAACTTCTCAGTCAATTATTTGTTGCTTAATAGACTCAAAAATATTACTTTAATGAATCTCCACGCCCATGAAAACGAGAATCGCAGTTTTAATAGTATTAACCATGATGTCTGTTCAGTCGTGTAAAGAGAGAGAGATGTCTTCCGATATGAAAATAATCTTCTTACATCACAGTACCGGAGAAGCAATCTGGAACGGGTCACCTCCCTCACTTATAAAGAGAGCTGCAAGGAAAATAAGCAACAGATTTGCTGACCTTATCGCAAAAAAAGCCAGGTTGCCATATCTGATGGACAAGTATAATAAGGAGAATGATAAAAATTACCTGATTAAAGAAATGGCATTTCCAAAGGCCTCTCCTTACGGATGGAATAATATGCCGTTCGACTATTATAATATCTGGGTCTATCATGCCGGTGAAGAGCCGTTTATGACGGAGCCGACCTTGGAGATCCTTACAAAAGAGTACCAGGTTGTTATTTTCAAGCATTGTTATCCGGTAAGTAATATTGAGCCTGATCCAGATTCAGCTGATATTAATTCTTATTACAGGTCGTTGTCGAACTACAAACTTCAATATTCAGCCCTCAGGGATAAGCTTCACGCCTTCCCTGAAACAAAATTCATCCTGTTTACAGGCGCCGTACATGTTAAGGAAAATTTAAAAGAAGATGAAGCGATTAGGGCAAAAGAGTTTTATACATGGGTAACTGAAGAGTGGGATCTGCCGGATGATAATATATATTTATGGGATCTGTACTCCCTGCAAACTGAAGGAGGCTTATACTTTAAAGACGAATATGCAGTATCATTCAATAACTCTCATCCTAACGGAATCTTTGCCGGCAGGGTGGTAAATTTACTATTCAACAGGATTGTTGATGTTATTGAAACCAATGGAGAAAGAACGACTCCTGAGGGTAACTGGAAGCAGAGTTATTCTGATTAAGTCAGTCACTCAAAATACCGTATGCATAATTGTCACTCTCATAACCGGCAACAACTCTTTTCTCCAGAACAACCTCATAGAGTTTTTGTGTAAATTTTGCCGCTCCGGTCTTATTAAGATGAGATAATCCGACCCAGTCGTTTTCACCATCTATGAATTTACAGAACTCTATTGAGTTCAGATTATAATATTGAGCGGTATACCCGTTACCGAATCTTATTGTGTAGGGACCTACGCCTGAGAGAGACTGGGCCTCCCTGACTCCGGGGATGTCAGTAATAATGAGTTCGACAGCGTTTTCGCTGCATAGTTTTGCAAGTTCACCCATCCAGTATGCTGTTTCAAACTTATTGAAATCGATATGGAATTCCCGGAAAACTGTGTTATCAGGTTGTGTTATTATGCTTTTTTTGTGACCATAAGACAAATATGTCTCCCTGTATTTTTTTCTGAAGGCCTTTTTCAGGAGCTCCATCCCTGCCCAGTTGAACTTTGAGATAGGTAAATCTTTATGATTATACCTGTGACCTTTCATTGTAAACTCCACAACCGGCTGTATTCCATCCTGATCAAATTGTTCAAGAACTGAATTGACTGCCAGCACTGCGAACTGTGGCTTTTTCGGATATCTTGTCAGGTATTCGTTCAACTGGACATAGTTTGTTTTTACAGAGCTCCCTACAAGAGAGAGGTTGAATGACTTTATCCCGTGATTTGTAAGCACCTCGGTATCTACACCATACTCGGCAAGGCTAGAGCCCAGTACCAGAAGCTCATAATCTGGCTCCTCAAATTGAAGCGACTCCAGCCTTTTAATGAAGTCCCAGTCAGTAGAGGTTATTATTACCAGGAACAAGCAATTAACAAAAATGGAAAACGACAGGAAGAAAACAGAAAATAATATCAATCTTTTAGCAAATTCTTTCATATCAGAAATCAGCATATATGAATTGTTGTGATTTTAAACCTGAAATATAGATTATTGTGATTAGCACCGAGTATACTGTCCATCTGAAAATTCTGCCAGTCCATTTATCACTTAACCAGACTTTTTCCAGCTTATTATAAGTTTCGCTATAGTCGTTCTGTAACAATTCAATGAACAGAAACGCCGGAATATAAACCAGAACAGCAAAGGGTTTCAGACTAAGATCATTAAAAGGTGAAGGACCACTTAAAGAATTCAGCTTTAACATAAAAGTAAAGGCAGACCTTGTATCAGGTGAAAAGAATAATACCATGGAAATACAATAAAACAGGTAAGTTAGTATTCTTCCGAACCAGGCTTTTATTAAAAGAGGCAGGCCGGAGAACAAGTTCATTCTTATTTTTTTTGTAAAGAACTCGTAGTTGATGGCAACTGACTGTAATAACCCTATCAGCATGAAATTCCAGCCAGCCCCGTGCCATATGCCAAAAAGAACCCATGTGAGAAATACAGCATAAGTGGAGGCAAGAATACCCCAGTTCCTGTATCTGAAACTTGCCTGTCTGAAGATATAATCGTTAAACCAAGAAGCAAGTGAAATATGAAACCTCTTCCAAAATATTGTCACGTTTTCAGAAAAGAACGGACGATTGAAATTTGGTAACAGATTTATTCCAAACATCCTGGCAGACCCTATTGCTATATCCGTATAGCCTGAGAAATCGAAATAGAGGTAGAGTGGTTGAATGAGAAATATTACCCATGAGATGTATCCCCCGGCATGGTCCCCAGTATAGATGCTCAGAGCGTAAGGTGCAAGCTGATTGGCAATTGCAACCTTCTTAAAAACCCCAAAAAGGATCAGCTTCATTCCCTCTGTAACCTGCTGCTGGGAGAATTTCCCATTAGCATTCAATTGCGGCAGGAAGTGATTTGACCGCTCAACAGGCCCTGACAGGAATTTTGGATAGAAGGTAATGTAGAGAAGGAAATGTATAAAGTTCTTCTCAGGCTTCTCCCATCCCATCTTAACATTTATCAGGTAGCCTATTCCCTGAAGGGTAAAATAGGATATCCCTAAAGGTACTATTACCTCAGAAAGTACTGAAAACTGAATGTTGCTTTTCAGTATCTTTAAAACAGGGTCGATGGCAAAAGACGAATATTTCAGCAAGATCAGCTGGGCAAGATTCACTATTATCCCTGTTCTGAAAAGCAATAATTTGTATCGTGACCCCGGTATTCCTTTAGCCAGAAAATAATTAAACAGTGAATATATAAGGATGTATATCAACAGGGCATAGCTATATGAAGCTATGAATCCGCAACTGAGAATTACAAGATAAATGATCCTGTACCTGGGATTTAGTAGATAAAATAGGAATACAGAAGCAATTACTGTCAGAAGATATATAGAGGAGACGATTTCCATATTGGTATGCTATTCTTGCATAAACATCCTCAATTATACTTAAGATTCTGATTACTACAAACTAATATTGACGAACGCAGGACACGTTTTGACTGATATTGGTTTCCTGTTGACTGCTTGATTTACTCCTGAAGGGTTTTATTATTATGATCGCGGATGGTTGATAAAATCATTAATAGAATTGGTTTTTCTCCCCGGTACTTGTAAAATGATCCAGTACAATCTCTATTAAAAATGTCTTATGACAATCCTGCGACACCCATAGATCTTGAACTCCGGTTTTTTTCAACACGACCTAAAATATATGTAACAAATCGATCTTTTTATCGTTAAAAATGGTACGTTTGTCAAATATTTTAAGTCATTCATCAGAATGGTTCGATCAAAAGCAACCTCTCTTTTCTTTGCGTTTCTTTATGCAATCACATGCATGACGGTCTCGGCAAAGACGTATTATGTCGCCACAAACGGCAGTGATTTAAATAACGGGACCTCCCTGTCAACTCCTTTTGCAACATGGCAAAGGGGCATAAACGTGGCATCACCGGGTGATACAATATTTGTTAGAGGAGGGGTATATTATATCAGGGGTTACGACAATGGGGTGTTGATCGATCCTCAAGCATGGCCCTCACCAAAGGGCAGAAGCGGTACAGCCGGTGCCAGAATTCATTTCTGGGCTTATCCTCCCGATTATGAAGCAGGCAACCGACCGATACTTGACTGCCGTTATATGGATACAAGATATAATACCACCTATGGGGGGTTTGGATTGTTAAATGTCCAATACTGGCATATCAAGGGAATTACTGTTCGTAACGTTTATCAGAGAAGAACGGGAGGTATTCTGGGGGAGGGTATAGGCAGTGCCAATTCTGCTAATCTGATATATGAGAATTGCACATCGTACAACATTTCAGGAAGAGGTTTCAGTCATTGGAGCGGTGCATGGAACTCCTGGGATGGCCCCAATGCCCCGTTTAAATCGGATACCACATACTTTATTAATTGTGATGCATATAATATATGTGATTCTTTAAGTTCAAATCCCGGCAATGCGGGTGACGGCTTCAAGTGCGGCAATTATTATCGTAATGTATTATATTTCATCGGCTGCAGGGCATGGAACTATTCAGATGATGGGATCGATCCGAGTGGTGCAGGAAAGAGGATTGTGGAAAACTGCTGGGTGATGGCGACGAACAAGTATCTGAGGTTCGGGATAGAGGGTAACGGATTTAAGTTTTCAGCTCTGGGCGGAGACCAGGCACCTCATATACCGTCAGATTATGTGCATGTTGAAGTACGGAACTCTATGGCAGCTTATTGCCAGGGCAGCAGTGAACCCGTACACGGTTCAGGGTTTATTAATAATCTGGAATGGTATGACGGCAGGCAGAACAATGCGATATTTCATAATAATACCTCGTACAGATGTGGTATTGGTTTTTCCGATTTTTTTCAGGGAGCAACAACCAGAACATCGGTCTGGGCTAATAACATAGCTATATATCCTTTAATCCCGGAGTATCAGGTTTGCATTTCAGCCCCATACCAGTATACAGCCTACACCAACACATGGATCCCAAGCAAAGACTGGCCGGGATGGTCTGTTAATCCTGCATTCTCTGCAACCGATGCTGATTTTGTAAGTGTCGACAGCTCACAAATCAGGTGGCCAAGGAAACCAGACGGATCCCTTCCTGACATTACCTTCTTAAAGCTGAAGGAAGGAAGCGATCTTATAGATGCCGGAACTAATATTGGATTACCCTATTACGGTTCAAAGCCCGACATAGGGTATTCTGAATTCATTAAGGGTGCAATTGTAACCCCTACCCCTGTATTCGTCAGTGCTGTAATCCAAAATACAACACCGACGCGGCTGGAAATGAACTACAACATGACCCTCGCCAATATTGTTCCCGCAACCTCAGCTTTCACTGTAAGGGTAAATTCCTCTGCAAGAAGTGTGACTGCTGTTGCTGTTTCCGGAACCAGAGTTTTTCTGACGCTTGCCTCACCGGTCGTTTATGGTGACGTTGTAACCGTTGCTTACACTAAACCTGCAACTAATCCACTGCAGACCCCGGAGGGAGGCCAGGCTGCTTCCTTAAGCGCCCAATCTGTGACCAATAACTGTGCAGCACCTGTAAACCAGCCGCCTGTTGTATCCATTACGGGCCCGGTAAGCGGAAGCACTTTTACCGCTCCGGCAACAGTTACAATAACCGCGAATGCCACCGATCCCGACGGAACAGTCGCTAAAGTGGAATTCTACAACGGAACAATAAAACTGGGTGAGAAAACTTCCAGCCCGTGGTCATACACGTGGAATAATGTCCAGGCCGGAACATATTCCCTGACTGCGGTGGCAACAGATAACTCCGGCGCAAAAACCACATCTTCACCGGTATCAATAACAGTGAATGCGACTGCACCGGTGAATCAGCCTCCTGTAATCTCGATAACCAGTCCCGCCGGCGGCAGCATATATACCGCTCCGGCAACAGTCACCATAGCCACAAACGCCTCCGATCCCGACGGAACGGTCGCTAAAGTGGAATTCTACAACGGATCAATAAAACTGGGTGAGAAAACTTCCAGCCCGTGGTCATACACATGGAATAATGTCCAGGCCGGAACATATTCACTGACTGCGGTGGCAACAGATAACTCCGGTGCAAAAACCACATCAACACCGGTATCAATAACAGTGAATCCAGCTACACCGGGGAATCAGCCGCCTGTAATTTCAATAAGCAGCCCGGCATCCGGCAGCACATACACAGCCCCGGCAACAGTTGCAATTTCCGCAAATGCCTCAGATCCTGACGGAACAATAACTAAGGTCGAATTCTTCAACGGAACAACAAAACTCGGAGAAAGATCTTCCGCTCCATGGTCATTCACATGGAACAATGTCCAACCCGGAACATATCAACTGACAGCTGTGGCCACGGATAATGCCAATACCAAGAGTACATCATCCGCAGTGTCGATTACAGTGAATGATCCAATCCCAGAAAACCAGCCTCCTGTCGTCTCGATTGCAAGTCCTACTAAGGGAAAACGGTATAAGAAGCCTGCCAATATTGAAATACACGCAAATGCCTCTGACCCGGATGGTACGATAATTAAGGTTGAATTCTACAGCGAGACCACAAAGCTCGCAGAACTGACGACAGCACCATGGGTTTTTACATGGAAGGATGTGGATGAAGGAATATATTACTTGACTGCGGTTGCCACCGATAACCGGAATGCAACAACAACCTCTTCACCTGTAGAAATAGCTGTGGAAGCCGGGACTTTTTATGATCCCGATTCTGAGATTTTCAATCTATACCCTAATCCCAACAATGGACACTTTACGATCGATTTTGTTGATCCGATGCAAACTGAGAACACCAGGGTAACCATCACGTCACCAGACGGCAGAGCAGTCTTTAACGGTAATATCTACCAGGAAGAGATCACAAAAAAATTCGATCTGTCGTTCCTTAAGCCCGGTGTCTACATATGTATACTTACGGGCCGTGACATTATTGTCACAAAAAAATTCATAAAGAAATAGCAATCTGAATTAACCTGAAACCTCAGGTTTTCAATTGCTTTTAGCTCATATCTTTTTGATTATCTGAGAGTTGATGTGAAATAGCTCCTCGAAATATCGTTTGCTCTGCAAACTGATAAAGCTGAGGCCCAGTATCTGTATTGACAACAGAAGTGTTATCCCTCCTACAATAAACGCATGCGGGCTCTTTTTATATACCTCTGCAACTGCGAGTGAAAACCTGGCATCGAAATATGAGGAGTCAACCAGTATTTCAGGCATTACATTAAAGGTATTAATGAAAATCCAGGTGATCATATAAAGAGCTAAAAGGAAGGAGAAGATGCCCAGGATGAAGAAGAAAATATAAGGTCTGAAAATAAAACCTGACATTAGTCCTGAAAAAAAGCCTCTTCTTATCCTTATTGCCGAGGTTCGTTTCTTGCCGGCTTTATTCTGAAAACTCCAGTCAAGATGTCCGGGTATTTCTACAATTTTCGCCCTCAGCACTATGGCTTTGTATATGATCTCGGGATTTATCTCATAATCAATCGTCTTTAGATTCAGGTTCTTTATAAAGTCAGACTTATAAGCACGGACCATACTTGTGAAAGTATGATACCGTTCCTGAGAGGCAAAACGCATGAATCTGTTAACTATCCTGCTCATTATAGCCCTCTTGAATGGCACCCCTGTAACTTTGCCATTCCTGGTATAAGGAGAAGCAATAACTATATCAGCGTCTGTTTCGATCTGCTTCATAACAAGCTTTTCAATGTGATCAACAGAATAGCTCAGGTCAATATCAAGAACAACTATAATTGTTCCCCGGGCATTCTTAAAACCTGTCTGAAGGGCCCTGCCAAGGTTCATGTTAACCGGATGATGGATCACCCGGATAATAGCATTATTTCTGGCCAGCGAATCAGCCAAATCTCCGGTTTTGTCTGTGCTGCCGTCATTAATTACTAAAACTTCAGAGCTAAAAACACTTTCTTTAGATTTTACATAATCTATAATTCTTCCGATGCTGTCTTCAATAATCGCCTCCTCATTATATGCGGGCAAGACTATTGATACAAGGGATTTGTTATCTGTAACCATCACTACTTTTTTATAAATTAGATAATCTGCTTAAAAGATATAATAAACCCGGGTGCCAGAAATGATTAGTACCTATTCTTTCTGATATAGTGACCAAAAAATATCATCAAGCGGATAAACAATCCTGATATTTGAAGGGATCATTTTCTCTATTATCGTTAGATACTTCAACTTATCAGAGGTCAGAGCTTTATGCTTTATAATCTCTTTTGCATGTGTCCCATGTAGTATTTTTCTCAGCCTGCCTTCCCTGATTTTCCTGAAGCCGTAGTCCCTTAAAAAGATATCCAGTGTTTTCTTGCTGAAATAATTCATTGTGCTGGGCGGACTATAAGCATGCCACGATTTTCCGAATACCCTTGCCGTAAAGCTATCCTTATTCACTGTCTCAATTAATATATATCCGTTATCAGTAACTCTATCCCGGATATTACCCATTGAACGTCTGACATCAAACAGGTGGGCTATTATCTGGATCATTATCACCAGGTCATATTTATTGCAGATCTCCACTTGCTCAGCAGATCCCTGGTATATTTTTAGTCCTAAATGAGTTTGCCCGTATTCCGCCATTGATCTGTTAAGTTCAATACCTTCAACTTCCCAACCTCTGTTCTCGAATCCCTTCATAATGAAACCTGCTGCGGCCCCCACATCAAGCATCTTGCCTCCCTGGATGTATTGCTCGGCCATCCTCGCATAGAATTCACCCCTGTTGATCAGTATATCTTTTTGCAGAGTATAATCAGGATAACCATTCTTTCCTTTATTAAAATAATCGTCAGAGAAAATGTCTTCTGCCAGGTTTTCATTTAAAGCTGCCCTGGTAAATTCGTGGCCACACAAATCACAAAGAAGAATTTCATAGCTATTAATCTGATACTTAAGACGAAGCTCCAATGAACTACAGACGGGACATACCATAAGATTGATGAGTTTTTACAGATTGGTTATACTTAAGATCTACTAATAATACCTGAAGGAAAAAGAAATATGCATAATCCTTACTCTGAATTGCAAACAGATGAGATAATTAACCATATATAATTATTTCTCAGGTATAAATATGATCCAGTGATTTATGAATCAGAAAATCGTTTTTCAGCTTTCGTATAACCCGTTTGAAAATATCAGTTTTCCTGTCTGTACTGATATTCATCCCCGGGAAGAAGGTCAAAGATGTTGCTTTATCATACCCAATCAAGTCGGTAGGATGTAACAAAAAGCTCACAGGTGTATTTGTTATTTTACACATGAACAAGGAAAAGTTCAAATAGATGTTCATTAAACTGATTGAATAATTACTAAGATACATAAGATAGGTGAGGTGGAAAGGAAGTCTGAGAACTGGCATCGTTGTAACGGGGATTTCAAGGATTCTTTCTCTCTCTCCGATCTCATGGTAATGTGGTTTCAATTTCCTGAAGCCGTCCCGGAACTTACCGAACAGATCCTTCCTGGTTTTCTTTTCTTCTTTTGAAAGGTTTGATTTCCGGAAATAATAGAGGCGGGCAATTGGTCCCAGAAATGTTGGGAAAGTAGAGGCATCATATTTATAACCTCTTCTTACCAATATTTTAAGAATATCGTTACTCCAACTGAATCCCGGCCCCCGGAACCCCCGGGGTTTCTGGCCTGTCGCACTTAAAATTGCCTCTTCAGACTCGATTATTTCTTTCTCAATCTCATTATAAGAGTAGTTTTGTAACCAGGAGTCGTGATTATAGGAGTGATTCCCAACTTCGTGCCCGCGTTTGGTAATCATCCTTAAATACTTCCTGTTCATTTCTTATTCTGTATCTTTTCCAACAATAAAAAATGTGATTTTAAGATCCATCTCATCAAGAAGATCAAGGATATGAGGAATAAAAACGTCAAGATACGATGGGTATTTATCCCATCCTTCAACGCCATTAACCTTCATGTATGACCAAAGATTATCGAGATCGAGTGAAATTGCTGCTGCGGGTTTTTTACTCATTGAAGGGATGGGGTGAAATGGAGAATCTGGTAATTTGGTAATTTGGTCATTTGGTTATTCATTCAGAATATAATCAAGTTTGTTTTCAGCAACCTGAATCGTTTCATTTACATTGAGTGTTCCACTTGTTATATGTGCTGAATTTATAATATAATAACCTTCCAGTGATGTCTTCACAGATGGCAGGTTCTCTGAATAATTTAGAGTTGGCAGAGCAAAAACCCGTGCTGCAGAAGCATAGTTCCATTTCAGGATGTCCTTTCCTGATAATTCCGGATACATCCTGAATAATGCATCAAGAAAATACTCTTTCACCTCTCTCTCAGCTTTTTTAAACAGTTCATCATCCTCTGAAAGGTATTTTGGAAGATAGACCAGGTTATGATTTCCAACCTCCTGCGGATCGATGATCGCAGTCATCTCTATTATCCCTGTAAATGGGGTCCACGAATCAATTATATTTGTTACATAATACTTTGAAATGGGTCTGGCCAGAAGTAAAGAGGGGCAAATCACGCCAAGATACTTTATTCCTCTAAGTTTTACTCTATCTTCAGCTGAAAGGGAAGGAACCAGACTGGCCGACAGGTCTGAAGGAAGAGTCGAGATTACTTTGTCGAATCTGTAAAACGCGCCATTATCCATTTCAATTCTAAGAGAGTTTTTATCATCACCGGAGATTACACGGACACGGGTGTTTAAACGAATCTCAACTCCAAGGCTTCTTAATCTTGCATCAAATGCTGTATTTATCTTTTTATAGCCTCCTGAAACGTAACCAAACATCTCTTTCTTCAATCCTGTTCTTCTGGCAGCATACATACGCTGGATCGTTGACAGTATAAAGGATGCCGATGTCTCTTTATAATGGTCTCCAAGTTTTGCCCTAAGAAGTGGCAGCCAGATTTTTTCATATACTCTTCTCCCAGACCATTTTTTCAACCATACCTCTACCGGGACATCCTCCATCTTTTTCAGATCTTTGATCAATGAAGCTGAAATGATGGTTAAACCCAATCTTACTTTATCAATCAGATTTATAGGAGGAAATCGCAGGAACTCCATGATGTTTGACATCGAGTATAAATTACCATCTGCAAAGAAGCCTGTTTTCGTTTCTACCCATCTAAATTCATCTTCCAGGCCCAATTCCTTAATGATTTTTCTTGTATGAAGATCAGACATTAGTATAACATGGTAAAACCTGTCCCATACAATCCCATCGATCTCCATTGATCCTGCCAGACCACCCATAAGAGGAGCTGACTCGAAAATAGTTACACTCTCTCCTTTTTGTGTAAGTCGTAATGCCAGGGTCATACCCATGATTCCCCCTCCGATTATGGCCCAGGATCTTTTTGAGTTCATCTTAGCGACTGATAAGTTGTTTATTGTTAAGGGTTTTGCGGTTGGCTTAGGATAATTCTACTGGTTGAATAATCGACAAGTCCAGCATCTGTAAACAGCTGAAAATATATGGACTAGTACTTTGCGCCATTATGCCGCTATTCTGTAAGGCCCTGTGCATGATATGCACATTCTACCAGGTTCGATCTAAAACCATTATATTCAGGTATTACGGTAATAATTCCCGGATCGGCGATCTCACAACCTGTTGAGCAGGTTCTAGCCAGGCGCTGAATATCTTCGAATTTTACTTTATTGTATTCATCGTAAGCATAATTGTCGTTATAGAATTGAATGAGCGACTGCAACTCGTTTGCAATCCCTTTCTCCATCTCACGAAAACTATTATAGACAAAGTTAACCATTAATGATCCAGGCTTATTCCTACCCCGTCCAATACCTGAATACGCTATGTTTATACCATCAAACTGATCTTCTGAATAGATGTTGCATGCATCAAAGATTGCCTTAAGTTTACTACCCGAAATTATCTGACTGAAGTTCTCTGAATAGTACTTGTGAGAGGTGCATAAAATAATAATCTCAGCATCATTCAGCACTCTGGTAAGATCATTTGTGAAATTATCCTGCTGATTGAATTTGAGGAGATTCTGGTCGTGTTTCCTGACATAAGGGTCATGCATGATATAAGAATATCCCCTCTTCCTCAAGGAATTTGCAAGCACCAATGCAGGTGAATTCCTTGTGTCCTCTGAGTTGAATCGATAAGCCACTCCAAGCAATGCGATAATGTTCTCCTTCATGTTTCCAAATATGTCTTCCGACCGCCTGAAGCTAAAGTCAGGGGATCCATCATTAATATCTCTTGATCTTAAAATCAGGCTGTTGGAGGTGTCTGTACCGGACTCAATATCCCGCCACCACAGAAGGATGCCATCTTTGGGGAGGCAATGACCTCCCACTCCAAGCATTGGTATCAGTATTCCTCCGCTGGGTACGGCATTCGGGTCAATAGAAGCGTTGTCATTTTGTTGAAGCATCAAATTCACATTGTCTCTTAGGGTATAGAAGTCGACATTGTATTTATCACAGTATCGGACTATTTCAGTCGAGAATGCAATCCTGACATCACGGTAAGCATTCTCAAGTGTTTTTACAATCTCAGCAGTTAGACTATTAGTCCTGAAGATTGTACCTTTGGTTACTATGTGCTTGTAGAGTTTCTCGATCAGCAGTGGTGTTACAGGGTGAAGCCCCCCGGCCAGTTTATCAGAATCCTTAATCCTTTCTACCAGCCTGCCCGGCATTACCCTGTTAGGGCTGTTGCCTAACATTATGTCCTTCCCTTCTTCAAGCCCGTATTTCCTGAAATGCTCCCTGAAGAGAGTGTCCATTGTTGTCGGAGCTAGAGTTGACTCAAAGATAATCAATGGAACCTTATCAGCAGGTTTGCGGGCCAGGGCCTCTCCCAGTTTATCCAGAGCCCCGAACATTGGGCCATAATCGGGTGCAAAGCCATTCTTATCGGTCTGTACCGATACAAGGATCACATCGGCATCATAAATATCAAAGAAATTATTTGTAGCAGATAAAATCCCTGCGTCAACATTATTCTTTACAATACTATCAAGGCCCGGTTCTATACCACCAATTACGGATTCTCCCCTGTTGATGGCATCGACCTTCCATCCCGAACTGGGTGAATCTCTTTGTACAATAATTATTCTTGCAGGCTGATCTGTTCCGATCTTTATCCTTGCATCTGCCAGCATTGCTGCCATGGGCATCCCCACAATCCCAGGCCCGATGACCCCGATTTTTTCCACTTTCCAGTTTTCAATGTTGATTGGTGTACTACTATCCATCGTAAATCAGATTTTTATTTGTTATTAATTGTCGATAAACTGTTGAAACCATAATTCGAGGCATAAAATACCCCATAAACCCCTCCCAAAAGGAAGCTCGGTCTTAATAAGATGTTCTACGTGTTGCGTGTCCACAATATTTCTTTCCCTGGCATTTCTTGATGCCAGTGTGTCAAGGATAAAACCTTTAGCGTTATTTCTGGCCCAGAGATGAAGCGGAACCGGAAATCCCATTTTTTCCTTTCTGTTCATTATCTTTTTTGGAATGATATCTTTTATCGTTCTTTTAAGAAGGTATTTCATTTCACCACCCTTAAACTTCATTCCGGCCGGCATCCTGGAAATCAAATCCACTATCCTTCGGTCAAGTAAAGGAACTCTTGACTCAACAGAAACGGCCATACTAACCCTGTCTTCAACCTGAAGTAATCCGGGAAGACTTGCCAGCATGTCGAAGTGGGTCATTTTATTAAAATAACTTAAAGTATCCGAATCATTAAAGAGACCCGAAAACACTTCGAACATTTCATCCTCTATATATCCGGATAAGAATTCTTTAGTCAGGAAAGATTTTGAGGAGCCTATTCTGTTGATCAACCGGAAATACCTTCTGTCCATCGGCTCAAAGGCTTCTGTTTCCCAAAAACCTTTAATCATAGGGATATAAGTCTTTAAGAAAGGCAGATTTGGAAGTATTGACTGCAGCGAAACAATATGCTCTTTCTCCTCATTGTTTTCAAATATGGCACCTTTCAGGGCCTGTTCCAGATAAGCTACAAGGTATCTGGCATAACCTCCGAAAATCTCATCCCCCCCCTGACCTCCAAGTACCACTTTTACATGTTCAGACGCAAGCTTTGATACAATGTACTGGGGAAAGACACCTGGTCCTGCAACAGGTTCATCAAGGTGATAAATAAGTTTCGGCATAAGGTCAATAAATTCCTTCTCCGTCGGGAAAATCTCGTAAAGCTTTGATCCTGCAGCTTTCGCTGCCTCTCTGGCATATTCTAGTTCGTTATATTCAGGTCCTTCATTAAAAGCGCCTGTAAAAGACCGGAATCGCTGATTGTATTTTGACGCAGACAAAATGGTTACGAATGAGGAATCGATTCCACCACTAAGATATGAGCCTACCGGAACATCACTTCGGAGCTGTTGGGTAATCGTATGATCGAGTATCTCACCCAGTTGTACAATGAAGTACTCTTCCGTATGAAATCTGTCTATTCTGAAATCAGGTTCCCAGTATTTTTTTCTGGAAATTTTGCCTGAATCCAACTCGAATATCATATAGTGCCCCGGCAATACCTTGAAGATTCTTTCAAACATAGTGTTTTCGCCAAGGACAAATTGAAATGTAAGGTATTCGTACAGGCTTTTTTTGTTGGGTACTGCACGAACCTCAGGATGAGTTAATAGAGCTTTTATCTCGCTTGCGAAAATAAACTTATCATCATCCTCAAACCAGTATAGAGGCTTAATCCCAAAATGGTCTTTTGCAATCATCAGAGTGTTTCTGTCCCGGTCAAAAAGTACGAAAGCAAACATTCCGTTCAGATGGCTGATAAATTCATGCCCGTATTCATCATACATGTGCAAAATCACTTCTGTATCGGAGGTGGTTTCAAACCGATGTCCCTTTTCTTTGAGTTTCTCCTTTAGCTCAATGTAGTTATATATTTCACCATTATACACTATTGTGTAATTCCGGAATGTCATAGGCTGTTTCCCGGTTGAAAGATCTATGATTGATAACCTTTTATGATAGAAACCAACCGGTCCGTCTATGAAACAACCTTCTTCATCAGGTCCGCGGTGATGAATTGAATTGGCCATTCCTGCCAGAATCTCAGCAATAACCGGGTTCCTGTTTTTGTTTATAATACCTGCAAATCCGCACATGCCTTATGTAGTCTTACATTTTTTTACATTCCTTAAGCACCAGACTCAAAACCCTTTGCCTTTCATCATCAGTCATGTTTGTACCCGAGGGCAGGCATAGGCCATCCCTAAACAGTTTCCCGGACAAACCATTCAGATATGAGGTGTATGATGAAAAAACGGGCTGAAGATGCATTGGTTTCCAAAGGGGACGTGATTCAATATTTTCTTTCTCAAGCGCATTCTGGATATCCGCGGGTCTCTTCCCGGTTTTTTGTCTGTCAATAAGAATAGTGGTAAGCCAGTAGTTCGAAAAATATGAATCATCGGGTTCTTCAAGAAATGATATACCGTCAATCTGTCTCAGGTTTTCCTTATAGAAATGATTATTTTCTCTTCGTCTTTCAACACGTTTATCAATGATTTCCATCTGACCTAAACCTATTCCGGCTAAAATATTACTCATACGGTAATTATACCCGATCTGACTGTGCTGGTAATATGGTGCTTTATCCCGGGCCTGAGTTGCCAAGAATCTTGCTTTGTCCATTAACTCTTCATCATCCGACATCAATGCCCCTCCTCCGGATGTAGTGATTATTTTATTCCCATTAAAGGACAAAACTCCCATTTTACCAAATGTACCAACATGTTTACCCTTATATTTACTCCCCAGAGCTTCTGCCGCATCCTCTATAACAGGAATATCGTATTTGTTGGCTACTTCCATTATCTCGTCCATCTTTGCAGGCATTCCATACAGATGAACTACTATTATCGCTTTTATACTTTTGTCTTTTGTCTTTTGTCTTTTGTCTTTAATAGCTTGCTCAAGCAAGCCCGGGTCCATATTCCATGTCGCCGGTTCACTATCAATCAGAACAGGCTTTGCTCCCAAAT
>CAZWFL010000053.1:0-23360 GCA_964633195.1 uncultured Rikenellaceae bacterium | reverse complement strand
GGCGTAACGGCGTAGGGGCGTAACGGCGTAGGGGCGTAAAGGCGTAGGGGCGTAGGGGCGTAGCGGCGTAGGGGCGTAGCGGCGTAGGGGCGTAACGGCTTTTAGGTATGAAACAAAGGTTTTGCCGTTGCGCCGCTGAGCCGTTGCGCCGCTGAGCCGTTGTGCCGCTGAGCCGTTGTGCCGTTATGCCGGCTTACTTTTCTGCCATATCAGTTTCTTCCCGAATCCCAGCCTGTTATCCGTCATCTTGATAAGGGTCAGGCTGACTATCCATAGTCTGGTGTCCATCAGCATGGCAACGGGAAATCTCTTCAGGTAAGCCTTCTTTACTTTTACTGCCAGCTCACCCGTGGGTTCCGAGACAACGCCCTGGAACTGTATTCCCCTGATCCTGCCGATGACGAATGTTTCCAGGACCACCGATCCGGCGACGAGAGGATTCTTCAGGAACTCCTGCCCGTGCCGTGTTCCGGTATCGGTTGTGAAAACCAGGGCATTTTCATCTTCAAGCCAGACATAGAAACAGTTAGCGCACCAGGGTTCATTATCGACCGTGGTGGCAATGGTCAGCACATGATGCTTTCTGAAAAACCGCGCGATCCTCCTGTCAATCATTCTCCATCCAGCGGTAGGTTTCAGCATCAAATCCTGCAAGCGAGAGGATCCTCTCCACCACAGTCATCACCAGGTCGTTGATGGTTTGAGGCCTGCTGTAAAATGAAGGAGTTGCGGGACAAATCACCGCACCGGCAAGGGTAAGCTTTTCCATGTTCCTTATGTGGATCAGGTTATAGGGAGTCTCACGGGGCACAACAATCAGTTTTCTTCTCTCCTTCAGCATCACATCGGCGGCACGCGCAACAAGATCATCAGAGGTTCCGCAGGCGATGCGTCCAAGGATACCCATCGATGCAGGACAGATGATCATTGTGTTATAGTCAGAGGAGCCGGAAGCAAACGGAACAAAGAAATCCCTGTTATCATACTCCTTCACATGATGATCAGCAGTGAACTTCTCTCCTGTCTCATACTCCCATATTGCCTTTGCATTATCCGAGAAGATGACGGCTATCTCCTCCGGAGGCTCCCTGAGGCCGATAAGACTTCCGAAGAGCTTCTGAGCATAAACGGATCCGCTGGCGCCTGTAACCGCAACAATTATTTTTCGGGAGGATTGTTTCATGAAGGGATATTATTAAACAAAAATAGTAAAATTATTCCGGGGATTGCTTCGCCGCGCGTTACGCTGCCAGCATTAACCAGAAAAAGTATTTAAAATTGACCATCGTCCTTGTCAGCTGCCGGGCTTTTTTCTTTAAAGGTTCATAAGAGAATAACTTGTGCTTCTTCCACCTGAAGGATCTTTCCGTAGGATTTTCTTATTTAGGAGGTCTTGTATATCTCTGAGTGCAGTATCCTGGGAACACCCGGCAATCCTTGCCCACTTTGAAGTTGTCAATTTACCTTTAAAGTTATCCAATATTTTGTTTATCAGCAGAATTTGTCTGGTGTTAAGGCTTTCAGATGCAAATTTCGTCCAAAACTGATGCTTATAGAGAACTTTTGAAAGAATGATATTTGATGAATTAAGTGCATCTTCCAGACACTTTAGATACCAGACCAGCCATTCAGTAATATCAAGAGTCCCCTTCTGAGTCTTTTCAAGAATCCTGTAATACTCTTTTCTCACTGATCTTATTTGCGAAGACATACTATAAAACCTCTGGGATGTATCGTCTGATCTGGCAAGTAACATTTCTGACAGGGCACGGGCAATTCTTCCGTTACCATCTTCGAAGGGATGTATCGTAATAAACCATAAATGAGCTATAGAAGATTTTAAAATTAAGTCCTCATCAGGTTTCCTGTTGAACCATGTAAGAAATGTTTTCATTTCTTTTCTGATCTCTGCTGCAGGAGGGGCCTGATTATGTACTTTCTCTTTCCCCAAAGCTCCTGAAACAACCTGCATTGGTCCAGTTGAATCATCTCTCCACTTACCCGTAATAATTTTTAACAAACCACTCCGTCCGGAAGGAAATAAAGCTGAATGCCAGCCAAATAGTCTGTCAGTTGTCAATCTCTTTGCATAGTTCTGCGTCGCATCTAACATCATATCTACTACTCCATCCACATTTCTGTCAGATGGTACGAGGCCTGATACTTCTATCCCTAATCTTCTGGCTATCGAGGAGCGAACCTGATCAAGGTCCAAAACCTGACCTTCAATTTCAGATGTCTTTATTACTTCTGTGGTTAAAGTTTCCAAAACAGCCTCATTTCTCAGCTTAAATCCCAAAGCCTCCATTTTCCCGACCAGCTTTCCCTGCGAGTGCCTGACAACGGAAAGTGGCAGTAGAATGGAATTGTTGTCCCATTTAAAATTCGGCCAATCTGATTGCTGGTAGATATATACTTTCATTCTCCGCAATAATTGCGTCAAATATATAAACTAATCTTCGCAATAAAAAATAATATCTGCATAATCTGCGGCGATTAATGCTTTTATTCTCCGCATTGATGTGTCCCGCCCTGTAGTACCTTATCTGTATTGTTATTATGAGACCCCGGTTTGCGGGGATGAAGAAATTCATTCATTCAGACAACACTCTCTGCTTCAGGATCGCCACCCCTTCCGAGGCTCCTGCCCTGATGATCTCCACCTTCCTGGTTACCGGAACATATACCTCATTGGGGTCTATCAGCCAGAGGGAAGCACCGGCGGGTGCATGGTTTATCAGTCCTGCTGCAGGATATACATTAAGTGAGGTTCCGATGACAACAAATATATCTGCCGTTTCGGTAATTCTCACCGCCTCATCCATCATCGGAACCTGCTCACCGAACCAGACAATATGGGGACGCAGCTGGCTTCCCTTTTCGCATTTATCTTCCAGGTTAATGTCTTTATATCCAATATCATATACAAGAGACGGGTCGGCAGTGCTTCTTGCCTTTGTCAGTTCACCGTGAAGGTGCAACACTTTTGTACTGCCTGCACGTTCGTGAAGATTGTCGATATTCTGGGTAATTATGTGAACGTCAAAATAGTTCTCCAGCTCCGCCAGTGTGGAGTGACCTTTATTGGGCCGGCACTCCGCGAGCTGTCTTCTCCTCTCGTTATAGAATCTAAGCACAAGCTCCCGGTTCTTCCACCAGCCCATTGGTGAAGCAACCTCTGTTACGTCATACTCCTCCCATAATCCTCCGGCTTCCCTGAAGGTACGGATCCCGCTTTCTGCGCTCATCCCGGCGCCCGTCAGGACTATCAGTTTATCAGAGGATGATTTCATACATGGCAAATGTAGTAATTATTAATTACAGAAGGGGTGAAGGGGTGACTAGGAGCATTTAGGGAGATTCCCCCCTTCTCCCTCTCTCCCATTCCCCCATTCTCTCTCCGCTGTTCATATCTCTTCTCCATTTTCCATTCTTTTTCCCGGATTTCGCAATATATTTGGAGAATGATTGATCGCCCTACCATAGAGAGGATACTGGATGCAGCGCAGATAGTTGATGTGATACAGGAGTTCGTGCCTTTGAAAAAGCGGGGTGTTAATTACATCGGTCTCTGTCCTTTTCATAACGAGAAGACCCCGTCGTTCACTGTATCTCCGTCGAAGGAGATCTTCAAATGCTTCGGATGCGGCAAGGTTGGGAATTCGGTGAATTTCATCATGGAGCACGAGCACCTCACCTATCCCGAGGCGCTGAAATACCTTGCAGGGAAATATCACATCGAGGTCGTTGAGAAGGAGAAGACGCCTGAAGATATTGAGAAGCAGAATGAAAGGGAGAGCCTCCTGGTTGTTACCGGGTATGCAGCAAGGCAGTTCAGCGAAAACCTGTTCGGCAGTGATGAGGGGATATCTGTGGGGCTCTCATATTTCGGTGAGAGAGGGTTTCGTCATGCCACCCTGAAAAAGTTTGAGATAGGATACTCCTTTGAGAAGAGGAATTCTTTTACCGGTAAAGCCCTCGAGGATGGCTACAGGGAGGATCTTCTTGTAAAATCGGGTCTTACGATTAAAAACGAGGAGCGCCTTTTTGACAGGTTCAGCGGAAGGGTCATTTTTCCCATTCACTCTCTCTCCGGCCAGGTGCTGGGGTTTGGAGGAAGGATCCTGAAAACCGAACCCAGGAGTGCCAAATATGTCAATTCACCTGAGTCGGAAATATACCATAAGAGTAAAATCCTGTACGGGATCTATCAGGCCCGCAAGGCCATCACCCAGGAGGATTGCTGCTATCTTGTTGAGGGATATACCGATGTGATGTCGCTCCACGAAGCCGGCATTGAGAATGTAGTGGCTTCATCGGGAACATCGCTTACCCAGGAGCAGGTGAGGCTGGTCAAACGATTCACCCAGAACATAACGATCCTCTACGACGGTGATCCGGCCGGCATAAAAGCCTCAATAAGAGGCATAGACCTTGTTCTCGAAGAGGGGATGAACGTAAAGATCGTACTGTTGCCTAACGGCGAGGACCCCGATTCATGGTCAAAAAAGGTGAGCAATGAGGAGTTCCGCAAATTCCTGAAAGAAAACGAAACCGATTTCATCCGCTTCAAGATACGCCTTCTGCTTGATGAGGCAGAGAATGATCCGGTAAAAAAAGCAGGTCTTATACGTGATATTGTCAGGTCAATTGCCGGCATTCCCGAATCGATAACGAGAACCATATATATCAAGGAGTGCAGTCTTATTATGGAGGTTCCCGAACCGGTTCTCTATCACGAGGTTAACAAGCTGAGACAGCAGAAGAGCTTTCAGGACCGGAACAGGTACCCCGTACCGGAAGATCTCCCCCTCCCTCCTCCCGAAACTTCCCGACGAACAGTTCATAAGAGCATCCCGCTTTACTCTGAAAAAGAGATAATCAGGTTGCTTCTGAAATTCGGCAGCGAGGAATTCGACCGGATAATCAGTAAAGAGGATGAACAGGAAGAAGTAATAACAGTCCTGGATTATATAGTGAAGGAGATCGTGTCGGATGATCTCGAATTTGATGATCCGGTATGCCGCCGCATATTCGACGATTTCAGGTTCCACTCGGAGCAGGGCTTATTCCCGGGCGACAAGTATTTTGTGAAACACGAGGACCCGGAGATTTCGAGGCAGTCTGCAGAACTTCTCGCTGACCAGCATGAACTGAGCAGGATATGGAAAGAGAAACACACCTACGTGGAAACGGAGGATATGAAGCTGAAAGATATTGTACCCGATGCCGTGCTTAAGTTCAAAAGCGACAAGATACACATTAGAAGGAATGAGGTGATGCGTGAGCTGGAGGAGGCGTCGAAGGGTGGTGATACGGAAAAAGTTATTGCCCTGCAGAAGAGATACGGCAATCTTAGCGCCGCCCTCGGTTTGATATCAAAACAACTGGGGAACAGAATACTGCTTTAGCTTTTTGATATTCAGCAAGATTTTTAACTCTTAATATATTCACTCCTATGAAAGCTGCAAAAGCCCTTATTTTGCTGTCCGTTCTGCTTATTTCCGTTTCATGCGGAGAGAGCGACAGGACGTCATCAAAACTGTCACTCCGCAAAACAACTGCATTTTCGGATTTTGCAATCCCCGTCGATCAGGGATTCAGTGAGTATATTGCCGGCTATACATCCGGTATTATCCATGCCAACTCGGTGATTGAGATCCGTTTCACTCCGGAATTTGCAGCCGGGGCAAATAAAAGGTCCGTACGAAGATTGCTGACCTTCACTCCTGCCATAAAGGGCAGGGCCGAATGGGTTGACGAGAGCACGCTTGTTTTCAGGCCTTCGCGCCTTCTGGAACAGGGCACGACCTGGACCGGGCAGCTTAACCTCTCTAAAATTGCAGATGTGAAGGAGAGGCTCAGTATCTTTCCGATGAGGTTCCAGACAGTTAAAAAGGACTTTCATGTTATTGCGGGGCATCTTGAATGTACGGTCACGGAAGAAAACAGATATGTCCTGAACGGAGAGCTGATCGCTTCTGATTACCTTCCCTCATCCGAAGCTGAAAAGTTAGTCGAAGCGAAGATCGGCAGAAACAGACTCAGACTGGTGTGGGATCATTCCGATATTCTGAGCCATAAGTTCAGGGTGGTAAATATTAACCGCTCTTCAAAAGACCAGTTGCTGACCCTCTCGTGGGACGGCTCTCCGTCAGGAGTACGGCGCAAAGGTTCGGTTAATATAGAAATACCGGCTGCTGACCGGTTTGCTGTTCTTGATGTGATGAAGGTCCCCGGAGAGAGTCAGAGGATGGATATAGTCTTCTCCGATCCCGTCGATATGTCGCAGGAGAGCGAGGGGCTCATATGGCTCGATCCGGCTGTGCCACTTAATACCAGCACAAACCTGAATATTGTGAGTATTTTCCCTGAAGAGGCTCTAAGGGGAATCGTAACAATAAATGTTGAATCATCTCTTACAAACAACAGGGGAGTGGGTCTGCAATCGGACTTCTCAAAACAGCTCGACTTTTCTTCAATCCCGCCTTCACTGGCCCTTACGGGCAACGGAGTAATCGTTCCTGCATCCCAAAATCTGATCTTCCCCTTCAAGGCGGCAAATCTTAATGCAGTGGATCTTAAGATCATCAGGATATATGAGAATAATCTCCCTTATTTCCTTCAGGAGCAGAACATAAATACCGGCTATGGCTTCAAGAGATTCGGCCGTCCTGTCTACTCAGGGAAAATAGACCTGGTAACAGGTTCCTCAATGATCATACCCGACACCTGGAACCTCTACAGCATCGATCTGTCTGATTACATCACCGTTGAGCCGGGTGTCCTTTACAGGGTGGAGCTCGGCATGAGAAGATCGTACTCCCTCTTCCGGTGCAGCGGATCGTCTGCTGACAGCAGATACGAGGAGATGATGAGGGAGGCAGAAGTCCGTTACAGGGATTTCTGGGACGATCCCGACAACTTTTACGACGATATCGATGACCTGATTTTCTATTCAATGGGGTTTGACTGGAGGGACCGTGACGACCCGTGCAAGGATGCCTATTACAGTCCCGACAGGAAGGTCTCACGAAACATGATTGCCTCGAATCTTGGTCTAATGGCCAAGAAAGGAAGCGACAACATGCTGCGCGTAATTGTCAATGATATAATCACTGCTTTGCCGGTGAGTGAGGTCGCCATCAGTGTATATGATTATCAGATGCAGTTGTTGACCTCAGGGAGTACGGATAAGGAGGGAGGGGTGTCTCTTGAATGCGGACGCAAACCTTTCCTGCTGATCGCGGAAAAAGAAACAGACCGCAATTATCTGAAAATAAATGACGGATCATCCTTATCTCTGAGCTCCTTTGATGTGTCCGGCACCATGCCTGAGGAAGGGCTTAAAACATTCATCCATGGTGAGCGTGATGTGTGGCGTCCTGGCGACTCAATTTACCTTTCAGTCTTTATCAGGGATATGAAGGATGAGCTCCCGGAAAACCATCCCGTTCAGTTTGAACTGGTCAATCCCCTCGAACAGAGAAGAGATTATCAGGTGCAGCCTTTTGCAAAGGGAAGGATTATTGTTTTCCGAACCGCAACAAAAGCTGATGATGTTACAGGAAATTACCGTGCTGTTATCAGGATCGGCGGGGCAACCTTCACACAGAGAGTAAGAGTTGAGACCGTTAAGCCCAACCGCCTGAAAATAGACCTCTCATTCCCGTCTGATATACTTGGAGGAAAGGCAGGGCCGGCAGACGGTACCATCGACGTTAAATGGCTGAATGGCATGATCGCCGGCAACCAGAGATCGACCGTTGAATACCTTTTAAAACATACACGAACGGATTTCCCGGGATACAGCCAGTATACCTTCGATGATCCGGGAGCGGAATTCTACCACGAGACCGTGAAAATATTTGACGGCGCCACCGACGGAAACGGAAAAGCATCTTTCACCTTCGATCCGGGAACACAGCTATCTGCACCGGGCATGCTGAATGTGGTGTTTACGGCAAAAGTATCCGAGAGAGGAGGAGACGAAAGCATTGTGCAGACCACCCGCAAATATGCCCCCTATCCTGTCTTTGCCGGGATAAACCTTCCCGCGCTCAGCGGAAAAGAGCGCATTCTTTTCACCGACAGTGAAATTGATGTCAGGGTTGTTACCGTTGATGAGTACGGCAAGCCTGTCAACTCCTCCGCTGAGCTTTCGGTTTACAAAATCTCTTACAGGTGGTGGTGGGAATCGGACCAGGAAAACCTTGCCCATTACATCTCAGGCAGAATATACAAACCTGTCATACAGCAGAGGATAACCACAACGGGAGGTGAGGGTAGCTTCAGCTTCAGGATAGACAGGAATGAGTGGGGGCGTTACCTGATAAGGGTAACAACGCCCGGGGGCCATTCCACCGGCAGGATTGTGCTGATCGAGTGGCCCTGGGAATATGGGATGAAAGAGAGTACCGGGGGTGCCACACAGCTGGCAGTAAACACCGACCGCGAAAAATATAACCCCGGCGATGAGATCAGGATCTCTTTCCCTTCGCCGGAAAACTCAATGGCAATAATAACCCTGGAAAATGCAACCGGCATAATCGAGGAGAAGCGGGTAGCCACAAAAGGCGGTAATACAGAGGTCTCCTTCAGGGCAATGCCGGGGATGGCTCCCAACGTGTTTGCGTATGTCGCTCTTATACAACCACATGCACAGACTGTCAATGATATGCCGGTAAGGCTTTACGGTGTGGTGCCTGTAATGATCGAGGACCCTGATTCACATCTTTCGCCTGTAATTCAGATGGCTGATGAGTTGCGGTCACAGAAACCGTTTGAGATAAGGGTGTCCGAGGCCGGTAAGAAACCTATGACATATACACTCGCCATAGTGGATGAAGGGCTTCTGGATATTACAGGACACAGGACTCCCGATCCGTGGAACTATTTCTATGCCCGCGAAGCTCTTGGTGTAAGGACCTGGGACCTGTATGACCTTGTCCTGGGAGCCTTTGGCGGAACACTCGAACGGATCTTTGCGGTGGGAGGCGACGAAGCTGTTATTGACAGATCGCTGAGCAAGGCACAGAGATTCATCCCGGCAGTCAGGTTCCTGGGGCCTTTTAATCTCGGCCCCGGCAAGACCGGAACGCATACCGTTATGCTGCCCCAATACACCGGCTCCGTGCGGGTGATGGTAGTGGCAGGGAATGAGAAGGCTTACGGATCAGCAGAAAAAAGTGTTCCAGTGAAGGATCCTCTTATGGTACTTGCTACCGTTCCGAGGGTCATCAGTCCCGGTGAAAAAGCAGCCCTTCCCGTTACCCTTTTCGTGCAGAAAGAGAACATCTCTGATATCATTGTGAAGGCTGAAAGCAATGACTTGCTGAGTTTTGAAAACAGCACGCTGACCATTAAGGTAGACGGGCAGGGGGAAAAAGATACCGGGTTTCAGTTCACGGCAGGTGAAAAAACAGGAAAGGCCGTTATAAGGATAACAGCGACAGGGGGAGGTGAAACGGCTCTCCATGAAGTGGAGCTCGATATAAGGAGCCCCAATCCGCCGGAGACAAGGGCTGAATTGAAGATAGTGGAACCCGGCGGGAGATGGGAATCCATTTTTTCTCCTTTCGGTATGGAAGGATCAAATTCTGCCATCATTGAGATATCATCGCTGCCATCCGTAAATCTTGAAAAAAGGCTTGATTATCTCATTAATTATCCTCATGGCTGTACCGAACAGATCGTCTCGGCCTCATTTCCCCAACTGTTTATCAGCAGGTTATCAGGCAACAGCACAGCTTCAGCCGCCAGAGCATCTGAAAATATCAGGAATGCCATCACAAAGGCTGCCGGCCGCCAGATGAATGACGGAGGAATAGCTTTATGGCCCGGTGCATACCAGCCGGATAACTGGGTTACATCATTTACCGGACACTTTATGATCGAAGCTGAAAAGGCGGGGCACCTCCTTCCCGCAGGCTTCATGAGACAATGGACAGGCTATCAGAGAAGCAGGTCGCTTGGCTGGAGGTATGACCCTAATTTCAGACAATCAGCCAACGATCAGGCCTACAGGCTCTTCACCCTTGCCCTGGCTGGCGAGCCCGAGAGGGGTGCAATGAACCGGCTGAGAGAAACGGAGGGAATACCACAGCTTTCCCGATGGCTTCTCGCAGCAGCCTATGCCGTTTCAGGACGACCAGAAGTGGCGGAGAGCCTGCTTGATATGCGCAACACCTCAACAGAACCCGACTATTACGAGTATTATTACGGTAGTCAGATACGCGACCAGGCAATAATCCTGTACACCCTGGTGCTTCTTAAAAAAGGAGAGGAGGCGCTGCCGGTCCTCAGAAATATTTGCAGTCATTTCGGCACTGATGCCTGGTACAGCACGCAGACACTCTCCTGGGGACTATTATCCTATATGAAGTTTGCTGAAATGTTCCCCGGTGAAGTGAATGACAAAATAAATGTTACCATTGTGGCAAACGGGGAAAAGTCGGAAGATACTCTCCGTCCGCAGCAGCTGTTTCAGAAGGCCCTGAAAATCAAGGAGGGACAAAACAGCCTGATTATAACAAATAATTCTTCAGCCCCGCTATATATGAACCTTGTAAGGAAAGGAATTCCTCTGGTAACGGATCTTACCACCGATGAGAAAGGTCTCGCAATGAATGTCGATTATGTAAACCTGAACCTGCAGCCTGTTAACCAAAGGGATCTCATGCAGGGGACAGATTTCATGATGGTAACAAGGATAACCAACAATTCATTCAGCAGGGTTGATAACATCGCACTCACACAGATGGTTCCATCGGGCTGGGAGATACAGAATACGAGGCTGTTCGAGGCCGTTTACGGGATAAAGGAAAACCTGTTTGATTACCGTGATTTCCGGGACGACAGGGTTAGCACCTATTTCAGCCTGAACCGTGGTGAGACAAAGACATTTGTCCTGGTGCTCAATGCTGCATATAATGGTGAGTTTTACCAGCCTTCGGTATGGTGCGAAGCCATGTATACTGAAAACTGTTATTCCCGTCACCCGGGAGGAATGGTGAGGGTAAGAGAAGAATAGGTTGAGCCGCAGGGTTAAAATAGCAGTGACGGCCTTCGGGGTAATAATTCTCTTGTTTATTATTACTCCGGTACCCCGTTTCGATGCACCTCTTTCGACTGTGGTTGAGGCTTCGGACGGATCGTTGCTCGGGGCACGGATTGCCGGCGACGGGCAATGGCGTTTCCCTTTCTCCGGGCGTGTGGCGGAGAGATTTGAAAAAGCCATTCTTACCTCCGAGGACCGATGGTTTTATTATCACCCGGGAGTAAACCCCGTTTCAATAACACGGGCCCTCTTCAGAAACATAAAGGAGGGCAGAACGGTCAGCGGAGGGAGCACTATAACCATGCAGGTTGCCCGCCTCTCGGGAGGCAACCGTCCGAGGAGTTATCCCGCTAAGTTTATCGAGATAATTGGAGCCATTAAGCTTGAGATCCTGAGATCAAAAAAAGTGATCCTCGGAATGTATGTCGCCAATGCTCCCTTCGGAGGCAACACGGTGGGGCTTGAAGCGGCCACCTGGAGATATGCCGGCAAGTCATCCGACGATCTTACATGGGCAGAAGCCGCTGCATTTGCCGTTCTGCCGAATTCACCGGCACTCGTATTTCCCGGAAGGAACCAGGAGAGACTCCGTGAAAAACGAAATAGTCTTCTGCGTAAGATCCATACCAGGGGTTTCATCGATTCCCTGACACTGGTTCTCTCGATCGAAGAGCCTCTTCCCGGGGAACCCAGGCCGCTTCCTTCTTCAGCCGGTCATCTGACTGATTTTTTCTGGCTGAATAACAGGGGAGAGCGGATATGCACAACAATAGACCCCTTTCTTCAGAAAAAGGCAACGGAAGTGATAAATGCCCACCAGAAAAACCTTTCGGATAATTTAGTATTCAATGCGGCCTGTCTGATCATAAGCGTCGATTCAGGGAACGTACTGGCTTATGTCGGCAACAGCAGCAACGATAATGCAGGTGATCATTCAGGAAGTGTTGATATTGTGATATCGCCCAGGAGCAGCGGAAGTATTTTAAAACCGTTTCTTTATGCAGCAATGCAAAACTCGGGCGAGCTGCTTCCAAACACACTTGTAGCCGATATCCCGACGCGTTTCCCGGGATTCTCTCCAAAGAATTTCGACCGCAGCTTTAACGGTGCCGTTACTGCATCATCCGCTCTTTCTCAGTCGCTTAACATACCGGCTGTAAGGATGCTTCAGCAATACAACACCGAACGCTTCCTCGATATGCTGCGCAGAACCGGGTTCACCAATTTCACCCGGAGCGCCGATCATTATGGGTTATCACTTATCCTTGGAGGCGGAGAGACAACACTGTGGGATCTGGCAGGCGCCTATGCCTCCCTCTCACGAGTCCTGAAACGGTATAATGCTGAAAAAAGTTATGTGCCGGCCGATTATCATCCTCCCCGGCTATCTTATGATGGAACGGTAAAAGAAGAAGAATATGCTGTCGGTGAGCCTCTCTTCACAGCTGCCTCCATCTGGCTCACCTACCAGGCCCTGAGGCAGGTAAACAGACCCGGGGGTGAGACAGGCTGGCAATACTTTAATTCATCCCCCCTGCTGGCATGGAAAACAGGCACAAGCTTCGGCTTCAGGGATGCCTGGGCCGCAGGCACCACTCCTGATTATGTTATTGTCGTGTGGGCAGGCAATGCAGATGGCGAAGGAAGGCCCGGCCTGACGGGTTTGTCGGCGGCAGCACCTATATTATTCGATCTGGTTAATATTGTGGGATCATCTGAATGGTTCGATCCCCCCGAAGAGGAGATGACCATGATACGGGTCTGCAGGCTCAGCGGCCACAGGGCAGGGCCCGACTGCCCCGAAACGGAAGAGATACCGGCCTGCCTGGCCGGCCTGAGAAGCGAGGTGTGCCCGTATCACCATATTATACATCTCGATAAAACCGGTACAAGTCAGGTGACAACAGAGTGCGTTCCACACGGGGAAATAATCAGCAGGGCGTGGTTCGTGCTTCCTCCGGCCATGGAATATTTTTATCGGCAGAAGCATCCGGAATACAGGCCTCTCCCGCCGTATGCCCCGGGGTGCAGCGGAGACAGAAGATTAGCGGCAATGGAGTTCATTTACCCAACCAGGGGCGTGAGGATCTTCATTCCGCGAGACCAGACAGGCAGACCAACAAGGATCATTCCTGAGATAGCCCACAGAAACCCGTCAAAAAAGATCTTCTGGCATATCGATAATGATTATCTGGCTACTACAAGGTTTATACACCAGACTGAATTTTTTGCCGGAGAGGGAGATCATGTCATAACAGCCGTCGATGAGGACGGTAATTCAATTAGCTGTACCTTTACAATTGCAGGTATCGGTGAAAGATAACAACACCAGGCCGCGGGTTCATTGAACATGACGCTATAAAATTTGTTATTAACTTAGATACCAAAAACATAAGAAATGAAAAGAATTCTTTTTGTCATGCTTGTCCTGCTGGGTTCATCAGCTCTTAAGGCCCAGGAAGACCTTCTCGACCTACTGTCAGATAATGAAGATCAGGGACCGGAGAAGGTTACTGCAACATTTAAAACAACCAGGATCATGAACGGCCACTCCATTGAGAGAACTCCTGCCGGACAATTTGATTTCAGGATTTCCCACCGTTTTGGAAAAATCAATTCAGGTTTTTATGAGTTCTTCGGCCTCGATCAGGCCACCATGCATCTGGGACTTGAATACGGGATAACAGACTGGCTGATGGTCGGGCTGGGAAGATCGTCCTATGAAAAAACATTCGATGGTTTTGCCAGGTTTTCACTCCTGAGACAATCAACAGGAATAAAGGCAATACCGGTTTCCGTATCCACCTTTTCTTCGCTGGCATTAAGGACCGTTGACCTGCCACAGCCTCCCGGATCATCCTGGTTCGATTCAAGACTGGCAACAGTTAACCAGCTATTGATAGGCCGCAAATTCAACCAGACTTTCTCGCTCCAGATAACTCCCACTTGGCTCCACCGTAACCTGGTCGATTACGGAACAGATCCAAACGATATCCTGGCCCTCGGGGCGGGAGGCAGGATCAAGCTGGCCAAAAGAATAAGCCTTAACGCCGAGTACTATTTGATAGCCAATCGTCAGACCTACAGGAACGAGGAGATACACAATCCTCTTACTCTGGGTTTTGATATTGAAACAGGCGGACATGTCTTCCAGTTACTCTTCACCAATTCACGATCTATGATCGAAAAAGGTTTTCTTGGTGAAACAACCGGAAGCTGGAGTAACGGTGACATTTATTTCGGATTTAATCTTCTGCGTGTATTTACCGTCAGGTAGAGATTCACGGGAATAGTAACATAAATTGAATTCAAACACCTAACAACCATGAAACATCTAATATTCTTATTACTTCTTGCGGGGCTTGGCTCAACAGCCTTTTCCCAGAAATACATCACCAGGAACGGGTATATAGGGTTCTATTCGTCTACCCCCCTGGAGGATATCAAGGCTGATAACAACCAGGCAGCAAGCGTGATTGATATTTCAACAGGCGAGATAGTGTTCCAGGTCCTTATCAGATCGTTCCGGTTTGAAAAAGCCCTTATGCAGGAACATTTTAATGAGAACTACATGGAATCAGATAAATATCCAAGGTCAACCTTCTCAGGTAAGATAACCAACATCGGCGGAACCGGTCTTACAAAGAACGGCTCATATGAAGTAACCGTTGAGGGTGATCTGACGATACGAGATGTAAAAAAGAGGGTGTCAGCGAAAGGAACGATTGATGTTGCAGCAGAATCGGTAACTGCAGAATCAAAATTCATCATTTCTCCCGAAGATTACGGCATAAAAATACCCTCAGTCGTGAGGAACAATATAGCTAAGAACATAGAGGTTACTGTAAAAATTACTTACACTCCGCAGGAATAGAGTAAATTTGTTTTCAGAAACATAAATTATCTGAGTTATGTCAATATTACCGAAACAACACAACCGGAGAACATGGTATATTGTTGCACTGGTTTTCATCTTCCTGCTGGCCGTTGCAGGAATTCTTGCTGCCGTTTATCTGTATAATCTGAAGGAAAAGGATCTGGGCAAGGTCAAGCCCGACTATGTAATGACCGCATCGGCACTCCAGAAGGCCTTTGAGGTCGGGGAAGATCTTGCTGTTGAAAAATATGCTAACAAAATCATTGAAGTGACCGGAGTGATCGGGTCTGTAAAATACGGCGAGAACAACTCCGTTAATGTATCCCTTGAAACAGAAAGTAATTATACTTTGGTGATATGCACTTTCCGGAATTTCGAAGATCTTCCCGATCTTAATCCCGGTCAGACCATCACAATACGGGGCGAATGTTCCGGATACCTGTTGGATGTGTTGATGAATAATTGTGTTCTTGTCGGGGTGAAGAAGTGATATTCTTAAAATAATTTCTTTAATTCGTAAGTGAATTAGAAATTATTGTGATGAAATCGATACTGGTTATTTGCATTGTTCTTTTTATCGGAGTCTCCGCGAAGTCGCAGAGGTCAGACAACTCAACCTTTTCCGTTAAGCTTCCGGCAGAACTGCCAATCCCGCCAAAACCAATTGATCCTCAGGTTGTTCAGGACCAGGATGATATGACATGGGATGATTACAGGCCGATTCCCGGAAGGAACTGGGCCGATCCGTCGCTTGTTCCGGAGCGGAAATTCAGGATGGCTCTGGTTGCGGTCGATTTTCCCGACCAGCCGTTCGTAATTACTCTCCCCAGGAATTCCGATCTTTTCGGAAATCCTCAGATTGACCCTGTAAAAAGGGAAGATGTTCCCCGTTTCTATTCTGATTTCTGGCTGGTCCCCTCAGAAGTTAATCATGGTCAGACCATAAACGGTTACTGGATGGAGCAGTCGCGGGGTAAATTCGGGATAACTCTCCTCGAGCCTTTCGGACCCTACAGGATGCCAAAAAACCTCTGGGAATATGGACTCAGCGAGTGGGGCCAGAACGATTACACCCCCGACGGCACCAGGGCAAACAGCCGCATGGAACCCGATGTGGATGCACTCTGGAGGGCTGATGCAGGTGATATTAAAAAGGATTATGATGCTATACTTCGCGTATATGCAGGATATGATGAGACAGGCGTATGGCAGGAATTCGGTGAAATGAAATTCAACTCACCTGAAGATATCCCGGCCGAGTGGGGAAACCCCGACACAACTAAACCACGATGGATACCGACGCGTTATGTGCCATGGACATCATGGAAAGCAGGACAGATGCAATGGGGTCTTTCGTCGATAAGGCAGGGGGAGAATTCAGGAACCATAACTCACGAACTGGGGCACTTTGCCTTCAGGATCGGCGACAATAACAATAACCCTTATGTCCAGCCATACCGCAGGGTAGGATCCGGCACATGGGACATGATGGACCGGGGATCGTTCAACGGACCGGGCGGACCTCATATGAGATGGGTTGTCCCGCCAGCTATGGGGGCCGCCATGCCGGCCGGACTCATGCTTAGAAACAGGATGGTGAACGGATTCATAACAGAAGAGCAGGTGCTGACCCTGAGCCGCGACGGTCTCGCACTCTCCGGCCCGGTGGTTGCAGAGGTAACGGCAAGAGCTGCTGAACCAGGACCGGGTACACGGGCAGGGATCATTGTAAGGCTCGATGGAGAAGAGCCACACGACAGAACACCCCCGGACGACCCGGCAGAAAATCCGCTCTCACCGGGTGTGCCAACTTATAATTTCTACTCCCTCGAGGTAGTGCAGAGGATAGGTTATGATTCCTTTTGTCCCGATAACGGCGTGTTGCTGGCAAAAAACAAAGATAAGGAGGGCAGAAATGGCGGTCCTAACCAGTTTAACTGCTTCAACTGGGTGATCGATGCTCACCCTGAGGATATCAATATGATCGATTACGTCAAACCCGACG
Organism: uncultured Rikenellaceae bacterium; assembly: GCA_964633195.1. Classification (GTDB taxonomy): domain Bacteria; phylum Bacteroidota; class Bacteroidia; order Bacteroidales; family VadinHA17; genus LD21. The sequence continues at coordinate 6,419 of CAZWFL010000053.1, read as the reverse complement.
GTACTCCGGTAATGAGGACCATAGCCGATTACCGTCAGCTTAACGATGCACTCTTCCATGCCGGACTAAACTCGGGAAGCCTTTATGAATGGACAGATGTGCATAACAGGCTGCATTTCTATATCATCGACCTCCGCAGAAACAGCGATGGCATCCTTATCTACAAGCTGGGTGTCAGGTCACTCGACGGATCGGGCTCCCTGAAAAGAGGCGCCCTGCTGCGTACACCTCAGGTGAAGCGGATGAAAGTGAGCGGCGAATATCACTGGTTCACGCTTACCAACACCGGCGAAGCAACAGCAACAAGCCTGGCCCTTCATAAAAATGCTGATGAAGGAGCCCTTAACCATGATATATTCAGGTTATCGGCGGAAGTCTCGGGCAACGGATGGGATGCTCAGCTGCTCAATGCCCTTGCTTCACTGAAACCGGGTGAATCACAACAGATCCCTGTTTTTGTCTCATATGATAATAACAGCTCACGCCGGGCCACAGTAACTCTCAGGGTGCAATCGGAAAGCGATCCTTCAAAGACGACAGTATCATCATATACGATCAGATCAGGGAGGTAATAACTGTAAAAGCAGGAAAGCACAATATTTATTTTAACCTATCAGGAGATGACAAAAGCTGTTAAGATACTTGTTCTCGAAAACGAGATCGAAGCCAAATTACTGACCGGATTATTGAAAGAGAAAAACATACCCCATTTGATACGCTCGTACCACGATTCAGTTTATGATGGACTCTGGCAAATCAATGCAGGCTGGGGTCATCTTGAGGCTCCGGAGGAGTTCCGGGAGGAGATCATGAAGATTTATGAGGGAATGGCGCCTGAAGGTTAATAAGCCCCCCGGCCCCCTAAAGGGGGAGTTTGAAGATTGAGTGTATGAAGGGGATTTAGTGGCAATTAACCTTTGATTACCTGGCTTTATCGTAGTATCATAATTTAAAAGTGCCATTCAAACAAAATTTCATCAGGTGTGTTACCATATTAAACACCGCCGTCATGAACAATGCCATTTATAATTTCAGGGAACCGAAGAATGAGCCGGTTCTTTCATATATGCCAGGAAGCAGGGAGCGCACACTCCTGGAGGAGGAACTTGCCCGTCAGAAAGCCATGGTTGTTGATATCCCGCTCATAATAGGGGGCAGAGAGATCCGTACGGGCAAGACCGGGATGATAGTCATGCCCACCGATCATCAGCACACACTTGCCACATACCATATGGCAACAGAGAAAGAGGCTTTGCTTGCCGTTGAGGCGGCCCTCGATGCCAAAAAAGCATGGATGAAAATCTCCTGGATGGAAAGGGCATCAGTAATGATTAAAGCCGCTGAGCTGTTATCAAAAAAATTCCGGTTCGCCATCAATGCTTCAACCATGCTGGGACAGGGGAAGAATGCCTACCAGGCAGAGATTGATGCTGCCTGCGAGGTGATCGATTACCTCAGGTTCAACACTCATTTTGCTTCCCTTATCTATCATGAACAGCCCCTGTCGGACATCCAGAGCATTAACCGTCTTGAATACAGGCCTATCGAAGGTTTTATCTACACAATAACCCCTTTCAATTTCACGGCAATAGCCTCAAACCTCAATACCAGTGTGGCACTGATGGGAAACACCACTGTCTGGAAACCTGCCACAACAGCAGTACTGTCGGGCTGGTATCTGATGAAGGTCTTTAAAGAGGCCGGACTGCCCGATGGTGTCATTAACTTCATCCCTGGATCCGGATCGCTGATAAGCAGTATTGTGCTCAGGCACAGGGACCTGGGAGGCATACACTTCACAGGTTCAAATGCCACTTTCAACAGCCTCTGGAAGCAGGTATCGGAAAATCTGGGAAATTACAGATCGTACCCAAAGATTGTCGGGGAGACAGGGGGAAAAGGATTTATTTTTGCACACATTTCGGCACGACCAGATGAACTTGCCACAGCAATTGTAAAAGGTGCTTTCGAATACCAGGGACAAAAATGCTCTGCAGCATCAAGAGCATATATCCCTCAATCGATCTGGAATGAGACCAGGGGAAATATTCTGCGAATGATATCATCTATGAAAACAGGTGATGTAACCGATCTCAGTAACTTTATCAACGCTGTAATAGACGATGCTTCTTTTGAAAAGATCATGTCATATATTTCTGCCGCAAAATCGTCACCCGATGCGGAGATAATTGCAGGTGGAAATGGAGATAAAACACGCGGTTTTTTTGTTGAACCCACAATTATACTGACTACAGATCCTCATTTTATAACCATGGAGGAGGAGATCTTCGGTCCCGTAATGACCATCTATATTTATGATGATGATAAATATGAAGAGACCCTGAAGCTTTGTGATGAGACCTCCCCTTTCGGCCTCACCGGTGCAATTTTCAGCAGCGACAAGTATGCCATGCTGAAGGCATGCAGGGCTCTCCGTTACGCTGCCGGTAATTTCTATATAAACGATAAACCGACGGGAGCCATGGTCGGACAACAGCCATTCGGGGGATCAAGGGCTTCCGGAACGAACGACAAGGCGGGAAGCCATCTTAATCTTCTGCGCTGGGTAAGTCCGAGAACCGTCAAGGAAGCCCTGATACCCGATACGGACTACAGGTATCCTTATATGGAAGGCTGAAGAAAGACGGAAGATCGGAGCGAAGCGGAGATTCCGCACAAGCGGAACGGAAGTTGAGGAGCCCCGCTTGCCGGGGTGACGAAATCCCGCAGAGCGGGAACCGAAGTCAGAAGCAGGAAGAAAGACCGCAGTCCGATTCAAAAAACTTCCGTACATTTGGGTATGGAATTTCCCGGGCAAGATAAAAAAAGGGCTCTCTTCATAATTAATCCAAGGGCTGGAGTGCCTCCCGTTAATCTTATAATTTCATCCGGGCTTCGGCGACGTAAGAATATAGAATCCATTAAAACCCTGTGTATTGACGATACCGCCGGACTCATAAGAAAACATTTTGATGAATATGATGTGTTCGTGGCAACAGGAGGCGACGGTACCGTACACACTGTGGCTGAGGAGCTGATCGGGACCGGTAAGATACTTGCCGTTCTTCCTGTGGGATCAGGTAACGGGTTTGCCAGGGAATTTGGGTTCAAACCCAACATCAGGCTTCTTTTGCGAGATATAAGTAACGGCCAGAGTCTGTGTACGGATATTTTCCAGATCAACGATAAACTCTGTCTCAACGTTGCAGGTATCGGGCTCGACAGCTTTGTTGCCCACTCATTTAATAAGCTGAAGCTGAGAGGAATTATCCCGTATATTTATCTTACCCTGAAAACCTTCCTGCTGCTGCGCCCTGTTCATGTTGACATAAAAGCCGGCGGTGAAGCGATTGTCTCCGAGGATCTTTATGTGCTTACAATTGCCAACACGAGACAGTTCGGCAACAATGCCTTCATTGCCCCCGATGCGGTACCGAACGACGGAATTATGGATATTGTAATGATCAGGCCCTTCCCGAAATATATGTTCCTGTCTTTTATTCACAGGCTTTTTACCGGAACCCTGAACAGGTCAAAATATGTCAGGTATATCAGAACAGACAAAGAGGTTGTTATGAGGACCAGTGAAACCAGGTTCCATATTGACGGCGAACCTCTGGATATGACCGGAGATATCGTTGTCACAATAAGAAGAAATGCTCTGAACGTTCTGAAAGCAGCAAGAAATAAACGCTTCTGGAGCACCGGAAGCTGAAAGGTCAGGGTCTCTCCTCCTGAAGTGAAAAAGTAACTGGCACCATATACCACACATTAACAGGTTTGCTATCCTGCATTCCTGGTTTGAATCCCGACATTTTGCTGACCACTCTTAGAGCTTCAGTATCAAGCAGAGGATGGACGCCCTTCAGAACTGTAGCTGATTCTGCATTGCCCTCTTTACTCACTATAAACCTCACAATCACCCTTCCCTCGATATTTTCGGCTTTTGCAGCCTCCGGATAAATGAGATTGTTTTTGAGGAAATTAAGCAGTTCGATTTCTCCTCCCGGGTAAAGCGGCATCTGTTCGACGACAACATACGGCAGATCTTTAATTATCTGATCCGGAAGCCTGAATCCTATCGTGACGCTAAAAGAAAAGGGAGAATCAACATCCGGGTTCTTTGGTTTGTCCCACGCGGGTGAGGCTTTGATCGCCCTGATGACCTCATCGCCCAAAAGAGGATCTGTTCCGGGTCCATATGTAATGTTGCTGATGATTCCGTCAAGTTCGACATTAAAATTCACGATAGCCCATCCTTCAACCATTTTTTCCTTTGCAGCCGCGGGATACCTGACCTGATTGGCGACCCATTCATTGAAAACAGTATAACGCTGGCCCTGAAAAGTCGGATAATCTTCAGAGGCCAGTCTTGGAAGAGGCGCTCTTAGACCCATCTCAAGGGCTTTCTTTCTTGTGGTAACTTCATAGACGCCATTAGCCCCCTTCTCACCATATTTGTCTGTTGCCTCATTTCCCGGCAAAAGCCTTACCGGCCCCAGGTCATATCGCAGCTCCCGGATTGCATCGGGATAGGGTTTTTCAGATATTACACCATCTATAACGACCAGGGGCATTGGCCTCTGGGCAGTTGGCACATATTCCTGATCTCTTTCCATCCGCACACTCATCACCTTGCTGAAATCAGGCTTAAGGGTAATCCGCCTGTACCCTCTGCAGGAGAAGAGAAGGGATTGGTCAGGAGTGATGTTGTTCAGTTCAAAGAGACCCTCATTGTCGGTTGTAGTACCATATGCATTGCCCGTAGTACCGGTGGTTGTTATGTCAACTCCGGCAAGGGGCTGGCCGTCCTCCTTCAGAACGATACCCTTAACCTGTTTCTGTTCAACAATTTCCTCAGTATTGGTTGTTCCCTGTCCATCTATTACAGGTAGGCTTAACGGTGTAACACCATCAGCGACCGGATCTGTGTTTACTGCAAGGTCAATATTAACAGGATTAACCGGCTGTGCAGCATAGCTATAGTCCGCTTCTGCGAAAGCATAGAAAACAACCGCAATGACCGGAAGCACATAAAGTAACTTTAGTTTGCGGTAGGGTGATGTAATTATCTTGTTCATCATATCAAACCTCTTTTTATTAAGTGAAAAGCTGAAAGAATTTGAAAGGCTGAAAATCGGGGAGCCCAGCATTTGATTTGCCAGGACCGCCTTGTATACCGATGGATCGGATGTTTTCTGCAGAGCTGACTCATCAGCAAGGTATTCATGGTTCTGCCTGATCAATACGGAGTAGATCCAGGCAAAAGGATTTATCCACTGGATCACTCTGAGTAATTCAACAAGAAGAAGATCGAGCCAGTGTTTTTGCTTTACATGTACAAGCTCGTGATTCATTATTTCACCCTCTTCCTTATCACTGATTTCCGGGCTGATAAAAATATAGTTGAAAAAGGAGAATGAAGTGCCAAGGCCCACCCTCCTCACAAGCGTGGCACTTTGTCTTTTAACTATCTCTGATTTTCTTATATTCCTGATTAATGATCCTGTTTGCCGGATAGATCTGATAAACATTATCAGAACGCCGGACAGATAAAGATAAAACAGTATATTACTTATTACTGGTGATCCTGAGTGATTCTCCTGCCGGACAGCCGGAGAAAAAGAGTGATCTGAAGCTGCAATTGCTATATTGCTGTATTCCGGTGCCGGCAGCTCAACCTGGTATTGGATCGTAAGAAACGGCAGGAAAAATGCTGCCAGAATACCGGTCAGCAGATAATACCTCTTAACAAGAAAATACCTTTCATTTCGCAGGAAGATGAGGTAGACCAGTGCGAAACCTGTAAGCCATGCAGCTGACTTTAACAGGTATCCCGCAAAAGCTTCCATAGTATTCTATTTTTTCTTTTTGCCTTTCGTCAGTGATTTTCTTGTATCCTTCAGAAGTGATTCGAGTTCCTTCATGGAGAGGTCCTTTTCACGCGCAAAAAACGACGCTAGTGCAGGAAAGGAATTATCAAAATAATTTTCGATCAGGCCGAAGAGCTGACTCTTTGAATAATCGCTCTTTGAAACCAGCGGATGATAGATGTGCGTGTTGCCGCGGGCCTTGTGGCCGACAAATCCTTTCCTCTCGAGGATCCTTACTACCGTTGAAACGGTGTTGCGCGCAGGCTTGGGGTCATCGAAGCGGTTGCGTATATCCTTTACAATTCCCTTTTCCATGTCCCACAAAATCTGCATGATCTGTTCTTCTGCTCTGGTTAGTCTCATATTCATTAAGTGTTTAATTATTAATTATATATAGTTTCTGTTCGAAAACATAATAGCACAGAGCTCAGAGTAAGAAGGTTCTTTTTCGCCAACTGCTTCGTTCTTCCGTCTTCTGTCTTCCGTCTTCGGTCTTCGGTCTTCCGTCTTCCGTCTTCGGTCTTCCGTCTTCGGTCTTCCGTCTTC
>CAZWFL010000052.1:0-23651 GCA_964633195.1 uncultured Rikenellaceae bacterium | reverse complement strand
GGGGGAAACCTTTGGGGAGTACCCCTCTTTTTATTATTTTAGTCGGACACTAGTGTTTTCATATAATCGCTTTAGGTTATAGGATTAACTGATGTTACTATTTGTGAAATGGTTGACTATAGCACCATTGGTATATTTTCATTTAAACTTCAAATAGATCTAAAAAGGTTTTTTTATGTGCCTTCAGTATAATAACCCTTAACTGAATCAGAATAGCCATACTTGCCATAATTACCATAGTAATTATATCCGTAATTATACCCGTACCCTAATGAATAACCATACCTTAATCCATAACCATAATAACCCGAAAGGCTTATATCGTTAATAATAATTCCAATATGCCTTATGTTCTCGTTCCTGTAAAGTTCATCAATCAGTCCAAGAGTATTCTTTGAACTGTATCGCTGCCTTACCACAAAAATATAGAAATCAGCAATATTGGAGAGAAGAAGCGCATCAGTTACAATTGCCACAGGTGGTGTGTCGATTATTATGAAATCAAATTTTTTTCTAGCTTTTTCGATAAATTCTTTCATTGCCGGAGATTCAATAAGTTCAGCCGGATTAGGAGGTACGGGGCCAGAAGGTGCATACCAGAGGTTCTCAATCTCAGTTTTAACAATTACTTCTTCAAATTTACTTTCTCCGATAAGAAATTTACTTATCCCCTCATCCTTGTCTATTCCAAATATCTTATGTGTTCTGGGCTTTCTTAAATCCAGACCAACCAGCAGGACTTTTTTGTCAAGTGTGGCAATTATTGCTGCAAGGTTGACTGAAATAAAAGTCTTACCTTCAGCTGTTATCGTTGAACTTACAGCAATAACCGGATTTGCAGTATCTTTCAGGAAGTATTTTAGATTGGTGCGTACCGATCTGAATGATTCGGAAAGTGTTGAACCCGGCTTCTCGGCTACAGGTATTTCTGTCTTGAGTGTATTATGACTAATAAAACCTATAACCGGTGCTTTAGTTACTTTTTCAATGTCTTTCTTATCAATTATCTTATTATTAAGGTAATCTACAAGGATTATACCTAATACCGGCAAGAATATGCCTAGAACAAAAGCCATCATCAGGTTTTGCTTCCTCTTCGGCCTGATCTGGGAAATATTATAAAATCCCGCATAATCTATGATCCTGTTGTCCGACACATTCGAAGCCTTTGCAATCCCTGCTTCAGCCCTTTTTTCAAGAAGATAGGTATAAACTGTATTATTGATGTCAAATTTTCTCTGTATATTAATAAGTTGTCTTTCAGTTGAAGGGAGCCGCCTTATTTCATTCTCAATATCAGCCAGCCTTTTATTTACTTCAACAAGCGAATTTTCGATGGTCTGCAAACCGTTGTCAATATTTTCTCTGATGGCTTTTCGTATTGTTGCTATGTTGGACTCAATTATCCTCAACGGTTCTGATGATTCAAAAAGATTAAGAGCCAGTTGTTTCTTCTGCTGCTGTGCCTGCGACAGGTCATTTACCAGCCTTATAAGAAGCTGATCTGTAATTCCCAGCACCGACGGTGCCACAATGTCTCCTGTCTCCTTTTTTGTATCAACATAGTCTTTAAGATATTCATAATAGTTTTTACGTAATAAAAGGGCTGTTCTCTCTGCATCGATCTGTTCAACCTTATTCTGTATTAATGCACCTTCCCGGCTTATATCAATAAGTTTATTTGAAAGCCTGAACCGTTCAAGATTGCCTTCAGCAAGTTCAAGAGAATCTGAGATTGTCAGTAATTGCTTTTCAATGAATTCCATAGTCTGGGCAGCAGTCTTATTCTTAAAATCAAGTCCATCCTGTATATATACATCCATCAGTTTGTTCAGATAATCGGCCTCCTGCAGAGGGACAAATCCGGTTGTTGAAAGAGTGACCAGGGATGCTTCTTCCTCGATCGGAGCAATTGACAGTTTACTGCGATAACTGTTTGCAAGTGATGAAGGATTAAGGAACCGGAAATAATACCTGTTTGAAGCATCGGGATCAAATCTGAATCCGTTACTGTCTCGCGACACTATTTTGAAATCAAAGCCTGCTTCATTGAAGCTTTCACCAAATTCCCGTTCAGTTTCAAAGTTCTTATCTCCATTTATAAAAAGCCTGTATCTCTGATCCGAAAGAATTTTGATTTCCACTTTTTGACCGATGGTCTGCCTGGCAAGGGTATCATAAACAACAACAAATGGTGCCCTCGTGTACATCCTGTTCTCAACAATCCCTCTCTTCCCCACTGCTGTATATTCTACATAAAAATCCGGCAGCTCCTGCATAACCTTATAATTAAGATTATATGACTTGAGTATTCCCATTTCATTCTTCAGGTTCTGCAGGCTGCCAAATCCCTGTGAACCCGGGAATATGTTTGTAAGACTGCTTGTCTGATCATCTTTTATCAGCAAAGTAGCTGACACAGTATACACATCCTCCGACCAGCGGTTGATGCCGTAGGCAATGCTTATTGCTATAAACAGCGCCGCAGCGAACCAGTACCAGTTGCTTATGAAAAGGGAGATGTAGCGCTTGAAGTCGATGGAGTCGTCCTCGAAACGAGGGTCTAAAGAGGGGTCGTAGGGGGATTGGGGGTAGTTGGAGGTATTCATTGTGATTGGATATTGTTCGAAGGTAAAAAGATTTGTGAATTGTGAATCGTGATTTGTGAATCGTGATTTGCTCTAAAGTTTTAAATCACAATTCTAGAATCCAGAATCAAAAATCTCGAATCTGGTCTTTCATCTTTTTCTTGTTGGAAATGACGCTTTTTGTAAAAATGCTTATCAGCTCGTTGCATTCAACCAGGCACCTGTTTAGAAGCTCCTTATTGGATGATAGCTTTGATTTTTCTGTAATGCGTAGTGCCATTAGTGTTTCTCGTAATTCTTTCAGTACAACCTGAAGCTTGTGAACAAAGTCCTTTGGTGACTCAGCTCCGGCAGCTTCTCCGTAATTTAATGCAGCTGAGATACACGATCTGGACATTTGATCAGTCAAAGTCTGTCCCGCCCTGTTTTTTCTCAGCGAATCAGTAAGCTCAATTACCATTGCGGCAAACTGAATCAGGCGCTCTTCTAGTTCTCTGCTTGTCATTCGCTTTTTGATTAAATCACAATTCTAGAATCTAGAATCACAAATCTCGAATCGGATTTCCTTGATTTATGATTTGTTATTAACCATAAACAGATTCAAGTATCTGCCTGGTATAGTCGACCATGAACAATGGGATATTTATCAATCCTTCTTCTCTTTTCAGGTTGCGGAGGGAAAACCGGAGACTTACAATGGGATTAAATTCTTTGCGGTAAAAAGCGAGACTCTTGCTCCTTATGTTTTCGTCCGACTTCACTTCAACGGGAATAATGCTGTTCTTATACTGAAAAAGAAAATCAACTTCAGCTCGATTACCTGATTTCCAGTAATACGGGATACCTTCAAATTGTGTCAGCAGTCCGGATAAAATAAAGTTCTCTGTTAATGATCCCTTAAATTCCGTAAAGAGACGATTTCCTTCTGTGACTGCGACAGGATCAAGTAAAGATAAGCGACGAAGTAACCCTGTGTCCGGAAGATAAATCAATTAATTGCTTCAGTATGTTCCTTTTAATTTCCAAGCTTCACATATTTAATGTCGATTCCGTGATTATTATCACATTATTAATATTAATTAGTGGCAAATATAATGAATATGTTGAAAATGGAGAAAGACTTAAAAATTCAAGAATTACCTTTGGTGGACTCTCCCGGCAAAAAGCCGGGATCGGTTCAGGGTTTCATAATTATTCGAGGGAGCAACCAGGCGAGGGAGCGATGGAGCGATGGAGCATTATTTAAAGCTGTAATAAAATCACAAATCTAAATTCATAAATCAAAAATCACGAATCGGATCTCGCTGATTTGTTAATTCAATGCACCGACAACGTCTTCCGGATCGAAAATCATAATCCCGGGTGGCACCGGATGCGGCTTATTTTTCAGAAAAAGTGCCGGTATGATCTTTCTTCCGCCAGTGAACTGAAGGTTCGCTATTTTATCATTAAGGTTATTAAGCTCATAATTAATATTTACTGATTCTGTCCATTTTGCCTCCCCGATCAGCATTGTCTTTTTGTCTGATGACTCCGCAATTACATCAATCTCCATCGAATCCCCGTTACGCCCCCTGCCCCACCAACGGCCTGCCGGCCTGAACTCAGGATCCCTGATCATTAACGGAACGGAATTACGACACAATTCTTCCCATGTACCTGCCGTAAAAGAATTAAGTCCCTTCCTTATACCTCTCAATACCTGTGGAGAGAGACCAAGATCAATCCTGCTTTTTTCAGGTACTACAAAAGTAAACCAGAACCTGAGGAACGGATCGTCAATCTTATAGAGTGTCTTCTTTGTTGAACGAAGTGATTCACCGAAAGGGATTTCACGTCTTATATATTTCACTTCTGCCAGAAAAGAGAGAGCTCCCGAAAGATGGGTTGCAGGCTTCCCTACCCTTGCCGCTATTTCAGAAAGTCTGTGACTTCCTGAACCAATCAGGCTCAAAAGGGTGTATGCCTGGACAGATGTTCTTATCTCATCCGAGAAAAGCCTTTCAGGTTCTTCGGCAAGCAGGCCATGCTGATTTATTACGTGATAACTTAATGCATCGTCGAGACTTTCCGATGTTTTGCGGATCTCCCAGTAGCGCGGCACCCCGCCCCAGATACTGTATTCCGTAACAGCCTCAGCCGCAGTAAGATTCAGATATTTCATAAGATAATATGCCGACATCGGGCTGATCTTCATAATCTCTCCCGCCCTTCCGTACAGAGGCGCATTCCGGCTGAGAACCATGTCATTCATCATCATCTGTGACGAACCGCAAAGAATCAGATTATAATTACTGCCCGAACCATCATCGATGATATTCTGCAGAACGGAAGGGAGCTCCGGAGCATTCTTCACCAGATATGGAAACTCATCTATGCACACTGTTATACGGTTCTTTAAAGATCTTTCGAGGCTTCTCAGGACAGAATCCCATCCGGGATAAACAGGAGTGGAAAAGCCAGGGATTTCACCATCAAATCTTTCCGAGAATGCTTTGATCTGAAGCGGCATTTCACGCATATCAGCTGAAAAATATATGCTGTCCTTAACCAGCAAACGCTTAAGCAGGGTGGATTTCCCGCATCTCCGCCTGCCATACACTATTATCAGCTGAGTCTTCTCCCGGCTCAATGCCTTCTTTAACCTTGATATTTCAGCCTCCCTGTTTATAAACATTATCGTATATTATGTTTTACAAATATAATGTTTTACAAACATAATCATCAGTATTCTTTCCTTTTCCCGGGTTTGTCAATTAAAGTAGCAGAAGGGTGTTTCAGGGTTTCAGAGTTTCAAAGAAATGGCGTTTCAATGTTTCAAAGTTGCAATGTTCCAATGTTTGGCTTCGCCGAGCTTGTCCTTCGGTCGCCGAAGGCTTGCCGAAGGCGATGCGCGTTGCTCCTCGGTTCAAAGTTAAGGTCCAGCCTTGGAACCATGGAACTTTGAAACTCTGAAACAATTATATTAAATCACAATTTCCGAATCGGAATTCCCTTATAAGCAAGTAGAATTATTAAATATCATCAAGGGAGAAGAATTTGAATTCCTTTTCATAGCCCGGAAGCCGGTTAATGAGGTTTTGAGCATTGTCAGCCAGTGATTTTGGTCTGAAACGACTTTTATACATTTTTACCTCCCCGATAAGCACCTTGTTGTTAAGATCATCTATCGCAACAATATCAATTTCATTCCGGTTACCTCGTTCCCAGTACCTGCCTATTCTGTTGTAACTATTGCTTGGTTTTATAGTAACCGCTATTACCGTAATGTATTTTACGATAATGTCTGGTGCCAGTTTCGTTTGATTTGTAATTTATGAAGAAGTCCTAAGACAAAAGACATTCTAACCCGCCTGATTCCCGAATCGGATCTCCTTGGTTTATTGAATTCCGAACTCTCCGGTGTCGATCCAGCCCATTTCGAGGAGTGACCAGAAGTCGAGAGCAAGCCGGTTAAGCACATAGTCGTACGGGAGCCAGCCGTAGCCGCCATCCCCCCACGACGTGCCCCATGAATTACGGATAAGAAGCGCCCCTTTGGTCTCTGTGTCACACTTTTGGTTCCTGATCTTACGGTTGTCATCATATCCCACTGCCACAATTGCATGACCCCATTGTGCCGATTCGCCCTTGCACGGATAGGGGATGTCGCCCGGATTGACTGTGTTCTCAAACGACTGAAATCCCCAGAAACCGAACATCGACGGGATGCCCGCCTCAAGGTATTTCTTCACTGACTGGAGCACTTCAGTCCCCGGCAGGGAGGCGCCCTGGGGATCGTGACAGAAATACTTCACCGACTGGTAGTTGTCGGCCAGGGCATAGACAAAGCTGCCGGGTTCTTTGTCAAAGCCCGCCACCACATAGGGCCAGTACTTTTCGGCAGGCACGCCGCACAAAACCAGCGCTCCCATGGTATCACGGAGCCAGGCGCCGGTGTCACCGGTTACCTGCATGAGGTTCCTGGTGGTCTTGTAAAGAAAGAGACGAGATGCCTCAATATGTTTTCCGTATGCTCGCCTCTCAAAGTATTCTACTATACCCACTCCTGCCTGGGCGGTGCACGAGCCCAGCTCGAGCTGGTCCTCGACAGGAGAGCACCAGGGCCTCAGATCGACCGTTGCCGGCAATGCGTGGCTTTTGGCCGTCAGGTGAAGCTTTCTGTTAAAGGTCTTTATCTCAGCATGATTATTGGTGTAGTCACGCAGGTCGGGCAGAGGGGAGAGCCAGCCGGTTCCCTTAGGACCGGAGTAGCCGGATAGTATCAGTTTTTTATTTAGAATGTTGTTTTTCATTTATATTAGCTTCAGGGTTAAGATGAGGGAGCGAAATGGAGACAAAGAGACAAAGCGAAAAAGAGACAAAGCGAAAAAGTGAAAGAACGTTGACACTAAGTGCTGGCAAATCCGATAGTCCATTTTTCTGGTTTGGCTGACATATTGACAAGCATTGATATAATATGATCGTATTTATCAAAAATTGAATCATGGCTTTCTTTTTCCAGATATCCACATTCAAGCGCGTAGTCAAGCCAGACTTGCGTTTCAGCTGCTTCACCCTCAGCATCAGTCAATTTTGATACAAATGATTTTGGATATTTTCGTTTTCTGAATGCTTCAGCAATATTTCCTGATACTGACCTTGAAGATCTCCTTATCTGATCTGTCAATGAATACATCTCCTCCTTTGGAAATTTTTTTGACAATTGAAAGATTAACATCCCTGCTTCAAAAGATAATTGGTATACCTTCAGGTCTTTATGAGTTCTGATCTTTTGCATAGAGTCTTCTTTTTACTTTAATTATCGCTCCATCGCCCTTTCGCTTTTTCGCCCTATCGCCCTTTCGCTCCTTCGCTTTGTCGCTTTTTCACCCTTTCGCCCTTTCGCTTTTTCGCCCTTTCACCCTTTCGCTCCTTCGCTCTGTCGCTCCCTCTTTCCGATTACTGATTTCCGATTACCACTTCCTTAAGGGCTGTGCTGTCGCTGCCCTGAATGATCTCGTAAAGTCTGAAGTAAGTGCCGGAGTCATCCGCTGCAGGGAGCACCGGTCCGGTGAAGGCCTGGGCCGCGTAGGCGCTTTTCGAGAGAATGTTGGCGAAGGCTTCCATGAGCTCGGGGATCTGTGACTGGCTAACGGCGCCGTATGATGCGAGGGCGCTGTTGGCGAAGGTCATCCTGATATCGTTCTTGCCGATGCCCGTACGGGCTTTCAGGTACTGGGGATCGGATAGATCAGGCAGATAAACAACGGACGTTTTGACAGTGTTGTCTTTCTCTGCCTTATACTCCACAAGCAGATAAGGCCTGAGGGTGTAGTAACGCAATCCGGTCTCGTTTTTCAGATCCGGATCGGAGTAGATTTTTACCGTTGCACAGCTTGTCAATGCGATAAGGCTCACAAGCGTAACCACCCGGCAGATCTGTTTCCTTAACATGATTTTAATTCCTTTATTGTTAGACATTGAATTCAGGAACTAATTTAAGAAATAAAACAATATAAGTCAATACAAAATGTGGAGCGATTTATCGGGTTGAAGTCGACGAGCCCGGTATCGGGAATTGTCTGGCGCATGATATTATTTGGCTTTTAACATCATTCCAACGGAGCGGTTCTACCATTACAGGCATAGCTTCTGATTCGGCATCCACAAAATATACCAGGGATTTCATAAGGTGGTATTGATTACTCAGACCTGTACCATATTTCAGAGCATGAAAAGCAAATATCTCTTCAATTGTGTATTGTTTCAACAGAAAAAACATATCGATGAAATCCTTTTTGCTTCCTCTCCCTGCTATGGCTTCGAGCTTCATGGCTGCAATATCTTTTAAACCTGCCAGCCTGATCTTATTATAGATCTTAAAATCATCTATGATGTCGTATCTATAACCGAAAAAGGAAATTCTAACGCCGTTCAAACTGCCGTTAATCGTATTTTTCTCTTCATTGTCACGCTGATAGGTACCTGTCTGGATGAGTCTGTCAATTATGGCAGATGTATTAAAGTCAGCCGGGATAAAAAAATCAAAATCAATAGATCTGCGGTGCCCGATTTGTAAAGCCAAAGAGGTTCCTCCTGCAAGATAAAAATCAGCAATAAAAGTCTGAACCGACAATTCTTCAAACAGTTTAAGTTGTTCTTCGGGTAAAATCTCAAGATGCAGTCTAGTGTTCATTACAGGTGATTCCTTTATGATAATCCGTCAGCACAAGCTTCCAGAAATTTCTTGATTTAGCGTTAAGATTGCGGCTGTTATAAACGACATCTTCCAATAAATTCCTGTCCAGCCATGACAAAAGCCATTTTACTTCCTTCATGTCACCATAGTTCAGAATTCTCTCTGCAATAAATCTGGGATATTTCTCCACCGACAGATCACCGAACCGGACATCCCAGAAATAACGTCTGAGTTCATCAGGCAATGGTACTATTTTAGCGCTTTCCGGCATAATTAAATGACCTTGGACTTATAGAATAAAGATAATCTATTATTCTGATAATGAAACTTTATTGAGTTGATTTGTGATTTACAGTTTGCAAACATTGAAACGAACCAACCGATCCGGCACTGTTTACTTTCCAAAATAGTTGATAAGTAAAAGCGTTGTAGTGAGCAGAGAAGTGGCGGTAGTAAGTATGAACGAGAAGGTTGGCAGGTTCATGTTGAAGATCTTTTTCGATTCGGGCTCTACGATGACGACATCGTTGGGAAGAAGGAAATATGCTTCGCTGGAAAGGATGGATTTGTCCTGGAGGTTGAGCCTGTATGTCTGGGTGCCGCCGGCAACGGGACGCACAACGAGGAGCCTGTCGCGGCGTCCGTAGTCGGCTATGCCTCCTGCACGTCCGATGGCTTCGAGAACCGTGAGGTAGTTGTTGTAATTGATATATGTTCCGGGCGCCCGCACCTCTCCTATCACCGTGAACTTGAAGCTGAGCAGCTTGCACTCGACAGTGGTGTTGTTGAAGTGCTTATCAGCTACTTTCTGAACCAGAACCCTTGCTTCCTCCAGGGTAGAACCCCCAACATTTATAGTTCCCAGGACGGGCAAAAGAATATCACCGGTGCCACTTACATCATAACCATAAAGATACTGTCCCGCCTCGCTCTGTGCATATGTTGAGGTACCTGTTCCGCGCATTGCGGAAAGAAAATCGTTTATGGATCCGTCGGGCGTCATGGCCTTGATGGTGATATAGAGAATATCGCAGTGCTGTATCCTGTAATCGGGGATATCCATTGTAAAGGTCTCGGGGCCGCTGGTCTCAGGCAGGTTATTCAAATATGCGAGTTTCTGCTGCGTGGTGCAGGAAGTGACCAGGAGCACAAGGATTATTATCTGAGTAATCGTTTTCATCGGTATTGTTTTTTAAGTGTGGTGGTGGTGCCAGAGTTTGCTTCTCCCGACTTTACGGGTCGTAATGTCGGGATCGCAATGACCGGTATTTCTATGCGAATTTGAATTAATTTATTACAAGATGAAATCAGGAAGACTGTCATTGCGAGGAGTCACGATGTTAATCGTGACGACGAAGCAATCCTGACCATTTACTCCGAAGCTCTCCGGGTTAAATTCCAATTAGGGTTACGAAGCAGTTTTTATCCGTCTTTCAGTTGGTCACTTAAGTCCACCCAATCAGGACTATTTCTGTTTATCAAATCAATCTTTCTTTGCCTGGATCCCCCCTTAATCTGCTTTTCTCTTTTAATAGCTTCAACCATTGATCCGAAGCATTCGTAACAGACCAATTTTCTAAGGTTATAACTTGCCGTAAAACTATTCTTAAACTTTCTGATCTTATGGTTAATCAGTCTATCCTTTAAATTACTTGTTACACCGGTATATAATACCTTATTACTATCATTGGTCATAATATACACGTAACCTTTCACAAAAGCGTTTTTTGTCTTGCTCTGAGCTCTGCATTGCCAGCCGTAGCCTTGGCGAAGGCCTGGTGCCCTGAGCCCCTTGCCTTTCTCCGGGGCATGCTTCCGCCCCGTCAGTCCCATCGTTAATTCCGGACCAACAAGGCTTTAAATCCCTGAACTTATTTGCGTTACATCGCTCTATCGGGCGTCAGGTAGCCCTTTTTATAAAATTTTAAAATCGTTCTCAATCATTACTGATTACTTTTTTTCGCTCCCTTCAGGGCCGGGGCAGACGAAAAAAAGTAATCATATCTTTTCCGGCTGTTTTTCTTCGTTTGCCCCTACCCTTAAGGGTGAGAAGAAAAACAGTCGTTTCATGGCCCGGGCCTCTCCTCCCCGTCACAGTTCCATAACGGGAGAAGGTCAGAGGGCTTATATCTCAGCAGGTAAAATTCCGCTTCACCGGGGGTAAGCACAAAATAGCTCACCTTCCGTCCCACCATCTCCTCGGCCTGCATAACTTTTCTTGCCAGGTACTCCCGGTCAATATCATCACCCACCAGAATAAGCTCAATGACCTGGCTGTCGCTGCCATGTGCAAAATCGCCGGTCAGGTAAACACACTGCAGGTTACCCAGTCGATGGATAACCTTTTCTATCACACGGTCAATTCCGGTCTCTTTCAGTATAATGCTGTGGATATCGCGGTAAAGAGGATGCTTGTTATTGGCCTGGTACATCTTTTTGTTACCGTCGCGCAGTGAATTAAGCAATCCGGCTTCCTCAAAGCGGTTCAGCTCTATGCGTATGGCGTTGGATGACTCCCCGAACTCCGACTCGAGTCCACGCAGATGGGCTCTGGTACTGCTGTTCAGGAAAAACTTCTTCAGCAGTTTTATCCTTGTCTGTGAGGTTATAAGACTGCTCAGCATTAGTTAAGGGTTATTGAGTAACAAAGTTACTCGATGTTTCGAATTACGCAAGAGTTTGAACAGAAAGTTTTCAACAGAAGTCCGAAGACAGAAGAAAGAATTATCTTGCCCCTTGCCCTTCGCCTCCGTTTAAGCTACGGTTGGCAGTTGGCCAGCCTTCGCTGTTGCTTCGGCCTTCGGTCGTCGAAGTCCCGATAAATCGGGACGAAGACGGCTGGCAAAGCAGTTGGCAAATACTTTCTTGCACTGCCTGCCAGCCGAAGCCTTGGCGGAGGCTGGAGCTCTGCGCCCAGCCGTCGTCCCGATAAATTGGGACTTTGGCTGGCAAAGCCTGAGCCCTGAGCTTTAACGGACCCAGGATTTCCGGTTTATTATTACTTTAGTGGTGAATTAAAAAGAGACCGCAACGATGCCGGGACCGGATATCAGTAATGATGAACTTAGGGAGCTCCTTCTGCTCCTTTGCCGCTATCCTTTCAGTGAGACGGACAGTGATTCTCTTGCAAGGCTGGTTGGTGAGGTCCGTGACTGGCACCGTATGGTTAGGCTTATAAATACCCACGGGATCATTGCGCTGGCTGCGTACAATATTAAAGAGGCCGGACTTGAGAAGGAGATCCCGGCGGACACGATGGCTCTCCTGACAAACGGCCACCACCAAAGCCTTATACGCAACACCTGGCTTACAACCCAATGGAAAAAAGTCAATGAAATACTCACCGGAGCCGGGATAAAGCACCTGCTTCTCAAGGGAATGGCTCTCGAGCATACAATATACGGATCGCGGGGTTTGCGCCAGATGAGCGACAACGATATCCTGGTAAAAAAGGATGATGCTGTGAGAGCATGGCGTTTACTTCAGGAGCAAGGATTCGTATCTGATATGATTAAATCACCTCTTCACCGGAAGATAATCACCGGTATAGGCAAGCACATGCCGACCCTGAGAAAGGATGGCTATGCTGTTGAGATACACCACAGGCTCTTTGATGAACCCGGCCGGAACAGTATACTTGATGATGCCATCGGCAATGCCAATGAGATCAGTATTGAGGGCATGAAGGCATTCATCCTGAAGGATGACATCCATCTGGAGTATCTTAAGAAACATTGTGATTATCATATATCCACCGGGGATTTCCAGCTGAGGCTGTGGGCCGACATGGAATTGCTTAGTCCGGGCAACGGACCACAGCTGACGGAAGAGTTAATTACAGAACCCGGCAGAACCCGTACGGGGCAGCATAAAGAGGTTTACAGGTCCCATTTTCGTGCCATACCCCGGGGATCAAGATTCAGATATCTCGCGGGAGATATTTTTCCGTCAATTAAATGGATGAAGAAAAGACACGGATGTGGAGCGGTGAAGGCGGCACTGATGTATCCCGGAAGAATTGGCAAATTGTTGTGGCTGTTATAAACGGCGTAAAGGCGCAACGGCGTAACGGCGTAGGGGCGAAAAAAAGGCGTAACGGCGTAGGGGCTCAACGGCGTAACGGGGATTTAATCAGAATTATCTATATTTGATTATCTGTACAAGTGGAATTGTATAGAAAGAATCAGTAATAACATAAATCGCTGCATTATGGGAAATTTTCAGGAACTTCGTGTGTGGCAGCTTTCCAAACAACTTGCTGTCACAATTTATAAACTGACCCGGGAAGAACCTCTTTCCAAAGATTTTGGATTTAAGGATCAAATCAGAAGGGCTGCTTTGAGTATTCCGGCCAATATCGCTGAGGGTGACGAACTTGGAACCGATAAACAATCAATCCGCCATTTCTATATTGCGAAAGGTTCATCAGCCGAATTAATAACAATTTGTATTATTGGTAGTGAAACAGGTATTATTAAGCCCCAAATTACAGAATCCATTGTTTCAGATTGCAGGATAATCTCAGTAATGCTTTTAAAACTAATTAAATCCAGAAGCAAGTCATACCATTGAGCCACTGCGCCGTTACGCCGCTTAGCCATTGTGCCGCTGTGCCCTCAATCTTTCTTGCCGCTGTGCCGCTGTGCCGTCAATCTTTCTTGCCGCTTCGCCGCTGCGCCGCTGAGCCATTGTGCCGCTGTGCCCTCAATCTTTCTTGCCGCTGCGCCATTGTGCCGCTGTACCGTTGTGCCTTATGGTTAATATTATCTAATAATTTGTTAATATGAAGGAACTCTCTTTATAAATAATGACCTATCTTTAACGGATGATCTGAACTTTAATAAAAGTGAGGTTCATTAATGTGACAAGCAGTAATCTGATTATTAACCTGATTAAAACTATTAAGTCGTGAAAAGTACTATCTCTAAACTCAGGATTCTGATACTCCTGCTTTCTATTGCAGGGTTTGTTTCATGCGAAGGTCCGGAAGGACCAAGAGGTGCTACCGGGGCTACCGGACCAGCCGGTCCGCAGGGTCCTGCCGGTCCCACAGGTGCTACGGGTCCTGCCGGTAATGCCAATGTAAAGATAATAAGCCTCCTTTCGGATGACATTACATGGGTTGAAGGAACATACCTCGGGCGTCCGTCTCTTACCTATTCCCTGGCAGCTCCTGAAGTTAATGATGACATTATCAACCACGGAGCCGTTCTCGGCTATTGTTACATGTTTGAAGAATGGTACGCCTTGCCTATAATGTGGGAAAGTGAGGATGGTTCATTCAGGCAATATATATTGCATACCTTTTCTCCGAATACCATCAATCTTTATGCTTACCAGACATTCGAGCTGATTGAGCCGAGTGTTGTAGAGAAATACCGTTTCCTGCTGATAACGGATTATACCATAACAAATCCCAAAGGAACAGCTGCCGAAAAAGCAATAATTGAGAAACTTGAAAAAGCCGGAGTAGATGTAAACAATTACTATGAAGTAATGACATATTTCGAACTGAAGTATTAATGCTCTTAATGAAACCATAAAAGGTTTTTATCGTTAAATACTGGAAGCTGGCCGGCTTAAGGGTAGCTGCGGATATAATTATTTTAATGAGGCATTCTAACAAACCCAATTCATGAGAAGAAACAAATTGTTTTACAGGCCCGCAATTATACTGACGTTTGTAATGTCGCTGATCGCCGGTCAGTTGCCGGCACAGGTGGCAACTTTGCAGAACTGGACTAACCTTTATCATGGTACCATCACAATGCAACAGGATATTAACTATCCGGTTGCTGAAGGCAGTAATTCGAACCGGGTGCTTGTTGTGGCAATTGCGGCTGACAGAAGTGCTTCAGGCGTTGTTACAGTAAGCCTTTCATACGGCGGACAGCCCCTGCTGCTGGCCGACGGCGACATGGGTCTGTCGGTGAGGCAGCATACGGCTATTTACTACCTTGATGAAGCAGGCCTGGACAATGCAGGCAGCAATCTCCTTTCAGTCTCCGTAAGCGGAGGAACCATCGGTTTTACGGATATCTGGGCAGCACTGTTCGACTATGTTGACCAGGCAGATCCTTTTACGGGCATTCAGAAATACACCAGCATGTCAACAGCTGTTTCCGGGTTCTCTCTTGCGCCGCCTCTTTCAATTGATGCCTACGATAAGGCAATAGAGGTTGTAAGCGCCTACAGGAACAGCTATAACCAGATCCCCGCAATCACTTATGCTCCGGATTGGACCATGGTCAATGAGCAGACCGGAATGTACTCTGCAGGCTTCTCGGGGTGGAGTGTCAGGAATGGAGTCGCAAGCCGAAGCTATCCGGTCACTGACATTACAGATGCATCACCCACCAGCTTCAGCAGGGATGCATTTGCCTCGGTAACAGCAGTCAGTCTCAACTACGAACCGCCGCCGCCGCCTACCATTCAGGCTTCGGATATCATCTTCAGCGATGTAACATCTTCTTCGATGACCATCAGCTGGACCAACGGCGACGGAACGAACAGGATTGTCCTTATAAAGGAAGGAAGTGCAGTGGACAGCGATCCGGTGTATGGGACAACCTATACAGCCTCCAATATTTATGGCAACGGATCGGAAATCGGGACAGGCAATTACGTGATTTATAACGGTACCGGCAACAGTGTGACTGTTTATAATCTGGATGGCTATACTGTCTATCATGTAGCTGTTTATGAATTCAGCGGACCTCCGGGACTGGAATACTATCTGATGGATCCGGCAAGGGGCAGTCAGCTTACAGAGCCGGAAAGTGCCCTCACCGATGATTACCGTTCAAACGGATCAGGCAACTGGGCAACACCTGAGATATGGCAGACTTACAGTGTAACCGGATGGATAACAGCAACATCAGCCCCTGCATTTGAAAGCGGCGTCATAACGATCAGAAACGGTCATACAATTACGGTTGCTGAAGATGTAACCGCTGATCAGGTTGTGATACAGCCCGAAGGAACAGTTATCGTAAGCTCAGGCACAACATTTACCATCGCCGACGGTTCTGATGATATCGATTGCATTATAAGCGGAGTGCTGGAGAATTCAGGGACTGTTACGCCGACAGGTGTGTTGAGTTTTAACAGTGGTGCAACCTACAGGCACACCGCAAACGGAGGGGTTGTGCCTGCTGCAACATGGGATGCAGCCTCATTATGTCTTATCACCGGAATAACAGCTCAGGCTCCTTCAGGTTTAGGACAAAGTTTTGGTAATTTTACATGGAACTGCGTATCACAGTCATCGTCGCCCAACCCGATTATGAACAGTGATGTCACCGTTAAGGGTGATTTCACGCTGCTGAGCACAGGATCGGGCAGACTTGCCGTGACCAATACCTCAACATCAAGGACTATTTCTATATCCGGCAATTATTATCAAACCGGCGGAATATTTGATCTGTCATCCGGCAGCGGTAACGGCAGCATTAATGTAGCCGGGAATTTCTCATTCACAGGCGGCGCCATCACCGAATCCTCGACCGGCAGGGGCTCGGTTGTATTCAACGGAAATGGTGCCATGCAGATGTACACGGCCGGAGGAACGCTGAGCAATACCATTGATTTCACCGTCAATCCGGGTGCTAATCTGCAGATGGGCACAGCGACAAATCCATCTGTCATATCAGGCAGCAACGGCAGATTTACACTGTCAGCCGGGGCTACCATAGGCATCACAGCCCAGGGAGGGATAACCCTTACCGCCACCGGTCAGAACGGCGGGAACATACAGGTAACAGGCCTTCGTTATTATGATGAAAATGCTTTTTTCATTTACAATGGCGCCGGCACCCAATATGCCGGTAACGGTCTTCCCCCGGAAGTTAACAGCGTTGTGATCAACAACTCCGGAGGGGATGTCAGGTTCGTATCTGCCCGCACCATTAACAGCCTTTCGATAATGACCGGGTCCAAAGCCGGACTTGGCAACGGATTAATACATACCACAAGCCTTCTTGCTCTCGGAGGAATCGGCCAGCTGCCCGGATCATACGGTCATCCTGATTCTGAAGCCGAATTTACAAATGATGTCTTCTTTTTTCCCTCTACGGGTGTTATCAACAATGCACCTCCTGCCGGGACCTGGCTCGGCATCACAGATGACTGGCACACAGCTGATAACTGGACAGGCGGCGTTCCCACTTCTGAAACAAGTGCATCGATATCATCTTATACCGCATACCAACCCGTTATAACGGGTCCGGTTACCGCAGTGTGCGGCGATCTGACGATCAATCCGGGCGCATCCCTTACAGTTGAAGCGTCGGGAAGTGCAACAATAGGCACAATAACCAATAACGGAACCCTTAACCTTAACTCCGATGAGAACGGAATAGCATCACTGATTGTGGATGACTATTCAGGCAACGGGACCGAAAACATTCAGATATACCTTACCGGAGGCGGTGATGAAGCGACATACCCGTGGCACTACATCTCCTCTCCCGTTACAACACTATCGACAGATGTTTTCACCACCGGCGATAATCCCACTTACGATCTGGCAGCCTATTACGAACAGCTTGGTGAGGGGAGCCAGCACGAAGGATGGGTCGCATGGGATGGATGGGACTACTCCCTCGGTAATTATCCTGAAAATCCCGAAGATTACTATACCTTCAGTAATCTTGATCCGGGTAAAGGATACAACATTTACTTCTATGAGCCTTATGTTGTCAAGACTTTCGCAGGAACTCCGAACACATCGGATGAGACAGAATCTTTATCGTATTCCGGCACAGAAGATAATGATGATCTTAAAGGATGGAACCTGCTTGGGAATCCTTTCTCCTCAAGTCTCAACTGGGATGATATTGCATTGAATCTGCCGGGGGGAGGGGAGATCGATAATGCAATATATTTTACATGGAATAATCAGCGTGTATCTTATATTGACGGTGTTGGCAGCGTGGAGGGTGTTACGGGTAACATACCTCCCATGCAGGGATTCTTCGTCAAGTCAAACACTGCAGGACAAAGCCTTACACTCCCTGCGTCGGCCAGGATACACAGCACACAGAACAGATACAAGGGCCCGGGAGGACTTATTCCGCTTTTAAGGCTGAAAATCGAGGGCAGCAAGAATTCGTATGATGAAACGGTTGTCAGGTTCGACACTAAAGCCCGACACGAATTTGATTCCCGTCTCGATGCCCATAAATTCAGCAAAACAGGTGACAATATAAGCCTCTGGACAACTATTGGCAGTGTCAGCTACAGCATAAACAGCATTCCTTTCCCTGAAACAAGCACGGAGGTGGCTGTCGGAATAAGCATATCAGAAACGGGTAACTACATATTGAAGGCAACCACCCTCCAGGGACTTGAAAACTACAATGTTTATCTGATTGACAGATCAACCGGCTTTACTGCCGATCTGAAGAGGAATCCTGTATTGAACTTTACCGCTTCAAAAGGAACTCTGAACGAACGCTTTATAATAAAGACCGAAAACATATCTGCCGGTATTGAGAATCCGGAAGTAGCGGTTAACAAATTCAATATTTATCAGACTAACGGAATGATCAATATCGAGACTCTTTCTGATGAATGGGACGGGAAGAGAGGTTCTGTTGAGATACTCAGCATGACCGGAAGTGTTGTTTCAAAAAGAGTCAATGAAGAGTTTCATAAGAGTTCGCTGATACAGATACCTTCACCGGGGTCAGGCGGAATATACTTCATAAAGATAGAGTCGGGGCTGTTGAGGTATGTTGGAAGAGTTGTTGTTAAGTAGGCGTAACGGCAGAAGGAATAGCCTTCTTGCTCTGAGCCAAAATTTTTAGGAGGGGATAAATTTTACCTGATGAACATTAATTAATTAGCGTGGTTTAAAAAATAATAAATACTTTTGCAGTGATTGTCCGGATTTAGTACTTTTAGATTTCAGGCAGGACATAACAGGATGGTAAAAAAGAAACCATATATAAAACCGGGAATCTTAAGGGTGAAGCTTGACTCTTCCGTTTCACTTATGCTTTTAAGCCCACCGATGAACCCAATGCCGAGAGGAGATGCCAGTAAGGGCAGCGATAATCCTTTTGCAAGCCCGTTCGGGGATAGTCCTTTTAAATAGGTCATTCGATGGCCTTGCCTGCCGTAGCTTCAGCGGAGGCGGGTCATTCGATAGCTTTGGCCGTCTTCGTACGCTGAAGATGATTATTGTATATTTGCTATCAAGCAACCATAATCTGAATCAGAATAATCGATCACCTTAAATTTAGATTGGATCAGTTCTTTTTTGATCTCCTCTTCAGTAAAATAATGAATGAAATCAGGAACAAGCATGTCGCCGGTTTCTGTCCTTTCTCTAAACATTATTGTTCTGAAAAAGTTTGATATCATTCTGATTGTCTTTTCATGCCTGGTCCGTGATCTTGTAAAAAGGAACGATATCATAAGAGGAGCTTCTTTCTTCAGGAACGGCAATAAGCCGTCAAGGAAAGTAAGTCTCTTTTTCCTTCCGTTTATAAGAGAATAGGCTCCCCAACCTATTATTATCCCGTCATATTCTGTAATCAGTTCAGGGACAGAGCTTCCAGGCAGATATTCTATCTTCTTCCTGATCCCGTTCCTTAGGAGTAGTTCATTTCCGTATACAATAAGTCTTGTGTTGCATTCGTAGCTGGTAACATCAAATCCCATATTATGGAGTGCAATAAGTTCCCTGCCACCCCCTGCCGCTATTAACAATATTTTCTTTGCATCTTTGAAATGTTTCTCAATCATCGCCTTTTCCCAATGATATAATCCCGACTGGTTATATTTGTCATCTGTATAATGTTTCTTTTGATTATAGAAAAGCTCGTCTGAATATTCAAGACTCCTTTCACTCATCACCCCTAACCAAAATCCCGAATGAAGGGCATCAATAAAATGTTGAATTTTCTTATTAAGCTCATAAGACCAGTGAGACAGTAAAGCAACAAATTTATACCAGGCCATTTCAAATGTGATTATTAAGCCAAAGATAGCGTTTTAGGGGTATCTGTAAATAAATTCTATATTTGTTGATTGATCCGATAATCCGATGATGACACGCATATATCAAAGGGCAATTACGATTTGTTTCTGTCTCCTGCTCACAGCTTTCCTAAACCTGTTTTCCCAGAGTATCCCCCATTCCGTGAATAACACCGGGGTATATGATTTTCTTGACGAACTGGCAAACAGTCAGATCATTGCAGTCAACTCAGCCGTTAAACCATGGACGAGGCTATATATCTCTCATAAACTTGATGAGGCTAATGAGAAAAGGGAGATGCTGAACGAAAGGCAGCAGAAGGAGCTTGATTTTTATCTGAGAGACTTTGGGAAGGAAGGGCGTAGCGGCGTAACGGCGCAGGGGTGTAACGGCGCAGAGGCGCAAGCCGACTTCGCCACCATCTCCGCTGAAGCTACGGCGGTCCAGGAGGCTCCGGCGGTCGAAGGGCGCAGGGGCGCAGGGAAAAGGATGGATCTGTTTTATTACAGGGATTCGCTGTTTTCAATTACTGTCAATCCGATATTCGGGGGAGAGCTTTTTGCCAACTCTGCCGGCAATGCAACATACTGGCGGAACGGGGCAGAATTCCACGGATATATAAAGAACTGGGGATTCTATGCATCGCTTCGCGACAATCACGAAAAACCGTTTCTGGGACTGGCAGATTACCTCACACAGAGGGAGGGCGGACATATTAAGGAAGGAACCGACTGGAGTGAGATGCAGGGGGGTGTGACTTATACATGGGGGTGGGGTAACATCGGACTTGTAAAGGACCGGGTGCAGTGGGGAAGCAACTATAACGGTGCAAACATATTCGGTGGCCATAACCCGACCTTTGTGATGCTGAAGCTTCAGGTGACTCCGGTAAAATGGCTCGACTTCAACTATTATCACGGCTGGCTCAACTCCCGGGTGATCGACAGCACACGGTCATACTGGGTCACCAACAGCTACGGCACAGATTACCGCGAGGTTTATCATAAAAAATTCATCGCTGCCAATCTGATTACCTTCACACCTTTTAAAAACCTGAATATTTCAGCCGGTAACAGCATAATGTACAGCGATCTCGATTTCTACCCGGGTTATCTCATTCCGCTCTTCTTTTATAAATCAGTCGATCATTCGGTCACATCAGGCATCAACAACATGAATTCCCAGATGTTCCTCGATATCAGCTCACGCCAGATAAAGAATCTTCACCTTTATGCAACTATCTTCGTTGATGAACTGAAGGTTAGCAGGATCACAAAAAAAGACGAATGGAATTTTATAAGCTACAAGACCGGTTTCCGGCTGACTAATGTCCCTGTCACAAACCTCTCCCTCACCGGGGAACTGACATACACCTATCCCCTTGCCTTTCAACATAATGTCCCCACCCTTACTTTCGAAAACAACTATTTCAATCTGGGTCACTACCTGAAGGACAATACCCGCGAATGGTACTTTGCCATCGATTACCGGCCTGTCAGAACAATGAATATCAGGTTCTTTTATACAGATGCCATCCGTGGTCCCGATTATACCTCACTGGGAGGCAGAAGAGTCGGCAACCCGCCGCTTGAGTCTGTTGAATGGCATTCAAAATCAACGGGTTTAAAGGCATCATACCAGATCATAAACGATCTCTGTCTATGGCTGGACTTTACAGCATCGGATATCAGCGGCACGGAAGAGTGGTCACCGGGCTATTTCTTCGGCAAGAAAAGGACACTGAACGGAGGAATTAGCTTTGGGTTTTAAAAATATGACGGCGTAATGGCGCAAAGGCTCAGGGGCGTAGAGGCGTAAAGGCATAACGGTGTAACTGCGTTACGGTTGTTTTGCCGCTGAGCCACTATGCCGCTGTGCCGCTATGCCATCTTTTTTTAGTTGGTACTTTGTTGATAATATCTGCCTTCTAAACAAAACCTTTTTCTGAGAATTTCGTTACTTCGGTGTGATATTTGAATCGTAAAAAGGAGTTTATGAAAGTCGCCAGATTCAGGGTCATAACTTTATTTGCCGACATTGTCCTGCTTACGGTGTCTTTCCTTATTATGGCCTGGCTCAAACCGGCAGGGCTTAAATCGTATGTCCCGTCTCACATCATCTTCTTCTCCATACTGGTTGTGATATGGATATTTGTTTCCCTCATCAATGGCAAGATGCACCGAGGGAAGATCGTCAATTTCTCAAGCCTCTTTTACCGTGTCATCAGCAGTAATCTTATTTCAATTTCCATTACCGCCCTGCTCATGTATACCTTCAGGGATTATGAATACTCAAGGACTGTTGTCCTGGGAACAGCTCTGCTGACAACCTTCCTTGAACTGGTACTCGGTTCTCTTTATGTCGCATATAAAAGAGCCTGGGTTCAGAACCCCGGGGAGTATGAAAAGTACAGAAAATACAAAAAACCAAGCGAAATTGAGCTGGTAAACGGCACCAACGGAAAACATAAAAACAACGGGGCACAGTTCACCGCGAGCGAAGAGCTTATCGACTCAATAAAAAGAGAGTGCGGGACTGATATGACCAATGCCATCCTTCAGGTGGCAGGCGATAAGATTTCAGGTAAGACAGCCGTTGTCTCAACAACAACCATCTTTAACATTCAGAGCCTGCCGGCAAACACTTACGATTATATAATTAATCTCCATAAGATAAACGATATAAAAAGGCTGAACGATTTTATCGATGCAGTAAACAGCAAGCTCAGGAGCGGAGGTTGCTTCTTTTGCTGTGTCGAGACAAAAGATCAGCGAAAGGCCAGGATCCTTAAAAAGTACCCGCCGGTTCTGAATTACATTTTTTATTTCTTCGATTTTATAGTCAAAAGAATCCTTCCCAAGCTAAGGTTTACCAGGCCGTTATATTTATTCCTGACGGGAGGAGCAAATGAAGTTATTACCCGTGCTGAAGCCCTTGGCCGTCTCTCAAGGGGAGGATTCGGGGTAATGAGTGAGCTCTTCATTGGTAACCTGTTATGTGTTGAAGCAATGAAGCATGGAAATCCGATCCCCGTGAACGGATATCTCTACGGACCCCTGATAGCCCTTCCAAGGGTGGGGCAGGACGGAAAAATTATTAATGTCTACAAGCTCAGGACCATGCATCCCTATTCCGAATATATACAGGATTATGTCTATAATATCCATGATCTTCAGAACGGGGGCAAGTTTAAAAATGATTTCCGGGTCACATCATGGGGCTCGGTTGCAAGAAGAATATGGCTCGATGAGCTTCCCATGCTGATCAATTTCGCCAAGAGTAATATGAAGCTTGTGGGTGTCAGGCCACTCAGCCGACAATACTTCGACCTTTATAACAAGGATCTCCGGGAGAGAAGAATAAAATATAAGCCCGGTCTCATTCCCCCCTTCTATGCCGACCTGCCGGAAGATCTTGACAGCATACAGGCATCCGAACTGAAATATCTCGATTCATACGACCGCCATCCTTTTCTGACCGATTTCCGCTATTTCTGGAAATCAACCTGGAATATTTTAGTCGGCAATGCAAGAAGCAATTAACGGCGTAGCGGCATACCGGTGTAGCGGTGTAGCGGCGAAGCGGTACAGCGGTGTGGCGATGTAGCGGCCTACAAGTGTTCAGCGTTTCGTAACGGGGTTCAGCTATCAGCTTATAGCTGTCAAACGAACTGGTTATTTCTTCTTACTTCTTACTTCTTACTTCTTATTTCTTACTTGCTCTGCGCTCTGCTCTGCCAGCCGAAGCATCAGCGTAGGCTGGTGCCCAGCTCTGCCAGCCGAAGCTTCAGCGTAGGCTGGAGCTTTGAGCCCTGAGCTTTCTATTCAAGAACAAAGATCCTCCTGACTTGTGACAATTAGTGCGGTAGAAGTTTCCACCTTCTTACTAATAGGGC
>CAZWFL010000051.1:0-24230 GCA_964633195.1 uncultured Rikenellaceae bacterium | reverse complement strand
GAAGACCCCCGCCTGACCGCTGACGCAGTCAGTCGGGCAGGGAAGACCGAAGAAGTTGTCATTAGTCCTCCTTACGTCGGACGCCATTCAGCGCTTGCACCTTCGTTCAAACCGTCAAAGATTGCTTCTTCCCGTTTCACGGGACTCCCAATGACAGTTTTCCTTTTTAAACCCCTGATCCTTTAAAACAAATTCCCCGGGAACTTCCGGTCATTGCGAGCCGAACATTTTATGCGCCATAGGTTTACCGAAGGCGCAAAGTGAGGCGAAGCAATCTTTAGCTATGAGCAGAACATTAAAACATATTATCCTCTCCTTCGCCTCTTCGCTCCCTCGCTCTTTCGCTTCCTCTCAATACGCCCTGCCCCACGCTCTCCGCTTCCTTATCCTGTACACCAATACAAAGTGTCGTTGGTTCCAGTGGACTAAGCAAGGCAGGGGTGCTTCATCGCGGAGCTGTTCCCAGGTGAGGCGGTAGCACCATCCGTGTCGCCGTCAGTATTTTATTAAAATCATATTTCAGAGAGCAATCTAAAAAGAGGATCATTGATATAATAATTTGCTGTCCCCATTTTCTTTTTTGTCAGGAGATTGTCGTCAGCGAGTTGGTTCAGATAATTTGCAGCAGTTATCCTTGATACATTCAAGTCTCTTTGTATGAACTCAATTTTTGTGTATGGATGTTTAAAGAGGTTGTTAAGTAAATCCTGGCTGTAGAATTTATAATTGTCTCGTAATGTACGTTTATAGCTCATCATCAACTCACGAATCTTTATAATTAAGTCTATGGTCTCCCTTGAAGTTTGATCCACCGCTTTAATCATATAAAGAAGCCAATCTTCACAAGAGGGTCGAAGTCACAGAACTCCTTGTCATTGATGAATTTCTCGAGATTGGTCATCAGGTTTTTAATTTCCTCCGGATCTTGAGGTGGTGTGTATATTATCTCACCAGTCGAGGTGTTTTTTAATGTTGTCCCGGGTAGTTTACGAAATCCGGCTTTGTTGCCCTCGAGGACTTCTTGAATTTTTAATACAATCCGGTTAATTAGTAGTCCATTTTTTCTGATAAGGTCGAATCCTGTTTCCGTTGCAGCAATATAGTTTTGTACTTCCTTAGCATTGAGTGATTTATATGAACCAAGGTTTAATTCTGATTTGTGAAGAAAATTAAATAATCTATACAAACTAAGCCTGGAATGATAAATATTCCGGGATTTCTTATCATAAGCAGGATTTCATATCACGGTCTGGCCGCCATAAAAAGCAAAGAGCGGAGGGCTGGGGGTAAAGAGAAACAGGCGGCAGGCAATCCCGATAAATCGGGATCTTCGCTTTGCTCCGATAGGCGGAAGGAGTCATTCGGCTGCACCGCTTTGGCCTCCGAAGATTTATCGAAGGATGGTCATTCGCCCTCCTTAAGTTCCTGGTAATACACGATCGCATGCGAGGAGTAACGCGACGAAGTCCCGATGAACCAAGTAAATCGGGAATTGCGCTATTGAATGATTGATCGTGATTTAAATAGTATATTTGTAAAAAAATCCTCTTGAAGCAAAGAATCGAATATTGGGCCGGATTATCTGATTATGATCTTGAAACAGCTGATGCAATGCTGACAAGCGGTAGATATTTATATGTCGGATATATGTGTCACCAGGTAATTGAAAAGATCCTTAAAGCCTTTTTCTGTAAAAATTCTGATGACCCGCCACCTTATTCTCACAATTTGTCTTACCTGGCGAACAGATCCGGATTGAACAAAATTATTCCATCGGATTTCTCAAATCTGATCAATATACTTGAACCTTTGAATATCGAAGCCCGTTACCCAACCTATAAGGAGCAGCTGTTGAAAAGTCTCACTTATGAAAGGTGCCGGGAGATCATTGAACAAACAAAAGAATTACAGATATGGGTAAAGAAGAGGTTATAAAGAAATTAGTTTTATACAAATCGCTTGTTTCAGAACATCTTGATGTTGATAAAGTAATTTTGTTTGGTTCTTATGCAAGAGGCGAAGCAGGAGATGAAAGTGATATTGACGTGGCGATTGTAGTAAACTCTGTAAAGGGTGATTTTTTCTCCTATGCGCCTTTACTATGGAAACTGAGAAAACAGATTGACGAAAGAATTGAACCAGTTCTTTTAATAAACGGCAAAGATATAAGCGGTTTTCTTCAGGAGATACTGAAGACAGGCACCATAATCACATAACTATTGCCTTATTCCGTACTTCCCGGTTAAGGTCCCGGCAAAGCAGACCTGCCGTAATGAGATATTTAAGAAGAATATTGTCCGGCAATAATGGATCTTACTCTTTTGGAGTAACTACAATCAGCACAGGATTATCAGTTTCCTCAAGTGAATCAGCAAGTTTTTTTAGATCCTCTTTCTTTTTGGGATATTTTAGTTTTGCTTTGGTAAAAGCTTCGCTTTCAACGTATCTTTTTAGTGTTATCGCATCTGCAAATGAAAACAGCTTGCCACCACTATAAAAATTATCAATGAATTCTATATTGAAATCAGGCCCACCACTCAGATCATCCTTAAGTTTGCTTCTATATCCTTCATCAGTACCCAGTTTATATTTAGTGTTTGTCTTTTTATCGAAGAGAATTCTTGGTCGTGTTTCAAATGTGCCATACCAATAGAAAACATACCTCGACGTCTCGAAGATATTAGCAATCCAGTTTGTATTATTTCCCGGCGTTTCTGGACCGTATACCATATCCGGAGTGATAAATGTACCATGTGAATCAAAAATCATCCTTGGCTTAAAAGAATTGTCTTGTATATCAACATAAAAAACAGTATCACTGAAATTTTCCTTAAAGCAGACCATATTTTCAGTGGAATAAATAATCGTTTGTTTGCCACGGCCCGCCAGACCTTTTTCGCTTAACTTCTCATATTTATAGCAATTCGGTTTTATATGTACTGTATCTCCGACACTATTTATAATTAAGCTTTGAGTGGGTTCTGTTCCTCTCCAGGGTGGTATTGCAAGAAATACTTTGTCTGTTTCAGGAATCAGGCTGACCATATTTGGAGGAGGATCAGTTCCTTTTAGTTTTATAGATCTTTGGAACGTAAAACCGGTCAAGGTAATTCCGTATACCAATAATTTAGAGTCTATCGATGATACTATTATCAGAATCTTATTATCAGAACTGACATCAAAATCGGTAATATTAAAGAATTCTTCTGGTCCTCTTCCTCTCTTATCAAGTTTAAAAAAATATGTGCCATTCAGATCGAAGCAGAATAACTCACCTCTGCTGAGAATAAATATTCTATTATCGATGTTTACAATTTTCTGCGCATTGCTTGAATAGCCTCCTATTAACGAACTCTCCAAAGTTTGTAAAGGTATATATTCAATATTTTCAACAAATTCAGAAAGTTTAGTCACTGTGGACTCATGGTTTGAAAGAAGGTCAATTCTCAAGACAGAATCGGTTTTATATTTCTCGTTAGTACTTTTTCTGCCGCAAGAGAAGAGAATGATTAAGATAAATACTAATAGTCTTATTCTCATTATTAGAAATTGATTTGTGATTTGCTTTGCCTTCCTGTTATACATGCTTCCGCCCCGTCAGTCCCATGCCATGAAACCGACAAAACAATATAAATCAATCGGTTCAGACCAAAATGTTGTCTGATTATAAATATAGGCAAAATCTAGGATATAGCAATAACCGAAGACCGAAGACCGAAGATAAGGATCCGCCGGCTGGCGGAGACGCAATTCCGCGCTTTGCCCACCGTAGCTGCCCGAAGGGAAGCGAAGGTGAGAAGCGGAACCGAAGAAAGATGAGAAAGGTAGTTGGCACTGTAAACTTTATCACAAACATATGCCTTGTATTTGTTACATATTTTTATGAATATTGCCTTGTATATATTACATATATTTTACATATTTGCATTGTAAATATAACAAGGTGAAATATGTTCTATAGAAAATTATATCAACACCTGCTTCTCTGGATGAATAAACAAGATCGCAAACCATTGATCATCAGAGGCGCCAGGCAGGTTGGCAAATCGACTCTCGTACATGGATTTGCCAGGGAATTCAGGTATTTCATCTCTTTGAACCTCGAAACTGAAAAAGATAAAAGCCTTTTTGAAAAACTTGATGATATAAAAGATGTTAAGGAGGCCATCTTCCTCAGGGCCGGTATCCCCGATAAAAATGACCCGGTACTGATTTTTCTGGATGAAATTCAGGAATCTCCGAAAGCAATTAAACTACTCAGGTACTTTTACGAGCAATATCCCGGATTGCATATAATTGCAGCAGGATCACTGCTGGAATTTGCCTTGAAGGACGTCCCGTCATTTCCGGTAGGTCGAGTGGAACAAGTCGTTTTACATCCTTTCGATTTCGAAGAGTTCCTCCTTGCATTGAATCGTAAGGATATTGTGGACGAACTGGATAACATCCCGGTTAGGAAGTCAGCTCATGACTTGATTCTCAACATGTTTAATGATTATGCCATTACAGGGGGTATGCCTGAGGTGGTAAAACGTTACGCAGAAGAAAGAAGTTTCATCAACCTGGGAGAAATTTACGCTAATCTCTGGCAGAGTTACCGCGATGATGCTGAGAAATATGCTTCCAACCCTACCGAAAGAAAGATCATTAGGCATATAATAGATTCCGCACCCTTTGAGAAGGAAAGGATATCCTTTGCTGGATTTGGCAATGCAAACTACAGATCAAGGGAAGTAGGGGAGGCATTGCGGGCTCTCGATATGGCCAGAATAATTCAACTCATTTATCCTGCTACGAACCTTGATCCACCTCCAATCCCAAATATGTCGAGGAAACCCAGGCTTCAGTTCCTTGATACAGGACTTCTTAATTATTCAATCGGACACCAGGATGATATGATCGGAATATATGATTTGAACGATTTTTACAGAGGACGTATAATCCAGCATCTTAGTATCCAACAAATCCAGGCACAAGATAAATCGGTCCTTTACAGACCAGTATTCTGGGTCAGAGAAAAAGCCAACAGCAATGCAGAAGTTGATGTATTATACCAGTATAATAAATATTTAATCCCGGTCGAAATTAAGGCAGGAAGTCATGGAACATTAAGATCGCTCCATCAATTTGTTGAAAGGTCGGGACACAGATACGGAATCAGACTGCTGGCGAATAATTTCTATGTAGAAAAAGTTAAAACCCCCGGAGGTGTTCCCTACACGCTCATGAACATGCCATATTACGCCTCAACAAGGATGGAACAATATGTTAAGATGCTTATAGATAACTATTGATACTTCTGCTATCAGTGTTTTGTTAAGGTGTAGTTTTAAACCAGACCTAAGATGAGGAATAAAGGAAGCCTGACAGCAGACGGGCCGACGAAGTACCGCGATAGCAGAAGAGTGACGAACCGAGCTCCCGCCTTGGGGTAAACTCCGGCGAACTCGGCGAAGCCAGGTTCCGCGCCAGGAACGGAATACAGGACTGGCAAGACCGGCAGGACTGGCACGACTTGCAAGACTTATTAACTTTTCCTTTCCCAATGCTCGGGACTCTGTATAGCTTATCGAGATAAAAGGCGAAAGGAAAAAGCAATCAATACCGCGGTTCTGCTACTTCAGGAATCAAACTGGATTATCCTTCAACAGCACCATTACCAAAACCGGATTATCAGTCTCTTTCAGTCTGCTTGCCAGCTTTTCAAGTTCTTTTTTCTTTTCGGGGAATTTTGGTGTGAAATTTTTAAATTCATCAGAAGCAACGTATTTCTTCATTTGTAATGCATCAATAAATGCTATTATTGTATTATCATCGCCGGTTGTTTTGGGTCGTATATTAGGGCCGCCATCAATGTCATTAATAATCCCTTGACCTGTATTGAATATTATCTGGAAATCGTTATTAACTGACCCTATAAAACTATAAATCTCCGTATTAGAAAAATCAAACTTGTAGATAAATTCATAATATACATAGTCTCCAAATTCAAACAATTTCAATGGACTTATGTAATTTCTTGCCAGGTACTGACCATCAAATTGAGTACGGGCATTTGGGGTTATTCGCTTGTTTCCAACATTAATTACAAGATGAGGTTTAAACTCCCCTTTTTTGTATAAATATACTGTATCTGAATACACTTCCTTCTTAAAAACCTAGTCATTAAACTGGTAAAACAGGTTTTCACCCTGAATACCATAAGCATCGTGATTCTGAAAAGGGTATTTATTGGCGAAACATATTAAAATAATTCCATTACTATCAATTAAATTGTAGCTATCTTCAATATTACCCATATGGTTTATACTATAACACAGAATCCCATCTTCGACAAATATGAATTCATTACAAAAGAATGGAATCTGAAATGTTCTTATCAGTTCTCCTCCTAAAGAGTAAATAAAAAACTTCTGTTGCCACCCCGCAAGCAGGTATATCTCCTGTTTTTTTTGATCGACCTGAACATCATGGGCAACCTGATATTCATCGGGTCCTCTTCCAGCTTTTCCGATCCTGTTTTCAAATAACCCACTGTTTTTGAAGATTATTATATCATTAGCACATTTAACTAAATAAAATCCATCTCCAATTATTACTTTACCACTTGCAATTAAATTATTTGTACAAGAGAATAAACTATTCTCTTTAGTTTCAAGTGGGATATATGAAATATCAACAACGCCCAAATCGGAAAGTCTCAAATCAGTAATTTCTGGCAGTATCTCAATGTGATATGTCACTATATCAGAATCATCTGCTTTTTCCGGGATAGCACAACAATATCCAATTGCAGAAAGTATAAGAAATATTATGAGGATTTTCATTTGACCTATTTTTCTATTCATCATATAATCTTCATTTATATTAAATGTTTGATAGTAAATTAATTTTAGGAGGGAGACCAGACTCCCTCCTAATACTTAATTAACCTCCGGCACAAACAAGATTCGTCCAGGAAGGACAATATGTATCACAATACCATATTGCGGAACCTTCACCGGTACCTTCACAAGTTGCTATCGGCCAATTTGCACAGCTCGTTGATCCTATATAACAATGAACCCAACCAAAATCATATCCGCCTCTAA
This sequence comes from uncultured Rikenellaceae bacterium, assembly GCA_964633195.1. Taxonomy (GTDB): domain Bacteria; phylum Bacteroidota; class Bacteroidia; order Bacteroidales; family VadinHA17; genus LD21. The sequence goes on along the minus strand of CAZWFL010000051.1, from coordinate 17,139 downwards.
GAGTTATCAGTTCTTCATTTTTTATCAATTTATCAGGATTGATCTCCAGCCTTTTCAATGTTTTCATTTCACAAAAACTTAATCGTTAATAATCAGTTTTTTTGTTTCAACCTCGGATTTCATTTTAAGGCCTGGCTGCCATAAAAAGCATGGGGCTGGGGGCGGGGGGCGGGGGACTCTCTGCTCCTTGCTCCCTGCTCCCCGCCTTCTTCCTGCCCTTTTCTTTCATATCAGTTATTTTGTTCAATACAAATTTCGGCAATCACTGCGACATAGCAGTAATAAAAAATTGGACAAAATTGGACAGAATCGGACAAAATCGGACATGCGGTTCGTTTTTAACTAATGGAAGGGCAAAATTTAAAGGTTTAAAGGTGTAGCGGCGTAGCGGTGCAACGGCATACAAGAAGTAAAGCGAAGCAGTTCCACGAAAGCGGAACGGAAGAAAGAACTTTCTTGTTCTGAACACTGGGCTCTGGGCCCTCCAGATTCTCGGGACTCGAGGCTTCGCTTCGTGAGCTAACAGGCAGAAGGCGGCAGGCGGAAGGCAGAAGGATTAAGGTTCTTGCACTGAGCACTGAGCTAAAAGACGGAAGGCCTCTTTCGCCGCTTGCAACTCCGTTCAAACCGTCAAAGATTGCTTCTCCCGACATTACGGGTCGTAATGTCGGGAGAAGCAATGACAGTGTTCCTATTTTACCCCCTGAACTCTTAAAACAATTTCCCCGGGAACTTCCGGTCATTGCGAGCCGAAACAAAGTGAGGCGAAGCAATCTTTAGCTGTGGGCGAAGTTCGAACCGGAACTACCGGTCATTGCGAGCCGAGCAAAGTGAGGCGAAGCAATCTTTACCATGAGCAGAACTTTAAAACAAATAATTCTCTCTTTCGCTCCATCGCCCCTTCGCTCCCTCGCTTTCCCCCTGCTCCCTGCCCTCACCCCTCAGCCTTCGTCCCGACAATACGGAACTATGGCTGGCAAAGCCTGAGCACTGAGCACTGAACACTCCCGATTCCCGGGACTCCGCTTCGCTTCGTGAGCTAACAGGCTGAAGGAATACAGAAGTTAGTTACAAAAAGTTTTCATCTAATGAAACAAATCGATATACTTCTCAAATATATATTCCCGACTTCGTTGTCCTCCCGTTATTTCCTTCAGGATTTGTAATCTTTCAAGATCCTCAATTAATTTATATGCTGAAGGATATGAAATGCCAGCTGTTTTTACAATTTTTTCAGCATTTATTAATGGTCGCTGATATAAGTAATTCGTGATCTTTCGGGCATTTGTGGCTCTACTTCCAAGTCTCTGTAAATCAAGATCCACCAGCTTCTGTAATTGTAATATACTATCGAATGTCTGAATACCTTTATTTGCAGTTTCTATAATCCCGACAAGGAAAAACTTAAACCATTGATTTATATCATTTTTCTCCCTAACCAGCATTAAATTCTCATAATAATGACGCCTGTGCTTTTCAAAAAAATCTGAAAGATATAGTATCGGTTTTTTTAAGATACCATTGTTAACCAGGTATAATGTTATCATTAATCTTCCTGTTCTTCCATTTCCATCCAAAAAGGGGTGGATTGTTTCAAACTGATAATGTATTAATGCTATTTTCAGGAGATCAGGGAGCAATATTTCCTTATTATGAACGAAGTTTTCTAAATCACCAATAAGTTCAGGAATAGAAGTATGAACAGGTGGTATGAACGTAGCATCATTTATTGTAGCTCCTCCAATCCAATTCTGACTGCGTCTGAATTCACCCGGTTGTCTTTTGCCTCCTCTTACACCTTGCAACAATGTTTTGTGGGTATGCCTGATAAGTCTGGCTGAGAATGGGAGCTTATCCAATTCACTGATAGCCGCTTCCATAGCACGAATGTAGTTTTGAACCTCTTCCCAGTCATCTCGTTTGTCAGGCGGAATATCTTCTATTTCGCGCAATGCCTCCTCAATGTTTGTTTGAGTTCCTTCAATTCTACTACTCTGTGTTGCCTCTTTCAAAACATGCATACTGATAAATAAATCTATGTTCGGAATATAATGTGAATACATGTCCAATCTCCCAAGGTCACGATCCGCTTTACTTAGCAATTGAATAACCTCCATATCATCCAGATGCCATTGTTTGTTGATCAGAGAAGGCTGGAAGCTCTTATAATAGCCCTGACTCACATATGTTCCGGCATTAAAATCTTTCATCATATAATAATTTATTTTAATGGTATGATAGCTTGTCCCGATTTATCGGGAGAACCTCCATGTTGTAAATTATTATACTACTGTGTTTGCGTATGAAAATACATGGAGGTTTCATAACAAGAATTTTAAACAAATATAAGTATTATTTATGATATGGCAAATATATTTTAATAACATCGGTTGTTATTTAATTTATAGCATCATTACTTAAATAAGGTATTTAAAATTAGAAATTGATTTATGACTTGTGAATTGAATGTTAATGAGTTAAATCAAGAATCAAAAATCTCGAATCACAATTCTCGAATCGGATCTCCACGTTATACATGCTTCCGCCTCGTCAGTCCCATGTCATGAAACCGACAAAACAATATAAATCAATCGGTTCAGACCAAAAAGTTATCTGATTATAAATATAGGCAAAATCTTTGAACTAACAATAACCGAAACCGGGAAAAAGAGTCATTTGTCCCGCAAGCGGGACGTCATTCGGCTACGCCGTCATTCGGTGGTCATTAGCGCTTGCACCTTCGCTCTTTCGCCCACTGTACCACTCCCTGATCTCTTCCGGCAATAAGCTATTTGGCAAAGACTTCGATGCAGTAGAAATGATGAGATCCATAAAACTCAAGCTGCAAGATAAATATGAAAAAGAACCATCAACCACTGTTCCGAACTTAAAAGGATTTGTTTTCATAATATTGCGATATTTTTCGTTGCGAATTTATTCGCAATAAACAAAATATGTCCTGCAAGACCGCAAGACCCTGACGAATGACGTGAGGAAGTTCCGTGCAACGGAATGCAAGACCCTGACGAACTTCGTTAGTCAGTTCCGCTAAACTCACTATCATCAGTACAGGATTTGAAGTCTCGGCCTTACACAGAATTCATAAATAATAAATTATGATTAAATTTACGGATCCTTCATTGACACTAACAATATGTAAATGAATGAAATTAAATATGATAGCTTATAAATATATCCGATATTTTATCTTTATCCTGCTAATCCCCGCCGGTTGCAGCACAAGACCGGATGGCAGCGCTGTGAATGCCGGAAAGCCGGCTTCACTTGATCCTGATTATGCGGAGATCACAATTCCCCCTAACATAGCACCCCTCAACTTTAATATACATGAGGAAGGAAAATCATATTATGTTGAGTTTTCCGGCGCCAAAGGAAAATCATTCGCGATTGCTTCCGGTAAAGGAAAGATCCGTATCCCTGAAAAGAAATGGAGAAAAATCCTTGAAGATAATACCGGTGGAGAGATCACGCTTATTATCTGCATATTAAGCAATAACGGACAATGGGAGAAATATGATCCCGTTAAGTGGTATATTGCGAAAGAGCCTGTCGATCCGTATCTCTCCTACCGTCTGCTCTATCCCGGTTATGAAAGCTGGAGCGAGCTCAGCATAAGGCAGAGAGACCTGTCCGGTTTTAGCGAAAGACCGGTGATCGAAAACAGGGTGGCAGAAGACAATTGTATTAATTGTCATGCGTACAATAACGGAAGGAGTGATGATTTTATGTTCCATATGAGGGGAAGCGTGGGCGGAACATACTTCTATACTGAAGGCAGGTTGATAAGAACCAATCTGAAAACCGATGAGATGCAAAACGGAGCCGTTTATCCACGGTGGCATCCTTCCGGACAGTTTGTTTCGTTTTCGTCAAACAAGATAGTTCAGCGCTTCCATTCGGCCGATAACAAGAAAGTCGAGGTAAGCGATCTTGAGTCATCCCTCGTAATGTATGATATTGAAGAAAACAAAATGATGAATATTGAACTGCCCGACATGCACAAGTACATGGATACGTACCCGGAATGGTCGCCCGACGGCACCTTCCTTTATTTCTGCAGGGCGGAACAGATAGGTGAGGAGTATGATTACAAAGAGATCCGTTACGATCTTTTCAGGGTCCCGTTTGATATTGAAACCAGAACTGTCGGAGAACCTGAAATGGTCTTTAATGCTTCGGCCATGAAAAAGAGTGTTGCTTTCCCAAGGATATCGCCCGACGGAAGATATATAGTCCTTACGCTGGCGGATTACGGCTGTTTCCCGATCTGGCACAGGGAGGCCGACCTGTGGTCAGTTAACCTCGAAACCTTTGAGCCATCCCGCCTTGAGCTTAACAGCGATCACGTCGACAGCTATCATTCATGGTCCGCAAACGGCAGATGGATGGTATTCAGCAGTAAAAGAGGCGACGGACTGACAGCCAGGCCCTACATTTCCTATATTGATGAAAACGGAAAAGCTTCCAGGCCTTTTGTCATGCCACAGAAAGATCCGGATTTCTACAACAGGTTCCTGAAAAGTTATAATATCCCGGAATTCTCTTCACTTAAGATCGATCTTAATCCTGGCAAAATCAGAAGAGCAGCCGCTTCCGAGCCGATTCAGGCCGGATGGCGGGAAATCTGATTATAACCGGTTATACCGAGAAATACAATGAATCAGTTCAAACAACCGGGCACTATTTTCCTTTCAGCTCTGCCTTATTTTCTGTTTTTTCTTATTTCCTTTTTTTACTTTTTATTTTTTGCAGAACATATCTTTTTCTACCAGGAGAAATCCTCCCTCTTTCTCTTATCAACCGAATATCTGCTTCAAAATCTTGATCAGCCCGGAGGATTCCTGAAATATCTCGGCAACTTCTTGTCTGCTTTTTTCCGGTATCCGGTTGCCGGATCACTTATCCTATCTGCGGTTCTGAGTCTTTTTATCTTTTATATCTTAAGGATTATTAAGCTTTCCGGCAACAGCAGATTTCTCTTTGTTCCTCTTACAACCGGCGTTGCACTTTTCTTTCTGCAGACAAACTATCAGTACCTGTTTTATAATAACCTGGGCTTGTTGCTGCAGGTAATGCTCTTCTGCCTTACTGCCAGGCGTCTGAAAGGCTGGATGCCGGTAGCATTGATCCCCTTATGGTATTTCCTTACCGGGGGCTTTGCATGGATCTATATTATGATGTATACCGTTTACCAGATTTTCATTGTCAGGGGGAAGGGATGGATAAAGGCATCCGCTATTATTCTCGTTATGATGGTTGTACTTGGGATCTCCACGGAATTTTTGTTCTTCAGATCCTTTAAAACGCTTCTGGTTTTTCCCTATTCTAATAATGATATCGGCGGTCAGTACAGTTTATTTGCCCCTGTAGTGGTCTTTATCGCTTTGCTTCCATTAATTGCCCGTATCAGAATTAAACTGCCATTTGCCGGAAGGATGACAGAATCAGCTGCAAAAATTGCCACTATTGTGATTCCCCTGGTTTTAATGCTGGCTGCAGCATATTTCAGATATGATCTTAAGACAAGGCAATATTTCAGGGTCGAGAAGATGTTTTACGAATACAGGTTTGATGATATTATATCTTATAACATTGAAAATCCTTCGAACAATATCCTGACTATTTATCTGAACAATATAGCCCTGTGTGAGACGGGCAGGCTGAACGATATGCTCTTTCATTTCCGCCAGAGTCCGGATGGTCAGACACTTTTTCTCAAATGGGAGATGTACTGGGAGGTATTAAGGCGGGGGGGCTATTTCTATTATAGTGTCGGAATGATCAACGAAGCTCACAGATGGGCATTTGAAAACATGGTGATGCGGGGCCATTTCCCTGAAGGTCTGAAGATGCTTATCAGAACCGAACTTATAAACGGCAATTACAGGATGGCTGCCAGGTATATTAACACATTGAAAAAGAGCCTTTTTTACAATAGAGAGGCCATGACTTTTGAAAAATTCCTGTATAATGATTCGTCTGTTGCCTCTGATCCTGAACTTGGAAAGAAACTAATGCTGAAAATTGAGAGCGATTTTTTCTCAATCACCGATGATCCATATTCCAATATTGAATTACTACTTGGCGGGGATTCTATTAACAGAAACGCAATGGAATACAAGCTGGCCTTTTTATTACTTCAGGAGGATCTTGAATCAATTGCCGGTGAATTCCCCCGGCTTGAGAGGTATGGATTCAAGAGACTGCCCGTTCATATCGAAGAGGCTGCGATGGCGTATCAGCTGATGACGAACGGAATTCTTCCGGATATGGGAAATCTTGCAATAGAAAATCGTACTGTAACACGTTTCAATCAGTTCTTACAGACTTTTCAGTTCTACGGCAACGATCTTAAGGCAGCTGAACCGGCTCTGAGGGAACGATTCGGTAATACATACTGGTATTATATGTTCTACAGGTAGTATGGTGGGGGCGTTGCATGCAACGCCCCTGCTACTATCTGTATCCGCAATAAAAGAGGCCGGTCTCACGACCGGCCTCCTGATTATTGAATGAATTAATCAATTAAATCTCAATCCTCATACCCCGGGTTGTTCACTAATTGCGGAGCCTTATTAAGCTCATCACGCGATATAGGAGCCCAGTAAAATTTATCACTGGCCCAGGTCCTTTCGTCAGCTATTGCAGTAATATCATAGAACCATTCCATATCGCCGTTATCGAACTCTTTGATCTTCATCTCACACACATTCTCCACAACCTCATCAAATATTACCCAGCGGCGGAGGTCGTACCAGCGATGACCTTCTCCGAACAATTCAATGAATCTCTCATGACGCAGGAATTCTCTTGCTTCGGCCTGATCGGCTGTCACCCTGTCAGGCAGACCGGCACGATTCCTTACCATATTGATTGCATCTATACCATTCTGAAGGTCAGCTCCTCCCAGTTCAATACATGCTTCTGCATAGTTCAGCAATATCTCTGCATACCTGAACTCGACCCAGTGATTCTCATTGTAAAAGTACTGTCCGGCCACAGCAGGATCCATGAACTTCCTTATATAATATCCGTTCTTGGTACCGTTCCATGCTTCAATCAGGCTCTGCCGGGTATCGAGTCCGTTGTCTGTCTTTTCACCGGTCGCACTTGAATAAAAGTGACCTGTCTGGATCCTGCTTGTGGGATCTAGTCCCAGCGCGTCTGATGGCCTGGTTGACCATGGAGCACCATGATAGAGAACCGTTGCATAGAAGCGTGGTTCACGTCCGTTATAAGGGCTCTTCAAAGGATCAGCAGTAAGCTCGGCAGCTGTTGCTGTTCTCAGGAATTCACCATCTCCGTTATCCCAGACAAACTTGGAACCATCAGCCATCTCAAATTTCCGCACAGCAGGTTCGGTGGGGTTATTGTTACCCCAGTTATGATAACCGTTGGGGCCGTGCCAGATATTGAGTCTGCTATAGTTTCCTCCTGTACCCGCAGCAACAAACTGTATAGCATGAATTGTCTCACTGTTCCATGCACCTTTCTGAATGAAGATCTTATGATAATTATCGGCATAAGCCTTAATATCATCTTCGGTGAGTGTTGCCGGAGGATCATCAGTTGTTCCTACCAGTGAGAAACTTCCATAAGTGCCATCCATTATGGCTTTTGCTGCATCCCTGGCTGCCTGGTAACGTGCAGTTTGTGAGCCTCCCTGTAAAGCAACGAGCGGGTTGCTTGCTGTAGAAGCCAGACCTCCGTTAACCAGAGGACTCGCAGCGAACAGAAGGACTTTCGATTTCAGTGCTGCGCACGCAGCTTTGCTAGCACGTCCCTGCTCCATGTTGTCATCAAGTAAATTCATTGCAGTGCTGATATCGGCAAGAATGAAATTCAGTGTCTCCTCAAAACTGGATCTTGTGATGGTAAGAAAATCCTGTCCGAGCTCAAAAGGCTGATCGGTAACAATAAGGCCTCCGAAAGCCATCCACAGGTTGCTGTACATCATTGCCCTGATCCAGTGAGCCTCCCCTTTCATCCTCGTTATAAGTGCCTGATCTGGAGCCGTAGTTGCAGGAACATTATCCACATTGGCAAGAAAGAGGTTAGTGTTCTGCATATTGTTGTAAATAGCATTCCAGTTCTGAAACCCGTTATAGCTCGTATTGCCGAAAAATCCCAGATAGTCCGGGCCCAGGCTGTTCTTAAACCATGCGTAGTTGGCCGGGCGGTGTATACAAAGGGCCTGATCAGTTCCGGCATCCAGAAGGTCTTCACGGCACAGGGACATATAGTTGGCGTGTCCATACATCCTGTCATAGCACCGGCCCAGGAATGCTTTTGCCAGACCGATATCTCCAAATACAGCATCCTGATTGAAGGAATCAACTGGTTTCTGGTCGAGAACATCGGTACACGATGTCGCCCCGAACAACAGCAGCGTGATTACAATTAAAAATCTATGTACTTTTTTCATATTCTACTGTTTAAAAATTTCTTATATAATTAAAAGGTTACGTTAGCACCGAAAGCAAAAGTCTTCATTGCAGGATACTGCATTGGGTTTGCGATCTCGGGATCGAAGTTTTTCTGGGCTGACCATAACAGGGCAAGGTTGTTGCCTGAGAAATAAATACTTGCCCTTGAGATACCAAGACTCTTATATATCTGTGATGGAATGGTATATGTAAGAACAAGATTCTTCAGTCTGGTATAAGCCATATTATCATACCAGTATGTACTTCTTCTGGAATCAAAATTCCAGTACTGGTCACCTCTGTTATATGCCCTGGAAATATCGGTATTTCTATTTTCGGGGGTCCAGCGATTTTCAAATTGCCACAGGAAGTAGTTACCTGCCTCACCACGACGGTTGTCAGAGTATCTTGGGACCATGAATTTTCCCTGTCCCTGGATCAGCATTGAGAGACTGAATGCTTTCCATGAAACATCGATCGAACCTCCGTAGAAAACCTCGGGAGCATCAGTATTATCTACAAGTATCCTGTCGTTTGCATCGATAACACCATTTTTATCATAATCTTCAAATATCAGGTCACCCGGTTTGGCCCCTGGAAGAGAAGGATAAGCGTCTACTGCGGCATCGTCGGCAAATACACCAATACAATTATAGAGCAGAGTTGCCCCGTACGGGTGCCCGGTGCGAACCTGCCATGGTACCGCTCTTTCCGGCTCGTCCATAAAGACCACCTCGTTCCTGTTCCAGCTGAAGTTACCTGTCACATCTATCCTCAGATCGGAGGTAAGTGATTTATGAACGCCTGCATCAATTTCAAATCCCTTGTTGTCGACTCTTGCAATATTCTCATCCGGCAGTGATAATCCTGTAAAGTTCGGAACTGAAGCATCCTTCGGTGTAAGAATATCTTCCCTTTTGTTATAGAATACTTCGAAATTTAAATGAATGAGATCCCTGAAGAGTTTGGAGTCAAATCCTATGTTCTGGGTTGTCTGTGTTTCCCATGTGATATTCGGGTTTGCAACCGATGACGGGTAGGCTGAAATCTCTATTGCACGACCGGTACCAAATGTCATCCCGTTGGTCAGTGCGAATTTGTTGATGTACTGGAATGATGATCCGGGGTCCATACCCATCTTACCGTATGAAGCCCTCAGCTTGAAGAAATTAATAAAGGCCAGGTTGTCTTTCCAGAACCCTTCCTCAGAAGCGCGCCATCCGACCAGGAAACCCGGGAAATAACCCCAGCGACCCTCCGGCGGGAATTTCAGTGAACCATCAGCCCTGAAGACGATCTCAGCCAGGTATTTACCCCTGAAGTCGTATGTACCTCTGGCAATGTAAGATTTACGTGCATAGATCGACATACCTCCTGTGGCATTCTTCTCTGCGTCACCACCTGCATCCAGGGTCTGGATAAGTGTTGAGATATAGTATTTCCTGAATCCCTGGAAATCGTTAGCATCATTTGTATACTGCTCAAAGCCGCCAAAAAGTGTGATGTTATGATCACCGAATTTCCTTACGAACATAGCCTCAATATTAGTAGTCTTCCTAATTCTCCTGCTATAGTTCTCATAATTCTCGGGCGATGAAAGTCCGCGGGGTGTCGGGGTCAGGTCCATACTGGTAATAAATCCAGTGCTGGGGTCTCTTACAGCTGTCTCCCATTGCGGGAAGTAGAGTATCCATGGCTTAAAGAACCTGTGACGATAGAAGTTATTAACGTCGTAGTTAAACTGACCTCTCAGGGTAAGACCTTTAACAAACGGAGGAGTGATCTCTACCCTGAATGTATTCTGCAGCTGGTAAGTTTTTTGTTCATCCTTTCCCGTTTCGAAGGTAGATGTTACAACGGGGTTGTCGCCATACTCAATATCCGGACCAGGTTTTCCATCAGGCCAGAAGGACCATTGTGTAGGAAGAAGTCGTGTAGCCTGTCCGACAATACTGCTGGCGCTGTTTCTCGGATAGGTACGGTCGTTCTGGATCCCGGCAAAGTCAAATCCTGTTTTCAACCAGTCTGTGATAGGAAGCTCAAGTTTCGCACGAACATTAAATTGCTTGTAATTCGTTGAAGATTGGGCATACATCGACTCATCACCCCTGAAACCAAGGGAGAAATAGTAAATAACTCCCCTGTAACCTCCGTCGAGGCTAAGAGTGTGTTTGAAGTTGGTTGTCCAATCCTTTATCAGGTCGCCATACCAGTCGCTGTCGGGATGCTCCCATGGATCTGCGCCGCTCTTGTACAGGGCAATATCTGCATCACTGTATGTTCGTGTTTTACCCTCATAATCCTGATATTCGCTCAGCATTGTTGCATATTGCCAGGCATTGGTTGTTTGCGGCACGATTGTGGGGGTCATGAAACCCTGATAGAACTGGTAATTCAGCTTTGGTGCTCCTTCTGATCCCTTTTTGGTTGTGATAAGAATAACTCCGTTTGCAGCCTGTGCTCCGTAAATGGCAGCCGAGGCATCTTTCAGAACGGAAAGGCTTTCGATGTCATTCGGATCTATATCATCCATGTTGCGGCCGATTATACCGTCAATCACAACAAGCGGATAGGTGCTATTCCTGTTTTCAGTTGCATTGGTACTTCCGAGAGTACTACGCCCGCGAACTAAAATCCTTGTCCCCAGGTTGCCAGGCTCACCACTTTGTTGAATGACTACCGATCCGGGGAGTCGTCCCGAAATGGCATTGGAAACAGAGGCGGAAGGTATTGCCTGAATGCTTGCTCCCGGTATGGAAGTCACAGCACCAACCACATTTGCCCTTTTCTGTGTTGTGTACCCGACCACAATAACCTCATCGAGGTCCAGAACTTCGCTGGTCAGCTCCACATTTACAACATTTCTTCCCTCAAGAGGTATCTCCTGGGTTACATAACCGATAAATGAAAAGACCAGTGTTACATTTCTGTCAGTTACATTTAAACTGTATCTTCCGCTAACATCCGTGATGGCACCGAGTGTGGTACCCCTCACCTGAACGTTAACACCGGGCATGGGATCGCCCGAGGTTGCATCGGTAACTGTTCCGGAAACTGCCATCTGTTGAGGGTCGTCAACAGTCAGCTCCGTAAGATCGCTACCAGATGCATAATCTGCAGACAGTGAATAAGCAGGAAGCGCCAATCCACAGAACAGAATAAGAACCACAATTTTCACAGGCATGAGCAACTTGTGAAAAAAGTCATCTGGCCCTGAGGACCAAAAGCAATAAGGAGTTTTTTTCATACTGTTACACTGTTAGTTAGTTAATAATAATTAGATATTAGGATTGATATTAATTGTTGCTGGTTCTGGTTTATTGATTTTAAGGGTTACTGATCACAAGCATATCCGTTCTATTATGTAATTAAATACACAGCAAGTGTAAATCATACACTCAAAAAAATGTTTCCCGATCCGGTTGTTGATTCAATATTTGTCTGACTCAGGTTAGTTTTTATTAGAAGTTAGGGTTATAAAGTGATGCAATATAATCAATGGGTTATTAAAATGCAAATTTGTTCACTGATTTTCCTGCTTTAATTCAAACAAAACTATCAGGGTGTATAATTTTCTGTTTCATAATTGCCTGTTTTGTCGTCAAATTCGCAAACCACCCTGAATCCGACATGGAAGCAGTCGGAGTACCACCAGATGCTTTTGGGTATCTGCGGATCGGTCCTCAGCCATGCTTCTGTTCTTGTGTAATCGCGGGCTGCAGACCGGATCTGTCCCGCGGTATTCAGGAAGGATCCTCCCCTTACCACACGCTCTTCCCCGCTCTCAGGCCCCTGTGGATTCCTTACAATTTCCTCTTCGTAGAGCGAATATGCATCGGGCTGATACCAGTCGGAGCAGAATTCAGCCACATTCCCCAGCATGTTCTTGAGACCGAAAGGATTTGGCTTAACCATATCGGGGGTCTGGGTCTTTGACGGACTGTTTTCCTGGTATATTACGTATGTGTTTATTACGGTTGTGTCATTTTTCGATAATCTGGCCCTCAGCCCGCTCTTCTGGAATCTATTGGGATCGCCCGGGAAGAAATATGGCCCTGTGGTTCCTCCCCTGCAGGCATATTCCCATTCTGCCTCTGTCGGAAGCCTGTATGTTTTCCCTGTCACCTGCGACAGCCATCTGCAGTATGTCTCCGCAGCATGGAAAGTGAACGAGATAGCCGGCCTCTGACCCAGGCCCCATCCCTGGTCGGGCTGCCCGTAGGGAGGAGTTGCCCCTGAGATAGCGTCGACATCGCCGGCATCCTGACTTCTGAGACCTTCGGTGTCGGTAGAACGGCCCTCTGCGGCGGTCTGAACATAAAAAGCAAGATATTCGTCCCACGTTACCTCTATCTCAGCCATAAAGAACGGGCTCAGCTCCACCTCTATCCCTGGTCCCTCGTCACTCTTTCTGAATGGTTCGTCGGAGGGGCTGCCCATTTTGAAACTGCCTCCCGGTATGGCAATCATATTGAATGTGACCGATGATCCGGGTATCTGTTCTGTAAATGATTCGAATTCCGTTACCTGCGTCGGATTCGTATATATCTCCTTCGCGGCTGACGATACTGTACCGAAAGTTGAACTTGTTCCGTGTGTGTATCCTTCAATATAATGCCCTGCATTAAGGTGACAGTTTATGCAATGAAGATCAGGAGTCTTCTCTGTCTTTAAATAATAAAGGTGTGCATCCTCCCCTTCCTTGGTCAGGGTTAACGGGAAGAGGTTTTCGTGGCATTGGATACAGCTCGATTCAAATACATGACCCCTTGCAATATCGAGTCTTGACTTTGCTTCCCAGTCGAACGATGCCGAGTCCTTAAAAAGGTAACCATAGAGATCGCGCAGACCCGTGGTTGTTTTTGCCCATAGATAACCCTCTCCCTTTGGTGGCAGATGACATTCGGCACAACCAACACGATAACCCGAACCCGTTTCATAATGAACCGACCTTTTCCATGAATTGTCGGCCAGCGGGTGAATATGACACGACATACAGAATTCGTTCGTGGATGTCACCCTTATAAGTTTCCCTGCTCCCATAATAAGGAGCATGCCTATTATTAAACCTGGCAAGAACCAGATCAGGATCTTTTTCTTCATACCTCTTGAAAAACTGGCTCAAGATAAAAAATTAAATTATATCCGATAATATACAGAAATCATTTTTAACGGAAACATGAATAATATTAATCGTTTTAACCCGGTGAACGGTGTATTGTGGAAACGGGTGTACGTTGCATTGTGGAAACGGGTGTACGTTGCATTGTGATAGTAGAGACAACCGATCGGTTGTCTCTACATGCATATTTTGTATTTTTGCATCGAACACAATTGAATTGAATTATATCATTACAGTCGAATGAAACGATTAATAATAACAGGGCTTGCCCTGATGCTGCATATCACCCTCATCGCTCATCCGTGGAAACCATCACATTATGTTATTATTGATACCGACGGCGGGGTGGACGATGTAAAGGCCATAAGCATGCTTCTGGCATCGCCCGATGTGAGGGTTCTGGCTCTGACGGTCTCTCCGGGAGTTCTTACGGCCGGCAATGCATTTATTAAGATCAGAAGCCTGCTCGATTCATACAGGCATGAGGGCATTCCCGTGGGGATAAACCGGGCCGGCAGATTCCGGTCGCAGGAATTTCCTGTGGCTCTGCAGGCAATTTGGGGTAATGAGACCGGAATCGACCCGGGATCAACTCCCGATTGTCTCGAAATAATTGATAATATTCTCTCGGCAGAAACAACAAAAATCACTTTTATCTGTCTTGGAAGCATGTCAACAGCTCATATGGCGCAAAAAAGCCTTCCCGCTTTCAGCAAACAGGTAAGGAACATTATATGGAGCGCCGATGGCACCTCTGACACCGGGGGTTTTAATTACAACATAAGCAAGGATGCTTCAATACTGATGCTCCGCCAGGAGATCCCTGTCAATGTTGTAAGACGGGCCGATCTGAGAAGTGAAGATTTTTACAATAAGGAACTTATTGAAGCCATTGGAAATATTAATACCCCCTATGGCAGAAAATTATACTCCTTTCTGAAATCAGATATTGCTGCCGGACATAAATACTCCTTCGGAGGGGTTGATGATATGGTTCCCCTTTTTCTTCATTACCCCGAGCTTTTCATTAACAAGGTTGCCGGCACAATTTCTGACAGCTCTCCTGCCGATATACCCGCACTGAGAGAAGCAGTAGTGCGAATACTGAAGCGGGAGACCGTTGTTGAAAACCAGGTCATAAGGTCAATGCCATCTGATCCTTCTTTCTATTTTGATGATCTTCAGCCATCTGTAACCAGGATTATTGACAAATACGGACGTGATGAGTGGTTTGCCGGAATCATAGCCAACGAGCTTCACCGCCATCTTGGGATATACACAATAGTAGGTGTCAAAATGGGCATCAGGGCAAGGGAGTATTTCAACACCGGGGTCGATGAGTTTCATGCCGTATCGTATGCCGGATCAACTCCTCCTCTCAGTTGTATGAACGACGGAATTCAGGTAAGCACCGGTGCAACTCCGGGACACGGGCTGCTTACAGTCAGAAACGATAGCGTACTAATGCCCATGGTTGATTTCAGTTACCTTAATACCACGATTAGAATTACCCTCAGGCCCGAACTTGCTGAAAAGATAAGTTCAGAGCTGAAAGAGATAAATTTTGTTTACGGTCTCGACAGTAACATCTACTGGGAACTGGTAAGAAGAAGCGCCATCAGATACTGGCTTGAACTCGACAGGCATGAAATATTTAAAATAGAGAGACTGAATTAAACCTGCCTGTTATATTCATCAAAGAAATCGTTCCCCTTGTCGTCGGTGATTATGAAAGCAGGCATATTTTCAACCCTTATTTTTCTTATTGCCTCCATGCCCAGGTCCTCAAAATCAACAAGCTCCACTGACTTGATATTTTCCTCGGCCAGTATTGCGGCCGGCCCTCCGACCGAACCCAGGTAAAAGCCGCCATGCTTCCTGCACGATTCGATAACCTGCCTGCTGCGGTTGCCTTTGGCAACCATGATAAGTGATCCTCCGAGGTTCTGGAAGAGCTCGACGTATGAATCCATGCGTCCGGCGGTTGTCGGGCCGAAGCTTCCCGAAACCATTCCTTTGGGTGTTTTTGCCGGACCGGCATAATAAACCGGATGGTTTTTGAAATATGCCGGCATCGGTTTTCCCTCATCGAGCATCTGCCTGATACGTGCATGAGCTATATCTCTCGCAACTATAAGTGTGCCGGTCAGGCTCAGTCTTGTTTTAACCGGATATTTGGTAAGCTCCTCCAGTATACTGCTCATTGGCAGGTCGAGATCAATCTCCACCGGTTCCTCAAGCTCAGGCGCTTTTGCAGGCATGAAACGTTGGGGATGCCTTTCCAGCTTTTCGAGGTAAATACCATTCTTGTTGATCAGAGCCTTGATGTTCCTGTCAGCACTGCAGCTTACACCCAGTCCCACAGGGCATGAAGCTGCATGACGCGGCAGGCGGATTACCCTTACATCGTGAACAAAATACTTGCCGCCAAACTGTGCCCCCACACCATACTCCTGACAGATCCTCTCGATCCTTTCTTCCCAGTCCTGGTCCCTGAAAGCACGTCCGGTCTCATCTCCCGTAACCGGAAGGTTGTCAAGATAACCTGCCGATGCCTCCTTGACTGCCTTAAGGGTGGCCTCTGCAGATGTGCCGCCTATAACAAGTGCAAGATGATACGGAGGACAGGCAGATGTGCCAAGATCCCTGATCTTATCCTTTACAAATTTCACCAGCGATTCCTCGTTAAGCAACGATTTGCTCTGCTGATAAAGAAGTGTCTTGTTGGCTGATCCGCCCCCCTTGGTGATGAAAAGGAACTCATAAGTGTCTCCTTCCTGAGCATAAATATCTATCTGCGCAGGCAGATTCGTTCCGCTGTTCTTCTCTTTGAACATTGTCAGCGGGATAATTTGCGAATAACGCAGGTTCCTGTCCCTGAAAGTCTCATAGATCCCTTTCGACAGATACTCCGTATCGTTTCCTCCTGTCATTACATTCTCACCCTTTCTCCCTATCACGATTGCCGTGCCGGTGTCCTGGCACCATGGCAGGTCCCCTTTCGCTGATATAACAGAGTTCTTAAGCATGATATAAGCTACAAAACGATCATTATCTGTTGATTCAGGATCATCAATTATACGACGAAGTTTCTCAAGGTGAGCTGTCCTGAGAAAAAATGAGAGATCATAAACCGCTTCTCTGGCAAGAAGGGTAAGAGCCTGTGGTTCAACTTTCAGTACCTTCCCGCAGTCCGTTTCCACCAGTTTTACAAAATCTTTCGTCAGAAGCCTGTACTTTGTAGTGTCCTTTCCGTACTGATAGGGTTTCCCGTAATTGAAATCTGCCATGATTGTAAGGTTAGTTTATTGATAATGAGTTTCTCAGAAGAAAATATTTCTGTTTCTTCGTTCCTCATTCCAAATATACAAACAATAGTGACAAAAACGCAAAGAACCAATCTGTTTCTATAAGATCTGAGCCGTAAAAGACAGAAGACAGAAGACGGAAGACGGAAGACGGAAGACAGAAGACGGAAGACCCCCGCCTGACCGCTGACGCAGTCAGTCGGGCAGGGAAGACCGAAGCAGTTGGCGAAAAAGAACCTTCTTGCTCTGAGCCCTGAGCCAT
>CAZWFL010000050.1:0-25441 GCA_964633195.1 uncultured Rikenellaceae bacterium | reverse complement strand
ACCCAGTACCCCCGCCTGACCGCTGACGCAGTCAGTCGGGCAGGCAGTACCCAGTTTCACCTCATGTAAATCGGCTTCCCCGCGCAGCAATTTTTAAATTTCTTTCCACTGCCGCATGGACAGGGGTCGTTTCTTTCAGGTATCGTCATGGGCCTGACAACCTGCTTCTCCCTGTTCCTGGTCCAGTTCATGACATTCGCCGGAGCCCTTTTATTGCTCAGTTCTTTTGCCATGAATTCCATGTATGGCCGGACATGATGGAAAAATAATTTGTATCCCTCGCAGAGATAGTTGAGTCCGGGCTCGCCTTCAGGACTCTTCAGAAACCTGTGCTTCGGACACTCTCCGTTGCAGGCGAATCTGACATCGCACCTCAGGCAATAACGTGGGAGCCTGTTTCTTTTATTTATACCGAAATCAAATTGCTTCTGCGACCTCGCCAGATCTTTCAATGGGCTCTCCAGGATATTTCCCAGATAGTGTTCAGGATAAACAAAGTGGTCACAGGTGTATAAATCACCGTTATGTTCCATAACGAGTGCATCACCGCATGTCTGGGCAAATACGCAAACACCGGGCATCTCGCCAACCATATTGGCAAGTGTGGCATCGAAGATCTGCACATAATATCTCCCTACATCGTTACGTACCCACTCATCGAATATTGTTATGAGGAATCTGCCGTACTCAGCCGGCGGTACCGACCAGTCAGCTACCGAGGCATCAGCAACATAATCGGGATCCACAAGCTTAAGTGCCGTTTCTGCATTTTCACCGGCAACTCTTTCAACAACCGGCAGGAACTGCATAAAAACACTTCCAATGCTTTTCAGAAACTTATAGGTCTCAGAGGCAAAATGGACATTATAGTCATTAACCACGCTGAGGGTGTTGAACTCCACCCTGTGCTTCTGAAGTAATTCAATACCCCTCATTACCCTTCTGAAAGTAGGACCGCCTGATACTGTTTTCCTGTAACGGTTATGATTATGTTCCTCCCCATCTATCGAGACACCTAGTAGTATCTTGTTGTCGGAGAAAAATTTACACCAATCTTCGTTCAGTGTTGTGCCATTTGTCTGGAAAGCGTTATCTATCCTCTTACCTCCGGCATATTTCTTTTGAAAATCAATGGCTTTCTTGTAAAAATCGAGTCCCAACAGTGTCGGCTCGCCGCCCTGCCATGTAAATGTCACCACCGGTACCTCGTTTGCCTCAATGAATTGTCTGGTGAACTCTTCAAGCAGTTCGTCCGACATCCTGAATCTTGAGACATCCGGATAGAGATTCTTCTTTTCAAGATAATAACAATAAGTACAATTAAGGTTACATGCCGATCCGGCCGGTTTTAGCATAACCTGAAAAGCAGCAGGTCGTCTGAGCTTAAGGGCATCGGTGAAGAGAAGAGTTGATTTCATTCAGTCAGGATGCAGTTTTTTCCGGTTCAAACAGTGTATCCCTCTCAAGAGGGTATATAGGTCTTCTCAGGCGGCTGTACGGTAGCTTTTCTATTCGCATGTCACCAGCTCCCGGAGTCAAAAGCATTATATGTCTGGGTGCTATCTGTGTAAGCCCGGGGTAAAGGTACCCCATTTTTGTCACGACGATCTTACGCTCAAGCGGGTTGATTCCGCAAGCTTCAAACTGCGATGGGTCCCTGAATGTGGCAGGACCATCGGTAAGGACTACTTCAACGGATCCTGTTTTAATCAGCACCATACCGGGCTGAACGATCCTCAAAACTTCTGCATCTGTCTCTAATGGCGGTCCGTAACGTTTATCGATAGTGGCCCCGATGGAGAGCCTGATCTTTTTGCCCTCCCCGGCTTCAACACATCGTTTCACAGCAGCAGCATCGTTTATACAGGCTACTACTGCGCTACTGACTTTCCTTTCAATAAGATGACGTAACACTAACGGAAGATCTCCCGGTGTGCTTGCCGTAACATTGTCTCCGCTGTCGGTGAGGAAGACCGTTGATTCCTTTGCCGACAGGGCTTTTGATACACCTTCCTCCAGTTCTGCTGTTTCACAGCCATAATCAAAATCATGCCGGGCATCCCATATCTTACGGGCAAGGTAAATTGCTGCAGCCCGTGCCGCTTCCTTCGACCCGTCAGCCGTTATCATTACTGACATCCCTGTGTGCGGGGCATCAGTCCAGGCACACCCGACAAACAGGGTGGCAGCAAGTATCTGTGACGAAAACCCCGGAATACCACTAAGCTCAATCCTGCGTGCCTCAGCGACAAGCGATCCAAATGGTTCAGCCGTGGTCATCGCTTTTTCTCCCTGCACAATGAATGGTATGGGCAGGATATATGAAACAGGTCTGATTTTACCCTCGAGAACATCAAGAAGGAGCCTTCCTGCATGCTCGGCCGTTTCAACGGCATCAGTATGCGGAGCCGTTTTTAGCCCCACAAGGATATCGCCATACAGACCAAGCTGTGGCGGAATATTCCCGTGAAGATCGTATGTGCAGGCAATTGGCACGCCTGTACCGATCATCTGACGTATCTCTTCAACCAGAACCGTTTCGGCATGTCCGATTCCTTCGGCATACATTGCTCCGTGAAGCCGCAAAAAGACGGCATCAACGGGCATGTTGTCCCGCAGGGAGCTCAGAATAGTGTCCATCGCTTCGCGGCAGGGCTTTTCTTCGATAAGCCCTCCACCCGAAGGAGTGGCGCTTATACCCGGGACTATCTCAAGACCGGCTCCTTCCCAAGTTCTTATCCCGGCACTCCCCACACCGGAAAACCGCCAGGCGGATGTGGCGACCGGGTGAAATGTATTGGTCTCGTGTGCAAATCTTGCTATGAATATCCGTCTGGATGAACCACCGGGACTCCTGAACTTCAGGATTTCGCCAGCCGTTATTCCCCATACTGCAAGAGGAGTGCCGGCTGCGGTCATTATTGTAGTGCCTAACTGTCTGATAAATCTCCGCCTGTTTTGCATGAGTGGAAAGATTTACTTATTCTGATCTAAATATATGGAGTAAAAATAGAAATTTTGTGAATTTTTTCCATGAATCCTGAAATGCATCAGGATACTTGCCATAAAACCTTACAGCAGGCAGGTAAAGGGAGTGCGGTTCTCTGCATATCCAGACTAACCTGCAACAATAGAATTATCATGCAGATAAATGTGAAACTACGGCGAATCTGCCTTAATAATCAGGTCCGCCTTGTGTTGTTCCTCGACAAATAACGGTTTCTTGCCTCCTCCGGATCAGCATCGGGTGATATGTAAATCTTTGTCCGGTGGTCAATTACTACTACCTGAAGTTTATTCAGGTCCGGTGATTTGAAAATTACCTGCTTTTTGTCGTACGTTGAATAATTTCTATCCTTCAATTGATTTGGTTTTGTTATTGTTATTGCTATGTAAAAAAAAAGTCCCACATCAAGCGGGACTTAAAATTCTAAATGTCTATAATTGATTAAACTAAGTAAGCTTAACATTAACTGCATTCAATCCTTTTTTTCCCATCTCCACGTCAAAGGTTACCTCATCATTCTCACCGATCCTGTCTATCAATCCGGTTACATGTACAAAATACTCAACCTCTGAATTGTCCTCTTTAATGAATCCAAATCCTTTTGATTCATTGAAGAATTTTACTGTTCCATTACTCATAATCTTTGTTTAAATTAAATAATGCCGCAAGATACAACTAATAATCGGGATATTCTATTTATTTTCAATAAATTAATATTTTTTAATATTTCAGGTGAAATAATTGGGAAACCACTTTTTTTGACGATAATGTTTTATCTGGTAAATTGCATAAATATTAAACTATAAAAGCACCCATTATGAAAAGAAGAGACTTCATAAAGATAAGTACGGCTGGTACGGCAGGACTGGTATCTCCGTATATCATACCCTCTGCGACGCAGGAGAGGAAAATGAGGATCGGACTGATAGGTGCCGGATGGTACGGCATGGTAATTACAACAGCCGCCCTCAAGGCGGGAGGTGTTGAAGTGATAGGTATTTGCGATGTCGATTCAGATCACCTTGCAAGCAGTGCCGACGAGGTGGAGAAAATGCAGGGTACAAAGCCGCGGACATTCAAGTATTACCAGGATCTGCTTGACATGAAGGGACTTGAGGCGGTTTTCATCGGAACGATCCCTCACTGGCATGCCCTTCAGTTCATTGCGGCCTGTGAGAAGAAACTTGATATTTACTGCGAGAAACCACTGGCCTACGATGTCATGGAAGGGATTGCCATGGTTAATGCCTGGAAAAAAGCCGGCAATATCGTTCAGCTGGGATTTCAGCGCCGCCAGAGCCAGGCATTCATGAAAGCAAAAGAACTAATTGAGAATGGTACTATTGGCAATGTGCACCAGATCGTTGCGCAGATACATTACAATCCCGGACCGCAGGACACTAAGATACAGCCGCCACCGCCATCGCTCGACTGGGAGGATTGGTGCGGCCCTGCCCCGAAGCTCGATTACCGGCCCAGCATCGCCCACAGATCATGGCGGCTTGAGAAGGAGTATGGCAACGGACATCTTGTTGACTGGGGTATCCACCATATCGACATAATACGTAAAATAATGGGAGAGGGGATGCCACGGGAGTTCTACTCAACAGGCGGTATCTTTTCTCTGAAAGACCAGATAACCTCACCGGATACACTGACAGCCCACATGGCATTTAAGAAGGCGCCTGTGATATGGCAGCACCGCCTCTGGGGTAACGGCGACGTAACAAGGGAATTCAATAACGGTATATTTTTCTATGGTGATAAGGGAACTCTGTTTGCCGAAGATAACAAGGTTGTTGTTTTTCCGGCGGGAAGGAATGCACAGCGCGAGGATTTATCTATCCCCACACCAATGATGCAGGACAACCATGTGATCAATTTCCTGGATGCCGTCCGTAAGAAGGACAGAAGCCTTATAAGCTGTGATCCGGAAGATGCCTTCAGGTCAAGTGCAACGGTTCAGCTAGCCACTATTGCATACAACACTGGAACAGTGGTTAAATGGGATGATGAAAAAAAGGAGATCATAGGTAATCCGGCTGCAACGGCCCTGCTTAAAAGGGAATACAGGGGCAGATATATCCATCCGCAGAATTGAGGCTCACTCACTGAAATGCTGCAGGAATTCCGGTAAGCCATATTCCTTGCATAATCCACTGAATTCTTTAAGAAGCTCTGTGCTGAACGGCATACCTTTCTCTTTTCTTTCCGTCCAAATGTCATGTTCCTTTTCTCCAGCGGTATAGATTCGGTTTTGTCCCGGCATCTTTTTCGAAGCCCTTAACTCCCTCAGTATATCCCCGGTGATCTTTTTGAAGTCGGAAGGATCGGTAAAGGAACTGATATCAATAACGATAAAGAAGTGCCCTAAAGGATATGGTATTTTCTTTCCGTCTTTCATGCCGAGCAGCATCTTCATATAGGCACCCTGCTGAAGAGCTGCAGAAAGGATCTCAACAACAGTGGCATAACCATATCCCTTGTACCCTGCCGTCTCTTCTCCGATACCTCCGAGAGGGGTAAGAGCAGCTTTGCCGGCAATCAGATCCTGTAGCACTTCTGCCGAATTGGTTTTACTTTCACCGTTCTCGTCAATCACCCATCCTTTGGGCAGCTCCTTTCCTTCACGGGCGTAGAGTTCCACCTTGCCCCTCTGAGTTATCGATGTGGCACAATCGAGAAGGAAGGGAAAAGGTTCGTCTGCCGGCATGCCAAAGGTAAGCGGATTGGTTCCAAGCATGTTCTCCACTCCAAACGTGGGTGCGATCGATGGTCGTGCATTCGTACCTGTTATTCCGATCATATCCTCACGGACAGCCATAAGCGGATAATATCCGGCAAAGCCGTAATGAGTCGAATTACGGACAACAACCATTCCCATACCAAATTTCCTGGCTTTTTCAATGGCAATGTTCATTGCCTTAAAACCAACAACATGCCCCATACCGTTATGTCCGTCCACAACAGCTGTTGTGGGACCCTCCTTCACAATTTCTAATCTGGTGACAGGATCAAGTATGCCATCCCTGATGCGGTCGAGATAAATGTTTTTCAGCCGGTTTGCACCGTGCGAGTCAATCCCCAGCCTGTCAGCCCACAGCAGGACATCAGTTACAATCGTTGCATCTTCCTGAGGGATGCCTGCCTTTACCAGAACAGCCTCCATGAATCTCTCAACAACTTCGAATTCAATATATTTATGTGTCATCTCTAAGTCGGTATTTATTCATTTGTTCGACCTGGCCCAAAGTTATACTTTATGTCATGTAAACTACACAAGAAATAACAAGATATTTTTAAAAAAATAACACCAATACTAATTTAAAAGCCTCCTTTGCTCATTTAACCTTGACGAATGAATTCCGGCACTCTATATTTAATGGATAAAGTTAAACCGTCATGAAAAAACCAACAGTGACCAATTAATCATTAAGAATATACAAAAGATCAGATACTTCATTAATAACTCCTTATTTAATTTAATAAACATCACATGAAACCTCCATGTATTTTTATACGCAAACACAATAGTATAATAATTAACTACATGGAGGTTCCATCATACCATTAAAATAAATTATTATATGATGAAAAAAGAGAAAACAAACAAAACGACACCGGACACTTCAAGAAGGGACTTCCTGGTCCGGCTGCCTATGGCTGCTGCTGCGCTTGCACTCTCCAACTCGCTTGGCTTTGCGGTAACAACAGAACAGGGGACCCGCAGATTATATCTCAAATTTGATGGGATCTCCGGTGATTCACAGATGTCAAGGGACGGGATATACGAGTTTTCTGTAAACGAAGTTGAAAAACTGAAAACGGGTAGTCTTCCGTCAATTAACATCAAGTGGGAAATAAGTTACGACAGAAATAACTGGCAAAAAACTGAGGCAAATATTACGGATAAGTCTTTCATTAATAAGATAAACGATTTTGCCAAAAGAATCTAAGCGATGGAGATCTCGTCGGACGGCCGGGTAATGAGCCGCGATTCCGATTTCTCCTATGAATGCAGGATCTGCTGCAGATGCTGTCATGGGAAAGGGATCCAGGTGAACCCATACGAAACAATGAGGCTTGCAGAATGCCTCGGAATCAGTACCAGCGATTTCAGGGAAAAATATCTTATTAATCAGTTCCTGCGGCATAAGGACAACTCCGACGCCTGTGTTTTTTTAGATATAACAGGTTGCATGGTGCACCGCGACCGTCCACTGGTTTGCAGGCTCTATCCCCTGGGAAGGGCAAGACTCGAAAATGGGGAAGAAATATTCTTTAAGGTAAACCCACATCCCGAATCCGAAGGTGTTTACGGCCAGGCTTCAACCGTGGATCAGTTTTTATTGTCACAGGATGTGGAACCTTTTATCAGAGCTGAAAAAGAGTATCTGGAATTGATAAAAAAGTTGGCCGGGGCAGCATTGGACCTAAAAGAAACGGAGAATCTAAGTAATACAAGCAGCCCGGCAGAATTTGACGACTCCAGATGGATCCTCGATCCGGATCCGGTATTAAACAGATATTGTGAATTTAAAGGGATAAGATTCCCAGCCACTTCCCGGGATAAGCTGGAAATACATCTTCAGGCACTTTTTGCATGGGTGGAAGGGGAATGGGACCCTCTTAGCTGACCTGCAGCCATCTGTTACACATAGTTTTTAAGCAAAAACCTGCTATCTTTAGGGTTCTTTTTTATTGTAATCCGGAAGAAATGAAAAGAACTCCTTTAAAGGCGATGCTGAATTATTTTCATTGTTCTGTTCTGATTGCATTCATGACAGTTACCACCATAATCCAGGGACAGGTTCTGCAGAATCGTGCCTCACAGGATATGATTAAATCGGGAATTGATAATATATACAATCTTGAATTCGAGGCTGCTGAAGAGGTGCTTGCCAGGCTTGAGACCAGGCATCCCGGTCATCCGGTCTATCTGCTTTATAACGGTATGCTGACTTTCTGGAAGCATTATCCCTTACTTCCCGGATCATCCGGCCGGGCCTCTTTCGAGTCCGACCTGCGCAAGTGTATTCAGCTGTGCGAGCAGGAAGAATGGGCGCCTGAGTACCAAGCGGAGATCACACTGGCAAATATATGCGCCAGGGGCCTGTTATTACTATTCTATACAGATAACGACATGAGCATGAACGTAATACCACTGGCTATCGGAACCTACAAGTATGTGATGAGATCCTTTGAACTTGCATCCACTTATGCTGACTTTTACTATTTCACCGGATTATATAATTACTACCGTGAAGCTTATCCGCGGTTCTATCCGGTTTACAGAGCTCTCGTCGCACCTTTTCCCCGTGGCGATGAGATCAGGGGGCTGACTGAATTGGCAAGGGCCGCTGAATCTGCAATATTCCTGAGCGCCGAATCGTATTTTATTCTTTCCTGGATTTATAACGGATATGCGAACGACTTTATCAAATCAGCTCTCTACAGTAAAATACTGGCCGGCCGCTATCCTGAAAACCTCCTCTTCAGTGCATTACATATAAGGAATCTCCTTCTGCTGAAAAGGTATGATGAAGCTGAAACTATCATCCAAAAATGGGACAATCACACCTCCAACGATTATTATAATGGTCAGTTGATTGTATTCAAAGGCATACTTCAGGAGAAGAAATACAGAAATTACCAGCTGGCAAATGAGCTCTACAAAAACGGTATCAGCAGTCTGGCACCTGTCGGCAGTTATGCCAATGAATTTACCGCCTATGCCTATTTCGGCTTAAGCCGGATAAGCGATTATAACGGTGACAAGACCGGCAGGAGGGTTTACCGCAAAAAAGGGAATGATCTGGCCGATTTTAAAAGGGTTAATTTTGATTGAGTTCAGTTGTTATTATTTCCCGATACAGAAATGACGAAAGATACTTTCAAGAATTTCGTCGGTGGTTATTTCTCCTGTTACCTCGCCCAGATAATGAATCGCCTGCCTCAGATCAATCGCAATCAGGTCCTCGGGTGACTTTTCATCAATTCCGGAAATGATCCTTCCCAAACTTTCAGATACACGGGAAAGAGCTTCATAATGCCTTAAATTTGTTATAATTACGTCCTCTGGCCTCAACTGTTTCTTCATAGCCATCCTGCCGACTTCCTGACGCAGGTCATCAAGGCCTTTTTTCTCTTTTGCAGATATTAAGAGAAGTGATTCACCCTTTCCAATCATGATTTGCGCAACTAATGATCCGGTCTTAACGTCAGATAAAAGATCAATTTTATTTAACAGGATGATGAGTGAGGCTTCCGATCCCTTCAGTATCTCCCTTACATTACTTATCCGCCTGTTAATTTCTTCAACCTCGTCCATAACATCTTCAACAAAGAGAACGACAGCCGATTTTTCTATCATCTCATGCGTTTTCCTGATAC
The DNA here is from genome assembly GCA_964633195.1 of uncultured Rikenellaceae bacterium. GTDB lineage: Bacteria > Bacteroidota > Bacteroidia > Bacteroidales > VadinHA17 > LD21. The sequence goes on along the minus strand of CAZWFL010000050.1, from coordinate 16,041 downwards.
CAAGGTTCTCGATCATATCTGAAGTATCACGCAAGCCGGCAGTATCTATAAACCTGTATTCCACACCGTTAATGATTATAACATCTTCGATGGCATCCCTTGTGGTTCCGGGTATTTCAGAAACGATAGCCTTCTCTTCGTTCAGGAGTGCATTCAGTAAAGTAGATTTGCCAGAATTGGGCTTTCCTGTAATTGCTACCGGGATGCCCTTCTTTATCGCATTTCCCATGCGGAAAGATGCTGCCAGGTGATCGGTCAGTTCTTTTGCCTTTAAAATGATCGCTTTGAGTTCCTGACGGTCTGCAAATTCCACATCCTCCTCTCCGAAATCAAGTTCCAGCTCAATAAGCGAAGCAAACTTCAATAATTCGGCCCTTAGCTTAGCTATCTCTGCCGAAAAACCTCCCCGCATCTGATTCATGGCAATATCATGAGCAGCTTTTGACGACGAGGCAACCAGGTCAGCTACAGCCTCAGCCTGAGAGAGATCCATTTTTCCGCTGAAAAATGCCTTCTGCGTGAATTCACCGGGAAGCGCGGCAAGTGCCCCGTTACTGAGAAGTAATTCGAGTATCCTGGTTATGATATACGTTGATGCGTGACAGGAGATCTCAACCGAATCCTCCCCGGTGTAGGAACGGGGCGCCCTGAAAAGAGTTACCAGTACTTTATCAATGATCTCTCCCTCATAACGTATTTCGCCATGAATAACAGTGTGCCCTGATTGTTTGTTAATATCCACATCCTTGTCAGAAGGAAAAAATATTCTTTCTGCAATGGCAAAGCTCTGCGGACCGCTTATTCTTATAACCGCCAGAGCACCCCCCGCAGACGTTGCAGGCGCACATATTGTCTCTCCCTTTCTCAACATTGTTATTTATAAATCTTACAGAAACAAATGTAGAAAACTTTGTTCTCTATATGTGAATAAATACTATTTTTAATTGAGTTATCCCACCAGATATCCGAATGGGAAAACTTTCTAAATAGATTATTATTTATTTGTTAATGAGTTTATTATGAAAAAGTATGTTCTCCTGGCAATTGTTTGTACTGCAATTGTTTTCACTTCATTCCTGCCGGAAGGTAACCCATCAGCCGAAATCAGCAACGGATTAATAAAGGCCAGGCTCTATCTTCCTGATTCTCAAAACGGGTATTATATGGGAACAAGGTTCGACTGGTCTGGTCAGATATCCGATCTCACTTTTGACGGCCACACCTATTTCGGTAAATGGTTCGATAAATATGATCCGGTTATTCATGATGCAATAATGGGCCCGGTAGAAGAGTTCGGTCCGCTGGGATACCGTGAGGCAGCGGCCGGTGATAATTTCATCATGATAGGTATCGGAGTCCTTAAAAAACCTGAAGAAAAGAGTCACAACAGGTTCGGGTATTATGAGATTGCGGATCACGGCACCTGGAAGATCAGGAAGAAAAAGGACCATGTGAACTTCATCCAGGCACTGGCCCACGACGGCTATTCCTATGAATACACTAAAATCGTTCAACTGGTGAAAGGTAAACCAGAAATGGAAATATTACATATCCTGAAGAATAAGGGAAGAGAACCCATCAGGACAAATGTATATAACCATAATTTTTTTGTTATCAACAATCAGCCTACCGGTCCGGGCTTCGTTGTCAGATTTCCCTATGATGTCTCGGGGGAAGGACAGGGATTCGGTACGATAGCTGTGATAAAAGATAATACTATCAGTTTTACACGTAACCTTACCCAGGGCGAAACGGTTTTCTGCGGCGGTTTGAAAGGATACAGGAATGTTCCTGAAGATTATGACATCCGGATCGAAAATAACACTACAGGAGCAGGGGTGAGGATCAGGGGGGACAGGCCCCTTTCAAGGCTTGTATTCTGGGCAGCTCCCGCAACCCTGTGCCCTGAGACTTTTAATGATATTGAGGTTGAACCGGGAAAGGAGTTCTCATGGAAGATTAATTATGAGTTTTATTCACTGGAATAAGGCAGGGAGCAGAAGGTACAGAGGTGCAGAGGTGCAGAGGTACAGAGGTACAGCGGCGCAAGGACGCAAGGGCGCAGCGGCAAATCCATCGTTATGCCGTTATTAAAATGCCACCTGATTATGAAAAGCAGGCTGCATGGATGACTCCCAAATTATAAGACTAACCTCTAGCAAGAGATTTAATTTAATATAGATACGGATGAAAAAAAGACCAAGCTCCTCTGAGATCAGCCGCCGCGATGCAATGAAACTCATCACGGCAGGTTCAGCAGCCGGACTCATGGGATTCACACCCGCTGACGATGCGGAATTTCAGTCCGGCCAGAAACCTTCCTTTTCAACAGGTATGCCCCCTGTAAGGATAAAGAGCGTAAGGGCGATTGCCACTGCACCCGAAGGCTCAAACCTTATAGTGCTCAAGGTGGAAACCACCGAACCCGGATTGTACGGACTGGGGTGCGCAACATTTACCCAGAGGGCAGTGGCCGTGATAGCGGCAATAGATAGTTACCTTAACGATTTCTGTGCCGGCAAGGATGTCGATAACATAGAAGATATGTGGCAGTCGGCTTTCGTAAGTTCGTACTGGAGAAACGGACCGGTCCTTAACAATGCACTCAGCGGTCTCGATATGGCCCTGTGGGATATCAAGGGGAAAAGAGCCGGCATGCCGGTATATCAGCTCCTTGGCGGCAAGTGCAGGATAGCGGTAGACTGTTACGCCCACGCCAGCGGCTCCTCACCTGAAGCAGTGGCCGATCGTGCACAGCAATTCATCGACCAGGGATTCAGGCATGTACGGATACAACAGGGAGGCTATGGAGGAGTAGGAACGGTGCAGCAACAACCCGACTTCAAACAGGCAGGCTTCGGAAGAGAACAGGATCAGTTCATGAACCAGAAAACATACCTGAAAGCAGTTCCTGTATTGTTCGATACGGTTAGAAAAAGATGCGGCGAGGATGTTGAGCTCCTGCACGATATCCATGAACGGATAGAGCCCATGGATGCAATTAACCTTATTAAAAGACTTGAAGAGTACCGCCCTTACTTCATCGAGGATCCCTTTTCGCCCGAAAACATGAAATGGTTCAGACATCTGAGAACCCATTCCTCTGTTCCGATAGCGATGGGAGAACTCTTTAATAACTACAACGAATTCAGGGATTACATGGTGGAACAATTATTCGACTATATCAGGATCCATATCTCACAGATCGGTGGCATAACCCCGGCAATGAAAGTGGCCCGCCTCGGTGAGTGGTTCAACGTAAAAACAGCATGGCATGGTCCCGGAGATGTCTCTCCTGTTGGACATGCAGCTAATGCTCATATAGATCTGGCTGTCTGGAACTTCGGCATACAGGAATCACACTTCTGGAATGAGAAGGCACAGGCTGTCTTCCCCGGCTGCCAGACATACAGTAATGGATACATGTATATCAATGAAGCCCCCGGACTGGGAGTGGATATCAACGAGAAAGAAGCCGCGAAATATCCTATCGGAACACGGTCAAACTGGACAGTCAGAAAAAGCGACGGAACAATTATCAGACCCTGAAAATAGCTTACCGTTCCAGGTTCTGCACGGTAAAAAACGAATCGTCCACATCAACCCCGGCAGAAATGGATGTATAAAGGATCTCAGATTTCCTGCTATTCCTGTGATTTATAGCTAACATGTTCTTGTATGTGTATTTCCCTCCGGGCAGGGGATGGACACTCTTGATTTCTATCGTTCTGGAGTGCTCATTATCAAAATTATAGAATTCCATTTTGACAAACTGGTAATCGCTGGATCTTATATAGCTTATTTTTCTTGAATATCCGTATTCATCGGCTTTTTCATCATCCACAGGAGTGCTTTCAATAATCCACTGATTATTCTCTCCGGAACCTGGAAGATGTCTGATCCTGAAATCTGAAAGGGGTGATGATGTCATATCGGCATTTGTGAACTCCGAGCTCATGAAGCTTTTTCCCTTTTCGTTGCTTACAATTCTCCTGGTCCTCTTCAATGCAGGTAGGTAGATCCACATTTCGTCAGTCGCATCCTTGAAGTCGAATATCAACATACCGGTTCCCCTTATATCGGCCGGCTCTAAAAACTTTATCAGTCGTTTTTCAAGCCCGTCGGGATAGCTTTTGCTGGTCATGGCTACCTTCCTGTTGCGTGTGGCGCCATTCCTTTCTGTAATCGTAAGTTCTATGTCAGCCTTTAATGAGCTGGTTATAGTAAGTTCACGGCATTTATCCATTGTTTGCTTCGCATCAGGAAGCTGCGCTGATATCTCCAATACCGGCACGAGCAACAACGGACACATCATTATTATCTTCTTCATTTTCATCTTTTTTATCATTAAACCCTGTTTGTATTTTCCTGATATATTTTCTTCCAGGCTCTTTTTCAATAAAAGCAGGCCGGAACTGCATCATAAAGGCAGGTATCACTATTATCGCAAAAAGAAGGCAGGAGCCTAAAGAAAGCAGAACCATGTAACCGAAATACCTGATTGAAAGGAATCCCGAGAATAAAGTAGCTGAAAAACCTGCAATAACGCTCAGGGCATTTATAACAATTGTACGTCCGGTAGTCTGGTAGGTTCTGATAATAGCTTCGCGATGACTCAGACCATTATTCAATTCACTCTTATACCTCCACAGGTATTGTATTGTAAAGTCCACCCCGACGCCTATCATGATCGAGGAAAGAAGTGCTGTGGCTGCATCGAGTGGTATTCCTGCAGCACCCATTAATCCAAACTGTATAACAATAGAAGCAGACAGAGGTATTGAACCGATAAGGCCACCTTTCACCGACCTGAAGATAACCGACAGAAGTATAAAGACGGTAACCAGTGCAAAAAGCAGGGAAGAGACCTGTCCGTTGATAATCTTCTGCGCGAAATCTGCCATTATTATTGCATATCCTCCAACCAGAACATCTGCAGGAAAATCTGCGGTAAACAATTTTATTTCATCCCTTACGGCCCTGATCACTCTGTTTTCCGGCTCAGAGAGCCTTATAAGGATATGTGCCCTGTTGTATTCAAAATTCATAAGCTGGCTGAAATCATCGGGATTACCGCTCATGTTGTAAAGCTCAAACATCTGAGAAATAGCTTCACTGGTTGAGGGTATCTGATCATAACCTTCCTCTCCGGGATCAAAAAGAGCCTTGCTCATCTCATGCACGACATCCGATACCGAAAATACGCTTCCGACACCTTCAAGTGAATTAAGGTGTGCCGTAAGGCTGTCTATGCGGGTCATCAGAACAGGGTCCATAAGCTCGCCACTTATCATAACCGAGATGGTCTGGGAGCCTCCGAACTTACTGTTGATTATCTCGGATGCCTTTCTGACAGGGTGTTTCCCCGGGAAAAAATTTTCCTGATTAGTATCTATCCGCAAAAAGAGTATTCCTACCGAGAAGAAAAGGGTTATTAATCCCGAAATTATGAGCACCCTGGCAGGTCGCCTTATCACAACTTTTGAAATGATCCTGACAGCCCTGTCTATTATATCGCTTTTTTTTCGAGCTGAAATGATTTCCGCACTCAAAGGTTTTCTGAAGTAAATTAGCACAGGTATTAAAACCAGGCTCAGTACAAGCGCTAATAAAATACCTGCAGCAGCAAGAAGTCCAAGCTGTTTCGCAGGGATGATTGAATGGGAGAGAAGCCCCAGGATCCCTGCTATTGTGGTCAGACCTGTAAAGAGAATAGGCTTGTTAAGGGACCTTGTCAGTATCCGCACGCTCTCCTTTCTGCCCGGCGGATCAAGCTGACTCTGTATTTCATGGTACCTTGAAACGAGGTAAATACCATAATTATTTGCCACTGAGATGAGAATAACCGGAAGGAGCAGGCTGATTATTGATATCTTCCAGCCCAGAAGGGGTATGAAGCCAATGCTTACTACGGTGGAAATCACAACGACGCTGAAAGGCATCAGCACGCTTCTCCATTCTTTCAGGGTGAGTTTAAGCACAGTCAGCATTATTAGCAGAGCCAGCGGTATCAGAACCAGTGCATCGCGGTTCACATCCTCGAGGATATGTCTTCGGATGTAAGGCAATCCGCCTGTAAGAACTTCCATGTCGCCCTCAAGGGCCGTAACAACAGAATCGATCCGGCTTAGAGTCAGGTGCTCCGGAACACTTTTTCTGATATTCCCTGTTATGGCAGCAGTTGTGTAGTCCGATGATATTACTATACCCTTTGCAAACCTGCTCGATGAGATATCTTCCTTTAATTGCCTGAACTCATCATCAGTGTCCGGTATTCTCCTGATGAGAGGATCAACAATCATCATGCCTTCCTTACTGATTATTTTCCGTGCGGTAAAGAGGGAGTTTCTTGTTCCTATCCCCTCGAGCCTTGAAAACGCCCTGTCGGCATCTTTTATCCGCTGAAGGTTCGGTGTTGTAAGAATAGACGTATCAGAAAAGAGAGCAATAATCATATCCTGACCGCCGAACTCCTTCTCTATCGAATCGGTTGTTACCTTTGAGGCCATCGTGACCGGAACATAATTACGTATTTCGGGATCGGTTTCAGCTGATGGTATAAGAACTCCGAAACCGGCAGTAAGTATCAGCGCCGAAGCCACTATTACCCACCTGTATTTGATCACGAAGTCTGCCATGGGATTAAAAATCAAGTCTCAGAGAAAAAAATAAGCTATTCATGAAATCATCTGTTATGTCGTGCAATCCTCCATCAGCACCCGAATAATGCTCAAGTCCGGCGCTAAGTGTAAGACCATCTGATGGTTTATACCTGATTGCAGGAATCAGTACCAGGTCGCGGGATATAAAATTGTATATGCCTGAGAGTGAAGGAATCAGCCTCCCGTATAATGTTTCAGCCTCAATACGCAGTCCGGCTGAATGATAATACTCTTCCAACTGATTATTGTACAGCCTGTTAAATGCCTCTGTCTGCAGTCTCAGATATTCGTCAGGATCGAATGAGGGATCCGCAAAGAGCTGAGACAAGGCTGCAAGATCCAGTTCTCTTCCGAAAAGCGGCTGATAGGGAGATTCGTAAAAATCGAATATCTTCCTCCCCGAATATTCCGCCGTGATCCGGAAATCACCCGGTGTAAGGTCAATACCTGCCACCCATTCAAGCATGGGAAACGGGACCTCTTCATTTCCTGCTTTTTCCGTTAGCGGTTTTGAATAAGCAACCGCACCTCTTATCACGGAATTTGAAACTACCGCTTCGAAATCGAGACCTCCGCTGTTAATAATATATGGTACACCTTTGATAACAATAGATGGATTCATAAGATCGGAGAAATCGGCTGAGACAAGTTTCAATCCCGGCATCGGATCAGGTCCGTGAAACCATTGTATACCGGCATCAAACCCCCTCAGGAGAAAGTCGGCCCTTAATCCGTATGAACAGAACCCGTTTTCTGATGAAAGCCCCCATGGAAGTTCAAGGGAAATATACCGGGGGATTTCCAGAGGGCGTGTCATCAGTATTGACGGATTCCACAAAGGTGCTGAAACAAACGAAAACTTCAGAAATGGCGATGGGGTGAGTATGAATTCACCAATTATGTTACCCAGATCGGAATCCTCACGATCGGGTGTGCGGAATGAGTAATCAACGGGATTGAATTTTGAAAGGGGTGTAAAGAAGTCTGTCTTTCCCCATTTGATTATCTTCTTACCTATTGAAAGACCAAACACTTTGTTATAATACATGCCCCAGGCCTCTTTCAGTTCAAGTCCGTTAACATTATCTCCAAACTGCTGGCCGGTTCTGATTCTAAGATCAGCAAAACCTTTGAAATTAAAACTGTTATCAAGAGTTATATAAAGTGATGCATCGCTAAACAATGCATTGACATCATGCTTGTAATCTCCCGTGCTAAGGAATATCCCCCCACGTGTGAAACCGCCCGGTGTGACACTCTTTTCCTGTGAGTAAAGTGTTGCTGGGAAAATCGCCAGAAGCAAAAACAGGTATTCCAGAATTCTCATCCTTATATCTATTTATTGCGAAGATTATAAAAATGAGTCTTCCCTGCGACCATCCCGCTCAGCCCGGACATCAGGAAAACCATAAGCAGGTTTCAGCCGTGCGGATAATACGTATTATGGTTTTGAGTCTAAGCCGGCCCTGTAATCGCTGGGTGTCTTGCCGGTGAAGTTCTTGAAAAAGGTGTTGAATGTAGATTTTGAATTGAATCCCGAATCAAATGCAATAGCCAGGATAGTGTAATTCTTAAATTCCGTGGCCGACATTCTGGCAATTGCTTCCCGGACCCGGTACTCATTGATAAAAGTGAAGAAGTTTCTTTTGTATTTTTCATTCAGGACTTCTGTGATATAATGCCGTGGAATTCCGGTCTGCTTCGACAGATCATGAATGGTCAGATCGCTGTTGCGATATGGTTTTTTGCTCTCCATATGGGCAATCAGCTTCTGCAGGTATCGCTCAGCCTGCTGTTCTTTCAGTCCGCTCTTAATATATCTTGCCTGACTCTTCGCCTCATCATTCGGAGATTTTACCACCTCGCCGAATATGACAGGCTGCTTGATTCCATAGAAGCTGTAAGCTATCGAAAAAACAGCCATAAATCCGAAGATTACAAAATAGGGATCAAAAGGTATAAAACTGCCGATCATGTTCAGTCCACCCAGAACAAACAGGACAAAGCAGGCTGTATAAAAACTGATTGATATTATTTTAAGCCAGTTAAGTGTCAGCTTTTCCGACTTGTAAGAGACCAGGTTCATAAGATTTCTCTGGTGTCTTCTGATCTCAATAAAAGCAAGTGCGCTGTAAGCTGTTATCGACAAGAAGAAGGAGATTGCATATACTATACGAAGTGAAATCAGCTTGTCGGGCTTGAAAAAGCTCCTGAGATCCCTTACAAGTGGGTCCGACCTGAAGATGACAGAAACTGTAAAGAATGCAATGAATGGAAGGAAATGTATTAAGTTAAGCCATTTGAACTCCCTTTCTGGATTTGTCATAAAACTGACATACAGAAAAAGCAGAGGACCGTAGGTAAAAGTAATGAACGGGAATGAATACATCTCAATAACATTGCTGTTCAGAAGCGCAAAGATCATCTCGATCCCGAACATAAAGAGCCATGCAGCCATTATCCTGTTTGCCGTTGTAAGAGGTTTCTTCGTGGCTATCAGCAAACCGGCAAAAAGCGACTGTGAAATGCCGATGTATAAGACAGGATCGATGTTATCCATGGAAACCTGATGAGAATATTTATTCAAATATAGCAAAAAGAAGACATTTATTAGGTATTTTTGGAACTGATGTTTTATTCCTTATAATCATTTACTTACTGAATACCTTATAATAATTTATTATATACCTGATACTTATGAGCATCCTTATTAACAAAGACTCGCGAGTGATTGTCCAGGGTTTCACGGGCAGTGAAGGCACCTTCCATGCCGGTCAAATGATCGCCTACGGCACAAAGGTAGTGGGAGGGGTCACCCCCGGAAAAGGAGGACAGGAGCATCTCGGACTGCCGGTATTCAATACTGTCCGCGAGGCAGTTAATGGGACCGGCGCCGACGTTACTATAATCTTTGTGCCGCCTGCATGGGCGGCGGACGCCATTATGGAGGCAGCCGACGCGGGGATAGGTCTTGCTGTGGCAATAACCGAAGGTATCCCGGTTTCGGACATGGTTCGCGTAAAAGAGTATCTGCGGTCGTACAGTTGCAGGCTTATCGGTCCCAACTGTCCGGGTATAATTACACCCGACGAGGCCAAGGTCGGCATTATGCCAGGTTTTATACACCGAAAGGGCAGTGTGGGAATAATTTCAAGATCAGGCACACTAACATACGAGGCTGTCGACCAGGTTACCAAATCGGGACTTGGCCAGTCGACTTGCATCGGTATCGGCGGAGACCCGATAGTCGGCACTACCACGCTTGATGCTGTTAAACTCATGATGGAAGATTATGAAACAGAAGCCGTTATTATCATAGGAGAGATCGGTGGCAATATGGAAACGGAGGCCGCCGAATGGATAAAGGAAAACGGCACCAAACCTGTTGTAGGGTTTATTGCCGGGCAGACTGCCCCCAAAGGCAGGAGAATGGGCCATGCCGGTGCCATAATAGGAGGTAAGGCCGATACTGCCTTCGCCAAGATGGAGATCATGAGAGACTCCGACATCCACGTCGTCGAATCCCCGGCCGACATAGGAGCAACAGTCCTTAAAGTTTTTTCGGAACTCCTTGCCCCCGGTGAAAAGCCTGATTGGAACTAAAAAATCCAGCTCCTTTCAGGAGACAGGCCCGTGAAACGGGCCGGGATCAATCCTGTAAGGTCCGGTCAGGATAGATTAATTTTTTTATATTTGCAGCATTTCTAAAACTAAACCAAGATGAAACTGCTCGAAGGAAAAACAGCGTTAATAACCGGAGCATCAAGAGGGATAGGGAAGGCAATAGCCCATAAATTAGCTCTTCACGGAGCTGATTTAGCCATTACTAATATTGTAGCTGATGAGGAGTTCGAAAATGCCATAGCAGAGCTCAAAGCGCCGGGAACAAAGGTAAAGGGTTATGTGTCAAATGCCGCCAGCTTCACTGATGCAGCAAAACTGGCCGATGATGTCCTAAGGGATTTCACACGGCTCGATGTCCTCGTTAATAATGCCGGAATCACAAAGGATACCCTTCTGATGAGAATGACCGAAGAACAGTGGGATGCAGTAATTGCCGTCAACCTTAAGTCGGTATTTAACCTTACAAAGGCAGTTATTCAGATAATGCTCAGGCAGAAAAGCGGATCGATAATCAATATGAGCTCAGTAGTGGGAGTATCCGGCAATGCCGGTCAGAGCAACTACTCAGCATCAAAGGCAGGTATCATAGGATTCACAAAAAGCGTGGCAAAAGAACTCGGATCAAGAAATATCAGGTGCAATGCCATAGCACCTGGATTCATAATGACCGAGATGACAGAGAATTTACCCCCGGATGTAAAAAATGAGTGGATAGGAAAGATACCCCTCAGAAGAGGAGGAACCCCTGAGGATGTGGCAGATACGGCATTGTTCCTGGCATCCGGATTGTCATCTTATATAACCGGACAAACAATTCATGTCTGCGGAGGTATGTTAACTTGAAAATATTTATTATATTTGCGACACAGCAGGGAGCCTATCCTTTTAGCACGAGGAAATGCAGCGAGACATATTTATTCCACACTTATTTTAAACGGGCTCCCTGCTTCTTTTTTTTATACCAGTCAGGATAAATGCATAATACACTCTTTTTTCTGATCCTCATAATACCTGTTACCGGGTTCCTGCTGGAGAGATATCTGGAACATCTCAATGCCGGCATGTGGTCAGATAAACTGCCAGACAAACTCAAAGGGATCTGCGACGAGGAGGAATACCGCAAAACCCAGTACTACCATAAAGACAACAAGAAATTATCACTCTGGTCCTCATCCTTCAATCTTCTGATAATCCTGGCAATGATAGCAGCCGGTGGATTCGCCCTGGTTGACAGCCTGGCAAGATCCCTGGGTAATAATGCAATAGTTGTTTCTCTTCTGTTCTTCGGGATAATAGGACTCGCGTCAGACTTGCTTAATGTACCCTTCAGCCTCTACGATACATTCGTTATAGAAAAGAAATATGGGTTTAACAAAATGAGCATCACCACATTTATCACAGATCATTTAAAGTCATGGATCATTGCCCTTATCGTAGGCGCTCCTGTTCTCGGCCTGATTACATGGTTCTACTATAGGGCAGGACCTTTGTTCTGGGTTTATGCATGGGGCCTCATAACTGCCTTTTCAATATTCATGAATCTCTTTTATTCGGAACTGATCGTTCCTTTTTTCAATAAACAGACACCTCTTGAAGAGGGAACTCTCAGGGAAAAGATCGAAAAGTTTGCCTCGTCAACCGGTTTTAAACTCAGGGACATCTATGTGATTGACGGATCAAAAAGAAGTACCAAGGCCAATGCCTATTTCTCAGGCTTCGGTCCTAAGAAAAGGATAGTCCTTTTCGACACTCTTATAAAGGAAATGACAGAGGATGAGATCGTTGCCGTGCTGGCACATGAAATTGGACACTATAAGAAGAAACATGTCATAATGACGCTTATTTTCTCTGTTTTGCTGACCGGGGTGATGCTTTTTCTTTTTTCTCTCGTTGTGAATAATCCATCACTCTCCAGGGCACTTGGAGCAGAGGAACCAGGATTTCATCTCGGACTGATAGTATTCGGAATACTCTACAGTCCGCTCTCTCTTCTAATAGGTCTAGTTTCCAACTATATTTCAAGAAAGAACGAGTTTGAGGCCGACAGATTTGTGAAAGAGAACTATAAGCCTGAATACCTTACGGACGCGCTGAAAAAATTGTCGGTGAAAAATCTCTCTAACATGATGCCCCACCCGGCTTATGTATTCTTTCATTACTCTCATCCGCCCCTGCTGCAGAGGCTGGAGAAACTGGAATGATTTTTTTATATTTACATCGGTAACAGCCTCCTTAGCTCAGTGGTAGAGCAGCTCACTCGTAATGAGCAGGTCGCGGGTTCAACTCCCGTGGGAGGCTCTGTTGATTGCGGATTGCGGATTGCGGACAGAGGAGCCGAAGGAGCGAAGCGACGTAGTTCCGTAAAAAGGAAGAAGTGACGACATCCCGCAATTTTCTTTCTCCCACCTGGGGGAGATGGCGGGCGAACGTAGCTAGCGAGGCAAAGGGGGAATCCCTTCTCACTGCATCCGCTAAAGATGTCTTTCCATTATGAAACTCATAAAAAAATAATTTTTCAGTCCAGGGTAAATCAGAACAATAATGTATTTTTAATCAGAATTAAAGAAGGAACCAGAAATGAAAAAAAAATCAGTCTGTTTAACCAGCTTTCTATTACTCTTGTTCTGTATTAATCAAAATATTAACGGCCAGGGTATCGGCCTTGTTGATAAAAGGCAGGCCGGACAGATAATAACCGTCGGAGGACCAGATGCTGATCTTCCGGGTTTCACATCACAGGCGATCCAGACAGCACTAGATGCCCTCAAAACCAGAGGCGGAGGCATTGTAAGGTTGAATCCCGGCACATATGATATCATAGGGCCGGTACGACTTTATGATAACATAACCCTGAAAGGATCGGGTGAAAGAACCATTCTGCGTAAATGCGATGGTTTTAAAACGAGCTTCATCATCGACGCCGACTGGGGTATGCTGAAGGCGGTTGTAAAGGATGCGAGCGGTTTTAAGATCGGTATGGGAATACAGCTTTTCGATGATGCCCATAAATCGGGATGGGATGTTACAACAGCCGTAATAACTGATATTGAGGACAACACAATATATTTTGACAACAAGACTGTTAATGATTACATTGCTTCCCTGAACGGGACTATCTCAAACAGCTTTTCGCTTATTGAAGCAGTTGATGCTCAAAATGTCAGAATTGCCGATCTGGTTGTCGAAGGAAATATGTCTGCAAACGAATATATAAACGGTTGCAGGGGAGGAGGGGTCTATATCCATAAATCAAAGAACTGTATCGTGGAAAATGTAAGGGTGAATGAGTTCAACGGCGATTCATTCAGCTGGCAGATCACCGAAAACATTACTCTGCGAGGATGTGAAGCTTCAAACGGAGGAGGGCTGGGGTTTCACCCGGGCACCGGGTCGGACCATTCTGTAGTAGAGCACTGCATCAGCCACCACAACAGGGGCGACGGGATCTTCCTCTGCTGGAGGGTACAAAACGGGATATTCAGAAATAATACTGTTTATGCAAACGGGGACAATGGCTTTTCGATAGGACATAAGGATACTGATAACCTCTTTGAGAATAACCATGTTTATGAGAATGGTCTTCACGGAGTATTCTTCCGCAACGAGAACGAGCAGAACAGCGGTCACAGGAATACCTTCATAAATAACGTAATAGAAAACAACGGTATAAGAAGGGAGTCTGCCGGATTCTGGATCGGGGGCGAAACACGCGATATCATTATTTCAGACAATGTTATCCGTTCAACAGGAAAGGGGAACCAGTCGACAGCTATACATGTCGGAAAAAAATCGTCGAATGTGACTGCCACAGGCAATAAGATCTCAGGGTCAAAGGAGATAATCTATGAACGATAGAACCCGATAAAGTATTAGATATAACAATATCAGCAGGATTAAGATAAAAACTCCCTGTTTGAAAATCAGTAACAATTTTATACTTTTGCCACCGATCAGAATTGCATAACGCGGGAGTAGCTCAGTGGTAGTCCGCCAGCCGGCGGATCCCAAGCTGAGGAAACCTTTAAATAATTGCGGGAGTAGCTCAGTGGTAGAGCATCAGCTTCCCAAGCTGAGGGTCGGGGGTTCGAGACCCCTTTCCCGCTCTCACCCTCCGAAGCCTTGGCGAAGAAGGGTCTCACCCTCCGAAGCCTTCATTGATCAGCAAAGCTTTAGCGTAGTCGGTAGCGAAGGAAGTGCGAAGGAGGATCTTATTTTTCGGAATTCCGATCTTTTGGACTACGATTTACCAGGGACTATAATTCAATGCTAATGTCGGTCCCTTTTCTTTTTTACATTATTTATACCAGAACCAATCCTTATCATAATTAGTGTGAATATTAATCATTCCTTTCGAAATTTTTCAGGTTGTTTTATTCCATTTTTATGAATAAATTAGACGTTTGAATTGACCTTCCGGGCGAATTTCATTCCACCGGTGAGGTTTGCTGCATTTTCTGTAATAAGAACTACATAACGTATAGTTATAAACACATTTGAAATCGTTACCGCTATGGCAAGAAACGAATATCGCCCCCTTTATAAGGTTTTATGGATAAATACCGAAATAAATATCGTATAGATTCAACCAGAATGCAGAATTGGGATTACGGATGGCCGGCATCCTATTTTATTACCATCTGTACAAAAAACAGGGAAAAATATTTCGGCGAAATCGTTAACCATTGCATGCGGTTATCACAAATAGGGTTTATTGCAGACCTGTTATGGAATGAAATATCTGCACATAGGCAAAATATTAAACCGGGGCCGTTTGTGGTAATGCCTAATCATATTCACGGAATTTTAATTATCATGAACGATAACACCGTAGAGACAAGGCATGCCTTGTCTCTACGATCAAACCACCCAAAACAACAAAACCACCCAAAACAACAAAACCACCCAAACCAACAAAACGATATTGCCACAGAAAATAATATTGCGCCAAGAACACCGGGGCAAAAACGGTTTCAGAACCAGGGGTGCAATACCGTTTCATCCATAGTAGGAGGATATAAATCAGCGGTTTCAAAACATGTCCACCATCTGGGTTTAAAATTTCAATGGCAGCCCCGATTCTGGGATCATGTGATCCGCGACGCAGCAGAATTCCAACGGATTCGCAAATATATTATCAACAATCCCCTGAAATGGAAGGAAGATGAATTCCATTTCTAAACCACATTTTTTCTTTCATCATTTCCTCAGCACAAACCTGAACCCCGCCGAAAAAGTATGAATTATCGGAACATCTTCCATTACAACAAACACAGGTACGTATTCTCCGATAAGATATAAACCGGGAAGCTTTTCAAAAGGATTCATTCTCACCCCTGCCGCTGCATTTATACCAAGCCACCTCTCAGTGGTTTCTGTGAGCAGATTAATACCCAGACCGCCACCTGCATAGAGAGTTGCATCCCTGGCCTCAAAGAGTGATGTCAGGACATATACCTGCGTTATACCGCGGTCGCTGTACGACCATGGTGCCTGGTTATAAGCCTTTGTGTTAACCCTGAACTCACCCCACAACCTGTTTTCAGGGTTTGTTGACAGGCAGAGGGTGTTCCCGTCGGTGTTGAAGCCAATGGCAAGCTGTCCGTATGAGGCAATGCAGCTGGCAGCGAGTATGACCAGCATAAGTAATGAAATCCTTTTCATTGATTATGGTTTTAATATTATTGCTTTAAAATGAAGACACCGTCTGAATAAGTTCCCAGCCAGATATTATTATCGTTATCAACCTCCATGCATG
>CAZWFL010000049.1:0-25478 GCA_964633195.1 uncultured Rikenellaceae bacterium | reverse complement strand
TTGTAGCGAGAGGGGGAATTGAACCCCCGACCTCATGATTATGAATCATGCGCTCTAACCATCTGAGCTATCTCGCCATCATGCGCTCTAATCTGAGCTTCTCGCCATCATGCGCTCTAATCCCGAAAATCTTAACCGTTAAAAACGGTTTTGATTTTCGAGGATCCTCGAAAAATATGCAAATCACAGATTTGCTATTTTTCGGGACCATCTGAGCTATCTCGCCTCGTCCTCCGTAGCCTTGGCGAAGGAGGGCCATTTTATTATTTCATTGAACCCGCGACCTTCCCGATCTGTGATCGGGACGCTCTGACAATCTGTCCCGACCTGTCAGGGACGCCTCGACCTCCGTAGCCTTCTTTGACCTCCGTATCCGCCAACCGGCGGAGAAGGAGGTGGCGGAGGCAGACTTTTTGCGGGTGCAAATATAAACAGATAATGCCAAAATATCAACAACGTAGTTTGTTTTGAATATTTTTTCTATATTGCAGAGAAGTAACGTTCCGATAAACACGCTCATGAAAAACAAATATGAACTCGAATACACCCTAAACTGCTCACCCAAAGTGCTTTTTTCACGGCTGAGCACACCCGAGGGATTGAGCGAATGGTTTGCCGACAATGTTACTGTTGAAGGGGACGTCTTTACCTTCCACTGGAGCAAATCAGAATCAAAAGCCAGACTGGCAACTCTGAGGGAAAACAAATCTGTCAGATTTGAATGGACCGACAGAGATAACAGGGAAACCAACTACTTCGAATTCAGAATAATGATCGAGGAACTAACAGGTGACCTTGCACTCATTATAACCGATTTCGCCGAACCCGAAGAAAAAGAAGATGCTATCTATCTCTGGGATACCCAGATAGCGGACCTGAAAAGAGTACTGGGAATATAAAAGGGTATAGAGGTACAAAGGTATAGAGGTATAGAGGTACAGAGGCGCAGAGGCGTAAAGGCGCAGAGGTGCAGTACCATTTAGCTATAAAATTCTTTTATCATTACACTGTTTCGCGGTTATGTCATCATGCCGTTACGCCGTTTTACCATTGCGCCGTTGCGCCGTTATACCGTTGTACCGTTATACCGTTTTACCGTTGTACCGTTTATCCCTGAAACAAATAAAGTCCCCTTAAAAAATGTGACTTTTGATAAAATTCGAGTAATTTTGCAGTCTGAAAATTCCAATAGAGGTGAAGAAGCTCGATATATTTGTACTTAAGTCATTTATAGGACCACTTATCCTGACCTTCTTCATTGTACTCATAATACTGATCCTGCAGTTCCTGTGGATGTATATTGATGAACTGGCAGGTAAGGGACTTGAGCTAAAGATTATAGGAGAACTTCTGTTCCAGTTCTCACTTTCATTCGTGCCGACTGCACTTCCGCTCGCCATACTGCTGGCAGCACTTATGACCTTCGGTAACATGGGAGAATTCAGTGAACTGACAGCCCTGAAATCATCAGGTATACCCCTCCAGAGAATAATGAGACCCCTGATGATCCTGATCGCATTTGTTACAGTAGTATCCTTCTTTTTCTCGAATAACGTTCTTCCCTTCTCAAACCGTAAGGCAAGGACACTGCTTTACGATATCCGCCGCAAACGTCCGGACATAAATATCCAGGCGGGCACTTTCAATAACGATATCGACGGATTCAGCATCAAGGTAACAACGAAGGACCCGGTAACCAACATGATGGAAAAGCTGCTGATATATGATCACCGCGACCGCCGCGGGAATGTTTCAGTTACCTATGCCGACTCGGGCTACATGAGGGTGTCAAACGACGAGACCGCTCTTATAATGGTACTATACAACGGATATTCCTACACGGAACTCTCCGAAAGGAATGTTAGTGCAGGCGAGAGAAAATACCCGTCACGAAAAGATCATTTCAAAGAACAACAACTGGTACTTGACCTTTCGGGATTCGACCTTGAGAGGAGCAATGAGGATATTTTCAAGTCACACTCTGCGATGCTCAATATATCGCAGCTCACATACCATATCGATTCACTCAACAAAAGATATAACGTCAGGGTGGATGCTCAGTTCAGGGAATTCCTCACAACAAAGATGTACACCGAACGCTATAACTATTCACCTTCCGACGATCTGCCACCGGATGAATTATCTTTAAGAAACAGGAAATTTGATCCGTTAGTGATGATGGAGACAATGCCGGCCATGGAAAAACAGACTGCCGTCTCCTCTGCCATAGACAAGCTGAAAGAGGCAAGCAGCTTCCTTGCTCAGAAAAATGAATCGCTGTATCTCGAGGTAAAGAACATCAAGAAGTATGAGGTTGACTGGAACAGGAAATTCACTCTCTCATTCGCATGCATGGTATTCTTTTTTATCGGGGCTCCTCTTGGGGCTATAATCAGGAAAGGAGGACTGGGAACACCTGCCGTCATTTCAATACTCTTCTTCGTTATATGGTATGTGATTTCACTCTCGGGAGAAAAACTGGTTGAAGAGAACAGGGTAAGTACTGTTGCCGGTATGTGGGCATCATCATACATACTGCTCCCTGCAGGTATCTTTCTTACCTACAAGGCAGCCACCGATTCGATGATAATGAATATTGAAACTTATCTTGCATTTCTGAAGAAGATCAAGGATTATCTTTACCGGCTGACTATAAGCGGCGAGAAAAAGGAGAGTGCCGCAGACGAATAATAATACATTAAATTATGAAGAGGACCAGGCTGAACACAATAGAGGAAGCAATTGATGACATCAAGAACGGGAAGCTACTTATTGTTGTTGACGACGAAGAACGAGAGAATGAGGGAGACTTTATCTGTTCAGCGGAGCTTATCACACCCGAGCAGGTCAATTTCATGGCAAAACACGGCAGAGGGCTGATCTGTGTTGCCCTTCCCGAAGACAGGTGCGAAGAGCTTGAGCTCGATCTGATGGTCGGAATAAACACTTCACTTCATGAGACTCAGTTCACCGTTTCGGTAGACCTCCTGAGCTCTGAAACGACAACGGGGGTCTCCGCGAAAGACAGAGCCCTTACAATAAAGGCACTTATTGATCCGGCAACAAGACCATCCGACCTTGGACGGCCTGGCCACATATTTCCCCTCAAGGCAAAAGCCAAGGGTGTTCTGAGACGCGCAGGGCACACCGAAGCTGTTGTCGACCTGACCAGGCTGGCTGGACTTCAACCGGGAGGAGCACTGGTGGAGATTATGAACGACGACGGATCGATGGCCCGGCTCCCTGATCTGGAAAAGCTCAAAAAACGATTCGGGATCAAGATTATAGCAATACGCGACCTGATAAGATATACCCTCGAGCGAGACTCAATAATTGAGAAAGGCGACAAAGTGAAATTGCCAACCGAATACGGGGAGTTCGACTTTATTCCATTCAGGCAGACAAGTAACGGACTTGAACATGCCGCACTAGTAAAGGGAAACTGGTCGAAAGACGAACCGGTACTCGTCAGATTGCATTCATCCTGCTTTACCGGCGATATATTCGGCTCGATGAGATGCGACTGCGGCCCTCAGTTGCATAAGGCAATGCAGATGGTCGAAGCCGAAGGTAAAGGTGTTGTGATATACCTCAGCCAGGAAGGAAGAGGGATCGGCCTTCTGAACAAGATCAAGGCATACAAGCTCCAGGATGAGGGAATGGACACGGTTCAGGCAAATGTTAAGCTGGGATTCGGGGAGGATGAAAGGGATTATGGCGTGGGAGCAAGTATTATGAGATCCCTGGGACTGGGAAATGTGAAGCTTATCTCAAATAATCCGGTTAAAAGAGCGGGTCTGGAAGGGTATGGTATAAGAATAGTCGAAACAATACCTCTTGAAATACCGCCTAACCCATATAACGAATTCTACCTTAAGACCAAAGCCAACAAGATGGGACACAATCTTACCTGCTACAAACATATTGTCAAGGATTGATTTTTGAGTATCTTTGTATTGCAGGCCCGGCAATCAATGAAAAACCTGAGAATTGTATATATGGGGACCCCGGAGTTTGCAGTCGCCCCACTGGGATCGCTGCTGATGAATGGGTTTAACATTGCAGGCGTCGTTACCTCACCCGACAGGCCTGCCGGCAGGGGAAGGAAAATGGGAATATCACCTGTTAAGAAGTTTGCACAGTCAAATATGCTGAAACTTTTTCAGCCGGAGAACCTGAAAAATCCTGATTTTATTGCCGCTCTGGAAAAACTCGAACCGGATATTTTCGTTGTTGTGGCCTTCAGGATGCTTCCCGGGGTGGTGTGGTCCATTCCGGAAATGGGGACCATCAACCTTCACGCCTCTCTCCTGCCACATTACAGGGGTGCAGCACCGGTGAATCATGCACTGATCAACGGGGAAAGTATTACAGGAGTAACAACCTTCCTGATAGATGATAAGATCGATACAGGAAAAATCCTCATGAGAGAGGAGGTGCAGATCTTTCCCTTCGACAACGCCGGTGATCTTCAGGACAGACTAATGAAGCATGGCGCAAGGCTTATTATCAGCACAATTACTGCCTTGGTTGATAACCGCATAACCCCGCGGCACCAGTCCGATTTCATCCTGCCGGGAGAGATCCTGAAACCGGCGCCAAAAATATATCCTTCTGATTGTATAATCGACTGGCATAAAGATGCTGTAAGCATACACAACCTTGTAAGAGGACTCGCACCTCATCCTGGTGCAAGATTCACCCTCAGAAGCAGATCTGCTGAAAGGATTATCAAGGTTCTTGAGTCATTCCCGGAAGTGAAAGAACATACACTGGAACACGGCCAGGTGATTACTGACGGGAAAGAGTACCTTAAGATAGCCTGCCACCAAGGGTTTGTGAGTATCCTGAACCTTCAGCCTGAGGGAAGAAAAATTATGAATACAAAGGATTTCCTGAGGGGTTGTAAGATAAATGACTACACCACAAGTATCAGCTGAGAGGCTTAACCGTCCTTAACCATAACCTCTGTCCTGAGGAAGGCTCCGCGCCAGCATCTAATCTGTTCATATCATAAAGGCTCTTCAGCCTTATACCATATTTCTGCGATACAGAGTGCATGGTCTCTCCCTGCTCAACAAGGTGATAATCTTTCCCCTGCTCAGCCCTGGTCCGCTTTGGCTGCAGATAGAGTATCTGTCCCGGTATCAGTGCCGATCCTTCACTCAATTCGTTGAAACGAATGAGCTCATGCCTGAGAAGCTGGAATTCCAGCGCGAGACTCTCAAAAGTATCACCGTCTCTTACAATAACATATTGCAGCCTGTTGTTTTCCATTACCCTCTGTGCACGGGCAGTGACAGTAAAAGTTGTACTGCTTACCGGTATATCGGCAGATCCGGTATTTGAACTACCGGCAGAGGAAGCTTTCCCGGACTTCTCAGGAACCTTTTGAGGTGCTTTAGCCAGCGTTGAAGTTGCTTTTATCCCGACATCGGAGGATGCCACAGCATACCCCAGATCATACTGATGAAGGTTAAGCTCTTCTATCTTCCTGATAAGCATATTGTCGTAATGGGGATTTGTTGCATAACCTGCTTTCTTAAGGCCACTGGCCCATCCCCGGTAGTCTGTCGGATCAAGATGGAAAAGGAAACTGTAGCGGGAACCTCTTTTAAGAAAATCAGAGTGATCATAAAATGATTCCTCCGGTGTGCGGTATCTCCTGAAGCACTCATTCCTTTTATCGTCATTATGCCTTATGGTAGGCCCTCTCCAGTCGTTGTGGCACTTTATGCCGAAATGGTTGTTTGCTTCCCTGGCAAGAGTACTGCGACCATAATTTGATTCTATGATCCCCTGTGCCAGCTTAATGCTTGCAGGAACTCCGGTTCTCCTCATCTCACTTATTGCTATATCCTTATACCTGCTGAGATAAGCCTCGGCTGAGCCGCTGGTATAAGTTGCAGATGCCGGAGGTCTGGCGGCACGACATGAAACCAGTAAAGCAAGAATAATTATCTGTAATATTCTGAATACCCGTAGTATCACAATTCAAGTTTTCGACAAAAATAGAAAAACAGGATTAACAGACAAGTATAATCTTATAAACGGATTAACAAAGCATTCAAGTTGTTAACAACATTTACTCCTTAACTATCAGCTGAAAGCCGGCTCCATGAATGTTTTTAATATTTAGTCTGGGATCGTCTGAGAGAATCTTACGCAGCTTAGTGATATATACATCCATGCTTCTGGCAGTAAAGTAATCATCCGACCCCCATATTTTCTTAAGAGCCATCTCTCTACTTATCAGGGCATTAGGGTTGACGGCGAGCAATTCGAGTAGCTGAGCCTCCTTTGGAGACAGCTTCTTCTCATCATCACCCTTTGCCAGGGTCCGGAGCCGCGCATTGAAAATGAAATGGCCTATCTCAAATATGTCGCGAGTACCTTTTTGCAGCTCTCTTCTTGACAGTATGGCGCGTATTTTTGCCAGAAGGATATCTGTATCAAAAGGTTTGGTAATATAATCATCACCTCCTGCTCCATAACCTTTAAGCACATCATCCTTAAGCTTTCGGGCCGTAAGGAAAATAATCGGAACCACACTGTTGATGGCCCTTATCTCTCCCGCAATCGTGAATCCGTCAACATGCGGCAGCATAACATCTAGGATACAGATATCGAAAGCACCTTTCCTGAAGTGATCGACCGCATATTTACCGTCGTCAACCCAGTCTACGCTGAAATCATTTAGTTCAAGGTAGGATTTCAGGACCGATCCAAAGCTAAGATCATCCTCGACCAGGAAAATTTTTACGGGTTTCATATTATTACTGGTTTTCAGAGTTAAAGGGCAGGAAAATCTCAAAACGGCTTCCTTTACCTGGCTCGCTTGAGACACTTATCGTGCCTTTATGGGCATCAATTATTGCCCTGACGTAGTTCAATCCAAGACCAAACCCCTTGACATCATGAACTTCTCCGGAGGTCTGACGGTAGAATCGTTCAAATATCTTGCTCTGAACACTTTTAGACATGCCTATTCCCCTGTCCTCAACCGACAGGATTATGCCGTTGCTGTTGTTTTTTGTTTCTACCTTGATATCGGGTGACTCTGGCGAATATTTAATCGCGTTATCCAGTAAATTATTTACAAGGTTTGTAAGATGATCAGGATCTCCCCAAAGAACAGGCTGCCCGGCACTAAGGTTAAGCTTTATTCTGCCGTTTTTCTGCTGAACCTGTATCTCTACCGTATCGGCAACTCGTTCAATTATTGTGTGAAGTGATATATTGTCAAATCTGAATTCTATCTCCTTCTTGTCGAGAGATGCAATCTGCAGGATAGTTTCCACCTTCTTGTTCATTCTGGTGTTCTCCTTCCTGATCATGCTGATGAAATGTCTTATGCTGTATTCATCGCCAATAACCTTGGGGTTTACTATAGTATCGGCGGCAAGCTGGATGGTTGCGATAGGTGTTTTAAATTCATGTGTGATATTGTTGATGAAATCGGATTTAATATCTGATATTTTTTTCTGCCTTATTATAAAGAAGAGACTTAAACCGAATGTCGCAAGAATGATGAATGAAAACAGGAGCGACCCACCCAGAAGCCACGACATTGATCCCAGGATGTAATTTGTCCGCCCCGGAAAAACAACTGAAAGAAGAAGGTCCTGCCTTATAATATTATCCGGGAAGAGCCGGACTATATAATTGCTTTTCAGAAAATCGCCTTTCCCCGATCGTGTAAAGGACCCCTCCTGAACCACCCCATCCTTTATTACTGCATATTCGAAAGGGGCATTTATCCCGGAATAAGTGAGCGATTGTCTTATTGCAAAGTCTATCTCCCTGTTATCAAGCTCCAGTGTTTTTTCCCATTGAAAGACTTCAGCAATCATCTGTTCGCTCATGGTCTGGAACTCACTTGCCCTCCTTTTTAACCATTCAAGAAATTCGTTCTGCCTGATATACACTGCCTTAGGGTCATTCCCGGCACTCTCCCCGCGGCCTGCTATTTTAATCTCACCAGGCTTGCCGGCAGATGCCACAATAAAAGAGACAGAATCGGAGGATATTATTGTGTCTGGAGTAACGATCTGTGAAGAGTAGCTCTCAACACTTACATATCCGGGCATATCGGACTGAGGATTATTCGATATGGAGAAAAGATCGGTGAGCATGAACTCATTGAAGAAATTGATTTTTCTGGAGGACTCTATCGCTTCCGCCGCATTGTTAAGACTCGCCATTACAGAATTGCTGAAATTCTCATTCCTGATCTCAAGTGCACTCCTGATCCAGACTATTTGCACCCATATGATTCCGGTAAGGGATACCATCATCATTATTATCAGGCCGATAAATTTCTTCTTGTTCATGCGGCAAAATTAAATTTTTACCCTCTTACCAGTTCTGTTTTTAACTTTTCGTTAACTCTTATTAACCTCATTTTAACTGTATCTACCAGATAATTTCCGGATTAGATCCGAACAGCTTCCACACATCACTGCCGGGCAGAGGGGCCCTTATTGTAAGTTTTGTTTGCCTGACGGGGTGAGTGAATTCCAGCATTCTGGCAAACAGGCTTATGGAACCATCATCATTGGATCTTGGATAACCATACTTCAGATCGCCTTTTACAGGGCACCCGATTCTGGAAAGCTGAGCCCTTATCTGATGATGCCTGCCTGAATGCAGCTCTATCTCAAGCAAATAATACTTATCAGATCTGCCGGCAATACGGTATGTCAGGCTGGCTCTCTTTGATCCCTTAATCTCTTTGTCGTATGCATAGCTTTTATTTTGCTGTTCATTCTTCTTCAGAAAATGAACAACAGTATCTTCGTCCTTCGGCGGTCGCTCCCTTACAATGGCAACATAGATCTTTCTGACCTCTCTTTTCTGAAACAGTTCATTAAGTCTCTTCAGGGCCTTTGAAGTGCGGGCGTAAAGAATCACACCTCCAACCGGTCTGTCGAGTCTGTGGGCAATACCGAGGAAGGCTCTCCCCGGCTTACCGTATTTCTCAGATATATAATCTTTTACCTGGTCGTCGAGAGGAGTATCCCCGCTGCTGTCGCCCTGCGAAAGATCCGAAGATCTTTTATTGACAGCTATCAGATGATTATCCTCGTATAATACCTCGATCATCAGGGGTAAGCTAATACTGTTCCTTTTCGTTCGGAAACTCTCCCGATCTCACGTCATTGACATAACTCTGAACTGCCCCTTTTATCTCGGCATACAGGTTATGATACCTTCTCAGGAACCTTGGTGAGAACTCCTGCGTTATGCCCAGCATGTCGTGAAGAACGAGCACCTGCCCGTCTGTTTTGCTGCCTGCTCCTATACCTATTACGGGTATTTTAAGCATTAAGGTCACCTCCTCAGCCAGCCTGGCCGGTATTTTCTCCAGCACAAGCGCAAAACAGCCGGTCTTTTCAAGCAGTCTTGCATCTTCAAGAAGACGCCTGGCTTCTTCCTCTTCCCTGGCCCTGACCACATATGTTCCGAATTTATGGATCGACTGTGGAGTCAGTCCCAGGTGCCCCATAACCGGTATACCTGCAGACAGGATACGCTCTATCGATTCCAGTATCTGATGCCCTCCTTCAAGCTTGACGGCATGAGCGCCTGTCTCTTTCATTATCCTGATAGCTGATACCAGGGCTTCCTTTGAGTTGCCCTGATAGGTGCCAAATGGCAGATCAACAACCACAAGTGCTCTTTTTACAGCCCTCATCACCGAAGCAGCATGGTAGATCATATTGTCAAGAGTAATAGGCAGTGTAGTGTCATAACCTGCCATTACATTCGAGGCAGAATCACCTACAAGCAATACGTCTATCTCTGATTCATCCAGAATTCTTGCTACTGAATAATCGTAAGCGGTCAGCATGGCAATCTTTTCGCCCTTGAGCTTCATCTCATTCAGCACATGAGTGGTAACCTTTCTTACTGTTTTGTGTATCGACATAATGAACAGGGTAAATAATCAGAGGACAAAGCTAAGAATTTGTGGAAATATGTGACAGATATACCCGTCTTTTTTCAGTGTGCCATCGCACTCAACTGTCGTTTTGTCACGTTTATTGAAAATATAAGTTGCCAGCCTGTGCCATATTAGCATAAACATACTGTCGAGCCTTAATGGCATAATCATTGCATCATAAAATCGAATAAAAAGAATTACATCAAAATAATAAAATATCACAAAATGGGAAAAATTATCGGAATAGATCTTGGTACAACCAATTCATGCGTTGCCGTAATGGAAGGTAATGAGCCTGTGGTCATTCCTAACAGTGAAGGTAAAAGAACCACTCCATCAATTGTTGCGTTTGTGGAGAATGGTGAGAGAAAGGTGGGTGATCCTGCCAAACGACAGGCCATAACCAATTCTAAAAAAACGATTTACTCTATCAAGAGATTCATGGGTGAAACATACGACAAGGTAAACACGGAGATTAAAAGGGTAACTTATACTGTTGTTAAAGGCGATAATAACACACCGAGGGTAAAGATCGACAACAGGATGTATTCCCCGCAGGAGATCTCTGCCATGGTACTTCAGAAGATGAAGAAAACCGCTGAGGATTATCTTGGTCAGGAAGTAACAGATGCCGTGATCACCGTACCTGCATATTTCAGTGACTCCCAGCGCCAGGCTACAAAGGAAGCAGGCGAAATAGCAGGTCTCAATGTAAGAAGGATCATTAATGAGCCTACAGCTGCATCTCTTGCCTACGGCCTTGACAAGAAATCGCAGGATCTCAAGATCGCAGTATTTGACCTTGGGGGAGGCACCTTTGATATTTCGATACTTGAACTGGGTGACGGTGTGTTTGAGGTTAAATCGACCAATGGCGACACCCATCTCGGTGGAGATGACTTTGACCATAAAATAATCGACTGGCTTGCCGAAGAGTTCCTTAAGGAGGAAGGTATTGACCTCAGGAAAGACCCTATGGCTCTTCAGAGACTGAAGGAGGCTGCCGAGAAAGCTAAGATAGAGCTCTCCAGCTCAACATCCACGGAAATAAATCTCCCGTATATCATGCCTGTCGATGGAATCCCGAAACATCTTGTTAAAACTCTGACGCGGGCACATTTTGAAAAGCTGTGTGATTCACTGATACAGGCATGCATTGAACCATGCAGGAAAGCCCTGAACGACTCAGGACTGAAAACTTCCGATATAGACGAGGTTCTCCTTGTTGGCGGTTCAACGCGTATTCCGGCCATACAGCAGCTGGTTGAGAAATTCTTCGGCAAGGTGCCGTCAAAAGGTGTTAACCCCGATGAGGTCGTTGCCGTAGGTGCTGCCATTCAGGGTGGTGTCCTTACCGGAGAGGTCAAGGATGTGCTTCTTCTGGATATCACACCTTTGTCTCTCGGCATTGAGACTATGGGAGGAGTAATGACCAGATTGATTGAAGCCAATACAACAATTCCGACCAAAAAGACCGAGGTGTTCACCACAGCAGCCGACAGTCAGCCTTCCGTAGAAATACATGTTCTACAGGGTGAACGTCCCATAGCCGTTGGAAACAAGACAATAGGCAGATTTCACCTCGACGGCATTCCGCCGGCGCCAAGAGGGGTCCCGCAGATCGAGGTAACCTTCGATATCGATGCCAATGGTATCCTGCATGTATCGGCTAAAGACAGAGGCACAGGAAAAGAACAGAGAATACGGATCGAGGCTTCTTCGGGACTCAGCGACGATGAAATAAAAAGAATGAGGGAAGAGGCCCAGGCCAATGCCGAAGCAGATACAATGGCACGGCAGAGAGCTGAAAAGATAAACAATGCCGACAGTATGATATTCACTACCGAAAAGCAGTTGAAGGAGTTCGGAGATAAAATCCCCTCAGATAAGAAATCTGCCATAGAGAGTGCGCTTGCACAGCTCAAGGAAGCCCACAAGGCACAGGACCTCGATGCGATTGACAAATCACTGGCAGAGCTTAACAGCGTATGGCAGGCAGCTTCCGAAGAGATGTATAAATCGGCACAGGCCACAGGTCAGCCGGGTCCCCAGCCGGGTCCGGAACAGCCCGGAAGTGATAAGGGCAAACCGGGTAACGATGAAGTAACAGATGTCGATTTCGAGGAAGTGAAGTAATCTTCTGACTCTGATTTGTTAATAAAATAATACAGGGACGTTGCGTGCAACGTCCTTTATTTTTTGGTAATTTTACACCGTAAAACCCGGACTCCTGCCATGAAACCAGCAATCATATCATTCTGCCTGCTTCTGGCTGCTTCAGCAGCACTGACAGCACAGACCGGTGATTCAGTCAACCAGACCGACAGGCAGGGGAGAAAACAAGGCAGGTGGATTACAACATACCCGAACGAGAACATCCGCTACGAGGGATTCTTCATAGATGATGTCCCGGCCGGAGAGATGAAAAGATATTACGAGGATGAAACACTTATGTCAGTCATGGATTACGACAATGACGGCAAGACGGTAATGGCAACCATTTATTACCCGAATGGATTCATTGCCTTGAAAGGGAGATACGTGAACCGTATGAAAGAAGGCAAATGGTCATTCTATTCACCAAGAATAGAAGGGTACCTTTTCAACGAGGAAGAATACACCGGTAACATGAAAAACGGATTATCGGTCAAGTATTATCCCGACAGTACTACTGCTGAGAGAATCTATTACCTTAATGATATAAGGCACGGCGAATGGATAATGTACCGCGAGAACGGAACATTAATGCTGAAGGCAGGCTATTCAGGCGGAAAGCTTAACGGAAAATATGAGGTATTTTTTGAGAACGGCAAACCGGAAATGGCCGGCGAATACAAAAACGGTCTCAGAGAGGGAGCATGGTTTATCTATAAGGACGATGGAACAATACGCTTTGAGATAGAATACCTTGCAGGCACTCCGAAAAACCGCGACCTCGATATCTACGAAACTGAATACATAGAAGAGATAGAGGCAAAATACAAAGGGAAGATCGCTGACCCTGAGACAAGCGGAGAAATATGGTAACCGGAGTGTCAAAAAAACCAGCGGCCGGCAGAATAATGATCACTGCTGTTCTTATATTACAGCTGTCGGCCGGCGGATTGGCAGCACAGGAACAGAATTACGAGTATTATTACAGGGTATATTTTACGGATAAAGGCATTAATGAATATCACTCGTACGCCCCCGCGGATCTCCTTTCAGAAAGATCCCTTGCCAGACGTCAGAGATCAGGGATAAATGTACCTGATATTACTGATATCCCTGTATCACATGAATATATAAAAGATATCACCAATCTCGGTTACACGCTTCACTGTACATCACGATGGATGAACACCGCAGTTGTCAAATCAGTATCGCCCGGAGATATAGGCAAAATGCTCGGGCTGGAATTTGTAAGGGAGGTGAAGTGCGTCAAACATCCGGCAGGTAAAAACATACATGGCGATAAACTCGATTTTACAGTTGCACAGGAGGATTTACCTGCATGGAACAGACCGATTGGCATGCTGAACGGACCCGCCCTGCATAATAGCGGCTTAGATGGAAAGGGAATCCTTATCGCCGTACTCGACGGAGGTTTCTTTAACGCCGATCTTATCTCATCTGCAGACCATCTCCGCAAAAGAGGCGGAATAGCAGGAACCTGGGATTTTGTGCTGAACGACCGGTTCGTGTATGGCTACCATACTCATGGCACTGCAGTCCTGTCAGTCCTTGCAGGAAAGTCAGATTACTTTTTGGCCGGATCAGCCCCGGGGGCTGATTACCTTCTGTTCCGGACAGAGGAGAGTGAAACCGAGTATCCTGTTGAAGAAGACTACTGGGTTGCAGGCGCAGAACTTGCTGACAGCCTGGGAGCAGATATAATATCATCTTCACTGGGTTATACAACCTTCGATGATGCATCAATGAATTACAAGTATTCATCGATGGACGGAAAAACTGCACTTATTACCCGGGCAGCACTCATCGCATCATCGAAAGGTATGCTGGTAGTGAACAGTGCAGGAAACGAAAGGAACAAGGAGTGGAAATATATAGTCGCACCGGCTGACGGGGAAGATGTACTTGCCGTCGGGGCTGTTGATGCCAATAAGATAATTTCATCCTTCTCTTCAGCCGGCCCT
Source organism: uncultured Rikenellaceae bacterium (assembly GCA_964633195.1). Classification (GTDB taxonomy): domain Bacteria; phylum Bacteroidota; class Bacteroidia; order Bacteroidales; family VadinHA17; genus LD21. The sequence continues at coordinate 11,396 of CAZWFL010000049.1, read as the reverse complement.
TCATACGACGGGAGAATAAAACCCGACGTCACAGCCCAGGGAGTCAGCGTTCCCCTTCAGAGATACCCAACACCTGTTAGCGAGGCCGGCAACGGCACATCCTTTTCATGTCCGGTTATTTCAGGATTATGCGCCTGCCTGATGCAGGCAGTACCCTCAGCATCAAACTACGACATCTTATATACAGTCAGGAGAACGGCAGACCGATACCTGACACCCGACTCGCTTTATGGCTATGGGATTCCTGATATGGTTGCTGCATTATCTCTGCTGCAAGAGACTTCTGTGATGAATCCGGAGGATCAAAGTGTCGTTAGCCCTAATCCCTTTACCGGACATATTAATATAACATTCAGGGAAAATCCCGGGAAACTTACTGTTGAAATAATTACCTTATCCGGCAATCTGGTTGCCAGACACATGTACAAGGATTATGTCAGCAGACAGCTTACCATTGAAAGCCTGCAGAACGCCGGACAAGGTATTTATCTTATCAGGCTCATAACGCCAGGAGGTACATATACACACAGAGTGATAAAGACAACGCAATGACAATCGGCAAAAAACTTACGTTAACTGAGCTGCAACTCATAATAAGGGATTCACTCTACCTTTCCCTGCCGGGCATGTACTGGGTAACGGCTGAGATATCTGAAATTAAGGAAAACTATGCGGGCCACTGCTACCTTGAGCTGGTTGAAAAGAATCAGGATGAGAGTAATATCAGGTCAAGAATAAAAGCAGTTATCTGGAACAAGCGCTACTCTTTCCTGAAATCATACTTCGTGAATATCACAGGCGAGACCCTGAAAACCGGAATGAAGATCCTCGCAAAGGTGAAGATCGATTATCATGAGATATATGGTCTCAGTCTGGTGATCTCTGACCTCGATCCGTCATTCACGATCGGGGAACTGGCGGTTAAACGTCAGATGATAATCAGGCGACTCGAAGAGGAAGGGGTATTTACAATGAACCGGGAGATCGACATTCCCATTGTACCTCAGAAAGTTGCGATCGTCTCATCAAAGAATGCCGCCGGCTATACAGACTTTATCAGACATCTGACGGGTAACAGTTACGGTTATGTTTTCTACACAGCCCTTTTCGACTCAGCCATGCAGGGAGAGGAGGCGGAACCCGGAATAATCAGTGCACTTGACCGGATAGCATCTATGGCAGAAGTGTTCGATGTGGTAGTTATTATACGGGGGGGCGGATCCCAAACAGATCTGAGCTGGTTCGATAATTATAATATAGCTTATCACATCACCCAGTTCCCGCTTCCGGTAATAACCGGGATAGGACACGAGAAAGATCTTTCGGTAACAGACATGGTTGCCTGCAGGGCACTCAAAACTCCTACTGCAGTAGCCGGTTTTCTGATAGAGTGCATGAACGAGGCAGAAATAAGTATCAACGAGCTAAGTGAAGAAATCAAAGAGAGTGTTGATCTGATACTGGACAGGAACAGATCGAGACTGGAGACAGCAAGAATCAAACTGATTCCCACAGCCAGGATTATGATATCTGTGATAAAGGAACAGCTGTCGGATAAAATCCTGGATACGGTCAATACAGGAAAAAAATATATAGCAAGGGCAGGGCTCCTGCCGGCAGATCAATTATCAAGACTCCGGCCGGCTGCAAAAGGATATATCTCCGCAAGAGAATCAAGGATTAACCAGTACATGAAAAATCTCAGGAGCTCTTCTTTGAATTCATTGAGGATGAATACAGTAAACATAAGCGGATTCGAAAAGACACTTACAGCCCTGAATCCGGAAAATGTTCTGGGCAGAGGCTATACCATCACTTCACAAAACGGAAGGATTCTCAAAAAGGGAGCAGCACTGAAAAAAGGCGACGTCATTGATACACTCTTTTCAGACGGAACTGTTTCCAGTATCATCAAAAACGAGGCAGAATCACCAAAACATTAATGATAAAACCATGGCCAAAAAGGAATTTTCATTCAACGAAGCAGTTACTGAGATCGAAAAGATCCTCAGAAATATTGAAAACGGCGATCTTGATGTCGACAAACTGGCAGTTGAGGTTAAGAAAGCCTCCGAGCTGATCCGGCAGTGTCAGAAAAAGCTTAAGACAACCGAGGACGAGATCAACAGTATATTCAAGGATCTTGCATAAAAAAATCAGGACCCGGCGATCCTGATTTTTAACTTTACTACCCTAAACCTAAATCCATTAAAAAACTCGTAATCTTGATTACACAGTTTTATATATTCAACGTATGAAAAGAGGAAATGTTACATTTTTAATCCTGTTTTTTTGAACATATTTCATTTTTTTGGGCATTATTTATCAACACCCAATACATCTTTGAAAGCTTTTATAAAAGTATCCTTCGGAAGGGCTCCCATTGCCATCTGAGGTGGTCCATCCGAAGGGATGAAGAGTATTGAAGGGATACTCCTGATACCAAACACCGATGCAAGTTCCTGTTCTTCTTCGGTGTTTACCTTATAGATATCAATTTTACCATCAAAATCCAGTGCAAGCTCTTCAAGTATGGGGGCAACGATCTTGCATGGCCCGCACCAGTCGGCGTAAAAATCAATAATGGCTGGTTTGTCTCCCTCAAATTTCCACTCCTTGTTTGTCTCGTAATTAAATACCTTGCTGAGAAAAGTCTCCTTTGTTAAATGCTCTATCATATTTTTTTTTTCAGTTAACACCTTATGCAGGAATTTGTTCATTCTTCCTGACTGTTGTCCGCCGGACCGCTTTCACAACGTTCGGGTAATTTACTAAAAAAATACGGTATAAATTGTACCTTTGGGCAATAATTTAATCACCGTTTCTGCCTTATATGCATAAATGCCTCAATGACAAAATCTTTGTAACAATTTCTGATGTTGTAACAGAAGAGAAGGTACAGGCTTATGTAATCGGAGGCTACATCCGCGATTGCATAATGCAGAGGCATCATCCCGGAAAGGATATAGACATAGTGATTGTCGGAAGCGGGATAAACATTGCACGAAAAGTTGCGAAGAGGCTTGGCGGAGATATCCGGGTAACCGTGTTCCGGAATTTCGGGACTGCGATGTTCAGGTTCAATGGATATGAGCTTGAGTTTGTGGGAGCCAGGAAGGAGTCCTACCGTAGTGATTCAAGAAAACCGGAGGTAAAGCAGGCAACCCTTAAAGAGGATCAGGAGCGAAGGGATTTTACCATCAATGCCCTTGCGGTCAGTATCAACAGGGAGAGCTACGGTGAGTTCCTTGATCCCTTCGGAGGAATGGAAGATATAAGAAACAGGATCATCCGGACCCCGCTTGATCCCGACAGAACTTTTGCAGATGACCCTCTGAGAATGATGAGGGCAATTAGGTTTGCCAGCCAGCTCGGTTTTACCATTGAAGAAAAAACATTCCGGTCGATCATTCAAAATGCTAAGCGTATCAATATCGTATCAGCGGAAAGGACGGTTGAGGAGATAAATAAGATCCTTTTGAGTGACAAACCCTCATATGGTCTCCTGCTGATGGAGAGAAGCGGGCTGCTCGGTCTGATACTGCCGGAGGTGGATAATCTGAAAGGGGTTGAAAAGAAAGAGGGTAAGGGCCATAAGGATAATTTTCATCATTCGCTTAAGGTACTTGATAACATCAGCAGGCATACAGGTAATCTGTGGCTTCGCTGGGCGGCCCTTCTGCACGACATTGCCAAACCGGTCACAAAGAAATACTCTCCGGAAACAGGATGGTCGTTCCACGGACATGAGTTTATCGGCGGCAAGATGGTACCCGAGATCTTCAGAAGACTTAAGTTGCCGCTAAATGAGAAAATGAAATATGTCCGCAAGCTGGTTGACCTGCACCTCAGACCCATAGTCCTCTCGGGCGAAGAGGTTACCGACTCTGCGATCAGAAGGCTCCTTTTTGAGGCGGGCAATGATATAGACGACCTGATGATGCTGTGCGAAGCTGACATTACATCAAAGAACGAGGTCAGGAAGACCAGGCACCTTGAGAATTTCAGACTCGTCAGGAAAAAGCTGAAAGAGATCGAGGAGAAAGATGCACTCAGGAACTTTCAGCCTCCCGTCGATGGCACGGAAATAATCAGGAGGTTCGGGATCGGTCCGGGCAGGGAGGTTGGAATTATCAAAAACGCTATAAGGGAGGCTATTCTCGACGGACTGATACCCAATCAGTACGATGCAGCCATTGAACTGATGCTGGAGAAAGGGAAAGAGCTGGGACTTAAGCCGGTTAATGACCCTTTGAATCGTGATAAAGATCAAGAATAACAGGAAGGTGATCGCTGTACCCGCCCTGATATATGTATCCCCTGTAAGTCGGCCATGGTGCTTTTCCCGGGTAACGGGGGTCATCCCTGAGCAGGAACTCCGGTGAAAAAATACCGAATGCATCATAACCTGTAACAAGTCCGTTTTCTCCCTTCAGGAGTCCTTCAGATACAATGAACTGGTCAATCATCTCCCAGACACCCATATAACGGTATGTACCCTTACCCTGCTTATACAGTGGCTCAGACAGGTTGAAAAGAAAAGGTTTTTCCCGGAGGTGTCCGCCGATGAGATTCTTCATTATTGGATCTTCAGGGGTGGCATTGAAATCCCCTGCTATAATAAGTTTAGAATTACGGGCACCAGTATGGCATAAGGAATCAGCTTTTAACCTTATCATATCAGCTATCGCACCCCTGAGCCTCTCGCCGGCCAGCACTCCTCCCCTTCTCGACGGCCAGTGGCTGACCATGATGTGAAGAGTGTCAGATCCGGTTGCCATCTTCGCGTAAAGAACATTACGCGATGTGAATTCTCCGGGTTCAAAACCGCCGGGGGTCAGGTATTTATATTCAACCATTTGCACAACACTTCTCCGGTAGATAAGAGCAACGTCTATCCCTCTCGGATCGGGTGATTCACCGTGCACGATGCTATAACCATATCGTGACAGACTTGTCATATTAATCAGGTCTTCGATGACTTTCTTGTTTTCAATCTCACAGAATGCAACAATGGAAGGAGGATCCCATTCACCGGCTGCGATTATTGTTTTATAAACAGAGTTGATCTTTTTCCTGTATCTTGAATAACTCCATCGCATAACGCCGGAGGGCAGGAAATCGTCATCGGCAGTCAATGGATCGTCATATGTATCAAAAAGATTCTCAACATTATAAAACATAATCCTGACGGGAGAGGCCATCCTTTCCTGTGTAAACGCCGGTAATGTAGTCAGTAACAGCAGCAAGAGGGTTATAGCAACCCTCACATTTATTCCCTCAATATGCATTGATCCACCGGTATCTCCTGGCACTATCGCCGAATTTCAAAGCCAGCGTAAGTTCATGAGATCCAAGGCTATGGTTTCTAATATCCGTAAGTGCAAAATCAAAAGCATAGGCGAAGTAGAACCTGTCGTACCTTAGCCCGATCAGCATTATCAGGGCATCATTTGTACGCCATGAGACCCCCGCCCAGTAATCATCCCTGTAATAAACCCTTGTGGTGAGATCGAGCTGCAAGGACTGGAGAAGCATGTCAGACGATTTCAGAAATCCCGAGGGCTCCAGTTCCCAGTTTCCGCCCAGGGGTATCTTTACTCCTCCCGTCAGGAAATAGTGACCCAGCTCCGACCGCAGGTTGCCGGCATTGCTTTCGGTAAACAGCACGGTTCCTCTCATCAGGTTTGTCATGGCAAACCCAAGATAATAACGCGCAGTGGTATAGCTTACCCCAAAGTTAAAATCGGGAATGAATACCGACCTGTCGTATTGATTAAGATAAGGATCATCATGGTCATATATCTGTCCTTCGGTATCGATCGCGTACTGGTAGGCAGTCAGGGCAAGTCCGAAGGAGAGGTTGTTGGTATAGTCCGATTTCTCCCCAACAGGGATATGATAGGCGTACTGGGCCTGCAATCCGGTACGTCGCATAATCCCGTTTCTGTCGTTAAATACATATCCTCCGATACCTACCCTGCCTCCCCTGGTGGGTCTTACAACCTTGCTTCTTACAATCGTCGATTTGGAGATGTAGCTGTCCTTCAGTATCCTTGTCTGGAAGCTTAAGGCATATGTTTCAGGCGCTCCCTTAAGACCTGCCCATTGCTCCCTCACGGTCAGATTGAATGTTGTGTAACCATCCTTTCCGGCGAAAGAGGGGTTTACCAGAGACCCGTTCATTATGTACTGACTGTACATAGGGATTTGCTGTGCTGAAGAGAAGAGCGAAATAAAGCAGAGCGTAATTACTGAAATTGCCTGTCTTGGATAACTCATATATCTGATCTTCATATATTATACTTATTATCTGATCACACTTATTATTCCTGTCCTTGGTTCCGAACCATCGTTCAGATAGAGGATGTAATGATATGAATCGGTCGCAACAAGCCTGCCCTCAAAAGTGCCATCCCATGGATTTGCGGAAATATTTTTTGTTCTGAAAACAAGCCTTCCCCAGCGGTTGAATATAAGGACCTCGGCATCGGGGTACATGTCTATGTTCCTTATTATCCATTCATCATTGAATCCGTCATTATTGGGGGTTATGATGGTAGGTATCACCATACAGTTAAATGTACCGATAAAACCGACCTCAGTTGTATGCAACTGAGAACATCCGTTACTATCTGTAACCACCACACTGTAAGTACCCGGGAGCAGACTGATCCGGTTCTGAGTGTTAATGCCATTGGACCATATTGCCGACCAGGGCTGTGTACCACCACTAATTGAAAGAATTATGGAGCCGTTGGCCTCATCCGGACAGGTTGCATCATTCACCACCGATTGAACGACAAGCGGTGCAGGCTCAGTAATCTGGACCGATCCTGAAGCCACACAACCGTTATTGTCGGTTACTGTAACAGTGTAGTTGCCTGCCGTAAGCCCTGTGGCTGCCGGTGTAGTTTGAACCGGCGAGGTGTTCCAGGACCAGGTATATGGCTCTGCGCCCCCCGAGGCAGTGACCGATGCGCTTCCATCCGTGCCTCCGTTGCATGTAATATTGACGCCGGTAACAATTATCTCAACCCCTGTAGAAGGTTCAGCGATTGTTACAGATGCAGTTGCTGAACAACCGTTGGCGTCGGTTACTGTAACAGTATAATCACCTGCTGTAAGAGCAGTGGCGGTTGCACCTGTCTGTGCCGGAACAGTACTCCATAAATAGCTGTACGGTTCCGTCCCCCCGTTTACATTAGCAGTCGCACTGCCTGATGCATCACCTCTGCAGATGATATCTGCCCCGGTCACAGTTACAATAAGTTCATCAGGTTCGGTGATTGTAACCGCAATATTGAACAGATCTGAAGAGGCATCCCTGACAGATACTTCATAATCTCCAGCCGTAAGGGAACTGAAAGTGCCGGATCCCTGCCACGGGCCTCCGTCCAGACTATACTCATAGGGTGGATATCCGTCTGATCCTTCGACCGTAACAGATCCATCGCTCCCGCCATTGCATGAAACATTCGTCCGGGTGGTTATGCTCCCGGAGAGAGGGGGTGGAGGTTGTGTTATTGTAACCGGAATATCAAAGGTACATAAGTTGTTGTCTCTGATCGTGACAATATAAGAGCCTGCCGTCAGCGATCCGAATGTCCCTGACGACTGCCAGGCACCCGCATTGATACTATATTCATACGGTAGAGTACCTCCGGAACCTGCAACGGTAACGCTGCCATCGCTGCCTCCGTGGGTTGTCACATCAATCAGTGAAGTTACACTGCCTGAAAGTGCCTCTGCAGGCTCTCCAACCACATCGGTCGCGGTGGTTGTACAACCGTTGGCGTCGGTGATTGTAACACTATATGTGCCCGCAGGAACATTCGTCAGATCCTCTGTGGTCGCACTATTGCTCCAAAGGAAAGTATAGGGAGGCGTTCCCCCGGTAACCGTCAGATCAACGGTGCCGGCAGCCTCACCATGGCAGGGAACGTCTGCAGACATTGCTGTTGCGGCAAGAGGCGCCACAGGCTCTGTCACAGTAACGCTGACACTGAACGTACACCAGTTCTGATCGGTAATCACAACAGCATAATTTCCGGCGGTAAGGCCCGATATGTCTTCAGTTATTGCTCCATTGCTCCACAAAAAAGTATAGGGAGATGTCCCTCCTGTAACCGTCAGATCAACAGCCCCGTCACTTCCGCCGAAACAGTTTACATTCGTAACTGATACCGTGCCGGATAATGGGTCAGAAGGCTCTGTAACCGTTGCCCCGGCAATCAACTCACATCCGTTGGCATCGGTTATGGTGACTGTGTAAGTTCCGGCTGCCAGGTTCACAAGATCCTCAGTTATGGCACCGTTGCTCCACAGGAAGGTATAGGGTGGCGTGCCACCCGTCACAGTGAGATTAATGGCGCCGGTTGCATCACCATGACAAAGAACGTCAGTAACTGCGGTCACAGCTTCAAGCGGCGCTGAAGGCTGAGTGACCGTTGCTCCTGCCGTTGCAATACAACCATTGGCGTCGGTTATGGTAACAGTATATGTGCCTGCAGGAACATCTGTCAGATCCCCGGTAACAGCACCATCGCTCCACAGAAAAGTATAGGGAGGCGTTCCCCCGGTAACCGTCAGATCAACACTGCCTGTTTCATCCCCAAAACAGAGTACGTTACCTGCCATGGCTGATCCGGCGAGGGGTGCAAAGGGCTGGGCTATGAGTGCCTCTACGTTTTCGAGACAGTTGTTCGCATCACGGATTATAACCGTATATACACCGGCAGTAAGTCCCGTAAAGGTTCCCGATCCCTGGAAGGGATCTCCGTTTATGCTGTACTCGTAGGGAGGCGTACCGCCTGTAACTGAGACTGTCAGGGAGCCATCGTTACCCCCGAAGCAGCTCACATCAGAGACTGACTCTATTGCTCCCAGCATCACCTGGGGTTGTGTAATTGTGAAATCAACATCATAGGTACACAATTGTGCATCTCTGATGCGAACTGTATGATTGCCCAATGATATGTTTGTAAATGTGCCTCCCGGCTGGTAGGCTCCTCCGTCGAGAGAGTATTCGTATGGCGGCTGACCCGAACCGGCTGTTGCCGCAACAGTAACCATACCATCGGCAATGCCATTGCAGGTAATATCCGTTATCGAAGTAACGGAACCGCTCAGGGCATTTATCACAACATCCACGAAGACCGATCCGGGGCATAACAGACTGTTATCAACCGTAACCATTACCCTGCCGGCAGGCCCTGCTCCCCATCTTACTGTTACATAGTTATCAGCCACTGAACCCCCATCAATAATCTGTCCTCCTGTTACAATCCAGTGATAAGCTGTATAAGTATCAGTTAACGTGTAAGTTGCTAAAGAATTAGAGCAGACGTTTGTTTCCGGCGCGTTGAATAATGGAGAGGGAACAGAATTAACAGTAACCGTATCAACTATTTCAAAGGTACAGGAACTCCCAAGGGGATTAGGTTTGGTGATTGTTGCCCTTACAACACCAAGGGGCACACCCGTATTCCATTGTATTTCAATTTTTGACGTATCCGGATCAGAAGTAAGAATCGTTCCGTTCTCCACGCTCCAGGAATACACGGCGCCTGTGTCGTAGTTAACTGAGTAAACCTCAGTCCCGCCTTCGCATGCCTCAGAATAAAACATGGTCACATTATTAAAGATCGGACCTGAATGGTTTATTACCATGTCACTGGTATCTGCGCAACCGTTTCCGTCGGTAACAGTCAGCCGGATATGGTAGATCCCGTCGGGCATGGTATTGTTAAAGAAAGGAGTCTCCTGGTCGCTTGTATTTGATGTGATCAGATATGGAGGGAATGATATTATGGAAATAAGAAACGGGTTAACATCATCTTCAAGGCCGTCCCAGAAATATGTGTAATTGCCATCTCCTCCCGTGACATCGGCCTCAAAGAGGGCAAACGGGATAGCCACGTCACAGTTGTTAAGCGACGTTGCTGTGATCTCAAGGGTCGATGATACCGTAATATCTATATTTCCTGTTGACGAATTGCCCGAGGGATCTGTTGCAGTTACCACGATATTCTGAGTCCCCTGCTCTCCACAGCTGAAAACATCAGGAGTAACCGAAAGCGAAACTGGTCCGCAGTTATCGAACGATCCATTGTCAACATCCGATGGCAGAAGCACTCCCGATCCGTCAGGTCCCAGCACAAGGTTGAATGCTTTCAGGTTAACGACGGGTGAAATTGTATCAAGCACTGTAACCTGAGCGGTGCAGGATGCTGAGTTGCCTGAAGCGTCTGTTCCTGTCAGGGTAACCGGTACCGGTGTTCCGATATCGGAACAATTCAGTATTGTCCTGCTAAGGTATAAGGTAAGGGTACCCGGGCAGTTGTCGGTTGATCCGTTATCAATATCAGCCGGATTGATTGTAACTGACCCGGTTTCGTCGAGGTACACGGTGATATTTCTGCAGGCCATTAGCGGGACGATATTGTCGATCACGGTAACAATGGCGGTGCAGGTTGAAGTAAGTCCACCGTCGTCGGTAACAGTCAGGACAACGCTGTTTGTTCCGAGATCGCTGCAGGTGAATGTATTTGGAGTAACCTGTCTGTTGACTATGGTACCGTCGGGATCGTATGATCCGCCATCTACCTGTGAAGCGGTAATGGAAACGGTGCCAGCCGGGTCCAGGCTGACAACAATATTTCTGCAGAGAGCAACGGGAGCCATGTTCTGCAGCTCATACTTAAAGGAAGCCCGGGTTTCAGTAACAGAACAAACTGAAATAACTGCAATAAAAAAAAGGGCAAGTCTCAGAATTGTTTCTCTTCCCGGATGCAGTAAAGGCAACCTGGAACATCTATTTATTGAAGTATCCGGTTTTACCGGATTTAACACTCTGTTGGCCGGAGTATTTGTATAAGAACGGCTCAAATCTTCCATAAGGTCAGGTTCAGTTTCTCTTTTCACGTGTACAACACAGTATATCAAAGAATTAATACACTATAGATTATTTGTTTTTAAAAATAATCCATAGTTTTTTTGGGAATACAACTAAATTATAGCGAATGTATGAAATTTTAAAAGACTTGAAACCAGATAATTTTAGCGTGTTTTCAACATATTAACAAGACTTGTGAATAAAATTGGGTGCCGGGTCCCGGGTGCTGGGTCCTGGGTCCTGGGTCCTGGGTCCTGGGTCCTGGGTCCTGGGTGCTGGGTCCCGGGTCCTGGGTCCTGGGTGCTGGGTCCTGGGTGCTGGGGATTTTTATTTGGTAATTGCCATACTGCCAACTGATTTCTTACTTCGGTTTCGCTGACGCGGAATTTGGCTTCGCCGAGCTCCTCCGGTTCTGCGGAGTCGGTTCGTCACTTTTCCGCTGATGCGGAATCTCCGATTACTATGGTTTAACCAAATTTATAACAATAATTTTTTTCAT
>CAZWFL010000048.1:0-26034 GCA_964633195.1 uncultured Rikenellaceae bacterium | reverse complement strand
AAATTTACCTCACCCGCTACCGAATTAATGCAAAGTCAATTAGCCCCATTAGTAAGAAGGTGGAAACTTCTACCGCACTAATTGTCACAAGTCAGGACGTCTTGGAAGGCTGAAAAGAATGTATGGGTTTGAAATGGATGATCTGAGGGAGTTTGTAAGTGCCGGCAGGGAAAATAAATGATCAGCCTGGTGAGTTCACCTGGCAATATAAATTAACCGGCATTTATAGTTATTCTTTCACCGGTCAGATATCCGGTCATGTTTCATTTATTTTGATTTCGGATGTAATTTGCATAACCTTATTATAAACTGCTGATACTCCGCAATACTTCTCCTCCGAGAGGCTTATTGCTTTCTGTAATTTATCTAACGGCAGGTTCTTACCGGTAAACTCATAAATCACATGCATTTTATTAAAATATCTTGGATGTTCTCCTGTAAGTTCCCCTTCAACACTGACTTTAAATCCCTCTATATCAACACGCATTTTCTTCAGGATCGAAATAACATCCATGCCTGTGCACCCTCCAAGTGCAACCAGCATCAAAGGTTTAGGCGGAGCTCCCCTTTTCCCGCCTCCGACATTTGGTTCTGCATCGAGCATGATTTTGTTCCCTTTAACATCTGCCTCAAAGGCCATATTGCTAACCCATTCTACTGTTACTTTTTCCTTGTCTGACATAAAACATTAGTTTTAGAGCTTTTAATTTATTTATCTTCAGAATGTAAGAATATCGCCGGTTTTTACCTGCCTTATACCAAAGCTTTCATAGAATGCTGATAAAGCCGGCAGTTCTGTGCAATGTGATGGTAATACATACTTTACATTATTCTCCCTTAAATATTTTATAGTCTCCTTTGTCTGGTGGTTTATTTCTTTGAGGTGAAAGCCTCCCATAATTCCATATAGTCTATCCACACCGGTAATGCTCCTTGCATGCTCCATAGTATTCACCACACCTGCATGTCCGCAACCTGTTACAATAAAAAGTCCTTCCGGTAATATCATGACCAGAGCGCTGTCATCCATAATAAAATCAGGAGTACCATCTTCAAATGCAAAGCTGGTTTCAACAGATTCGAAACCTGTGAGCCTTGGTATTTCTCCAGCGAACAATATCCTGTCGGAAATAGTGTATGGTTTTGCAGCAGTTATAAGATCAAACCCGGAGGATAATTCGCTCCTCGAATTCTTCAATCCTATATTGGTCTTGTCCTTTGACCGGTAACGATTTACAAAGCATCCCGGGTGGCATAAAAGCTTTCCTCCTGAGATATAGCTGAGACCATTCCCATGGTCAAAATGACCGTGACTCAGGATAATGGTATCAATATCTCTCAAACTTACATCCATTATCCCGGCATTTTTGATAAAAACATCACTCTGTCCGGTATCAAACAGGATTCTTCTGTTGTCAAATTCAATCAGGTATGATAACCCATGTTCGGCGACCGTATAGGTTCCGGCATGGTTATCTGAAAGTACCGATATCTTCAAAATTATATTCAATCCGGCATTATCTGGTTCTGATCTGAAACTACGTATTGTTTCAATGATTTGAGTTCGCGCATCGGAATTCCTGATGGATGGGCTCCTGCCATCCCGGGTGGCATTTTGACTCGTCCGGATCTGATCCTGTCAGGCATTTGTTTTCTTCCCGTAGTGATTATATCGGGTACAATGCAAAATTAATTTATAAATAGAGATAAGCTCAAGTTACGAGTGAAATTTCGTAATTTTAATGCCCACTCCGGCCCGTAGCTCAGCTGGCAGAGCACGTGACTCTTAATCATGGGGTCGAGGGTTCGATTCCCTCCGGGCCGACCATGATATTCAGATATCTGATATATGTATTACCTTCTGATTAATTTATGTTAAACGATACATGAGTACACAGGATGATTTCTTTGAGATCCTGCCAGGTTTGTATCCATCAAATCACCAAAAGTCAAAACGTTCCTGGGTATTGTCAGAAATCTGAATACAACGAACAGAATAACCATCTTTCTTGTCTGCCGGGTTAAAAGATAATTCGCCATCAGACGAAGATAATGAGGCATGCCAGCTTGTAGCATCATCATCATCCACATTTGTCCAGAAGAAGGCCTTATATCCTATATATTCCATGTTAGTGTCACCGCTCCGGCCACTTGGGAGAGCGGTAAAACCACTTGAATTTGTTGCTCTGGCATTTGGGTTTTTCCATGAAGTTGTTCCAATTTCTTTCAATCTTCCGCCAGCCTGCTCATCACCTCCAAGATAGGTAGATAAATACCACCAGTCCTGCATAGATGGCAGGCGCCAGCCGTCAGGGCATGCTTTGGTGGCAACTTCCCAGGAATAGAGGTAGCCATGAGTCTTAGCATAGTCCTGGATGTCATCATAAACCCAGCATCCGCTTTCAGTCTTAAAGGCAAGATTTTCACCCATCCATACCTTGTCATCTATTTTAACAGTTTTGTAGACTTTCCCGTCTCTGGTGTCGGTAAATGAGCCTGTTTCCTGGCCGGATGTTACGGAACAGTACATGGTAATAATCAATAAAACAACAATTGAGAAATTTAATTCTTTCTTCATCCTGAAAAGTTTAATTTATATTGTGCAGGTAAGTTGAAGGGCTTAATAAGTACCCTTCAACCTTCCTGATAAGTCATTTTATCCGTTGAGCACCCAGCCCTTACGATACTCTTTTGTAAGGTAGCTGTTAGCTGCAGAATCATTTGTGACCCTTCCTGCGACAGGATCGTAGGTCAGTTGTTTACCTGCCTGATGGGCAGCCAGTCCAAGCATAAGAGTTTCTATCATCCGGCCTGCATAATCAAAATCACAATCGGTCTTAAGGTCTCCTTTGCAGGCATTGAACCATTGCTCTACAAAATTCCCGAGAGGAGGTGCAACCTGATCGGAGTTCGGAGCCTTGTAGTAAGTCATATCTGCTCCTTCACGAGTGGGGATAAGCAAACGGGTAGTGAAGTCAGCCACAAGAGTACCTTTAGTTCCTTTGAACATCGCTCCATGACCGATTCTCTTGATGTCGATAGCGGGATGAGGTGTCTCAGGGCCTATAGTTCCCTGGTACCACTCAACTGTAATGGGACCTCTCCAGTCGTTAGCAGGAAAATCAAACTTGGTATGAAGATCTGATGCAACGACCTCAGGATGGAATGGATCTCCCTCTGCCCAGGCAGTCGTTGGCTGCCCGGCATCTATTGCATTCCAGGCAAGATCCATCGTATGGCTGCCCATATCTCCTATCTGCCAGCTTCCAAAATCATGAAACATGTTCCAAAGCAGGCAACCGGCTCCCGGTCTTGCTCCGAAGTACCCCGGATTAAAGGGATGCATCTGAACCGGACCTATCCACTGTTCCCAGTCAATTGTTTTTGGTGCAGGACCTGCATCAGGAAGATAACCGGTAGCTTTATGGGTACGGTTACCCCAAGTAATGACCTCCTTTAATTCACCAACAGCTCCACCGCGGACCAATTCCGAGACACGGTCAAAATTCTCATTGGCATGACGTTGTGTGCCATGCTGTGTGGCAAGCTTATTCTTATTCGCCAGATAGACTTTGCGTACTTCACGTGCCTCATGAACACATTCACCAACAGGTTTTTCGCAGAAAACATGCAATCCCCGGTTCATTGCCCATATAGAGATAAAGGCATGGTGATGGTCGGGAGTGCATATAAAAACCGCATCAAGATCCTTCTGCTCAAGGCACTTCCTCCAGTCAGTATACTGTTTTGCATTGGGATATTGTTTTGCTGCCAGTGCCATATTGTCAGCAACCACGTCAACTATCGCCACTACATTCTCGCTCTCCAGTGTGCGGTAATGCTGGGCGCCTCGTCCATGGGCCCCTATCAGGGCGATATTGAGTTTATCACTGGGACTTCTGCCTGAAAGGTAACCTCCCGGAAGAATAATAAGCCCGGCACCGGTTGCCGCGGCAGACTTAACAAAAGTTCTTCTTTTCATCCTGTTTTATATTTGTGAGTAATTTGAGTGCCGGCATCCGTTCACGAGGTAGTAATTTATTTGAACCTGAATTTAAAAAAATCAAAATTTTAAGTATCTCAAACTTAAGGAATGTTTTATTCACATCAAAATATTTAAATAATTTTAACGCTTCATTCCTTATTTACCCCTTCCTCATATGGATCACGATTTATCGGCCATTTTCATTTAACTGATATAGTTATAGAAGCACCTTTCAATCCTACAGCAGCAGCTCTGACTTTTATTCTGCCGGGATTAGTTTCCGGTCTAATTATAGCCAGGCATATTCCCTGATAAGCTTTTTTATTTGGTTGCTGAAAGCTGGACATATCCCTGGGATTGCCGCTACCGACACCGGCAACCTCACCCCTGCCGGTTACCTTAAAACTTACGACTATATCATCCGCATCAGGAACAATGTTTCCTTCGGAGTCTGTTATTTCTGCCATCACATAAGCAAGATCGTTTCGGTCTGCTTTGATTTCAGTCCTGTCAGCAATCAGTCTTATTGCTGCCGGCCGGCCTGTAGTCCTGAGTGACTGTGATGCTGTCTCGATGCCATTGTCATAACAAAAGGCAGTAAGTGTTCCAGCTTCGTAGGGGATCTCGAATGTGGCAGTGATTGATTTCTCCGTATCAACATTCTGCTCACCCACTATTCTTCCATTCAACATAAGTCTCACCTGCCGGCTGCGGGTGTAGACATTAACCCGGAGTTTTTCACCCTCATGGCCAGACCAGTTCCAGCTCTTCAGCTCGTCAGGAAACCCCCAGTTACTGGTGATCTCTTTTTTACCTTCCGGTATGGGGCGATGTACAAACAGTTCAACCTTGCTTTTACCCCACACTACATGCTGATAGTATGAAGGCACCTTTCTGTTTCCGATCAGGTCAATATCACCCTGGTAATTTGTAAATGCCGGCCATGAATCGCGACTGAAAAATCCCCCTGGTGGTGGTTGTCCCTGTTTGCTATCCGGAACAATGTCTGTCAGTTGTGGCAGGCCTACTCCTGCCTCACCAAGGTTATCTGTAGCTGTCCAGACAAAGTAGCCTATCACATAAGGATGCTTTTTCACCGTCTCATAGTTTTCCAGCGCCAGGGGAGGATTGGTCTCAGTTCCGATCATAACACGTTCAGGATACTTAAAATGATCTTCCTCATATTTCCTGTACGCATAGTTATAGCCTATCAAATCAAAAAGGTCCAGGTGTTCCGTAATCTCATCCAATTTACTTTTCTGACCTCTCATCCATGCGAAATCAACAAAGCACTCTGTCACCCAGCGTGTCTGATCAAGCCGGCGAATTTCGTCAGTCAGATTCCTGGCAATCCTCAATCCTGAGGTATCATAAGCCTCACGGATTTCATTCCCTATACTCCAGATTATAACTGACGGGTGATTCCTGTCGCGTTTAACCCACGACTCCACATCTTTCTGCCACCAATCCCTGAAAAAAAGGTGATAGTCCTGATTCCTTTTAGCAGTTTCCCACATATCGAAGATCTCATTTACCACAACCATCCCCAGCCGGTCGCAGGCATCCAGGAGGGCTGTTGACGGAGGGTTGTGGGCGGTCCTGATCGCGTTGAAGCCGCTGTTCTTCAGTATCTCAATATTACGTTCCTCAGCACGGTCGATGGCAGCAGCCCCCAGGGGCCCGTTATCGTGGTGTATGCACCCACCAATCATTTCGACCGTTTTACCATTGATGGTAAAACCGTTTTGCGCATCTATTTTTATGCTCCTTATCCCGAAGTGAGTTGCCAGATTATCAACAATCTTACCATTTATCATCACAGTTACTTTCGCATGGTAGAGATTAGGTTCATCGATCGACCAGAGAGACGGCATACTTACCGGTATCTCCTGTGTCACCTGTTTGGTCTGTCCTGAGGCCATCATTGAATTACTTGTAACTGTTCCAGCCACATTACCTGAAGGGTCACGTAACTCTGTACGCAGGACAATATTCTCATCACGGATCCCGGAATTTACAATTGTCGCTGCCACCTTTACTTCTGCATAATTCTCAGTAATAACGGGTGTTGTAATGTATAATCCACCTGACACATCCAGGTGAACAGGATTGACAAGAGTAAGCCATACATGCCTGATTATACCTGATCCGGTATACCAGCGTGAATTCATTCCTTCGTTCTTAACACGGACGGCAATAACATTTGGTTCTCCCGGCGGATTCAGATAAGAAGTAATATCATAGTAGAAAGGAGTATATCCGTAAGGATGGAATCCAAGGTGTTTTCCATTGAGCCAGACATCTGATCTCATACAAACACCTTCAAACTGCAGGAAAGTGATCTTATCCCTCTCCTCCTCCCCGATGGTAAAGTATTTCCTGTACCAGCCTGTCCCTCCAACCATATACCCTGAAGTACCTTTATCGATGGCATATTTATCAAATGGTCCGATTATATCCACCCCGTTTTGTCCGGGCAGATCTTCTATGCTCCAGTCATGAGGAACGTCGATAATCCTCCAGCCGGAATCATCATAGTCAGGCAACTCGGCATCTGACAGAGTATCTTTCATAAAGCGCCATCCCTCATTAAACGGGATCGTTCTTCCAATGGCAGCAACTTCAGTCTGATTATTGCATGAAGTGAAAAACAGAAAAACCACCGGCAACATCAACAGGTATGGATTTAAAGAAAGTTTAAAAACAGGTGGTTTCAGCTTATTCATATTATTTCATCTCTTGTTGGATAATAATGAAGATACTCTTTATATTGGCTGATCTTCACGGGCGTAAAAAAACAGATCACCCCTTTGCACTGATCATTGTTAATGATCCTTTATTGAGAAGAGTTATCTTCCTTCCTGATATACTCAGGATCCCATCTTTTTCGAACTCATTCATTATCCGGCTAACACTTTCACGTGAAGAATCAATAAGGTTCCCAATCTCTTCCTGATTTACCGGTAAAGAAAAAGTGTTCGACTGGTAAATATGATCTGACATTTCAAGTAACATATCGGCTATTTTTCCACGTATCTGCTTTTGAGTCCTGTTAGCACACCTGTAGAAATTCTCAAGTTCATTTCTGCACAATTCGATCATTATCTCATAAGAAAAATCAGGATTCTTTGCCAGGAGATACCTGAACGTCCCAACATCAATGAAACAAACCTCTGAATCTTCTAATACCGTTACAGAATATTGATTTATTTTATCCCCAAATGTGGTAGGAAGAGCCATATATGAAGGTGCCTTAACAATACGGACAATCTGTTCATAATAGGGCCCGGCAATGTGTATTTTGACCAGCCCCTTACGCAGATATGCGACGTTGGTGGAAAATGTTCCCTGTCTGATCAGGGCCTCACCCTTGCGAAAAGAGACCAGGGCACAATTAACTGACAGTTTGTCAATCTCCTCGTCGGTCAGGGTCATTGCTGCTTTCGACTTGATTGTACAGAAACGGCATTCGCTTTTCATATTCAGGGATTAAAACTTTGTGAGCTATGTCACAAAAGTAATTAATCAAATTCACACTGACAAGGAGAGTTTTACCGGAATCATTTCATTCTTTTGTTAAATAATTAACAATAAAAATCATTAATATGTCAGAAACTGAAAAACTGGTGATAATAAGCACCACAGGTCCTGAATATCAGGAAAAAGCAACATTGCCATTTGTTGTGGCAACAGCAGCACAGTCTGTAGATGCCCACGTTGTGGTTATCTTACAGGCATCAGCAGTGCTATTGTCAAAGAAAGGCATTGCAGAGAATGTAAATGCACCGGGACTACTCCCTTTAAAACAATTAATGGATACTTTTATCGAACTCGGAGGTGATCTCTTAATTTGTTCACCATGTATTAAGGAAAGGCATATTACTGATAATGAGCTTATTGAAGGAGCCAAGCCAATTGCAGCCGGAACCGTGGTAACGGAAGTACTCTCGGCAAAAGCAACACTTACATATTAACTGATTTGACCTATCCGGAAATCAAATTTATAGTATTCTTATATGCAGAATAATATTCACGACCAGTCAGTTAAGCTAACAAACGAGTTGGATGCCCTGAAACTGAGGGTATCACAACTTGAGAATTCAAGACAGGATCAGCTCTCTATAGCACTCGTATCAGGCGACCTTGATAAAATTCTGGCAGCAATGGTAATTTCACTTGCCGCTGCAGCTCTGGACACCCGGGTCAAATTATTTTTCTCATTCTGGTCACTTTCAGCGTTAAGGGACAGGAAGAAAAAAGCACAAGGGAAGGATTTCATTTCCAAAATGTTTGGTCTAATGCTGCCCCGAGGCAAAAACAAGCTTAAGCTTTCCAAAATGAATATGGCAGGCATGGGCCCCATGATGATTAATTACCTGATGAGAAAGCAGGGAGTCCTTTCCCTCGAGCAGATGTTCAGGGAGGCCGCTGAACTGGGTATCGAAATAACTGTTTGCGAAATGTCGATGAACCTGATGGGATTCAAAAAGGAGGAGATGATTGACTATCCAAACCTGAGGTATGCTGGTGCAACAACTTTCGTTGCCGAAGCCAATGAGAGCAGCACACAGTTGTTCATCTAATCCGGGTGCCGGAAACCGAGGACCGAGGACCGAGTACCCGGTACCTGCTAAATGACCAAATAACAATTAATAATTTACATTTAACCTTTACAATTATGACACCAGAAGAATTAAAAAACGTAAGCGTCGCCAAGTCTGTTGATGCAAGAGGAACTGCATGCCCCGGACCACTTCTTGAGGCCAAGAAGGCAATTGGTACTATTAAGGCCGGAGATGTTATGGAAGTATTGTCGGCTGATGAGGGAACAAGGGTTGATATCCCGAAATGGTGCACCAAGCAGGGGCATGAGTATCTCGGAACCATCGAGGAGAGCGGCTACTTCAGGATCTACCTCAGGAAAAAATAAGTCATCGTTACCGGCATGATAAATAAAAGTGCCAGTATACTGGTATTCTCAACTGAAAAGATATCTGATCCGGCAATTGACATGGCCGGATTATTAAAGCTTCATTATCCCCCTACCGTATACACGATAACGATACCCTGCTCAAGCGGGGTAAAACCCAGGTGGATAATGCACGCATACGAGAGGGGTTTCGATGGAGTCTTTATTGCTGCTGACGGAAGTGATTGCACATATGGGGAGTCCTGTACAGGGAAAACCGGCCACCTTGTCGGCAAGACGCATGAGATGATGAAGGAGAAGAATATTGATCCTGCACGGTTACGAATGGCGGCAATCTGTTCGGTATGCAGTGAATCATTCGTAAAACACATCAAAAGCTTTAATGAATATTTGCTTAAAACATTAAAGAGCTGATTATGACAGAAAATGTAAGAAATGATTCCTATGATGCACTCGTGATCGGGGGCGGTATAGCTGGCGGAGAAGCAGCTCTGAATATGGCCGGCAACGGATACAGAGTGCTGCTGGTTGAAAAGGATCTGTCAATCGGCGGTAAGATGATTCTGCTGAGCAAGGTCTTCCCAACACTAGATTGCTCAGCATGCATCACAACTCCCAAGATATCTGAGATTTCGAGACATCCGGGGATCACAATCTTAACAGGCAGTGAAGCAAAAGGCATTGTAAAAAAGTCAGAAAACTACTTTGAAGCGACTGTAATTAAGTATCCCAGGTACGTCATCGCTGAAGAGTGTACAGGATGTCAGTTGTGCGAACAGGCATGTCCCGTGGTTGTCAGTGATGAATATCAGTATAATCTTGTAGGGAGAAAAGCAGCATTTATACCCTTCAGTATCGCAAGCCCGAGGGTGGCTGCCATAGATCTGGAGAACTGCACTCTTTGCGGAGCCTGTGAAAAGGTATGCCCCACCAGGTGCATTGATTTTACACAGAAAACCGAAGAATATTTCATTGCCGTTAAAACAGTTATAATAGCCACAGGTTTTAATCTTTTTGATCCGCTCAAAATTCCAAGATACGGATACGGGCTCTTTAAGAATGTCATCACCTCGATGGAAATGGAGAGGCAGCTTGCTCCCACCAGGCCCTTTAATACAATCCTCAGGCCCGGGGACGGCAAAGTCCCCGACAAGCTTGCATATGTCCTGTGCACAGGATCGAGAGATGTAACCATTGGAAATCCTATCTGTTCACAAATATGCTGTATGTACTCGATTAAGCAGGCCCAGCTGCTCATGGGAGCTCTGCCTATGGCCGACGTGACAATTTATTACATTAATATCAGGTCGTTCGGAAAAGGATTCGAGGAATTCTATGACCAGGCCAAAGGCATGGGAGTAAACTTCATAAAGGGTAAAGCAGGTAAGATTACAGAGAAAGAGAATGGTAACCTGATAATCCGTTATGAGGACATTAACGAAAATGTTGTAAAAGAGGCCGAGCATGATATGGTTGTGCTTTCGGTCGGAGTGCTGGCCAATCCTGACAATGCATCTATATTCACCGGGGAAGAGCTTAAACTCGATCAGTATAGTTTTGTTGACCAGGAAGATCCACTTTCAAGTCCGGCCCGGACAAGCATAAAGGGAGTATTTGTAGCGGGTACAGCTTCAGGCCCGATGGATATACCGGATTCAATACTCTCGGCAGGTGCGGCATCATCAGAGGCAATTAGTTATTTAAACAGTATGTGATGAACAGGAGGTTAGGTGTTTATATTTGTCATTGCGGCGGCAATATCTCCGACTACGTTGATGTTGAAAAGGTAAGAGCATCTGTTGAAAACGAAGAAGGTGTTTACCTGGCCAGGACGACCATGTTTGCCTGCAGTGATGCCACGCAGAAAGAGATGGTTGAAGATATAAGGAATAACGGCCTTGACGGCATGGTGGTGGCTTCCTGTTCACCCAAGCTTCACCTTATAACTTTCAGGGCTGTCTCCGAAAGAGCCGGGTTGAACAAATATAATTATGTTCATTCCAATATCCGCGAACAGGGATCCTGGGCACACTCAGACAATAAGGAGGGAGCGACGGAGAAAGCGATCAAACTTGTGAAATCGGCCATAGCCAAAGTACGGCTTGCCGAATCACTCGATCCTATAAAAATTTCATCGAAGAAAGCAGTAGCAGTTATAGGCGCCGGCGTTGCGGGGATGAGAGCAGCTATCGAACTCTCTGACATGGGTTGTCCTGTTACTCTCGTTGAAAGAGAGCACTTCGTCGGCGGCAGGGTTGCCCAGTGGGATGAGTTGTTTACTACCCGCGAAACAGGAAAGGAGCTGGTGACCCGGCTATATAACGACCTGATAAAACACGATAATATTACTCTTCTGACAGGTGCCGAAGTAATATCCAACAATGGCAGCATTGGCGATTTTACCTTAAAAGTAAGAATCACCCCACGCTATATTAAGGAAAACTGCAATAAGGATGAACTTGAAAAAGCTATTGCAGCCTGCCCTGTTGAGGTGCCGGATGAATTTAACTTCAATATTACAAGCAGGAAAGCCATCTTCCATAATTTTCCGGGCGAATACCCTCAATACCCGGTAATTGATATGATTAACTGTACACGCTGCGGTGAATGTGAGAAAATATGCAGAAGTGTCGATTTCTCACAAAGAGAAGAGGTTGCGGAAATAAAGGTCGGATCTGTAGTTATGGCTACAGGTTTTGATCCATATAATCCTGCAGATGGTGAATTCGGTTTTAAAATGTCGGAAAGGGTCATAACCCTTCCTCAGTTCAAAAGGCTGATCGATCTGAACGACAAGAAGCTGATATTCAAAGGAAAAGAGGTGAGGAAAATCGCATATATATATTGTGTGGGCAGCAGGCAGACGGAAGGAGAGAACAAGTATTGCTCACGTTACTGTTGCACATCAGTAATACATGCAGCAACAGAAGCAAGAAACAAATTCAGTGACATAAGCAACTTCCATTTCACCAGGGGTATCAGGACCTACGGGAAGCAGGAATCAATCTATTCCGAATCGTTGAAAAATGGTGATATTTACCTCCAGTCTTATGAAGATGATCCGACGGTCGTTACTGTTGATAGTGGCCTCGTCTCAGTCAAAATAAACGATATTCTTACTGGAAAAAGGGAGATAACAGTACTCCCTGATCTTATCGTACTGGTTACCGGCATGGTTCCCAGGACTGATAATAGTGTAGCATCGATTTTTAAATTACCAAAGGGGAGAGATAATTTTTTCAACGAGATACACATGAAACTGCGTCCGGTTGAAACGGTTATCGACGGTGTAACAATATGCGGAGCATCGCAGGGACCCAAAAATATCACTGAGTCGATTAACTCTGCATTATCAGCAGTAGCTAAATCCTATTCCTTTGTCAGCAGGGGAGAACTTGAACTGGAACCAGTTATAGCACAAATAGATAAAGAACTTTGCACCTGGTGTGGCGAGTGCATGAAAGCATGCCCGTTCGACGCGGTTAAAATGGAGAAATATGGGCATAAAGATATTGCTGTAATAAATAATTCCGTCTGCAAGGGATGCGGCATGTGTCTGCCGGTATGCCCGGTCAATGCCATTGATCTTATCGCATATTCAGATAATGAGATTGAAAGCATGATAGATGCATTATCATAAAAACAGTTATCCATCTAAAATGAATGAAACAAGATCACAAACAAACATGAAAAAATATAAATTCATGTGGGTTCCATGTGAACCACCTAATTTTCAACAATATAATATTTTTATTTTCACATGAAATAAAAAGTATACAGCATGGATATTGAAAAGGGCAAAACATACAAATATCTCAGGGAAACCAGAGGAGTATCGGAGAGAGCAAAAGAGAATCTCAAGAACTACAACAAAGTAAAGAAGTCGATTCTTGATGCTTTGAGTGAAGGTGACATGACGGTTGAACAGCTCACACAAAGACTTGATATGCAAAAGCATGAACTCTTTTACTATCTGATGACAATGGTCAAATACGGCCTGGTACAAACAGGTGAAATAGATGACATGGATGAATATTTTGCATACAAACTAAAAAAATAATGGCTGCAATAAATACTGAATTCGGGAAGAAACTGGAGAAATACGGGGGATTTGATTTTAACGCCTGTTACAACTGCGGAACCTGCACGGCCGTCTGCTCACTGTCGACTGAAGAAGATTCCTTTCCCAGGGAGATGTTAAGGTTCAGTGTATTGGGGCTGGAGGGTGAAATTAAATCATCACTTAAACCGTGGCTTTGTTATTACTGTGGTCAGTGCAGCACCTACTGTCCCCAGGAGGCCAATCCGGGAGAACTGATGATGACCCTGAGACGATGGCTCACTGCCGAATATGACTGGACAAAACTCTCCGGGTTGCTTTACCGCTCGCTGCCGGCGGCAATAGTGGCAATGGTTCTGGCAGCTGCAGGGGTATTGGGTTTTGGTTTATCAAAGAGTTTCAACCTGGAGGCTGTCATGCATGCAGGACATAGTTTTGAGATGATTGCCATTGCCTCTGTATTTGGATTAATACTGCTCCCCAATATTATCAGAATGTGGTGGTTTATTGTCGTGAAACCAGGTTTAAAAGTTCCTTTTACAAGATACGTTAAAGGATTATGGGAACTGGTAGTACATATGTTCACCCAGAAAAGGAGCCTTGATTGTGATGACAATCGGTTCAGGTGGTTTGAGCATTTCATTCTTGTGATCGGGTATCTGGGCTTACTTTTCACGACAGTTTTTCTCGACTGGTTTTCAAATGAAAGTCTATTTGTCATTATTCTGGGTTATGTGGTTAGCATAACGATATTTATTGTAACGATTGATTTTGTCCTCGACCGTATAAAGAAGAAAAAAGAGATAAGCAGGTATTCTCAGCCATCAGACTGGATGTTTGTTATATGGCTTCTGCTGATGGGTTTTTCTGCATTTGCCGTACGGCTTTTTATTGACCTTGAGCTTCTTGAAAGCAATATATGGTTATACCTGTTCCACCTGACAGTATTGGTTCAATGGGCGCTTATCATAGTTCCTTTCGGCAAGTGGACTCATTTCCTGTACCGCTCATTTGCAATGTATTTTGCAAGAATAAGGAGTTAACACTTTAAAGATTTGATTACGGCATCTCACGGCGTGTACTGGTGGTGCTATGAGAGTGGTCAGAATATTTTCCTGATATTTTTCAATAATTTTTCCCGGAATTTAGAGCAATTTTTCTTAAATTGAGGGGGAAAAAGTGTTTGGTTTCTCTGTCTCAAAAGAGAATGATTCTCCTTTGTGAATAATTATCATTTGATAATTGATCTCTTTTGATTATAATTATCATATGATAATTTATATTTTTTGAGTATTATTATCACCTGAGTATAAATATTACCTGATAATAATTGTTATCTGAGAATTATTGCTATCTTTGCCTTAAGGCTCGTAATATTCACTTAACTTATTTATAACTCATGGCAAACAGAGAGGTAATTAAAATCCTGTCAGACCATAACCTGAAAGTGACCCCGCAAAGAACTGCCGTCCTCGAGGTTATTATGGGACTCGAAAACCACCCTACAGCTGAAACAATACTCGATTACCTCAGACTTAATTACCCCCACGTGCCCATCGGAACAGTCTACAAAATCCTCAGAGCATTCGCCGAAAAAGGAATAATTAAAAAAGTCACTACCGATGAGTACCAGATGAGATATGACGCTGTGCAGGAAAAACACCATCACCTCTATTGTACAGACTCCGATAAAATTGAGGATTTCTACGACAACCAACTTAATATGATCCTCGAAAACTACTTCCGGGATAAGAAAATACCAAATTTTGAAATAAAGGATATCAAAGTCCAGATAATAGGCAATTACACAAACAAAGAAAACCCTGTCAAATGATCCTGAAACCGGTTCTGATCATCAGCGGCACAATCTCCCTCTTCCTCGGCATCGCAGGCCTCTTCCTGCCAGTATTGCCCACAACTCCTTTCTTCCTGCTGACAGCAGGATGCTATATTAAAAGCTCACCGAAACTATATAACAAATTAACGAACCACAGATTAACAGGCAGATTTCTGACAAACAACCCTGAAAGGATTAGCTCCAGATCAAGGTATATCGCAATCATCATAATGTGGGTTATGATCATCCTTACTTCTTTCTCACTTTCAGACAGACCCGTTTTGATTGTTTTGCTCATAGCTGCGGGTATTACAGGTACTTACTTTAAAATGAAATTCTTCGGAAAAAAGAAAATAAAAACGTAAATTATTAATCTCAAAAACCATAAATATGAAGACAAAAAAACTCACAACAGCTTCCGGAAGGCCATACTTCGAAAACGAAGACAGTATGACCGTCGGCCCGAGGGGACCAATCCTCCTCCAGGATTACTATCTTCATGAAAAACTCGCCCACTTCAACAGGGAAAGAATCCCCGAACGGGTTGTTCATGCAAAAGGAACCGGGGCATACGGAAAATTTACAGTTACAGGGAATATCGCGAAATACACGAAAGCGAAGCTCTTCAGTAAGGTTGGCAATTCATGCCGTGTTCTGGTGCGCTTTTCCACCGTCGGAGGTGAAAAGGGAAGTGCCGACACCGAAAGAGACCCGAGGGGATTTGCAGTTAAATTCTATACCGAAGATGGTAACTGGGACCTTGTTGGCAACAACACACCGGTCTTCTTTATCAAGGATCCGAAGAAATTCCCCGATTTTATTCATACCCAGAAACGTGACCCGAAAACAAACCTAAAAAGCCCGACAATGATGTGGGACTTCTGGAGCCTGAATCCCGAAAGCCTTCACCAGGTAATGATACTCTTCAGCGACCGGGGGACACCCGACGGTTACCGCTTCATGAACGGCTACGGCAGCCATACCTTCTCAATGATAAATAAAAAAAATGAAAGAGTATGGGTTAAATTCCATTTCAAAACACAGCAGGGAATACGTACACTTACAGGCCATAAAGCTGAAGAGCTTAAAGGTAAAGATCCTGATTATGCCCAGAGAGACCTCGTGGAAGCCATAAGTAAAAAGGATTTCCCGGAATGGAAACTCTGTATACAGGTAATGACTGACGATCAGGCAGCAAAATTCAAATGGAACCCTTTCGACCTTACCAAAGTGTGGCCACAGAAAGAGTATCCTCTCATGGAGATAGGCGTGATGAAACTGAACGAAATACCTGCCAACTACTTCGCAGATGTTGAACAGGCAGCCTTTGCACCTGCCCATACGGTAGACGGAATAGGACTCTCCCCCGACAAAATGCTGCAGGGACGTATCCTGGCATACCCCGATGCCCACAGGTACAGGCTGGGCGCCAATTACGAACAGCTCCCCGTAAACAGGCCAATAGTACCAGTCCATCACCATCAGAGAGACGGGTTCATGAGCCTCGACGGAAACGGAGGCTCGGCTCAGAACTATTACCCGAACAGCTTTGATGACATAGTTGCCGATAAAGAGTATAAGGAACCTGCCATGAAGCTCGATTCAAACATTGCTGATACCTGGGATCGCAACGAGAAAGATGACGACCATTTTACCCAGCCCGGATTACTATGGAAAAAGGTGATGACTGAAGAACAAAGGAAAAATACAGTCAGCAACCTTGTCGGCAGCCTTAAAGATGTAACAGGTCCGAAAAAGAAAGAGATAATTGCACGACAGCTTGAACATTTCAACAAGGTCGATAAAGACCTGGGATCAAGACTGGCCAAAGGCCTGGGTATAAAAGGCTGACAAAGCCTGCGCTCTGAGCACTGTGCTAACAGGTTAAGGGCTGAGGGCTAAGCACGAAGGCAGAAGACTAAAGCCGAAAGAGGAAAACGAAAAATATATTATTTAATAAAACATTTAAAATTAATTTATTATGGCAGAAATTGGAAGATCAATCGTAAAAATGGATGTTGATGAATTACTCAACCTCCTGAACAAGGCGCTGGCCGACGAATGGCTGGCTTATTATCAGTACTGGATAGGGGCAAAAGTGGTGAAAGGCCCGATGAAGGATGCCGTTATATCAGAACTCGACCTCCATGCCACAGAAGAACTTACTCATGCACAATTACTCGTGACCAGAATAGTACAACTCGGAGGAACACCGATCCTTACCCCAGAGGATTGGTTTAAACTTACCAACTGCGGATATGATGCCCCGGCTGATCCTTATGTCGGGGAGGTCCTGAACCAGAATATAAAGGGTGAACAGTGTGCGATCCGCACCTACAGCAGCCTGCTGGATATTACCAGGGAGGGTGATCCGGTAACCTATGATATCATACTACAAATAATCAGCGATGAGGTTGAACACGAAGAGGATCTTGTAGCCCTTAAAGAAGATCTCGATTTAATGCTGGAAAGAAGAAGATAGTGGTTAAATTGAAGAAATACCTGAAAAATATTAACCGAAAAACATAACATATAAAACTAAAATTTAAAAAATTATGGAAGAAAAAGTTGTCGCCATGCCTAGAATTGGCGAAAAAGCACCTGAATTTAAAGCAGTTACCACACAGGGTGAGATTAATTTCCCTTCAGATTTCAAAGGAAGCTGGGTAATACTCTTCAGTCACCCGGCAGATTTTACTCCGGTATGTACATCCGAATTCATGACGTTTGCCACAATGGAAAAGCAGTTCAATGAAGCTAACTGTAAACTTGTCGGACTCTCTGTAGATGGCCTCTACAGCCATATTGCATGGCTGCGTACAATCAAGGAAAAGATTGAATACAAGGGGATGAAGAATGTCGAAGTAACATTCCCGCTGATTGAAGACATTACCATGGAGGTAGCCACCAAATATGGAATGATGATGCCGGGAGAAAGTAATACAAAGGCTGTGAGGGCAGTATTCTTCATCGATCCCAAAGGAATCATTCGTACCATTATCTATTACCCCCTTAGTCTCGGCAGAAATTTTGACGAACTATACAGGGTACTGGTAGGTCTGCAGACCGCAGATGCCTTCTCTGTTGCCCTTCCTGCCGACTGGAGGCCCGGAGACGAGGTAATTGTTCCCCCTGCAGGTTCATGCGGCGTTGCAAAAGACAGAATGGAAGGAAAGGAAGATATGAAATGCTACGACTGGTTCTTCTGCACCAAAAAACTCGAAAAGGAAAAAGTGCTGAAAGCCGTCATGAAAAAATAAAGGAAAATATTATTGATTTTATTAAGGGGTTGTTGAAATGTTTAAATTTAACAACCCTTTTTTTTACTACTAAATGAATGAATTCGACATAAGGGCAGAAGGCTGGGATATGAATCCCATGCATATAGAACGTTCAGAAGCAATAGCTAAACAATTACTTGAAAGAATCCCCCTCAGGCCCTGGATGAATGCGCTGGAATTTGGAGCAGGCACAGGGATCACAAGTTTCTTGTTAAAGGATCATCTGAAGAAAATCACCATGATGGATAATTCCGAAGAGATGGTGAAAATCATGAAGAAAAAAATCAGGAGATCAGAAGTTAAAAATCTTGAAGCACTTGTTTTTGACCTTGAAAATTACAATTACACAAAGAGCAGATTCGACCTTATCTTTGCACAGATGGCCCTGCATCATGTAATTGATACAAAGACAATTATTGAGAGATTCGGACAATTGCTCAATCCGGGGGGATATCTGGCAATTGCGGATCTTTATAGTGAGAATGGCTCTTTCCATGGTAAAGGTTTCGAAGGCCATAAAGGCTTTGATGTTAATCAATTATCTGCATTGCTTGCCGAAACTGGCTTTATCGAAACCTCAGTCAGTCCATGTTACACCATTAACAAAAAAATATCTGATGCAGAAATCAAAGAGTTCGGTCTCTTCCTGCTGACAGCAAGGAGGGCTGAACAAAATGAATAAAATATTGTTACAGTTCTGTCTAATCAAATAAACTATCTATATGGAAATATTCTTTAATGGCGGTAAGGTTGTAACAGCAAAACTGGGTGATCATATGATTAAGACCGACCAGCCCATCCTTAACGGGGGAGGCAATTCAGCCCCTGCTCCATTTGATCTTTACCTTGCCTCAATAGGAACATGTGCAGGCATCTATGTCAAATCATTCTGCGACAGAAGAAATTTGCCGACCGAAGGTATAAAGATAATTCAGAGAGTGGAGTTCAATCCGGAAAAAAGATTACCTTCAAAAATAAAGCTTGACATACAGCTTCCTCCTGATTTTCCCGAGAAATACAGAGAGGCTGTCATCAATTCAGCTGAATTGTGTGCTGTCAAGAAATCTATTAATGACCCCCCTGAATTCGAGATAACCACATCGACTCAGTAACTCACCTTAAATAACTTTTTCCTGAGAACTCAGAATTATCACAAAGTTTTCAGAAACAGGATCACGACATATTCTCCTTACACAAGGTACATGTTAATAAGCTGTTCCAGGAGTTCCTGCTTGCCACTGCGCATTTCAGGCTCTCCCTGCGTTAATGCAAGTTCTCTTAACTGTTCAAGGGTAAGTTTTCCATCTGCGTAATCTTTACCAGGTCCCTTGTCAAACGATTCGTAGCGCTTCTTCCTTATCTCAGGATAGTCACTCTCTTTCAGTATTTTATCAGCAACGATGAGTGCCCTTGCAAAGGTGTCCATACCGCTGATATGAGCTATGAAAAGATCCTCGTCATCGGTGGAAGTCCTTCTGATATGGGCATCAAAATTAACTCCCCCTGTTGAAAAGCCGCCTGCCTGAAGTATCACCATCATTGCTTCAGTAACCTCATATACGTTTGTCGGAAATTCATCAGTATCCCATCCGTTCTGATAATCTCCCTTATTGGCATCAATACTCCCAAGCAATCCGGCATCGGCCGCAACCTGCAGGTCGTGGACAAATGTATGGCCGGCAAGAATGGCATGATTGGTTTCAATATTGAGCTTGAAATCCTTATCAAGCCCGTAATGCCTAAGGAAGCCTATAACAGTAGATGCATCAAAATCATACTGATGCTTTGAGGGTTCCATTGGTTTGGGTTCAACAAGGAAAGTACCATCAAAGCCATTCTTTCTGCCATAATTGCGGGCAAGCGATAACATCATTGCCATATTATCGAGCTCCCTTTTCATATCGGTGTTATGATGGGTGGTGTACCCTTCCCTTCCTCCCCAGAAGACATAATTCTGTCCGCCCAGTTCTATGGTGGCCTGAATAGCATTCCTGAGCTGTGTTGCAGCATTGGTTACAACGGCGAAATCGGGATTAGTTGCCGCCCCGTTCATATACCGGGGATGAGAGAACAGGTTTGCCGTGCCCCAAAGGAGCCTGACTCCGGTCTGCTCCTGCAGCTCCTTCATAACAGGCACATATTTCTCAAGTCGTTTCTCAATCTCAAAGACCGAACCGTTGCCCACAACATCGACATCGTGGAAGCAATAGAACTCCGCACCCACTTTGGTAATAAACTCAAAAGCCGCATCAAGCCTCTGCATGATCTTATCGTCAATATTTTTTGCATCGCTCCAGGGAAATATCCTTGTTGCATCACCGAATGTATCACTTCCGTCGCCACAGAAAGAGTGCCAGTAGGCAATCGCAAACCTCAGGTGATCTTTCATCTTCCGGCCTGAAACGATCTGCTCGGGATCATACCAACGGAATGCAAGTGGATTCCTGGATTTTACACCTTCATATTCTATTTTCCCTATCCCGGGGAAAGCCTCTTTTTTTCCTTTGTAAATCATGATAACTTAGTTTTATATTTTAAAGATAATTTTAATTCAACCCCTATAAGCCCGAAGGTAATCCGGGAGCGCAAATGACATTTACACCTGTAATGCTGCCAGATTCTTTTTCCATCGTTCATATATTTCCTCATAGATACCGGATTTTGACTCATCGGGTTCCGTTGTTCCTACACTCTGCAGGCTCCTGAAGGCTTCTTCCCTCGATCTGTAATAGCCGCAGCCGAGCCCGGCACCTCTTGCAGCACCTGCTGATCCATCGGTGTTGTAAAGATCTATCTCTGTCCCGGTGATACATGACAACGTCTCCCTGAAAACCCTGCTCAGGAACATGTTGGCGGCTCCTGCTCTTATCACCTGCGGATTAATGCCTGTCTCCTTCATTATGTCAAATCCGTACCTGAATGCAAAAACGATACCCTCCTGTGCTGCCCTGAACAGATGGGGTGCTGAATGAATGTTGAAATTCAGCCCCGATATGGTGGCGCCATAATCCCTGTTCATAAGCATCCTTTCTGCCCCGTTGCCAAAGGGGAGTACAGAGAGCCCATCCGAGCCTGGTCCGATCCTGTACGCCTGCTCATTCATTTCATCGTACGACAACATATTTCCCGTACTCCTTTTCATCCACGAGTTCAGGATCCCGGTCCCATTGATGCAGAGCAATACACCCAGTCTGGGCCCGGCAGGTTCGTGATTTACATGCAGGAAGGTATTCACCCTCGAATGCTGGTCAAACTTTTTCTGATCAGTTACACCGTAAATGACTCCTGATGTTCCTGCGGTGGCTGCCACCTCTCCCGGATCGAATACGTTAAGCGACAGAGCATTATTGGGCTGGTCTCCCGCACGGTATGATACCGGGATCCCTTCCGGCAAACCCAGTTCTCCGGCAGCAGATTTCAATAATTTTCCTTGTTCCGAAAAGGATGGTTTTGCCTCGGGCAGAATATCCGGGTCAAACCCGAAATGCTCCATAAGCTTTTCAGAAACTCTGTTTTCCTTAAAATCCCAGAAGATACCCTCAGAGAGGCCGGTAAACGATGTCATAATATTACCCGTGAGCCTCATTGCCACATAATCGCCCGGGAGCATTATCTTGTAAATACGTTTGAAAATCTCCGGTTCGTTCCTCTTTACCCATGCAAGCTTTGCTGCAGTGAAGTTGCCGGGAGAGTTAAGAAGGTTTGAAAGACAATATCCTTTACCCATTTCAATAAAAGCCTTCTCTCCTGTTTCAACAGCCCTGCTGTCGCACCAGATGATCGATGGCCGGAGGACCCTTTGGTCCCTGCCGATCGCTACCAGACCGTGCATCTGATAAGATATGCCAATAGCACCAATATCATCCTTCCGGTTCCCGATCTGGCGGCAGCAATCGTTTATCGCGGCTTCAAGGTTATCCCACCATGTATCGGGTTCCTGTTCTGCCCAGCCCGGTTTTTCTGCAATGATCTTCATCTCATCCTTCGGGTTAAAAGCTGAGGCAATAGTCGTGCCCAACCCGCCATCAATTACCGAAACCTTTACCGATGAGCTTCCCAGATCAATTCCAAGCAATAACATAATACATCATTTTATTTTCTTCTGTATCCCCCTCTGAGAAATTATTCACTTAGAGAGTCCAGGGTTAAATTTACACAATAGGTTGCACAATTAATCCTCTCCCCGGCATTTTCGAAAGAAATTATTATATTTATTGATTATAATATCCCATTATTCATTGATATATTACAAGCTTCGCCACTGAGGGACTGAATAAAACAGATGTATAATAAAAATTCGCTGGTTTTCTTTTTTATGTTGTGATATTTATGAAAAAATTATTGATTGCAGCACTTTTAACCGTTATCGTGCCGGTGGGGTTAAGTCAGAAAATAGCTTCCATTGAAGTGGAATTTCCGGAAACAACCCAGGGAGTGGCAACCCCTGTTAGTATTGATCTTGATGAAATTACTTATGTTTCTGACACACTGTTGAATCTTTATCTGATAAGCGGTGGAGGCAGGATACCGGTACTTTTTCAGGTCGAGCCTGGCGCGTCACGCAGGCTTAACTGGATAATACCGGCAGTGAAAGTGCCGGGTGAGAAGTATCAGTATGAACTGGTCAGGGAAAAAGCAAAAAACAGTGGTGAAATGAAAGCCACTCCGGAAAACGGGGTACTGACTATCCGGAAAGGAGATCAGAATCTGCTTCAATACTGTTATAAAACTGTTTATCCGCCGGAGGGCATTGACACTGCATATAAGAGAAGCGGTTTCATTCACCCCCTCTGGTCACCAAACGGGCAGGTGCTGACACGCATTCAGCCACCCGACCATTATCATCATTACGGGATCTGGAATCCCTGGACCCAGGTTGAGTATGAGGAAGAAACAATTGATTTCTGGAATATTAATTCAAAGCAGGGTACGGTACGTTTTGCAAAGTTCGTTACTGTTCAGGAGGGTCCGGTATTTGCAGAATTCAAAGCCCTGCACGAGCATGTTGTTTTCAAAAAGACAGGCGCGGAAAAAGTTGCACTGAACGAAGTGCAGGGAGTAAGGGTCTACCGTCCCGACGGAAAAGAGCCTTTTTATATTGTCGACTTTATTATTGAACTTAACTGTGCTGATGAAACCCCTTTCAGGATACTGGAATACCGTTACGCTGGACTGGGGTGGAGAACAACTGAAAAATGGGATAATAAGAACAGCATTGTTCTCACCTCAGAGGGTATGACAAGAAAAGATGCCGATGGCAGCAAAGCACGCTGGTGCATGGTGCAGGGAGAAATAGACAACGATTATGCAGGAGCAGTAATTATGTCATTCCCCACTAACTACAATTTCCCTGAACCACTGAGGGTATGGCCTGAAAATCAATATGACCGCGGCGATATGTTTGTTAATTTCAGCCCTACAAAAGACACGGACTGGCTGCTTGAACCGGGCCGGAAATATGTGCTTAAATACCGTTTCCTTGTCCACAACGGAGCCGTCAGCAAAGAAGTGGCTGAAAGTGCATGGAGATACTACGCGTATCCTCCTGTAATACGTATCAGCAGGTACTAAGTTTGTTCGCTATAATAATTTGATATTCAAAGATATGAAAAGAAGAAAATTCATCTCAAAGACAATGACTGCCACCGCAGGAACATTTGTAATCCCCACCATTGTGCCATCTTCGGTTTTCGGGAAAAATCCTCCCAGTGATATGATAAATATTGGCCAGATCGGTTTCGGGAGGATTGCAATGACTCATGATCTTGCGGAGACAATGAGATATGACACTGCACGGATTGTAGCAGTTGCCGACTTTGATTCAAACAGGCTTGCACGTGGTAAAGAGTTCATCGGGAATTACTATACAAAGAAAACCGGCCGGCAGGGTTACATTAACGTGAAGGCCTATGATGATTATCACGATCTGATCGCAGATAAAGAGATCGATGCGGTGATAATCTCCACTCCTGATCACTGGCATTCCCAGCCGGGTATTGAGGCTGCGCTTGCCGGCAAAGATATCTATCTGCAGAAGCCCACTTCACTTACCATCAAAGAGGGACGGCTTCTAAGCGATATTGTACGCAGGCAGAAGGTCATCCTGCAGGTTGGTGTTCAGCAGCGTTCATCCCCGCAGTTCAGATATGCTGCAGAGCTTGTCAGGAACGGCAGGATCGGCAAGCTGCACAGTGTCAGGATAGGTTTGCCGGGCGATCCGGCGGGCCCTGAAGCACCTCCCCAACCGGTTCCGAAAAACCTGAATTACGACGGATGGCTGGGTTCAACACCCGAGGTCTATTATACTGAGATACGGGTTCATCCCCAGGACAGCATAACCGACAGGCCCGGCTGGCTAAGATGCGAGCAATTCGGTGCAGGCATGATAACGGGATGGGGACAGCATCATTTCGATTCGGCAGCATGGGGAATGGATACCGAACTGACCGGGCCGGTATCAGTAGAAGCTGTGGCACAATTCCCGAAAGAAGGGCTTTGGGATGTACATGGCGATTTCATGGCGAAGGCTGAATACGCAAACGGAATAACCATGCTGACAAGCGGTGGCTACCCAAATGGTATAAGATACGAAGGGACGGAAGGATGGATCTTCGTGACCCGTGGCGCCTACACTGCAACACCAAGCGACCCTGTTGCTTCGGAACAGAATGTTAAAGCCCTGAGCGCAAGCGATCCGAAAATCCTGACATCAGTCATAGGCTCCAATGAGATCCACCTCTATGAGAGCAGTGAACACCATAGCAACTGGCTCGACTGCATCAAATCGAGAAAACAGCCCATCTCACCGGTTGAAGAGGGTCACAGAGCCTGCACCATATGCCTGATAACACATATAGCAATGAAGCTGGGGCGCAAGCTTAACTGGGATCCCGTTAAAGAGATGTTTTTAAATGATGAGGAGGCAAACAGATGGCTCTCGAGGCCTCAACGCAAACCATACGGGACAGACTATATAAAAATAGAGGAGTGATGAAGTATAGATTGCATTGCATCCTTCTGCTTACGTTGGGCATAATTAGTTTACCTTCAGACGGAGCAAAAATCAGTGCCGAAAAGGTCGGGTCCAAAATACATGTAACAATCGATGGCAGGTTTTTCACCACCTATATATTTTCAGACGACGAGAAGTATCCATTCTTCTATCCGGTCAACGGCCCTCTATCCGGAGGCTCTGTGACATCCATGCGTAACGCTGTCTATCCACATCATTCATCGCTCTTTTTCGGATGTGACCTTGTGAACGGAGGGAATTACTGGCAGGAAGGACTTGAACGGGGTAGGATAATATCAGTCAATGCCGGGATAGAGAAAGAGGGAGGTGACACAGTGATCATAACCGATGAATGTATCTGGAGCAGACCCGGAGCATATTCGCCTGTTAAAGACAGACGCCGGTATATAATAACATCCCCCTCTTCCGAAAAGATCCTGATCGATGTGGAAATTGTCCTGGAAACACTTATGGACGTCCGCATTCCCAGAACCAATCACTCACTTTTCAGCGCAAGAATGGCTACTGACCTCGCTGTTACAAGCGGCGGAGTAATGATTAATGCTGAAGGTCTCAGTGGTGAGAAGGAAACGTTCGGTGCAAGATCAGCCTGGATAGATTACTATGGAAAACGGGGGACCGGTGTGGAAGGATTGGCAATCATTCAGCACCCCTCAAACCCATGGTACCCTTCTCCATGGTTTACAAGAGATTACGGATTTATTTCGCCAACACCAATGTACTGGCCTGAAAATGGCGAGGAGACTTTCCTGAAAAAAGGAACTCAGTTAAATCTCAGGTACAGGGTGATTGTTCATTCGGGAACCCACACAGAAGCCGATATCGCCGGAGAGTTCGAAAAGTATAAATCAGAACAATAGCATAATTCAAATTACCCAGTACCCAGTACCCAGTACCCCCGCCTGACC
>CAZWFL010000047.1:0-27319 GCA_964633195.1 uncultured Rikenellaceae bacterium | reverse complement strand
GAAAACAATACATCGTTACTTTCCGATTTTAAAGCATTGTTATTTTCCGGTTACAATATGATCCACAAAACGGTGATAAATATATTTCGTCAATTAGGACATTTGGGTCTACATTAATATGAATGCCATCATCCCATTTTATTACTTCATCGTTTGAATTTTCTATTTCTTGAGGATCTTTTAAAATCACTAACCTGACTTCATTTTCAAATTCATAAAATTGCTTTTTGGTTGTAATTAGTTTTGAGATATCAATTTCTCCTTGGATAAAGTCTGTATAATTTACTTTACCAAAATAGATTCTTTCATTACTAGGGTTTTTGCAATCATTAAAGGCAGTAATTAGATCCTTAGTATTTGTCTTTATTGCGATTCCTGCTTTTGAACCACTTAAATAAATTTTCCATAATGCATAGGACTCAAATCTTGACATTATCCAGCAGTTTAAAAATGATGACCTTTTTAAATCTGAAACTTCCTTCCATTTTTTAACTAAGATTCTATGTCCTTGAGACCATAATAAGTCAGCATTTTTCCTAGGTATAGAGCATTCATTTTTATCAGTCATCTTAGTAGTATTCGTAAAAAAAAGGCGATTCTCTAAAATGACATCTAAGAATTTTTCAAAAGACATATATCTCCATATAATTGTATTCCAGACTGGCGTTTCAAATCGAGGATCTTTTACTATCATAAATTTATTTTATTTCGGAAATTTCAACGTTTACACATTTTCAATTTCTGTTCCGACGATCTCGTATTTGGATTCTGTCCATTTTTGATCATCATTGAAGGCATAATATATTCGACAAAAAGCTCATCTTCTTCTCTGGGTTTTAACTTATGAGTTTCTGTTTCTGTCCTAATTGAGCCATTATCCATATATATTTCTGATTCCTTTCTAGTAAATGAAATAGTCTTTGTTTTGGATTTATTCAAAAGATATTGACAATGCCCGCTAACGTTCAGCGGTTAGTGTAGTTGGCACGGTTTCGCGGTGGTTGGTGTTTTTGCACTTATGATGTGATGAGGATTATGTGGTTATTTGTTTATTGTCGCGTTGGCAAAAATCGTGACACCGAAGGGAGCCTCCAGTGGTGCCGGGGCAGCCTGTGTCGCCAAGCACAAAACTGTCCTCTTTAGCCAGAAGATTCTCGCGGTACAGAAACCAATTTCATATACCGACCTGTTGTAGCACGTTTATTGTTTAAACAGAAATTAGATCATTTATAATAGCCACTGTACCAGCGATACATAGTTTTAAAAAGGGTAAAACTGGTTGATTATTAGTTGAGAAGTGAAAAGATATCCAAGTTACTATTCCTGCTGTTCCTTCTCCTGTGAAACTGGGTGGATTACTAGCATCAAATGTTTGTCCGCCTGGTATTATCATATTACCCATTTTCATTTGGTGACCTTTTGATATTGACATTTTACCACTCAATGTCATAGTACGCCCATTTGAAGATAGCTTTAGCTTCTTTTTCTCTTTTTTTTCTTGAGGTGTCAATTGTTGGTGTTTGTTTTCATTAGTAAGCTCCATAAAAATTGGCAACCAATTATTCTTTGGATTCTCAAAGTGTTGATAGCTTTCAATCCTTGTTACAATATCAGGTCGACTGGAATTGATCCCAGGTATGGCTTTCTCAACTATTCTTTTATCTCTAAAATCAGCTTTGGTGAGGGTCTTCCATGCATATGGGAAGTAAATATGTGGAGCAGGATTGGAAGAATTGCCGTATTTCTCGAATATTCCACGCGCTGTATAGTCAAATGCAGACCGAAGATTTTCCATAAAATTCTTTATTTCGATCAGCAAAGTTGTCTTTATTTCTTTTTCATATAAAGACTGATCGTAAGCATGTTCAATTTTCTTTAATACCAATTTACTATGCTCGACCAATTCAATGGCATCTTCAAATTGCTTCATGGTAATACCTTTTTAAAATTTGTTACATAACGGGAGGTTGTCTAATAACCTGTATCATTCTGCATAGTCTGCCCTATTTTAAACCGGTTTAAGTCTTTGATGCTTGCCCCTATATATTGCCGGACCCAAATCCTCAGAAAGTTTTACAATAGCCACTAACACTATCGTTGTGCAAGTAATAACAAACCTGTCAAGAGTGCAGGAGCAAAAGCAAAAACCATGACAAGCTTATTAATTATAGCACCGTCCGTGTTAGTTGCTGGACTATTTTATCATTTATTTTTTTCGGATTCATATTTTTTCTTGATTATCTTAAAAAGTTCTTTCACGTCACTATCTGTGCTATTCAAAATCTCCTTCTCAGTCTTTGTAATTGCACTTTCAATTTGGTCCGTTTTAGCATTGATTTCCTCTCTAGTTAAATGTAAATGCGCCATATTCTTGAGGTACTCAAACTTTCCGTTTTTTGCATTTTCGATGGCTTTCATATAAAGTTCTCTGCCCTTTTCATATTCACCAAGTCGAAATAATATAAGGCCAGTTGTTGCTTGAAGCACAATCTTGTTTTCATCACTTAAATCAGGAATTTCTGGTTTAATTCTTTCAAGTAGTTGAACTGCATCATCTAGCATATTTGCTTGCGCATATGAGCAGATCAAGTTGTTTTGTACAATAATATCATTAGGGTTTGCTATTAATCCTCTTTTACATAGTTGCATGGCCTTTTCGTTGTCATCTAAGAAAGTCTCAGCTACAAATGATCCAATTAGTACAGGTCTTGTAGAAAAGGGGATATCGTTTAACCAGGATTCAGAGTAGTGCAATGCTCGGTTCCAATTACAGTCCTCAAATGATTTAATTGCATAGGCTTCCTGCGGATTTTTTATTGTAATCTTATCCGTATTAAATTGAAGTGATCTGTCTTCTTTGGAAATCCATTCGACCTGGGCTAAAGAATTGTCGTTTGGTGCTAACAATGATTTTCTGAAAAAACCCTTTGATTTTTTAGAGCTGCCTTCATAAAACTCTAATGTTCCGAGAGAACTAGAAAGTTCTGTTATGCTAAAATTTGAAAAGTTACCTGAATCAATCAGACTAACACTTTCCTTTACAAACTTTGGTCTTCTTTCTAAAATACATGAAGTAGCGATTTCTGTTGAAAGTAGCCAAGGATCGAATTTTAGACTTTCTGTTTTCCGGATATAGTAATAAGCTTCGTCTGCCTTATCATTATGAATGAATAACCTTACAGCAGATCTAATTATGAATCTATTGTTTGGATCTAACGTCAAAGCAATTTTCATTGCTTTTTCACTTTGAGTTTTCTGGCCAAGCATTGAATACAATCTTGATATTTCAACCCAAGCTATTGGATTTATGGGATATAACCTTAGGTACTTTTTAATTTGGCCAATTTTTGTTCTGATATTTAAAATGTAGTTTTCTTCTGGTGAAATTGGCTTATCTTGGATTATCTGTTTATCTTGATCAACAAATTTCTGTGATCGGAATTTCTCTCCTAAATCTTTTAATGATTGTGATGCCGATTTCTTATTTTCTTCGATATAATCAAGGGCTTTCTTGACATCAGGATTCTCATATTTTTCGAGTACATAAGCAACAGAGACTAAATCAGCTGCCGTCCCAATTGAAGATGAATTTAGGAAATCGTCTATTCTTTCTTGTAGCAACCTATCTGAGTTCGGAATTTTGAACGATTTGTCTAATTGGCACTTGAGTTCCCCATTTTCTAAAGTTGATTTAAAGTCTCTCCAATTAGGGATAACTCTTCTCCTATTTAGACTATTAATTATTGCCATTTTTTATAGGAGTTTGTATTTTAATTTTTTAGAAAGGTAATCTAATCGAGTAATGAACCGTTCTAGGTTGTATTGACTTCCCCTTAATTTAATACTTCTAGGATGTCCTCTTTTTTCAGGAATAGGGAAACAAAGGTATTCCACTATTCTACCTAGTTCCTCTTGTAAAGTTTCATTCTCAATTTGTGATTTAAACTCAGTCAGGGAAGCGTTGAATGCTTCTAACACATAAGATTGAACATCTGTATATGCACCATGCCATTTTGACCATTTGAAATCCTTGTTTATATTTTTTGCTAGAAGACTAGTCATATTTAATCCAATAAAATAAAACACTAAAAGGCTGCCAAATAAATAGCAATCAGTGGC
Organism: uncultured Rikenellaceae bacterium; assembly: GCA_964633195.1. Lineage (GTDB taxonomy): Bacteria > Bacteroidota > Bacteroidia > Bacteroidales > VadinHA17 > LD21. Next base: position 23,200 of record CAZWFL010000047.1, on the reverse strand, counting down.
ATATTTTCTTATTGATGCATCCTCCAAATAGTATCCATACAGTAATTCAGGTGGAGCATATCTAAAATCTCCCGTAAATGCTCCATTATCATGTGGGGCTTGAATTGATTCACATAATGATCTTCCAAGGTCGCCAATCTTAGAGATCGTTGAATCATGGTAAAGTAAAACATTTGAAGGTTTTAGATCTTGGTGCGTAATCTTGGCACTATGAAGTTGCCTTAAGCCTACAGCAATATCGTGTAATGATTGTAACTTCCATGCGTTATCGAGATTTGCCGCAAAATTCAGTTTATTGCGCACATCCATCTCTGCTAATTCGAAAATTAAAAATGGAACATTGGGGATTGTAAAATTACTTAGGTATAATTCACCCTCATCTAGAATAGTTGAGACTTTTGAAAGTCTTTTTGATTTGCACAGAAGAAGAATGTCCCGTTCATATTTATATGCTTGAGTCTGCTCGTGGATTATTTCAATAATACTTCTCCCGGGAAACAACTGAAAAAAAGCTTCAAAGTTAAGGGCTTTTAGAAATGCAATTTGTTTTGTTTCAAGATTTTGAACCTCATAACAGACAGAAAAAAAACCACCAGTAGCTCCTGGATAACTGTCAATTCTTTTTGTGACTTTCCATTTCTCATTAAGAATTTGTCCTCTTAAAGAATGCGCAGCAGTTACTATTTCCATAGCCTAATTTTTAAGTAAATATACCAAATATGGTGTATTTTCTATTTGATAATCTGGATATTGAGCTCCACCTGGCACCTAACGGCCGAGTATGTGTGCCGTAAGGGATTGCGGGGCAGTTTCCTGTCCACCGACACGAAACTTTGAGCGGGCTACAACGCTTGAATAACCACTGAAACCCTTATGGCATATACACTTTATTAGCGGTTTGTTATTCATCATAATTTAATATTTTATCAAAACCAGAATTTCCGTAAATTATTATTATGCCTTTATTTATTAGTTCATAGATAATGATTTTCTTAAAGTTTTCGTAAACCGAATATGTGTTAAGCCCAATTAACCATCTAAAATATTTTGTAATTTTCCATTTAGGTTTAAATTCGGCATCTATGAAATTATAAATTACTCTTTCTTTAAACTTAAATGTTTTAGATCTGTATTCAAAATCATGCTTTGAAGCGTTTTGTGGTTCAATATTTAACTTAACGTAATCAAATAGCTGAGCAATAAAAAATGTTGAATTGATTTTCTCTGTCCATCTATTTATAATTACTTTCTTTATGTAATTTACAATAAATATTATTGTAATAATGATTAAAACGCATAATGTCAATAGATTAACTGTGTTTGGATTAATCATTGGAAGGTATTTTGAATAAAATGAAACAGCTTGTTCTGTTGATGTTAACAATAGGATTAAACCACTCAGAAATGCGGAGATGCCCAGGACGATTATATTTGTTTTCTTTGGTTTATATAAATCTTTTAGTTTTTCTGTTTCTTCCTTAACCTTAGTATCATTAAGTTTTTTGATTGTTTCATTTTTAGTCACAATATCCCTTTTAAGAAAGTAAATTTCATTTTCTAAAGATTTTAATTTGTCTTTTAATTCGTCATTCTCAATTTTTGCACTGATATAATCAAATTCAACTTCGCCTTTATATAGTTGAAGATCATTTTCACTTGATGGATTTACTTTTATATGCTCTCCGAAACTTTTATATAAATCATTAAATTTTTTAACTTTTTCTTGATATTCCACCTTTACAACTTCATCAGTTGTCCTGTCGGGGTGCATTGATTTCCTTTTTTTATCTAATAGTCTAAAAAGTTCAATGTCTGAGAAATTCTCAGCATCTCTAATGTCAAGGGTTTCTAAAATTTCTTTTCTAATTTTATCTTTCATTGTAATTCTGGGTTTTTATAATAACCGCTAACTTGTTTATACGTTGCCAAAAGGCAAACATAATTAACCTCAGAGAATTATTGAGAACGTTAATTATTCTTTTCATTCCGTAAAATAAAGTATCTGTTGTCGGATAGAAGTAGATTGAATAACATTTTTTGGCCACATTCTGTTGATTTAATATTATCAATAATCTAATAGAATAAATACTTTTCATCAACCTGCTTCCCAAATCCCCATTTACTTCCCTCTTCTCAAACTTCCGCCCCGTCAGTCACATTAGCAATATATTAGCTTTGTTATCTAAAAACCTGATATAATGCCTGTTACTAACAATTGACAATCGTTTTTCAAGTTACAACTATTCCGGGGATTTGGGGACCACTTTTTGATACATTTTTTCAACCAGGATTGTATTTTTTTTTATCAGATATTCACTATAGCATCAGCTTATAAACTTCTTATATTCTTAGTCTGAATCTCATAACCTTCTCCTCTCCCTGGAAACTGTATACTCCTATGAGTTACAATAAGCATGATACATGTTTTATGTGGTGTATTTTGTATAGCCAATTTTTACAATTACATAGTAATCCACATAAGTCTGTAATCTTTTTTGCATGTTTTCAGAAGAGTGTGTACATGCTCCCAGTCAATGTATGTATTTGGGGTCGCCTGGCGCAAACAAAAACGCAAATCCCGGACCCGCCCCCCATATTTTGCGTTTTAGAGATTCAATACTTTCATAAAAAGTGCCGATAAGATGCTTAATCCGAACAATAAAATGCCTTTGCAATCCCCTGTAGGGTAGGGGAGAGAGAAGTGAGAAAAACCTGTCAAAATGGCCTATTGTACATAAGATTAGTTATAGAACAATAGGGATTAGCTTTTAATTACCGATTATCAGGCTGAAAAATTCAAATCTTACTATTTTTCATCTGTGTGTGTGCCCGGAGGTAATCATTGTTTTTAATATCTTAATCAGGATTGTTTTGTAATTAAATCTTTGATACTAATTTGTATAGAAGCGTATTGACTTAGCAGAGGTTTATTTCTAACTGGTTTATGATATCGTCATTTAAATGTACTTATCTGATATTTCGCCTAACTTTCCTCTTACTTCTTCAAAAACTTGCCAGTAATGTTGGCTGAAAGCTCTGATTACACCCCTCCCCTCTTCGGTAATCCAGTAATATTGCGTTCTTGAGAATCTATTTCTTTGAATCCTGATGTAGTTTTTCTTGGATAGATTCTGCAGGTGCCTGTAAACACGATTATGCTGCCAGGAAAGCAATGTTGAACTTAGTTTCCTGGCTCTAAATCCATTTTGCCCAGCCTGGTTTAATACATATGCTCCCATTAAGACTATAAATCCTTGCTTACTTATTCTGTACCTATCCTGTAACCGGTTTATTGCTTCAAAGTGTAAACACAGAAGCCAAGCGTGACACTTCAATATCTGTGAATGGTAATATCTATAGTAATTGCGATATTCTTTTCTGATCTCTCGCTCCTTTCTTCCAAAATATTCCAGTACCAGAGGATCCTTCATGATACAACTACATGGGATATCTTGCGTAGCCGTTGATATAATGCGTTTATCCATGTGGTTATTGTATTATAAGTTTAATCGCGTTGTCATTTTCTCTTAATTAAAATTTTGCTATAATTTCTTTTAAGGATAACAAAATCCTGGGATGCCATTTTCCAAAAGATTAAATAGTCTTGTATTTCAACATAACAGTTATCATATCACTGTTTCTTTTTACCCTAATTTTGTACACCCTCTCGGAGCACCCCTTTGGAGTCATATATTACTACCTTTTCAGCCTTTTCTTTTAGATGGTACATTAAATTTGAAGTGCGATTAGTAAAATATGCTTCAGCTTCAGCAAACTTTTGAAAACAGCGATCTGGCTTGCTTCTCCCAAACTGTTCATCTGTCGGTATGGCTTCTGCTTCTGGCAGATTTTTTCCTGCAACAGAACGAGTTTTTCTTGTGCGGATAAATACAACTTCATAATGAAGTATCTTATCTGTATATGTCCCTGATACACCATAAATAGCTAGATGATGGTTGCGTACCAGTAATTTATAATTAAGGCCATGTCTCCTAAAGCTCTTTTTCAGACTATCCATAATATTCAACCAATTGAATTAATTATTCTCATTATTAGCTTGTCTAACCGGTACTTATAGAAGTTGTAACATCATATTGAATTAAAGATATAGAATGGAAATAGTCTTGTTCATTTTTCTTATTATTCTCGATGTATTCATTTGTTTTGATTTTTTCTTCTTTGTAATTCCTTTCAATTTCAATTCTTGGTGTGTATCCTATAAAGTATGTTAGTTCCTCATTCATGATTTTTCTGACAGCTTCAACATCATCTGTTAATATTCCTGTCATAATTGAATCATGTATTGTAAGAGCAATGGTTCTGGGTAACTCTTTATGTACCCTTTTCAGTATTACATCGATAACTAAATAGCTTTCGATTGTTGCCAACAGGATAGCAAAACGATTACTGTTGTCAAACCTTGTCCCTGAATCTCTTCCTCTTACCTTGCTGAATATTCTATGTACGGTAGGAAAACTATTTTTAAATATTAACCTGCATTTGCGGTTAATCTCATTTTTCGGTAATCGATTAGGCGAGAACAATATTCGGAAGACTTGTAATTTTGTATTCTTTCTGTCCAGTACTATGCCCTCCCTGGCAAATTCTATCATCAGGTATTCATAAAATTGTCCATCAACCACTAATTTAATATACTTATTAACATCATCATTTTTTGATACTTGCAGCGTTTCTAACAACATTGAAAGTGTAGTAGTTTTTGCCAGCCCAGCTACTTTGGAAGGATTTGATAAAATGATGGTGGACAAAAATGGCTGGGAGTTCTTTATATCAAGTGTTGTAAGAGGCTTACCATTAATGCGAAGGTATTTCCGGAGCTTTTTCTTCATGTTTGTAATATTTGAATGAAAACGTCTCTCTGTTTCATCTCTGCTGAAAAAAAAATCTTTGTTTACAATCCTGACTGCCGATGCAAGTATGGAATTATATTGGTTTGGATTATCCTTGTAGGTCTCCACAAATTCACGCCACCCTTTCGCGAAAGTGAGTTGTCGCAGATATTTTACCTGGTAGGCACACCCCTGAAGATTCTTTAATGCTTCTTTCTCTGTTAGATAATATGCTTTGTGTATGCGTCGTATAAGTTTAGCATTGTAAAGAGGTACATGAATATATCTACTTTGATACTTCGGAGTGATATTATACCTGTAACTGATTTCCCCGGGGATGTAATAAGGGGAGCGTTTAATAACCCCTATTTTGTCAAGTCCAATGAGGTATCTTTCAGCATATGGGACTAATCTCCTGAGATATACAATTCTCAAAGAAGGATCTTCAACTTTGCGGGAATTACATGCAACAACCGATATAACCTGACGTAAATAATCCGATGAAAAGTTTGGAATCTTAATCCTTAGCAATTCTTCAATTGACTCCCAGTCTTTATAAACCAATTCTGGTAATATTTGATAATAACATTCCATTACATCAATTAGCACATTTGCACTTTGCGGTTAATCGGTTCTTCGACAATCAGGCAATATATTTATGGGTAATTTTATTTACTCAGAATGTAGGCCAGTCCCTTATGTCCGGAGGATTGAATAAGCTGCTCCATTATGTCAGCCTTCTTCCGTTGCGAAGCCATTCATCAATGGCGCTTTTTCTGAAATATACCCGCTTTCCAAACTTTTCAAATGGAATTTTTCGTTTAAAAGTCCACTCATAAACAGTTTGTGCAGCTGGTGCATCCGGTAGATATGAACGGAGCTCTGTCAGGCTCATGAGGTAGTCGGAATTTTCCGGGGCTCTGCCGGTATGGTCTGCCAAAAGAACGTCCAACTTGTGGTTAATCTCGGCAACCGCTTCAGGAAGTTTGTCGAAGGTTAATTTGTCCATTGTCACAGTTTTTTAATATTACTCTGCAACAAAAATAAATAATATGGACAACGTATGTGCTTAAATATCAAACATTTCTGGTGGCAATTAAAAACAAGAATTAAAGAAAAATTGCCTCCAAACGATTTAAGAGGCAATGCGACTGATGGGTGCTAAAAATCTATTTTTGCTGTTGAAGCTCTTGTATGTATTTATCATGCCGGTATTTTACACGAAAATTTAAATAATCATCGTGGGAGTCGCCAATCATGTTATCCTCCCACTCTTCAGGGCTCATTATCGGCTTGCGACCATGGATACCAAAATGAAATAAAAACCACCCGATCACAGCCCTTTGCGCAAAAACCTGAATATCCACCTGAGAGATGGTTTTGAAAATTACCCGTTCACCCAATGATTTAGCAAGCTTAGTCCAGGATTTTTCCTTCGTATTAATTTCCTTATGGTAATTGTTTTTTATTTTTTTTATAACAGGCCTGAACCACTCAAAAGTTAGATCTCCATCTAAGATGTGAATAAGATCTTTGCTTTCGGTTTCCAAGTGAATGGCCTTAATTGGACTCTTGGTAATTCTAAGCAAAGATTTGTCATGATGTGACCAATTATAAGAATTTTTGTTTTTCTTGCCATCAGTAAGAATTATCCAATTTCTAAGGTGAACCACAAGGTCTGTTAATACAGATTTAGTAACTTTATATTCCTGGCTTATGAAGGTTACAAATTGCCGGTCTGTTATGCTGATTTTTCGTATATTGTTGTTCATATTGCAATCTGTTTTTCCAGATTTTCTGCGTGTTTACGTCTGGTGTCTGATTCAAAACTTTTAAGGTATGCTTCGGTAACTGCAACTGAGCTGTGCCCCAGTGCCTCTTTAAGGTATTCAACGGAAGTACCTGAATTTTTACTTATGGTTGCGTAACTATGCCGGGCCGTGTAAGATGATATTCTTTCTTTGATCCCGACAGCCAGGGCAATCCGTTTTAAAAAATCATTCAGCCGGTTTACAAACTCCTTAGTCATGTCAAATTTCTGTTTTTCACTCATACCGTTATTCAGGACCGGGAAGATAAAAGCATCGTGACCTATTGCCCTGTTGCCGTGTCTTTCGATTATCCCCTTCATCCTTCCGGTAACAGTAACGTGGATCTCGCGGGATTTTTCCGAGTTCTTTGTTTTTTCCCGTAAAAAAACTATCTCGCCACCTTTAATATTCGAGTATTTAAGTCTTACAAGGTCAGCCGGATTCATTCCATTGCCGAGAAATGAGAATGTAAATGTGTCCCGGTAGAATATCTCTTGTGGATCATCTGTATTGTAATTTGCTACCAATGAAACCTGATGAAGTGAGAGAGCAATTTTTCTGTCGCCTGCCTGATGAGGTTTGTATTTATAAAACGGATATTCTGCTTTCACACTGTGATCTTTGATTGCCAGATTAAAGAGCCTGCGAATATTCCGGGTATATATCCCGATCGTACTTTTAGACTTGCCTCCTTTTTTCATGGTTGCTTCAAATCGCTTTAACCAATTATCTGTTATGTCCTGAAAAGCCAGTTTCTTACCTGATTCATAGTCTTTATAACGATCCTCAACACGGTTTCTGCTGTTAAATTTCAGTTTCTTGTCTTCATGAAATTCCTTTACAGCTCTCAGCGTACTTTCATAACTTGTAGCATAACCGAAACGCCCCTCAATTTTAAGCATCTTAATATGTTCAATCATTGCAGAGAAAACATTGTCCCAGCTTCCGGCTTTATTAAAAAACTTTTCTTCAAACTGACCGAATGAAAAAACCGGTATACTGTTTATTATGTCCTCAGCCTCGCCTACAATACGGTCGTATTCCCGTCTCATATCCTTAAACTTTCCGCGTGGACTATCATTCATCACTTTCGGAATATCATTCTCATGGATAAATAGCCACCTCTCATTGCGGATTTTTTCCTTCAGAGAATAATACTTTTTATTATTCTTTGTCTGCACTCTTAGTTTTACCGGGATGAGGTCATCAATAGTTCTTTTGGCCGGTGCTTTCTGAAAAAATATGCCTGTCGTTGCCTGCATGGTATTATTGTTTTCCAGGTATTCAGTGAATACCTAAGTGAATACCCAAAATTAGTAAATATTCAATAAATATACAAAACATAAGCAAAAAAATATCTGCTTATAAAACTGATTTACAATTACATTAGAAAACATCTCAAAAACTCGCAAAACAGTTGATTTAAGACTGGCAGTCACAAGGTCAGGGGTTCGATTCCCCTTATCTCCACCTCCGCCCTCCGTAGCCCCGGTTTATCGGGACGAAGGAGGGCTTCGCTTTTTTGAGAGCTTCATAAAACCATGCCATCTACAGACCGGTGCTGACGAAATCAATCCACGTCTTTCGGTAATTAATTCCACATGGCAGCGGCCAGGTCTGATTCATTCCTTACTGGTCTCGTTATTCATGATAAATATTTCGTTCGTCAAAAACTCACCAAAGGCCCGGCCACTTTCAATTTTTTTCCGTTATTTTAGAAGACGTTGATAATGCGGTTTATTACATAAACCCAAACATCTTTAAAATTATAAATCTTTTAATTGATCCCTATGAAAAAGAGACCATTAGTTGCAATTCCATTTTTATTTGTAAGCGTTATTGTTCTGATTATTACTAACGGGTGTAAAAAGAAAGAGGACTCAATAACTGTAACTGACATTAACGGGAATATATATAAAACTGTAACCATCGGTAGCCAGATCTGGCTGAAAGAGAACCTGAGAACTACAAAGTACAGCAACGGAGACCCGATTCCTGAAATAACCAGCGGCACAGAATGGATGAATCTCACCTCAGGCGCATATTGCAATTACAATAATGATACCGGCTTTGCAGATACTTATGGTTTATTATATAACTGGCACGCTGCAAAAGATCCGAAAAATATCTGTCCGGATGGCTGGCACGTTCCTTCGGATTCAGAATGGACAACACTGATTGATTTTCTGGGAGGAGAAGATGTTGCAGGAGGCAAGCTGAAGGAAAAAGGCACAGCCCACTGGATCAGTCCGAATACCGGAGCGACGGATTCTTACGGCTTTACTGCCCGTCCGTCGGGTAATCGTCTTGCCGGTATTTTTAACCAGCCGGGTTACTACGCTGTCTGGTGGAGCAGCACCGAAAAGAATTCAACCGATGCATGGATAATTACCGTGATGAACTCCAAAACCCGGTCGTATCTTGAATATGCATATAAACCAGACGGTTTTGCAATCAGGTGTCTGAAAGACTAAAGCTTCAATAAATTCCAGGTACCGTCAATCCCCGGGCTTCGAGCTGATGATTGCTATACATACAACTATATCACCACTACCCTGAAAACACGGGAGATAGTATCTGTCTTTATCCGGAGAATATATGGTCCCGCAGGCATGCCCGTAACATCTATCTTTTCATTAATGATTTCTGTCTGCTTATAGTCCTCACGTATCAATAGTATCCCCTGTATATTATAGAGCTCGACAGTTACCGGAGTCGCTCCTTCAAGTTCAATAAGCACGTTAAGAATATCATTCGCGGGATTGGGGTAAATCGTTATTTCACCCGGGAATATTGAAGGATCTTCTATTCCGGTCACCGAAAGGAGATATACCGAATCCCTTGCCGAACATCCGTTTGTATCGGTAACAATAACCCTGTGCAAGCCGTGATGAATCGCATTATAGGTGCTTCCTTCAGAGTTATCCTGCCAGAGGTAAGATGCAAAACCTGCTCCGGCATCCAGAAGCACGGGAAGGCTTGTCAGAAGCGTATCTTTACCGCCGGCAATCTCAACAACGGGGTTACCCCAGACATGTACTGAACTGCTGATACTGTTGTTGGCCGGATTTTCATCAGGGCCATAATCAATGTTCACATTCAGCTGATAGGTCCTAATCTCCGAAAAATCAAATCTGTCAGCGAATGTCAGGACTCTGCTCTGTCCGGGATTCAGGGTGCCCGTAAGCTGGTATACTTCAGTCACAGGCAGACCGCCGTCAACGATGTATGTCATAGTTATCATCTCGCCCTGAAGGATCCTGTAGAAGCCATTGTTAACCACCTCCAGCGATACCGGTGTGTCCCCGCTCAACGAACAGGAAGAGACCGGAGAAATAATCCCCGTGATACCTATATCGGGCACGTCGTAAGCAACATATACACTATCCTCAGCCACGCAGCCATTGTTATCAGTAACTACCACTGAGTAGAGAGATGCTCCCGGATCTGAGATACTGTAATCTGAAGCAGTGCTTCCGTCCTGCCACAGGTATGACGCATACCCGGCGGGAACTGAAAGTGTAACGGGAGCATAAACGATTATTGTATCCTGCCCGCTCCCCAGATCCGGAACCGGTCCGGCGAAGATCTCAAAATTAATGGTCAGCGCATCGTTTGATGGTATCAGATCATCTCCGTAAACTGTTGTGGCTGTAAGCTCATAAAGACCGGGAGCACTAAAATCCTCCTGTTGTGTGAATGTATGGTATATTACCGAGCCATTTTCAAAGGTTCCTGTCAGCACAATATTCTCATTTACAGCAGCCATCCCGTTTATTGAATAACTCACAGCCATTTGCGCCGACTGGTCAATATCTGTGTTCCCGAGATTTTTGATCCCTACCATGACATACTCACCTGCCTCCCCGCTGCACGATGTTTGCGGCTGAACAACCTCAACAACGCCAATATCGGGAACTACCAGCATTATTAAGATTTCATCGTATCCGGTACAACCGTTGTTATCGGTTACTGTCACCGAACAATTGTTTATCCCGGGGCTGTTGATGGTAAATGTCTGGTCTGTACTTCCGTCATGCCACAGGTAAGAGACAAAACCCGGTCCGGCATCAAGAACATATTCTGTTGCTGTAATGATGAGGAACTCATCTCCGAGGTCAACGACGGGTGATTCAAAGACACCAACCGGCATAAGGATTGTATCATTCCAGGTCTTCATATCGCCCGCATAACTTGCATATACTGTAAAGTCATACCACTCTCCCGTGACCACCAGTGCTTTTTGTGAGAACTCATGATCGACAGCAGCGCCCGGCAAAAGCGCTTCTGCCAGTATGATTGATTCCTCAGTCAGGGATCCCCCGTCAATCAGATAACCCATACTGATTGAACCGCCTTCAGGTATTATCTGATTGCCTGTGTTTCTGACCCTTGCCGTAACAGTGACCGTTTCTGACAGACCGCAGGACGTTTCAGGTGATATTATCTGATCGAGGGCTATGTCAATGACATTAAGTGTAATCAACACACTGTCGGAGGCACTGCATCCATGTTCATCACTTACCGTAACATGATAGAGATATTGTCCGGGCTGGTCAACGACAAAGGTGCTCATAGCGGATCCGTCCTGCCACAGATATGTGTGATAACCTTCCGGGGCCGAGAGGAGATGATCGGGAGCCATCAGTACCATATCAGGTCCGAGGTCAACCGGTGGATACCCATAGACTTCCAGTGTATATTCCAGTGTATCATTATAATTCCGGAAATCATCCCTGAACCTGGTGTACATTTTCATATAATAGGTTCCCGGCAGTGAGAAGTCGTAATCCTGCGAAAATGTATATTCCATTATACTGCCCGGAACAATTTCCTCCGAGAATATTAATGTGTCTCTCAGCGCAACTGCATTAATCTCCCTTGACACGAAGAGGGTATCGTTTACCTTCACGGTATCGGTCCCGAAATTCTGTATCGTTATTCGCACCGGCACGCCGGGTCCCAGTTCACATGCATGGAAGGGGCTTAATAGTTCAACAATCCCCATATCGGCGATCAGCTGGGTTACAAGGGCAGTGTCTGAAGCGACGCAGCCAAGATCGCTTGTAACTCTCACCCAGTAGGTTCCCTCTGTTGATGCATGGAAAGTTGAATCTGTTGATCCGTCCTGCCACAGGTAGGAATAACCAGCCACGTTGGAATAAGCTTTAAATACAACCGTATCGGGCCTGAGTGTCGAAACGTCCGGTCCGAGATTAACCACAGGCCTGTTCACGCGTATCAGTCTGAAAAGGTCATTGTTTGATGTCTCCTCATAGAAAACGGGATCATCTTCAATAACCGTAACATTGGTTTGATATTCACCACTGGCGCTGAAGTCAAACACTGATGTCATTGAAAAGTCCCTTGATGTCCCCGGCAAGAATGGCTGGGCCAGATAAATTGTCTCCTCAGCCGTCTGGATCTCTCCCGATCTGTCAATATGATAATTAATCCGAATAGAGTCGCCGGTCTGCATTGTATTGATCCCAAAATTCCTCAGTCGTAAAGTAAATCTCTGATCGGCAGATAATTCACATGCCGTTACCGGTTCCAGAATCTCAGTAATGCCAACATCATAAGGAGCTTCAATTATTTTTATATCATCTATGGCGATGCCGTCAAAATCGTTATTGAATTTATCGGCACTGAAGATGAAGCGGAACTGTACGTTCTTCTGGTCTGTCAGGATTGAGGGAAGCAGATGACGGACTGTTATCCATCCACTACTCTGGCCGCTCCATCCGTTTGAGCCGAGGGCCTGAACGGGCTTGCCGGTGTACCAGTTCCAATACTCATCGAAGTCCGAGCTGTTAGATACAGTTGTCCAGTTATGGCCATCGTCGAGCGAGTATAGCATGGTGGCGCCGTCAACATTCTGTTCGGTGTCGATCCATAACCTGGCTTCAAAAACGGGATTAACGAGCCCTGTAAGGTCAAAGCTCGGGGAGGTAAGATATCCCGTTTCGATATTAACAAGATCTCCTGTAAGTAAAAAGTCATCGATGTTCCACCCTTCAGCTGTCGGACCCGATGGTGACGACCAGAAGAGTGAGAACCTGAACCTGAGCGCCTGTGAATGACTCAGCGAATCATGAACGGCAAATTCGCGGTAAATGAAGTCCTCATCCATAATCTCTCCCTCACTGTTCTTCCAGAGAGTGCCCCAGGTTAATCCGTTATCAGGACTTACCTCCAGTCTGATTGAATCGCCATCCCGAATTGTTGTCCAGCTGACGAAGCTGACCATTAGATTTGAATAGTCACGCACGTCAACCGGGGGAGAAAGTGCGGTGTATGCAGTACCCTGTGTTATTCCATTCTCATAATAGTATGGCAGGGTTCCCTTGCCGGAGAGGTCTGTGCCTATGCAGTAGTATCCCGACCAGGCGAAAAAGGGAAGATGCATATTATCGGGTATGTTTCTTTCGAACTCTCCTGTAAATGTCCAGCCCAGATCCGATTCAAAAGTATCTTCAAAAATGATCCTGTTTTTCTGTGAGATCAGATCTCCATACTTCTGAGTGAGCCCAGTAACCCAGCTTTCGGTGCCTGAAGAGGCCTCATTGATCACATTGCCTGAGGGCGTGCCGTATTCCCAGATATTATTGCCAAGGCTCCTCCAGAATCCGTCGTTCGTTTCAAAATCCTCGTGATAAGGTGAAGGATAGGTGGGCACGATATATATCTGAGTGGAAATATGGTCATTGTCTGTAAACTGATCCCCGGGCAGCATGGTCCTGGCCAGTACCGATGGCCTCCAGCCCGGTGCAGAAAGGTCAGTTCTTGTGGGAAAAGTAAAAACGACAGACCCTCCTACCGGAATATTACGGGTCATATTGTCCACCGTCCAGGTCGCTCCTCCATCAAAGGAATAAGCCACCGGGACGGGATCGGTGATCTCTGCACCCCCGTAGTTGGCGATGCGGACGGTAACTGAGTCATTCTGAGTATGGCCGCTGCCGCTCTGGGGATATATCCATTCGGTTACTCCGACATCCTTTGAAATGAATTCACCTGTCACGAACACATCATCTATGTTCCATCCCGAATAATTATTCTGGCTGTCGGTCGGTCCCAGCTTGAAGCGTAGTTTAAACTTGTCGGTTCTGGAGTAAATGTCAGGGATCTGAATCTGCTGCTGTGTCCACTGAAAATCACTCAGATAGGAAGTGTTTTCCCATATATTGTTCCATGAGGCTCCGTCGTCGAGGCTTATCTGAATGGATGAGTTATCCCATACCTCGATATTAAGATATCTCTGAAAGAAGAGGTTAAGGTTCTTGTAATAGAAGAGATTTAAAGTGGGTGATGTCGCCAGGTAGCTTACCGCTTCACTTATATCTGGTTCATAATTATAGGGATATGCTCCGAGACCTGTAAGGTCGGTTCCAAGTATTTTACTCCCGCTGAATGCCCTTGAGGGATCAGGGTTTCCGGGTATCCCGCCCAGACCTCCCGGGGCATCCACTTCAAATTCCCCTGTCAGGTTCCAGTTATGGGCACCTTCAAAATCTTCAAAATATTGTGTTGCGTAAATTGTCCTGCTTCCGGCAGGCGACACAGCGGCCGCCGGGTACAGTGTGTCATTGGCCAGGATACTGTTTGCCGCCACCATTACATCTATAATGTTCCCGTTAGGTGCTTCAGGTTTCAGGTCATAAGCAAGCCACAAATACGATTGTCCTGGAGGCAGGCTATGGTTTAATCCCGTGAAGCTGGCCCTGCCCGATACAAAATTGGCAGGGGAGCCTAAAGGGTTGTCCGTCGTGAAGGTCTGGTTAAGCGTGCTGTACAATTTCACTCCGCCGGTGCGCAGATCATCGTCTGAAGTATTAAGCGAGGTAAACTGAATATTCTGTAGAAACGCCTCTTCGGCATTGCCAAATACCCTGAATTCGATCCGCATAACGGGAACATTAACTGAACCGGAAGGAACAGAAACAGGGAATGGCTGCTGAAAATCAATCTCTTTTATCCAGAGCGGCTGGCTTCCTTTTTCCTCAATTGAGATATTATCAATGCAGGTGCCGTATCCCCAGCGGGTATGGCCTTCAAAAGCAATATAATACGTTGAGGAAAGGTTTCTTAGAACAAGAGTTTGCTCTGTCCATTCATAGACAGGGTCAAGATACTCATGCAGAAGGACCCAGGGTGAGCTCTCCGACACTTTATAATAAACTCTCAGGACATCCCATCCTGTTGCACCTTCAAAAGTCCATGGTATCTGGCAAAGGTAAAAGCTGAGCTCAACACTTGCACCCCCCATTAGATTGAGCTGAGGTGTAATTAGTTTAGTCCTTTCGTTATTATCACCCTGTTTGAAGAATATTGCATTATATGACCCCTCGTATGCCGATGGAGGGTTTCTTGTAATATCGATTTGTTCAGGCGGGACCTGCCAGTTGTTGTCGTTAGGGCTGTGACCTCCGTTCCTGTACCGCCATGGCTCCATTCCGGAAACATATTCTTCTGTCCATCCTGCAGGTCTCGCTCCGATCTCAAAACCTTCCGTAAGATAGACCTGGGATCTTACTCGCAATACAGGCAAAAGAGCACAAATCATACAAATTCTGATTAATCTTGAAAGAATATGTTGATTAAACATAACAAATGTTTATTTCTAATCTCAAACAGAGAGCAACAAATAATGCTGTTTTACGTATAATTGTTATTCATTGTTACCTGAAACAAATGAATTTATCCGCTAAAGGTAAGGAAATATTAAAAAAGCTTCTGAGATGTTCACTATTTATTGTTTTTCTGGTCGGACACTCAGCTATTTCCTACTCCCAGGTGGATGATGAATTCTGGTTCGTGGTTCCCGAGTTATCACACAGGGGAAATACAGGAGGAACACCGGGAACGCTAAGGATCGCAACACTTGAGCTTCCCGCCACCGTCACCATTAGCATGCCTGCCAACCCCTATCACCCGACTCTCAATCCGAACGGGTTCCAGGATATTATAATTGACATTGCTGCCAATTCCACTGCTGCTGTTGATCTCTCCCACCTCATAGATGTCAATGCAAACCCGGCCAATAACAGGCTTGAAAACAAACCGCTGACACCAAGCGGCATCAATAATTTCGGATTGCAGATTACAGCAACCAATATGATCACAGTGTACTGGGAGGTTAACTACGATTACGGATCTGATCTCTGGACGCTTAAAGGAAGGAATGCTCTCGGAACATTGTTTTATACTCCCTTTCAGACCATCTACAACAACAGGAACCTGATACCCAGGACCTACTCTGCGATTGACATCGTATCCACTACTGACAATAACCAGATCACAATAACACTCCCCCCGGGAAAAGCTGCAAGCTATGGTTCCCTTTCAGCCGGTATTCCGGCAGGAGGTACATATACCCTGACTCTTAACAGGGGGCAGACCTTTTCTCTTTACCCGTTCAATTTCAGCATACTTGCCGGTGACAGGCTTGCCGGTACACGTGTTGAATCAACTGAGCCAATAAGCATTACTGTGAAGGATGATGCCATTGCTTCCGGCTCCCAGGGACAGGATGTAGTGGGAGACCAGCTGGTTCCTGTAGATGTTATCGGTAACACATATATAGTGCCTGAGATCAACAACCCCAATCACGTTTATGTCCTTGCCACGGAAAACAACACTGACATCTACGTATATGATGCACTGGGCCTTCCTATAGGGCCCACTCCCTACACAACACTTCAGAGGGGTCAGCAGGCTCTCGTGGTCGTTCCGGGCGGGTCAAAATATGCCAGGATCACATCCAGCCTGAACCCGGCCGATCCGGTAAAACCCTTCTATGCCTTTCAGATGGGCATTGAGAACCAGAGCCGCGGGGGAGCTATTATACCGGCTATAGGCTGCACCGGTAACACCCAGCTTGCCTTCACCCGTGCAAGGTCGGATAACAAATTCTATTTCTTCATAATAGTTAAGAAAGGGAACGAGGATAAATTCCTTATTGACGGGATAAGGAATGATGGTATAATTGATCCGGGGGCCTTTACCGAGATTCAGGGCAGCGGCGGATACATGGCATGGTTCTCTAATTCTATCAATTCAAATACCCTGTCGGTGGGCCAGCACCTGGTGCAAAACACCGGTGATATTTTCCATCTGGGAATACTTAACGGTTTCCCTGGTGCTGCGCAGGGAAGATTGTATTATGGCTATTATTCCGACTTCGGCTCACTTAACGTTGGTGCAAATGTTGCGGGGACGAACTCAACCGTTGTACGGGCATGCTACGGAGATCCTGTCCAGCTTTATGCATACGGCGGAACCAATTATCTGTGGACCCCCGACACTTATCTCGATGATGCCACATCCAATATGCCGACTGCCATCAATCTTCCACCCGGCCCTCATAATTATACGGTAGAGGTTTCGGGGGCGTGCGCGTCAGGAACGATTGACCTTACAATACTGGTTTCAACACCTATAACAGGCTTCTTTGAGTCAGATGTATCCTCTGCCTGTTCTCCGGTAGAAGTAACATTCACCGATCAGTCAACCGGAGTATATTCGTGGCAGTATGACCTGGGTGACGGATCGCCTCTGATCAGATTTGATCTCGATCCGGTCACACCTTATCCACCGCCGCCAAACTATCCCCAGCCTTTCTCAATTACCCAGTTATATACAAATACAACCGATGCACCAATAGAGCGCACTGTCACACTCCTGGTAAAAAATGAAAGCGGGTGCGCAGATATCTTTACCAAAAACATTGTCATCTACCCCGAAATATATTCAGACTTGACGGTTGACGGGGCTGATACGGGTTGTGACCCCCTCCACGTTCAGTTCGTCAACACATCATCAGGAAACACCGATACCTGGTTATGGGAATTTGGTGACGGAGGATCCTCCATCGAAGAGCATCCGGAGCATACCTTCAGAAACCTCTTCGGCCCCGATGCCCTTACGTTTGAAACACGGCTTATAGCCATCAGTCCGTATTACTGCAGGGATACAACAACCTATTCAGTTACCGTCCTGCCATATATTGAGGCAAATTTTGCCTTCGACACAGTGGCTGCCTGCACCCCGCATGAGATAGTTATCAGCGACCAGTCATTCGGGGCTGATATCTATTTCTGGGATTTCGGCGACGGGACCTTTTCAACATCACCCGGACCGAAAATCTTAAAAACATATGTTAACAACTCAGACCTTCCTGTGATATTTACCATCAGGTTGCGCGTTGAAAATGCAGAGGGATGCTTTGATGAGATATCACGCGATGTAACTGTCTATCCGGAGATAATTGCTTCATTCACTGCATCTCTATATGAGGAGTGTTCTCCGTTCATGGTATCGTTCCAGAACAATTCTTCAGGGGCAGCTTACCATTTCTGGGATTTCGGGGATGGAGGGACTTCAACCGAGGTAAATCCCGTACACCTTTATGAAAGAAATCTTACCGGCCACGATACCGTTTACACTGTTACCCTCATAGTTACCTCAAATGAGTTCTGCACAGACACCATGAGGGCAGATATTCTGGTGCATCCGTATATTGAAGCTGCTTTTGCCGTGAATGACATTGTAGGGTGCGACCCGTTCACAATCAATATCAACAACCAGTCGGTAGGAGCCGATTACTACATCTGGGATTTTGGTGACGGCTCTCCTTTGTCTTATACAGATGACCCGGCATTTCAGCATACATATTACAATCCGGGAAATTCAGCAGTGACATACCCTCTTCAACTGATTGTTCTGAACGAGGAAGGATGCTCCGATACACTGATAAGATACATAACCGTGCACCCGGTCATCACAGCCAACTATACAGCGACCGCCTTCGAAGGATGCCATCCCCTTACCGTGACATTTACCGATCTCTCACAAAATGCCGTCACTTATTTCTGGGAGTTTGGCGACGGAGCCTCCTCGACAGAACCATCTCCAATTCATACATTCACAAATTTCGGCACTTCCGACACCACCTACATGGTGACTCTGACAACTTCAACGGCAGACGGGGAATGCGTAAAATCCATTTCATGGCCTGTACTCGTACATGGCAATGTACTGGCCGGATTCACGATTGACCAATCGGCCGGATGTAACCCTCTTGAAATAACGCTCGTAAACACCTCATACGGTGGATCGGTCTACACCTGGGATTTTGGCGACGGAACGGTTATTAACACATCTGATCCGGGACCTGTTACCTATACATTCACGAACACTGATTTCCTGAATCCGAGGATATTTGAAGTCGTTCTGACGGCCGAAAATGATGCAGGTTGCACCAGCCAGGCAGTGAGGAATATTACGGTTCTTCCTGACATCCAGGCACTCTTCGATGCCTCCTCAACTGAAGGATGCCATCCCCTCAGCGTTGATTTTACAAACTTATCCAACGGAAGCCAGACCTTTATCTGGGATTTCGGTGACGGGACATCATCAAATCTAAGTGATCCTTCCCACATGTTCAGCAACACAGGAAGTTCCGATTCAACATATACTGTAACCCTTGTAACCATATCACCGGATAATGAGTGCCAGGATTCTTACTCCGTCAACATAACTGTTCATCCCTATATAAACGCAGAGTTTACCTTTGAGGAAAATTATCAGTGCTCCCCGTTCGCTCTTCAGCTGAATAATGCATCTGTCGGTGGAGATTTCTTCCATTGGGATTTCGGCGACGGATCAGATACTACCACGACCGACCTGAATCCCATATTCCATACCTTCAATAATTCAGGCTTCGATGATATTGCAGTATTTCAGGTCACCCTCACAGCAACAAGCAACGAAGGCTGCTCTGATGTAATAACAAGACC
The DNA here is from genome assembly GCA_964633195.1 of uncultured Rikenellaceae bacterium. Lineage (GTDB taxonomy): Bacteria > Bacteroidota > Bacteroidia > Bacteroidales > VadinHA17 > LD21. The sequence continues at coordinate 3,739 of CAZWFL010000047.1, read as the reverse complement.
TGTTATGGTCTACCCTGATATCCTCGCAGATTTTTCAATGAATATTGAAGAAGGGTGCCACCCCCTGCAGGTGGAATTCACAAATCTTACGAACAACGGATTTTATTATGTCTGGGAATTCGGCGACGGATCAACAAGCACTTCCGAATCGCCTGTCCATACCTTCACTAACTTCACCGATGCCCCGGTAACCGTGCAGGTACATCTGACTGCGATATCAAAGTATTTTTGTGTAAGCGGGATAACCAGGGAAGTGATCATACATCCAAAACCCAAAGCTCTTTTTGAGACCGACAGGGTTGTTGATTGTCCTCCGTTCGATATTGTAATAAGCAATAACAGCCTTAATGCGGACCATTACAGATGGAATTTCGGCGACGGGACATCTTTAGACACAGACTCTTCATTGCCTGTTAATCATATCTATGATAACCTGACAGGCGATATCCTGACATACAGCATCAGGCTGACCACAACTTCAGATTTCGGATGTATCGATTCGGCCATACAAAACATAAACGTCTATCCGCGCACAATAGCCGCTTTCAGTTCCAATGATGAGGGATGCAGTCCGCTTACCGTATATTATACCAATGAATCAGTCCTGGGAGAATCATACTTCTGGCAGTTTGGGGACGGGATGACCACATCTGTAAAAGATCCCACTCATACTTACTTCAACTTTACCCCCGATGAGGTTTATTACTCTGTCAGGCTTACATCTGTTTCAAGGTATGGATGCATCGATACAATAAACGGAGCAATAACCGTATACCCTCAGCCAAAAGCTGAATTCGTTCCCCTGCCGACTCATCAGACCTACCCTTCAGCCACAGTAAGTGTTGACAATATTACGAACCCCGGCCAATGGTCATTCCTTTGGGATATGGATGACGGTTCCACTTCAACCCTGGAGAAACCTCCTCCCTATACATATTCAGGGCCCGGAGAATATGATATCAGGTTATATGTTTCTTCAACCCATTGTTACGACTCAGTTTCCCATAAGATAAGGATATTCCCGGGTCCTCCGGATGCATCGTTCGACACCGTTTATGCAGCCTGCGAACCTTATACTGTTCAGTTCACGAACACTTCCCTTTACGGTGATTCATATCTGTGGGAGTTTGATGACGGAACAACCTCCACCGAGTTCGAGCCCTTACATACCTTCACTCACTACGGAGTATATAATGTGAAACTTACCGTAACCGGATCAGGAGGACGTGATTACGCCTACCGTCAGGTTGAGGTTTACCGGAAACCCGTTGTCAGCTTCAGGGTGGCTCCCGATCTGGTGATGCTTCCCGACGATGAGATCCAGCTGTATAATATGTCGGAGTACGGCGTACAATATCTCTGGGACTTCGGCGACGGGAACATCTCTGACGAAGTTAATCCGAGATATCTCTACTCAACTCTTGGCACTTTTGATATCTCCCTTCAGGTATGGACCGAACATGGCTGTACCGACCAGCTGGTCAAGCCCGGTGCAGTGACTGTTCAAGGCAAGGGATGGATAAAGTTCCCCAATGCCTTCAAACCCGACATGTCGGGTCCCAACGGGGGTGCTTACTCACTGAGCGGACCGGAGATGGATTACGTCTTTCATCCGTTCTGGGAGGGAGTTGAAACGTATCATCTGCAGATATTTAACCGGTGGGGGGTTCTGATTTACACAAGCTATGACGTGATGATCGGATGGGATGGTTACTACAACGGCACCCTCAGCCAGCAGGGCGTATATGTCTATAAATGTACCGGCACCTTCTCAAACGGCAAGCCTTTTGAACTGGTAGGCGATGTGACTCTCCTTCTTCACCGCAGATAGCAGTAGTTGTAAGAGTAAAAAAGATCAATTCAGGTTAACCCTTAAAGTATTTTGATTTCATAAACCCTTCCTCAAGCTCATTTAATGCATCCGTCGGATTGGTCAGAGGCATATCGTCAGCATATAATTTGTAGCCCAGCAGTTGGGATTTTTTCAGATTCTCAAGTGTGGGCAATTTTGTTCTGTTGGTTGTTTCAATATGTTTTCCCTGGTCATCAATAATAATAAGTTTTGGCCGAAATACTCCTTTTCTTCCTATAAACGTATCCATAATTTTAACACCTGCCTCAAATTCTTCGCGCGTGGATCTGCCAAGAGCTTCATAGCTTACCAGCTCCCTGCCATCCCAGGTAATGACGGTCGCATAACTTTCAGATATTTTTTCATCAATTTTGGTATTATTATTTAAGGTATCATGCCCTGACGGCATTAATAATACCTTTCCGCCGCCACCTTCGATATTTGCCGCATATCTGGGAACAGTAATGCCTGACAGCCAGCCTTGTAAATGTTTCATGAAGATCTTCCCGATCTGGATCGGAGTAATAAAATGAACAATCCCTTTCTCCTTATGACACTGGAGCAAATAATAAGGGTGCACTCCTATCCAGAACATTCTTCTGAATGTTTCGGCAAGTGTTTTATAGTTGTCGTTAACATGATTGAGGAGAACAGTCTGATTTCTGATAGTAAAACCATGCTCCCGTATTCTTTTTACGGCCCCGGCCAGGTCTTTTGTAACCTCCTGATAATGATTAATATGCGTCATGAAGTAAACATACTTCTCAACACCCTGACTGAATCTGTTTGCTGAAGCCTTTATTAATTCCAGCAATTCGTCAGTTATTCCCATGGGCATAACAACAGGTACCCTGGTTGCAATTCTTATCACCCTTAGATGTGTTATTCTGCTCAATTCTTCAAGGATATACTGCAGCCGGTGTCTGCTGATCATTAGTGCGTCACCTCCGGTGACAAGCACTTCATTGATATTGGAGTTATTTCCGATATAGAAGAGGCCCTTATCAATTTCCGTGCTGTTAACGTCAACCGAGCCGTCCAGTGATTTAGCCCTCTGGCAATGCACGCAATAGGAGGCACAGCTTGTGTTTTCAGCGACAAAAAGGGCGATCCGGTTCGGATAACGCTGGTATGCGGCTCCGTAGCTTCTGGAACCTTCGCACATTGCCCCTTCAGCTCCCGTATCAGGGAATAAGAGGTTAGCAGGCGTTGGCACACTCTGCCAGAATACAGGATCGAGACGTTTTTCGGCTTTTTCCCCCGGCATCATATCAGGATGAAAAGGGTCCTCCTGCATCAATGTGGCATAATACGGTGTTATTCTCAAAGGCTCCTTGCCTTCGCTTTTTAATGTCTTTAGCGTTCTTTCAATTTCAGATACCTGATAAGGGCTCAACTTTATGACCTTTTTCAGCTGCTCAACACTTCGTATGGCATTCCTTAACTGCCAGCCGGCATCGTTCCATTGTTCTTCCGTGACGTTTTGCCATAAATCAATTTCATTAAATCTTCTTGTTTCACTGAGTATATTTTCTTCTTTCTTCAGAACCATAAATTAATCCTTCCTGTTAGTTAGTAAATTTAATATTGTTCCCTCTCTCCTTTTTCTACAAAGCTCCTGCGGCCCGTAAACTTTCTCCCCGGCTTTAACACGATCGCTGGTCTGTTTATGGCAGAGCATGCACGACAGGGATTGGTGCATTTAATTATTTCTTTTTATCCTGCAGGAAATCTTTTATCGTTTCGATCGGAACAGGGAAAATAATTGTTGAATTTTTATCCGAGGCCACCTCGGTCAGGGTCTGCAGATATCTGAGCTGTATCGTAGCAGGGTTTTTGCTGATAATATCAGCTGCTTCCGACAATTTCTGGCTTGCCTGAAACTCT
>CAZWFL010000046.1:0-27622 GCA_964633195.1 uncultured Rikenellaceae bacterium | reverse complement strand
AAAACAATACATCGTTACTTTCCGATTTTAAAGCATTGTTATTTTCCGGTTACACGGAGGCATTCGAAATTATGAGATCAAACTGTAGCAGACCAGTTTTCATAGTGACAGCAGATATAAATCTGCAGAATAAATGCGAGGTTGCTGATTTTTCATTTATTGAACCCCCAGAGGAAACAGAAAGAAAGCTATCTAGGACTAAAAAGAAAAAATAAAACACATTCTAATTCTAAGAGCTTAATCCGATGTTTGATGCCCAGGGATGAAGCCTCGGTTGAACTAAGTCGCGTATTAAACTAACCTGGAAATATTCACCTTAAAAAGGGTATTAGATTAACCCCCGTTATAACCAATGCAAGCCCTATGGCCAAATAACTTCTTAAACATAAAAAATGGATACTAAAGTGGCTGATTACAACAACTGGAAATACAATATTAAAATAAGCAATCAAAGCAATCCAGTAGAGATGACAGTACTCCCAGATTGTAAAATTAGTTACCCGCAAGAATTATGTAAATACTACAAATTTGAAGATTATAATATAAAATCGTTGGAAGAGAGATATTTCTATGGATCACATCCATTTGATTTAAATGATCCTTTTGATCTAAATAAGAACCTATTACAACTTGATCCTAAAATTCAAAATGAGTTTTTCCAAATAATATTTTCTCAATTTGGAATATTGTCTATGACAGAATCTGATAAAGATCCTCTAATGTGGAGCCATTATACTTCCCACAGGGGATTTGTGGTTAAGTACTCAATTAATACAATTCCAAAATATTTCTTTGGTCCTTTCCCCATAAATTATGTAGAAAAATATGTCCCGATTGAATCCGACAATTTGCTTTTAACACTACTAATCTCTTCAAATATAAAGTATAAAGAACATTGGGGAAAGGAAAACGAATGGAGATTTCTTCTCTTTTCGCCAAAACGAATGAGACTTCCTAAACACATCCAAGTACAGCTAAAAGATCGATGTTCAAGAAGAAGATATTTCCATTATAATGATAATTTCTCCATTAAAGAAGTAACATTGGGGTATAAGCTTTTACTAAATGAGAAAGTGAGATTTGAAAATGATAAACCCAATGGATTGGACCTTTTAATAAAAGATAGTCTTCTGATCAGGTTCCTTAAATTTCTTCAAAAAGAAAAGATAAAAACCTATATTGCCGATATTAATCCCAATCAATATTCAAAATTCATTAAAAAAGAAATATCAATTACCAATTTCGGTAGGAGCAGATTCAATTTGCAATATATTGACACATAACAATATAACAATAATCACTGGTTATAATATGGACAATATTAAGTTGATTTGTCATGCTTTTAGCTTTTCTCATCCCCAAATCCCCGCGTAATTCATAATCCTGATAGTCAATCATATAGTATACTTACGATATTCGATTTGAGGCCATTTACAGCTTGTTTCAGAGCGTTTCTATATCCCTATAGTACTTACCCTTTACGAAACGCAACAATGCCTTAAATTGCTTATAAACAGGCAAATAAGATATGTTGCATAATTGCATTATACTATAATATACTTTATATCAATATATTAGTAATGCAACATTCAAACCTGGGACTTTGGGACCGGGTTTTTCTGTTTCTATTGTATGCAGTGGCTCAGTTTACTCAGGAATCAGGTGGTCAATTTCTTCCTGAATATTCAAAAATCATTAAACTGTAAGAGAAATCTCTATTCCCCCCCAAAATCCCTATATTCTGTACTATACGGGAAGTTGGGACATGACAAATGAAATAGTCAATTAAGTTCAAAAATTGCCAGAAGTAATTTCAGATGCAGCCTCGAACTTACTTTCTATGAAATTTGTGCCAGCTATGTGCCAGCTGGATAAAATTAAAAAACCTCGATATATCTGTATATCAAGGCTTTATTTGATTTTTCAGGTTGACCCACAGGGGCTCGAACCCCGACTCTTCAGAACCAAAATCTGACGTGTTACCAGTTACACCATGGGTCAGTTAGCATGCTGACTTAGCGGTGCAAAAGTACTACTTTTTTCAGAATGTCAAAAGGAATGAAGGAAGTCAGGATCATAGCCGGGTTCAGGAATCCCCGTTGTTAAGGATGGACTCATATTTCGACCTGCTCATCCCGTCCAGTTCGGTCACCACAAAAGGACAATCGATCAGCGACCGCAGGATGAAGCCCAGTTCTGCCATATCTTCATCTCCATGGTCGTAATACCAGTTAACAGTGGCATTCTCTCCCACCTCTTCAAAAGACGACAGCTCTCTCAATAAAGTAAAAACCCACTTGATTGAGCTCGTGTTTATATACTCGAATCCAAGGTCTATCTTCACCTGACCGGAACCGTGGGAAACATATTTCTTTATCCAGTCGTGAACCGGCCGGTAAAATTCGCCCGGGTTCTCAGGAATAGACCTCCCCATCATGAAAATACGCCCTTCGTCAAGGACTACCCACGGGGTTTTCCTGGTCGGCTCATTTTTATATGCTGATATACTCTTCATCAACTGCCTCTGCCCTGAGATAACTCATTCAATATAATAAAAAAATACGATCCACCCTGACTCTTCGGTTCTGACTCTTTATCCGGATCTGGAATGTAAAATTATTAAAAGAGAAGGATAATACAAATACTATTTACAACCATTCCGGCTGAAGAGTGTCGGTTCATTTTCTTCCCACAACGTAGGATGCTCATTATCAAATCTTTTGATTATAGCTCTCATCACTGTCTCCCTGAGAAACTCCGATTTATTCCTTATCCTGTACCTCTGACAATAGACGCCAAGCGCCTTCAGTTCCCTGTCATTAAGCATCAGCGAGAGTCTGTTGGTCCTTTTCAGTTCTACTTCCTTATATAGTCTTCGCCTCAACCGGTGTGGTTATAATCATAAAGCTAATTTATTAAAAGCCAGAGTCATTATTCTTCCGGTTTGCAATAGTTTTTAACAGAAAAAAGAAAGCCGGTTACTAATTAACTGGCTTTCTTTGTGTTGCGCTATTCACAACTTTATAGTGGTTCAGGTGTTTGTCTGCTCCCACTATGGTGATGTCTCAAAAGCCCGCTTCCTTTAAGTTTGCCCCTGAATACGCCAATGCGGAACTTACCACAAAATCCTAAATGGCACCTAATACGAATACCTTATAAAACTCCCCCTTTAGGGGGCAGGGGGGCAATCCTTCAGGGGGCAGGCCCGTAAAACGGGCCGGGGGTAATCCCCAGAGAAGGGGATTACAACCTCTCCATTGCATTCAGGTCGGCAAAGGCCTCTTTCAGCCTGGCGATGAAACTATCCTCGCCCTTTCTGAGCCATACCCTCGGATCGTAATATTTCTTGTTGGGTTTATCCTCACCTTCGGGATTGCCGATCTGGCCCTGAAGATAGCCCCGCTTCTCCTCGTAATAATTTTTTACGCCTTCCCAGAATGCCCATTGCATGTCTGTGTCTATATTCATCTTGATGGCCCCGTATTCAATAGCCTCCTTTATAAGATGCTTCTCGGAGCCTGACCCGCCATGGAAGACAAAATTTACAGGATTCGGACCGGTTTTGAACTTATTGATAATATATTCCTGGGAATTCTTCAGTATTATGGGTTTCAACTCCACGTTGCCGGGTTTGTAAACACCGTGCACATTACCGAATGAAGCTGCAATGGTAAAGTTGCTGCTTATCTTCAGAAGCTCCTCATAAGCGTAGGCAACATCCTCCGGCTGGGTATAGAGCCTTGCGCTGTCAATTCCCGAATGATCAACGCCGTCTTCCTCCCCACCGGTGACACCAAGCTCAATCTCAAGGGTCATGCCAAGCTTCGTCATTCTTTCCAGATACTTTTTGCAGGTATCAATATTCTCTTTAAGCGGCTCCTCCGAAAGGTCGATCATGTGTGAGCTGTAAAGGGGCTTGCCGTTTGTCTCATAGAACTCCTCTCCGGCATCGAGAAGAGCATCGATCCATGGAAGAAGTTTCCTTGCGGCATGATCGGTATGAAGGATAACAGGGACTCCGTAATACTCTGCAACATTATGCACATGAAGCGCCCCTGAAATGCCTCCGGCAATCGCACCCGTCTGATTCTCCTTTGTAAGTCCCTGGCCTGCAAAAAAATGGGCACCTCCATTTGAAAACTGTATGATGACAGGCGAATTTACTTCCCTTGCCGTTTCAAGAACCGCATTGACTGAATTTGTACCTACAACATTAACCGCAGGAATGGCAAAGTTATTCCTGTTGGCATAATCAAAAAGTGATTTTACATCATCCCCGTAAATCACTCCCGGCTCCAGATTTAATTTCTTATTGCTCATATAGTTAATAGTTTATTTTGGTGAATCTCCTCACTTAATAGTACAAATATAATCAAAATATGGCCCTTCAGCGAGACGAATCCTGAATAATGACCCCCGGTTTCTTCTTTTAAAAAAAATATTCATTCTGTCTAAGATATTATTTATCTTCGTAGGCTTATTGAAAAAATTATCATCGATCCTCTTATCAATGTCAGGATGCAATATATTCAGTTACGCAAACGTCTCATTTAGAAGAGCTTTGCAGAATTCATTTGAAAAATTATTTATTATGAAGAAGCTACTGATTATCACGTTTTTGTGCTTTTCCCCAATTCTGTTGAACTCTCAGCAGGACAAGGAATGGTCTCTCGAGGAGTGTGTCAGGTATGCTATTGACAACAATATTCAGATTAAGCAACAGGAGATACAGTCCGGTTATCAGCAGAATGCTCTTGAGCTGTCGAAGCTTAATCTTCTTCCGACGTTGAACGGGCAGGCTTCCCATAACTATTCTTTCGGCCGCGCCCTTGATGAAACGACCTATGAATTCACCAGGGATCAGAATATTCAGTCGAACAGCTTCTACCTGGGAGGCAGCCTTAATCTTTTCAATGGCCTCCAGAATTACAACACCATACAGAAAAATAAATACCAGGTTCTTGCCGGAGAGCTTGATCTCCAGCGGATAAAGGACAACATCTCGCTGAGCATTGCCCTTGCATACCTGCAGATACTGCTTAATACGGAGCTGGTGCAGGCGACTGACAACCAGTTGCAGATCACCAGGCAGCAGATCGAAAAGACGAGGAAGCTGGTTGATGCCGGAAGCGTGGCTATGGGAAATCTGTTGCAGATAGAGGCGCAGGCTGCCGGCGAGGAACTGCAGCTTGTCAATATCATGAACCAGCTCGATATTTCTTACCTTAACCTGGCACAGATGCTTGAGCTTCCCTCTCCTGAAGGATTCACTATTGTAATTCCTGATATTCAGATCGATACACTGGCAGTCATCACCGGTGAAGTAAATGAGATATTCCTCCTGGCCCAAAGTGTGCGGCCGGAAATCAGAAGCGCTGAAATGAAGCTGGTGGCAAGTGAGTATGATCTTAAGATCGCATCAGGAGCAAGGAGCCCGAGGCTCTCGATGAATCATTCATTCAGTACCCGTTATTCAGATATAGCGATAAAGCCATCCAGTCCTCTTGAGCCGTACAGGTTTTCCGAACAGCTGAACGATAATATCAGCTACGGATTTGGCTTTTCACTGAACATCCCTGTCCTTAACGGATGGCAGATCAATAAGAACATTTCCAATTCCCGGCTGAGCCTCGAAAACAACCAGTATGCACTTGAGGGTGAGAAGAAGCAGCTTTACAAGAACATACAGCAGGCGTATGCTGATGCAGTTGCCGCACTGAAGAAATACAATGCCAGCATCAAGGCTGTGGTATCAATGGAGGAATCCTTAAGATACACAGAACAAAAATTCAACGTGGGTATGATAACACCTGTTGATTATAATGCCGCAAAAACACAGCTTCTCAATACCCAGTCGGATATGGCACAGTCGAAATATGAATTCATCTTCAAAACCAAAGTTCTGGATTTCTACAAGGGAATCCCGTTAAAACTCGATCAGTAAAACCTTTTAAGCATTATATAGATGAAACCCACATGTATTCAATACACAAACACGTTTGTATATAATTATCAACCGAGCGAAGCGAGCTCGACGAAGTCAAACATGTGGGTTCCATCAGACCAATAAAAAATAAATTATATACTGATGAAAAGCAACAAGATTCTGAAGATCCTGGCACCCCTGGCAGTTGTCCTGATAATCTTCGCCGTGATAGGGAAGAAACAGGGCTGGTTCGGCAAAGGAGTGATGGTTAAGGTGGCCGTTGAAAATGCCGAACTGCGGACCATTATTGAAACCATAACTGCCAATGGTAAGATTCAGCCTGAGAAAGAGGTTAAGATAAGCCCGGAAGTATCGGGCGAGATTGTTGAGCTACATGTTAACGAGGGTGACCCGGTTGTAAGGGGGCAGCTTCTGCTCAGGATAAAACCCGATGTATATATCTCCCAGAGAGACAGGTCGCTGGCAGCCATAAGTTCGGCACGCGCGCGGCTCGCACAGGCCGAGGCCCAGTTTATTCAGGCAGAGCTCTCATACAACAGGATAAAGCAGCTCTATGATGAACAGACAGTGTCGAAATCGGAGTTTGAACAGGCTGAAGCATCATACAGAGTATCAAAATCAGAGGTTGATGCTGCCAGATACTCGGTTATAAGTACAGAAGCAGCACTTAAAGAGGCTGATGAGAACCTTACGAAGACCTCGATCTATGCTCCGATGACGGGAGATGTTTCAATGCTCCTGGTAGAACTTGGCGAAAGAGTTGCGGGAACCGGTCTTATGGCCGGAACCGAGCTGATGAGGGTTGCCGACCTGTCGCGGATGGAAGCCAGGGTGGAGGTGAACGAAAATGATATTGTAAGGGTTAAGAGGGGCGACACTGCAATAATAAGAGTTGATGCCTATCTGGATCATCGTTTCATGGGCGTTGTTACTGAAATAGCCAGCTCAGCCAAAACAACCGGATTATCCGCCGATCAGATAACCAACTTTGATGTCAGGATACTGATACTCCCCGAATCGTACAAGTCTCTTACCGTAGCAGGCAGACCCAATCCTCTGAGGCCAGGGATGTCAACCACCGTTGATATCCGGACAGAGACGAGGGCGGACGTCGTGGCCGTTCCCATACAGTCTGTTACGACCAGGACCGACACTACCCGGGTGGTGGTTTCATCTACCGGCGACGATATACGGACACTGGTGTTTATTACCGACGGCACATATGCTCTGGCAAGAGATGTAAAAACCGGCATACAGGATAACAATTATATCGAGATCCTGTCGGGTATCGCAGAGAGTGACAGGGTGATTTCGGCCCCTTTCAGTGCCATTAGCAGGAAACTCTCCGACAGCACCCTGGTTGAAATAGTAGAAAGGGAAGATCTCTTCTCCGAAAAATAGCCGGCAAGAGATAAGAGATAATGATAATATGTATTGAAACCTCCACCCCGGTATGCTCTGTTGCCCTGTGCAACCCGTCAGGAGTAATTTCCGTCAGAGAGAACACGGAAGGCAAATCTCATGCGGCACTGCTTACCCTCTTTATTGAGGATCTCCTTAAAAGCAATGGCATGCGGGTTGAAGATCTTGAAGCCGTGGCAGTGAGCAAAGGGCCCGGATCGTACACGGGATTACGAATAGGTGTCTCAGTGGCAAAAGGGATGGCATACGCGGCATCAATACCGTTGATAGGCGTGGAAACCCCGGTCTCAATGTTCCATGGCATAATAGATAAAACAGGAAAAAAATTCCGGGCTGATGACAATACTCTCTTTTGCCCTTTGATAGATGCACGCCGGATGGAGGTCTACAATGCCATATTCGACAGCAAGGGCAATAAGTGCAGGGAGACAACAGCTGAAGTGATTGAAGAAGGCTCCTTCATTGAAATACCTGAAGAGCACAGGATAGTATTTTTCGGTGACGGAGCCATTAAATGCAGGGGGGTAATGAGAAGAAAAAACATATTGTTTGAAGATGATTATCGCATTTCGGCAGCCTCTTTGCAAAAGCCTGCACATAAAGCAATTATTGAAAAGAATTTTGAAGATATTGCATACTTTGAACCCTTTTATCTTAAAGATTTCATTGCCACCAAACAGGTTAAAAATATTTATGGCAAATAATTTGTTTCAGGTAATGATATCTTTGGCAAGAATATGAAGCTACATATCCATTTATATATTCTTCTCTTTTTTACCGTTTTCTCTGCTTCAGGCCAGGGCCCGGTCTATTTACCGGGAGAGAAGATTGAATATACAATTCATTACGGTTTTATACAGGGAGGTGTGGCTTCCCTTGAACTCAAAAAAGATTTCCATAACGGCCAGGAAGTATGGCGGTCGGTTTTTGTTGGCAGAACCGTCGGTCTTGCCGATGCCATATTCAGGGTACTCGATATTTATGAAAGCTTTATTGATCCCGTCACCGGGCTTCCCGTTCTTTCAATACGCAATATTTCCGAGGGAAGATATAAAAGGTACAACGAAGTGATATTCGATCATAAGACAAGACAGGATTCGGCTATTTTGACCAGCGACCTTACAGGAGTACATATTACCCAGCCCGGCATACACGATATACTATCATGTTTCTATTATTTCCGCAATCACTATCTCCCCTGGCACGACACCCTGAAGATTGGTGATGCAATAACGATAACGACATGGTTCACCGATCAGTTATACCCGATTATTTTAAGATATGAGGGTATTGAAGAGGTTAAAACAAAGGCAGGAAGGATAAAATGCGTTAAGTTTAATCCGGTTACAGAGGTTGGCAGGCTCTTTAAAACAGAGAATGATGTGTCATTCTGGTTCTCGGCCGATAAGAATTTTTTACCGGTTAAGATCCGATTTAATATCTTTGTGGGAGCATTTGTTGTTGACATGATTAGTTATGAAGGGTTGAAATACCCGCTTGATATAAAAACAAAGTAATAAGACTACAGGAAATTTATGGCAACTACGGCAGATTTCAGGAACGGGCTGGTAATAGAGTTCAATGACGATCTTTATTCAATTGTTCAGTTTCAGCATGTTAAACCCGGTAAGGGACCAGCTTTTGTCCGCACAAAGCTCAAGAACATAAAAACAGGGCGTGTGATTGACAACACCTTCTCATCCGGGACAAAAATAAACCTTGCAAGAGTGGAAAGGCGTCCATACCAGTACCTTTATCAGGATGAGATAGGCTATTATTTCATGCATCTTGAAACATATGAACAGATTCATGTCCCAGAATCACTTATCGATAATCACGCATTTCTCAAGGAGGGTCAGAATGTTGAGGTTGTAGTGCATGCCGACACGGAGAATGTGCTCTCTGTTGATCTTCCGCCTTTTGTGATAATGGAAGTAACATATACAGAACCGGGGTTAAGGGGCGACACTGCTACCAACACGCTTAAGCAGGCTCAGATAGAAACAGGGGCCAAAGTTATGGTGCCTCTCTTTGTCAATAACGGAGACAGGATAAAGGTTGATACCCGTGACGGCTCCTATGTGGAGAGGGCAAAGGAATAATGCAGAAATGGACGTAAAGAAAGCTTCAAAAGAGAGATTAAAGTTATCCAGGTTCAAGCTTGATGCGTTGCTTGACATAACGTTATCGATTAACGCAAATCTGCCTGCCGGGGAGCTTCTGGCCAAATATGAATCGATCCTTCGTAATAACCTGGGCATCGGAAAGATACTAATATACAAGTGGTCTGATAAATGGGAATGTATCCTGAACGGCGGTTTTCCGAAAAAGCTTGAGAAAGGCATCATCGTTGAAAAACATCTGGTCGGATTTACCGAGATTGCCTTTGTGACAGATAATCCTGACTTTGCCGGTGTCGACATTATCATTCCCGTTCATAACAATAATGCGCCGTTTGCATTTGTGTTTATCGGCGATATTGAAGAGGAGGGTGAGGGAATGAGCCCTGTCATAAGACATCTTAACTTTGTCCAGACTATCTCAAGCATTATACTTGTCGCAATTGAAAATATCAGGCTCTTCAAAGAGAGTCTCCGCCAGGAAGCCTTAAGAAAGGAGCTGGAGCTGGCTGCCAGGATGCAGAAGATGCTGATCCCCGACAACAGCAGGCTGCCCCATAGCAAAAAGCTTGTTGTCAAAGGTTTTTATTTCCCTCATTATGAGGTCGGCGGTGATTACTACGACTGCCTTAAACTATCCGATACCAAAACAGGATTCTGTATAGCGGATGTATCGGGAAAAGGGATCTCGGCTGCAATACTAATGTCAAATTTCCAGGCCAGCCTGAGAGCCCTGTTCACTTATGACATTGAGCTCGTATGTCTTATTGAAAAGCTCAATTCAGTTGTTAACGAGGCATCCCGGGGGGAGAGATTCATCACGCTGTTCATTGCACGGTACGATCACTCCTCCGGTATGCTTGAATATGTCAATGCAGCCCATAATCCTCCGGTATGCTTTGATACCGTAACCGGCGAACTGACCCATTTGCAGGCAATGTGTGTCGGCATAGGAATGCTCGAGCAGATCCCTCCGGTCAACAGGGAGATCCTTACAATAACCAATCATTCAAAAATTGTATGCTATACCGACGGTCTCTCGGACCTGCCAGGCAGTGACGGCAGGGAGACGGGAACCAGGGAGATCATCAGGTTCATAACCAATTCCGACCCTGTTGAAAAGAATATTGTCAGAATGATAAAGGCACTCGGTATCCCGGATAACAACCCGCATCTCTTCGATGATGTCTCGATAATTGCCCTTGATCTGACAAGGTGAGGGATCATACGGCCCTGAGGATAAAATAATTCTTCCTTCCCTTTTGTAAAAGAATATACCTGTCGTTCAACAGGTCGGTGTAAGTAATCCGATGATCGGGATTATCGGTCCTTACCTTGTTTATCGAGAATCCCCCGCCCTGGACAAGGCGGCGCAGTTCCCCCTTTGACGAGAATACTTTTGTCTTTTCGGCACAGAGGGGGGTGATGCTGATTCCCTCTGCGAGGAGTTCCCTCGAAAAATCAAATACCGGAACTCCTTCAAAGACCTCCAGAAAGGTTTCTTCATTCATTCTCATAAGGGATTCAGCCGTTCCTTTTCCGAAGAGTATCTGCGAAGCCTCAACGGCAGTCTCATAATCGCCCCTGGAGTGGACCATTTCCGTAATTTCCCCGGCCAGCCTTTTCTGGAGAAGCCGTTCATGGGGATTCCTGCCATGTTCGGAGATAAGTCCGTCAATCTCATCACGGTCCAGCATGGTGAATATCTTAATATATCTTGCCGCATCCTCATCGGACACATTCAGCCAGAACTGGTAGAAATGATACGGGGATGTTTTGGACGGATCGAGCCATACGTTACCTGCTTCCGTTTTGCCAAATTTCGATCCGTCGGTTTTTGTTATAAGCGGGCAGGTAAGGGCAAATGCCTCACCTCCTGTTTTACGTCTTATCAGTTCGGTACCCGTTACAATATTACCCCACTGATCCGATCCTCCCATCTGCAGTCTGCATCCGTAGTTATTGTAGAGGTAAAGAAAGTCTGTGCCCTGTACAAGCTGGTATGAAAACTCAGTAAATGACATACCCTGGGCTGAATCGCTGCTGATCCTTTTCTTAACAGACTCTTTAGCCATCATGTAATTCACTGTGATATGTTTTCCGATATCCCTGATAAAGCCAAGGAAGGAATACTCTTTCATCCAGTCGTAATTGTTCACCAGTATGGCTCTGTTCGGGACTTCGGATCCGAAATCAAGAAATTTCACGAGTTGATTTTCGATACACTTCTGGTTATGGGCAAGCTCTTCCTCACTCAGGAGGTTTCTTTCCGCCGAGCGGCCCGAGGGATCACCGATCATACCCGTAGCTCCGCCCAGCAGTGCTATCGGCTGATGGCCCGATCTCTGAAAA
This sequence comes from uncultured Rikenellaceae bacterium, assembly GCA_964633195.1. Lineage (GTDB taxonomy): Bacteria > Bacteroidota > Bacteroidia > Bacteroidales > VadinHA17 > LD21. Next base: position 15,781 of record CAZWFL010000046.1, on the reverse strand, counting down.
TGCTTGAGCATCATCACGCTTACCAGATGACCGATATGAAGTGAATCGGCAGTAGGATCAATACCCACATATGCCGTTGTCATCTCTCTTTTCAGCAGTTCTTCCGTACCCGGCATAATATCGTGTATCATGCCGCGCCATCTCAGTTCTTCAACAAAATTCATTTTAATCTTCGTTAAGAAGTGCAAAGATAACAAACAGGCTTATATTGCCACTCCCTCAGGTTTCTTTTTAAACCTGTCGAAGCTGTGATTGAATGATCCCTCCCCTATTACCGGGAACAGGGCAGGTGCAATGTCGGCGATAGGGTTATAGAATTTTGATTGTTCTATCTTGTTCCGGGGGAGAAAATGGTGTCTGGCATCGATGGCATTCATTACGACAAAAATGACACTCAGAATCAGGGCTGTTTTGACAAAGCCGAAGCACATTCCCAGCAGCCTGTTAAGGAATCCGAGTGAAAGGGCACAAACGAATCTGTCGGCAATAACGCCCACAAAATGAATGGCCACCACTATTATCAGGAAAGTAATTACAAATGCTATTATCCCGACATAATCACCCGACATATCGAACCAATCATATAGCTTACCGGCTGTAAATGCCGAGAACCTGATTGCGCCCCATATGCCAAGGATCAGTGCGGCAAGAGATGCCACTTCAATCACCAGGCCATCGGTATAGCCGCGTAAAATCCCGAATACAAGAATAATTATGATAATAAAATCGATGTAATTCATCGCACTAAAGTTCTGGGCGAAAATAAGAAATAATAATAATTATTGTCTTTTTTTATGAACCTTAATTAAATCTTCGAGAGTAAATGATCTGAAGTATTCCGTTATCTGATTGTTAAGTCCCTCCCAGAATAGCCTGACGCCGCATGTACTGAACTGTTGGCAGTCATAGCCCTGCTCCATGCAGTCTACTATTGTTATATCAGGTTCGAAAGCCTTATAAATATCGAGCATACTTATTTCCGCAGGAGGCCGCGAGAGCCTGTAACCGCTTTTTCTTCCGCGCTTGTTGATTATCAGTCCCGAAGCCTTAAGGGAGGCTATGATATTATCGAGATATTTTACTGAAATATTCTGTCGTACCGCGATATCTTTCTGGAAAACTCCGCTTTCGGTCTTATCAAGGGCAATCTCAAGCATTGCCCGTATTCCGTATCGTATTTTGGTGTTGAATCTCACTTTTCAGGCTTTGACCTGTACTTCAGGTGAATTTCTGATGCACAAGCCAAATTTAACAATTATTTCATTCCTTACCTTCACAAGACCCGCCCATTTTACAGGAGGATCTATATCAAAATCGGTTAGCTTTATTATTATTATGCCTGTAAGGAGCCTGTTATTCTCACTCTTTTCAATTGTACAGCTTACATCATAGAGCCGGGTCACACCTGCAACGGTTACAGCTACTCCGTTTAATTTCAACTCAGAGCCAGAGTCATAACGGGCCACAGGCTTATCAGGAATTACTATTTCAAGGACCGGGTATTCTTCGGATCTGACCAGTTCAAGAAAATCCCTGTAAGCCATCTGATTAGTGCTCCTGAATTCCTTTACCGGAACCCTGATTGCTGAGAATGTGGTGTCATGTGCATAAGCAGTTTTTATCCTGTCGTTTAAGGTCAGGCAGGCTCCTTTAAGGTCATATTTGAAGAAGAGTCTGTTAATGTTTGACTCCACGGTAATGTCGATAAAGCCCGCAGGGTTATCAGGGGTTGATCCGTTTTCACTATTAAGATCCACGCCTGCAACCAGAGGTAACCAGAAAACTAATATTAAAAATGCCTTTACCATTTATTCATTCGTTTTTCCCTGTCTTTTGTAACTCCGTAATTCATCCCTAAAATGATATGGCGGCCTCTATCATCAAACCGTTGAATCCTGCATTGCCGCCGTACAATACAAAATTTTTATAGTCCTGGTCAACATATTCCGCTTTTAGCAGGATATCAGGCGTCAGGAACCATCCTGCGCCGATCTGTATTCTGTCAACCGAGCTTTCGGCATTGTTCTTTACATAATTATATCTGGCTCCTCCAAAGAATTTATCATCCTTACCGAACCGTAGTAATCCTTCAACAGCATACTGGGAAAATGTAAACGCAGACCCTCCGAAAGCAGGCGTGCCTTTAACATTCTCGATTGTTCCAAAGATCTCTGCAGACTTGTACCTCGCAAACAGGTTGAACATAAAAGAATTGTTCCTGTCGGTGAATCCAGGCCCCCAATTACCTGACATGTGATTCTTTGCAGGATCAACATCATCGGCACTGTTCGTAATCCTGTTCATGACAAGGTAATACCTCGAGCCTGTGCGGTCGCCATAATAGAGGGACCCGAAATGATGGTTTGCAGCATGGTATCCCGAAAGGGTTGCACGAAAACGCAGATCATCATTAATCTGTTTATCATATCCGGCTTTCCAGTAAAATGCCGGTTCCTTATGTATGTTATATGGTGTATATGTCTGTGAAAAGGCACTGTACCCTGTCAGTGCTGGTTTAAGTGTTCCTGTCGATACTGCTCCCATCAGGATTATTCCATTACTGCGGAACAGAGCCTCAAAGGCAGGAGCTGTGGTGAACGCATCGAGCACGTAGTTGCCGACAAACATGTTTTTAATTACATGTCCGTTGTCGGACCTGCGAAAATGGGCATCCCCGAAGTTAATCTCCATAACACCCACCCTGAACGTCATAAAATTCATCAGCCGGTCAGTAAATTCAGATTTGATGAAAGGAAGCCTGTCGATAAGAAGGTAACCTCCCTTTACCCATGCTTCTACATGATGCCGCGATGAAAGGTAGGTGGTGAGACTGACCTCTATTCCTTCGGCCAGAAGGGCGCTTATATTGAAATTTGCAGTGGGAAGGTTTATATTTGAACCAAGCGGTATCAGAGCAGTATCAGCTGTGTGCCTGAGACCCTGAAACTGCATCGCAAAATCGGCACCTGTGGTTACTTTGGGTTTGGAGATATCATCACCTGTTGAGACAGATCTTTCAAATTGCTGCGCTGAAGCAGCAAATACAAATTGAATTAAAAGAAGTGACAAAAGTAGTTTTTTCATTTTTTTTTTTATTTATTATCAAATTCCTTTTTTCAGCCATCAGGTCTTATCTGACAGGTTAAGAGAAAAACTTACAGTTACCAGATCACCGGTTTTTAGTGTTCCCAGCAAAGCTGTAGGCGGATCAATTTTGAAATCAGTCATTTTCAGATCGACAGATCCCTTAACCATAATGGTGTTATTTTCATTAATTGTACCCCGGATCGGTACTACAATCTCCTTTGTATATCCAGCCACACTCAGATTGCCCCTGATAATGCCGTTAAAATTTTGCCCGTCAGATACAAGGGCACTATTAGTCAGGAGGGTAAACCTTATTTCAGGATGACTATCCGCGTTAATTGCCTCGTATGTTTTCCTGTCCATAAGATTGCTGTTGCTTTTAATATCCCTGGTCTTGCAGGTGAAGTCGACCCTTTTGATGCTTTTCAGCTCTAATCCATCGATATCAAACTCGGCCACACAATCACTTTCATCAACAGACATGCTCCAATTGTGTAGATTTGATGTTCCTGAAATAACTATTTCATTCCCGGCTCGTGACAACTCGTATATTTCACTGAATGAGGTGAGAACGGCCAGGACAACTGTTAAAACACCAATCAGAAATATTCTCCTCTTCATAATTAAAATATTTATATCCTATTTATCCTATCTTATATATAGGACAAAGATAAATAATTTTTGTTTACACAGATGTTAATTAATTCACAAATAAGTACCGGTAAAAGATGATATTTCCCGGTTGGATATGACTTCTCCGGGCTCAGTTTTCATTCGATGGTCATTCGATAGTCATTCAGTTGTCATTCGATGGTCATTCGATAGTCATTCAGTTGTCATTCGATGGTCATTCAATAGTCATTCAATAGTCATTCAGTTGTCATTCGATAGTCATTCAGTTGTCATTCGATGGTCATTCAATTGTCATTCAATTGTCATTCAATAGCTTCGCCCGCAGTAGCTTTCTTTGACCTTCGTAGTCCCCGTAAATCGGGACGAAGGAGGTAGCGGAGGCGGGTCATTCGATAGTCATTCAGTTGTCATTCGATGGTCATTCAATAGTCATTCAATAGTCATGCAGTAGTTAGACAATAATGACAGCGCGACTCTGTACACAGAAGCTTTAGCGAAGGCGTAAGCGCTGAATAACATCCAACATGATCTTAAGGAGTTGCCGGAGCAGGCAACTTTAAGACTGTCCGAACCGGGTGCAAAGGAGATCCGGTACCTTCCCCTGGAGACAAGCGAAAGAAGTATAATACCGCGGATCCGGAAAATTTCAGAAACTACAATCCGAAATACCCTGAAAAGAAAAAAGAACTTGAAAAGCTGGCAGAAGATCTGGCTTAACCAGGGCAAGCACCCCCCTTTCATCGTAACAATAGAGCATTCCATCGGCAGAAATTACGACTCCCATGGTTAATTCTTTTGATTCATTCATCTGCTTTCCTGTCTCTTTATTTAATGATAACCTCTAAAAAGCTAAAAATATCAGAAGAATCCGGATATAAAAATAAAAATCAATTTCCCCGTACAATCATTAAAAATTGATAATTTTACACCCCGTAATTTCAGGCCCCATAGTTCAATGGATACCTGCCTGACTGCCGTCAGGGCAGGCAGGGAACGCCCGCCTGACCGACATCAGTCGGGCAGGGAGGTTTCCTAAACCTTAAATTCAGGTTCCCTGCCTGACTGAATGCGTCAGCAGGCAGGCAGGGATTCCTGGTGGGGCTTGATTCAGACATTTCAGGCTCTCGGAGTCAAACTACTATACAGTTTGTAATCCTGAAAAAAAGATATAATTTTGTTCCGCGTAATTTCAGGCCCCATAGTTCAATGGATACCTGCCTGACTGCCGTCAGGGCAGGCAGGGAACGCCCGCCTGACCGACATCAGTCGGGCAGGGAGGTTTCCTAAACCTTAAATTCAGGTTCCCTGCCTGACTGAATGCGTCAGCAGGCAGGCAGGGATTCCTGGTGGGGCTTGATTCAGACATTTCAGGCTCTCGGAGTCAAACTACTATACAGTTTGTAATCCTGAAAAAAAGATATAATTTTGTTCCGCGTAATTTCAGGCCCCATAGTTCAATGGATAGAACGGAGGTTTCCTAAACCTTAAATTCAGGTTCGATTCCTGGTGGGGCTACTAGGATGTGCATTGCATCACTTTGATCTCAGCTGCATTAAATGAAACCGCATAATTATTTTGTTTATGCTATAGTCAGCATGAAAGATAACCGGATATATGTCGGAATATCTGAAGATGTTGACAGACGAATCAATGAACATAATAAAGGGAGAGTATCACCCACAAAAGCTTATATACCGTGGACTTTGTTTTATTCTGAGTTTACAGGAGCAGCCAAAAAAGCGAGGGAGATGGAAATTTACTATAAAAGTGCTGCCGGAAAAAGAAAGCTAAGGAGAATCCTTAAATTCAGGTTCCCTGCCTGACTGACTGCGTCAGCAGGCAGGCAGGGATTCCTGGTGGGGCTACAGATTAAACCCCTTATTCAGGTGTGAATGAGGGGTTTTAGTTTTTTGTCCTACTTTCTCAGTTTTTGATTTGGTTTCTTCAAATAACTCATTTTAATCATAATTTAACCGGCCATCTTTATTACCGGCCTTTTTCTGTTCAGGACCATATTGATTATTATCCTCTCCGGTCTGGGTTTCTTCTTCATGGAATTGTTTTAATTGGTAATTCCTCCTGTAATATCTGCCCAGTCGTGCCTTTATCTGGAAATACCTGTAGAGTCCTACCAAAATCAGGATCATGCCCAGGATAAGGGCAACATACCCCAACCACTGTATATTCCTGAACCCTTGAAGCTGAAAAAACGCCACCCCGCCCAGAAGCATATAAAGCGACGTCCTTGAATAGGCAAGCAGTGTTCGTTCGTTTGCAAGCTTCGTGCGCTCCAGTGCGAGATAGTCTCTTAGGATTATTTCGTCCTTATGGTCAAATATGTGTGCAAAAAGTCTCAGTCGTCCATTCATTTTATGATAGTATTAAGTGTCAGACAAAGATGGGATATTTGATTATAATGGCCAGAAAAACATTATCAGGGGGACCCCAATTGCAACAATAATTATTTCCAGAGGAAGCCCCATCCGCCAGTAATCGGTAAACCTGTATCCTCCCGGACCCATTACCAGTGTATTTGACTGGTGACCTATAGGGGTGAGAAATGCACTCGACCCGCCTATAGCCACAGCCATAAGCAGAGGGTCTGCGTTATATCCCATCCCGCCAGCTATACTGATGGCAATCGGCGCCATCAGAACCACAGTCGCGGCATTGTTGATTATATCAGAAAGGAACATAGTTACTGTAAGAATTATTGCAAGGATTGCCCATGGTGCAAGACTCTCTCCCATACGTAATACCACTCCGGCAATTCGTGCGGCTCCACCTGATGTTTCCAGTGCTTCACCCACCGGTAACATTGCTCCGAGCAGAATTATTACCGGCCAGTCGACGCTTTTGTACATTTCCTTAACGGGAAGGATCCCTGAAATAACAATTCCTGCTGCAGCCATGGGAAAGGCAATGTGCACGGGAAGAAGTCCCCCGATAATCAATACAATTGAAAATGCAAATATCGAAAGGCTTACAGCAATTTTCTGCTTGTACCCGATTCGCAGTTCCCGGCGTGCCAATGGCAGACAACCCATTGATGCTATCGCTACATTAAGCATTTTATCCCTGCCCTGTAACATCAGCACGTCACCTGTCCTGAACACAATATGGTCGAGTCTTTTATGTATTCTTTTTTCTTTACGTGACACTGCTACCAGGTTTACACTGTATTTGCTCCGCATCCTGATTCCCGAAGCCGTTTGTCTCAGAAGCGGTGAATCTGCCATTACAATGGCTTCGGTTATCGAAATGTTCTCCGAGCCTTTGGCATCTTCTCTGAATTTTTTACCCCCTACCAGCTCGAGTCCAGTATCATTGAGAAACGACTTCAATGCCTCAGTATCGCTCTCAACGATAACGATATCATTTTTCAGCAACTCGTCTTCATCTTCCGGGGCGTGAATTCTCCTATTTTTCCGGACAAGTCCCAGAATCTGCACATCTTTATTGGCTATTTTTCTTAGTTCACCCACGCTCATGCCGGCTGCCTTTGAATCCTTTCCAACCTTGACCTCGGTAATATAGTCATCAATTTGAAACGCTTCCTTTTCCGATTTTTGGGCAGCACGCTTCGGGAGCAACCGCCATCCTGCCAATGTAATAAAGATTATCCCGGCAATCGTAATTCCAAGCCCCACCGGGGTAAAGGCAAACATGCCGAATGCCTCGCCCGTCTCATCGGCACGAAGTGTTGATATGATGATATTCGGGGGAGTCCCGATAAGGGTTGTCATACCGCCAAGCAGTGAGGCAAAAGCAATTGGCATAAGCAGGTAAGAGGGTGGGGTGCCGCTTTTTGCTGCAATATGCAGTGCAACCGGCATCAGGATGGCCAGGGCGCCGACGTTGTTCATAAAAGCAGAAGCTGCCGCAACCAAAAACGAAAGAGCCAGTATCTGCAGGGTCATGTTGTTTCCTATCCTGGTGATCCATTTACCAAGAACATCAATAAGTCCGCTATACTCTAGTCCCTTACCAATAATCAGTACTGCCGCTACTGTTATCACTGCAGGGTGACCGAAGCCTGAGAAGGCTTTTTCAGAAGGGACTATTCCGGGTACGACAAGGGCAAACAATGCAAGCAGTGCTGCCAGATCGTGCCTTATCCTGCCCCACGCGAACAGTACCAGCACAAGTCCCAGAACAATAAACACATAATAGTGGTTCATACAGGTCAAACTAATTTAATTCGATTATAGACGGTAAGAAAGTAATTAATTGGTCGATAATAATCTGATACATCCTGTTTATCCGTTCTCTGATCGTATCATGACATGGTATTTTCAAGTCTTCCGGGAGAAAGCTAATATAAATAAATTCATGCCATTTTTCAAATAAAGTGTGGAATTTACTGAATATGTTTTCAACAGCCTTTGAGGTTCGTCTTTCTTTGTTAATTTCTCAAGATGCAATGATAATTTTGGATTAGTATCTGCAATACTTACAATTCCTAAACTCGTTTTAACTGAAATACTACCCAAAACAATTGAAGCAAGATTTTGCAGAGAATTGGCACTTATATCCGGGTCAATAATTCGTTTTCTGGTTTTTTCTCTGTACCCATTTGTAATAATTTCATCCTGTATCACAAAGATCTTTTCAAACAAACATAATGAACATTCTACAAGCGGAGATGAAATATCAGCTTTAGCAAAAATTGGCGCAGAGGAAGGTATTTTTGGAGATAAAGAAGAATAAAAACCAAAATTAGACTTACTACTGAATCAGAATGATTGTGTAAACAACATAAACCAGCAACAACACTGCAGCCTCGCACCTGTCGAGCCTTTTCTTACCCCCCGGTAGCATGGCCAGGAAAAGAAGCAGCGTGCCTGCCGAAACCAGGTAGATATCGGTATTAAATGCAGGATTATAATTCAAGGGCCGGATCATTGAGCTGATACCGAGAATGAAAAATATATTGAAGATATTTGATCCGACAATATTACCCACTGCAATATCATTGTTTTTACGGTAAGCAGCCACTACCGATGTTGCCAGTTCGGGCAAAGAGGTTCCGGCTGCCACTACGGTAAGTCCGATAATTTTTTCACTTACACCCAAAGCAGAGGCCAGGTCAATGGCATTTGTTACCACCATTCTGCCTCCGAATACCAGGCCTGCAAAACCCGAAACAATAAACAGAGTAATTTTTAAAGCTGTCAATTGCCTGCTTTCGGCAACGGTTTCAGTTCTGTCAGATCTCATCTGCCTGTATATATAGTAAAGAAAAAGACCAAAAAAAGCAAGTAAAACAAATGCGTCGGCCCTTGATAGTACCTTATTGCCCCCTGTAACCAAATCGTTGCCCAACACAAATATTACTATCATGGCAAACAATGAAAAGGGAATCTCCTTCCACACGGTGCTCGATTGCACCACAAGCGGTGTGATTAATCCCGTAATGCCCAGAATGGCAAACAGATTGAACATATTACTCCCGATAACATTGGCAAAAACAATATCCTGATGATTCTGCATTGAAGAATACACATTCACCACAAGTTCGGGAGCAGAAGTACCAAATGCAACAACAGTCAATCCGATGGCAAGATCGGATACCCTGTATTTTTTTGCCAGAGCCGAGGCTCCTTTAACCAGCCAGTCAGCACCTTTGATCAGCAGAACAAAACCTGCCAGCAGCAGAAATATATGCATCATTATGAGATAATGAACTGTGTTAAAAAGAATAGCTGCAAAAATATACAAAATACCATCATGGACTATCGCACGAACCTGTATGTAAATTACTGATTTTCAGACTAGCTTAGAATCATTTAAATAACAACCAATAACTTAGCAATAACTTAACAGATTGCGGTAAAGAGGTGCTAAGTTTGAGTAATTTTGCATTGTTAAATTTTCTGTTTCAAATGGAAACCATTTACCTGATCCTCATTCTTATATTATTCCTGCTTGCCATTTCCGACCTTATTGTGGGCGTGAGCAATGATGCTGTAAACTTTTTAAATTCGGCGGTAGGATCAAAGGCTGCTCCGCTTAGAATTGTAATGCTTGTAGCCGCGACGGGAGTCCTTGCGGGAACAGTTTTTTCGGGAGGTATGATGGAAATAGCCAGAAGCGGGATTTTTTATCCCGACAAGTTCACTTTTGCCGATATTATGCTGATTTTTCTTGCGGTGATGATTACCGATGTGGTTTTACTTGACACCTTCAATACCATAGGTTTTCCAACCTCCACCACGGTTTCGCTGGTTTTCGAACTTTTAGGAGCCGCAGTAGCAATTGCAGTGTTTAAGATTGCCGGGGGAGAAGAATATGCGCAGCTTGGGGAATATATCAATTCGGGGAAGGCATTGGCTATTATCTCGGGTATACTGGTATCTGTAATCATTGCTTTTACTGTAGGAGCCTTTATTCAGTTCATAACCAGGTTAATATTTTCATTTAACTATAAAAATAAACTTAAATACCTTGGAGGACTTTTTGGAGGGCTCGCCATTACCACCATCATATATTTTATTCTGATAAAAGGAGCAAAGGATGCGGCATTTATGACACCCCCCAACTACCAATGGGTGAAAGAAAACAGCATGCAGATAATTATTTTCTGTTTTACCGGCATTACTTCTTTGCTTTACCTGATCAATATTTTCTTCAGAATCAATATTCTGAAAGTTGTGGTACTGGTTGGGACATTTGCCCTGGCTATGGCATTTGCCGGTAACGACCTGGTCAATTTTGTTGGTGTTCCGCTGGCCGGATATGAATCTTTTTTAACCTTTATTAAAAGCCCGGGCGCCGATCCAGATACCTTCACAATGGAAGCGCTCAACGGTGCGGTAAAAGCGCCTCTTATATTTCTTCTTCTGTCGGGTGCTGTCATGGTCATTACTCTTTACAAATCGCGAAAAGCCCGCACAGTAATCATGACCGAAGTTAATCTCAGCCGTCAGGATGAAGGTGAAGAAAGGTTTGGTTCCTCAGTTTTATCCAGGGGTATTGTAAGCTTTTCGCTTGGAATTAACAGATTTGTTTCAGGTATTCTTTCAGAAAGTTCAAAAGAATGGATCTCGAAAAGGTTTACTCCACTGCCCCGAATGAAAAAAGAGAAAAACCAGCCTTCATTTGATCTTCTCAGGGCCTCGGTGAATCTGGTGGTATCAAGTGCCCTTATTGCACTTGGAACCTCATTGAAACTTCCGCTTTCGACTACATATGTTACCTTTATGGTAGCCATGGGCACAAGCCTTTCGGATGGTGCCTGGGACAGAGAAAGTGCCGTTTACAGGGTTACCGGTGTTTTTTCTGTGATTGGAGGCTGGTTTTTCACTGCAATATCTGCATTTACAATATCTTTTATACTGGCATCACTGTTCTTCTATGGAGGGACAATTGCCATTTTTGTAATGATTTCTGTGTCTGTTTTCATGGCTTACCGAACCCATAGAATACACCTGAAAAAGGAAGAAACAGAAAAAGTCTCAAAGGCGGAAGAAGAGGCAGTAAATCCGGATAATGTAAAAGAGTTCTGTGTCAAAAATGCACAGGAGGTTTTTACAAAAGCAACCACATATTACAATCAGATAATTGCGGGAACCGAAAATACTGACATAAGCGTATTAAGAGATATTAAAAGGAATATAACGCTTATGCAAAAGGAAGCCAGAATGCACAGAAAAATTGTTTCGCAGGTACTTAGAGGAACCGTGGAGCAAGAAGCCGGACAAGCCTATTTTGCCATCAGAACGCAGGATAACCTTCTGGAAATTATCAGTTGCCTCGGTATTATTGCAGGTGCTTCATTCAATCATCTGGCCAACCACCACAAGCCATTTAACGAAATGCAGCTTGCTGAGCTTAAGGCAATAAATCAAAAACTTGCCCTTCTGCTGAATGGCATAACCCAAATTGTTGCACCGGTTGATAAAGCGATTTCGGTTGATCCGGAGTCATTAAAAATTACAACCGAAGCTGAAATTGAGATGAGCAGCAAAAACGAAGTAAGAAGAATACGTGAAGAAATGACTGGTAACCGAAGCAGTATATTATTTATGAGCATGTTACAGGAGACCAGAAACATGGTGTACTTTTCAACTCAGGTCATGCAGAGCCTGATTAAGTAAATGCAACCCGATTTCTTTTAAGCGCAATGTGATTCACAGCACCTTGACAGCTTTCACGCCTCCGCGACTATTTTTGATACCAGGCAATCAAGCATCCTGAAAGAATAAAGTGATGATACATTAACGAAGGCCGGTTTAGTATGGAGGAACGAAGGTGCTTGTAATGTTTTTTTTTGTTATTTAGACTCCCGGATTGAAATGTACTCCTCACCAATCTAAAACCTGTATCTATGGAATCAAATTTTCTGACCGAAGTTTTTCTTCCCATTTCCCTGGGCATCATCATGCTGGGCATGGGTCTGGCACTTACGCCAGCCGATTTCAAGCGGGTGGCGCTCTATCCGAAGGCAGCCGCGATCGGGATCCTGAATCAGATTGTTGTCCTGCCCGTTATTGGTTTTCTTCTGCTGCTGATTTTTCCCATGAGCACCCCTGAGCTCGCGGTCGGCATCATGGTTCTTGCCGCCTGTCCCGGTGGACCGACATCAAACCTTATCTCGCACATTTCCAGGGGAGACACAGCATTATCGATTTCCCTCACAGCCATCTCGAGCATCATTGTCGTTTTCTCCATCCCGCTGATTGTCAATTTATCCCTCCGTTATTTCATGCAACAGGGGGAATATGTCCCACTCCCCGTTTTCAACACGATGCTTTCCGTGATCATCATCACCCTGGTTCCCGTGGCCATTGGCATGATCATCCATGCCAGGGCGCCCAGGTTCGCAGCGTTGATGAACAAACCGGTGAAGATCATGTCGGGCATCCTGCTCATTGTGGTCATCCTCGCCGCCGTCCTCAACGACAAGGAGATCCTGGTCAGCTCGTTTAAACAGGCCGGTCCGGTAGCCCTGGCGCTTAACCTGATCATGATGTTCATCGGGTTCTTTTCCGCCCGACTGTTCCGGTTACGCATGGCTCAGCGAATCACCATATCCATTGAATCGGGCATACAAAACGGCACCCTGGGCATCGCCATATGCGCAACTTTGCTGCACAATCCGACCATGACCATCAGCCCGGCCATCTACAGCCTGATCATGTTCATGACTGCGGGTGTCGTTATCGCCTGGATGAATCTTGGATATAAAAGCTGACTTCTTCAAACATTTCGGTACTGGTTTGTCAGACATTGATACTTTCAAAAATTCACTCATTCAGCCTTCCATTGACATCATCTTGTGCAGGTTCTCTTTTTTTAGTTTGTTACCGATTCGAATCATCTGAATCATTACTGCCAGTATCCATAATGAAACAAAGGGGCTGATTTCAAAGGATGGAGGGATGGGTGCAGTGATGCCATTTATTATGGTAGCAGCTCCGAAAAGACCTATGCCCAAAATTGAAAAGACTCTCCCAAATCCGGGACTTTTCCACATATATATTGCTAAAAGAATCCAGGCCGTGAAGAAGAACATATCAAATGCAAGGTCGATTCCCTGGTCAATCTGCCTTAAACTCCAATATATTCTTAAAATAATGTTCTGTTGAATCTCATCATCAAATCTTAAGAAGTAAGACCCCATTTTAACCATAACAGTACCCTGCACAGTACATTGTAACACCATAATAGCACATGCTAAAACTCCAAAAATTGTGGCTGACTTAATCCATAACCAGTTCTTTTCTGTTTCCAAATAGGTTTTAAGGCCCAGAAATGATATTATCATAAAGAGCATTGCAAAACCGATAAGCAGGTGCCCATATATGCTAATTTGATAGTAAGGATTTTGCCCATGGTATTCTAAAAATTGCCTGGCTGTTTGCATATCGAGCGATTGCCAAAAGAGTTGTTCAGTACCAACTGCTATACCAAAAAACAAGAGAAGGCTAATGATGCCACACCACCCTCCGGTTCTCATTGTAAGCCACAAAGCATTTGATTTCATATCCGTTTGTTTTAAGGTTAATAAGACCCTTCAGTTACCCTTAATAATTTATACAAGTTCAACTTTACCGTCATAATCAAAAAGTCAACCATTAGACGAAGAGAGTTCCTTTGAAGTTGCAGAAAGAAGCTGCTGTTTGTCCGCGTGGCGCTGAAAGACAGGAGCATAACACAACTGGCCAGGATAAATATCCACGCCCGTCTCATATAACCAGTTTCGTTTGAATACAGGGCCATAGATTACGAGATAAATATGGATAATCATCAATTATATTCAATCTTACAAGTTTTTGTAGCATGGATAAAGGCATCTCATTTAACAATTTATTATTCAGTATGAAAGAAGTCTCAAATTCAGAAAATTGTTCTTTCTCCTCAATCCATTCAGATTTGTGCATGTTTTCAGGACAAACATCTTGACATTTTAAGCAGCCGAACAGGCACTGGTGAAATGAAGGGTCTAAAAAATCCGGGAAACTGCCTGCCCTCTCATTATGAAATGAAATACATTTTTCGGCATGTAACAAAAATCTGCTTTCATCAATTGCCCCGGTTGGACAAGCTGAAATGCAGGCTCTACAGTATTTGCATCTTTCCATAAGACAAACGGATCTCCATGTTTCATCAAGACACGATAGATTTGAATAGAAAGCAATAAATCTGAAAAAACTACCTTTGCCGGGTATGTAGCATATGTTATTCCTTCCATATTCCGCAAGGCCACAACGTACAGCCAGTAACTTTAAGGGGAGTATTGTTCGTTCAATATTGAAACCTTTGGGTGTGAGAATTTTTTTCAGATCTCTTTCAATTACAGTATCAATTGAAATATCATATGTTGGTGGAATATTTACAGATAGATCTTTCCCCTGAAACCGGAATGTAAGAAGTACTGTCGGCTGTGGCACTGCAAACAGTATTACTGACTTGTAATCTTTGAGTTTATCCGATGGAGAGTATTTAAAAGATGTCAGTCTTTCAGAGTAGAAATCTTCATTAAAACCATCTTTTTTCTTTCTAAACTCCAGTTCATTTTCAAGTTCGTCCAGATGTGATGAGGAGACAATTTTACACTCATATCCAGCCCTGGATGCAAATAAAATAATACTATTAATAATTTCCGCAGAGCACATTATTGATGCATCTTATGATTCAATTTATTGATGGAGAAATGACTTGAACAAAATATTATTGGATTTTATGCTGTCTGCCTGCCCGCGTTTTTTTCTTTTCATAGTACCTTTTAATCTTAATAGTATTGCCACATGTTTTCATGTTGCACCATAAACGGCTGTTATTCTTGCTATTATCTAAATAC
Organism: uncultured Rikenellaceae bacterium; assembly: GCA_964633195.1. Lineage (GTDB taxonomy): Bacteria > Bacteroidota > Bacteroidia > Bacteroidales > VadinHA17 > LD21. The sequence goes on along the minus strand of CAZWFL010000046.1, from coordinate 756 downwards.
AGCCAACCACATTGGGGACATTCTTTAATACGATTTCTTAAATCCGAAATCAATAAATCAAATGCTGATTTAATTATTGGAAACAACGTCCATAAAAGACCAGATGGCTGATTGTCCCAGATCATCTTTATTTCAAGACTATCAGTAATTTCAAGGCTCAGATGTCGTAATACAAGAGAAAGTTCTTTGTTAAAAAGCAGGATATCCTTATCTTCAGGAGTCTCTTTTTGTGAGAGTTTCCGGAATATCCTGTATAGTAATTCTCTGGTCTTAAGTATTTTTTTAAGATCATGTTTGGCTTTCTCCTGGTTTTTAAGAATATAGTTTTCTAATCCTCCTTTATAATTTTTTTCAAATATTTGTGTTCTGCTGCCCCATAAAATCAAATCCTCCGGAGTAACAATAAATTCAAATAAGGGATCTTCAAAACGGTTTCTGACTGAATTTACAAAATTCAAACAGAGTGATCCGCCATCCAGCTCCAACGTTTCTATGGTACGCACAAATGGCCGCATGTGACAAAATTATATATTTTAATTAACACTTGCAAATATATTTATGTTGGTGTTAATTATTTTTTATTTATTTTTATAATACTGTCCGATTAAAAGCATGAGATTTTTCGCTTCGCTCAGAATGACAATTAATTACTGAGTGTTATTGAAAGGAGGGGGTGGGGGGGGGGGGTGGGGGGCGCCCCCCCCCCCCACAAAAAAAAAAAAAAACAACAAAAAAATCAGAAAAAAAAAAACACCA
>CAZWFL010000045.1:0-27722 GCA_964633195.1 uncultured Rikenellaceae bacterium | reverse complement strand
AAAAGTTTGCCGTGAGACAGATAAAATCTTACGGCAAACAACCAAAAAACCTGAAGGACGATTCACATCGTCAAATTAACCTAAAAACCTACTTAAACTAATTATCATGAGCTATTTGTTTACATTCATTTCTTATAAAAGTTTTCTGGCACCATCACAAATCTTTACGTCATAAACCTTAGGAGCATAACCGAATCTGGCTTCAAACTGTTCACAAGCCAGGTTAACGAAATTTTCATAAATTTCATTCTTTACAAGGTTAATGGTGCATCCTCCAAATCCGCCTCCCATAACCCGTGAACCTGTAACGTCACACTGGCGGGCGAGTTTGTTCAGGAAGTCCAGTTCCTCACAGCTGACTTCATATAAGCGACTAAGACCAAAGTGCGTCTGGTACATCATTTCCCCAACTATTTCATAATCACCTCTTTCAAGGGCATCGCTCACATCGAGGACTCTCTGTACTTCTCCAATCACATATTCTGCCCTGAGGAAGTCCTCTTCAGGAATCTCAGCCCTTACCTCTTCCAGCCATACTCTCTTGGAATCACTGAGGAATTCTACTTCGGGGTGATTCCGGCGTATCGCGGCCGCTGCATTTTCACAGGACTGGCGCCGTTTGTTGTATGCTGAAGACGCCAGTTCGTGCTTAACGCATGAATCAATAAGAACCAACTTATATCCTTTCGGATTAAAAGGGAAATATTTGTATTCCAGTGTTTTACAGTTAAGGCGTATAAGACTTCCGGCCTTTCCGAATAACGAGGCAAACTGGTCCATGATACCGCACTTGACACCGCAGTAGTTATGCTCGGTGTCCTGTCCTATCCTGGCCAGTACGAATTTACCTATACCGTTATCAAAAAGTTCATTGAGTGCAAAAGCATAGGTGCTTTCAAGCGCTGCCGATGATGATAGTCCGGCGCCCAGGGGTACGTCCCCCGCAAATACGGTATTGAATCCTTCCACCTTTCCGCCTCTTTTGATGGTCTCGCGGCAGACTCCGAAAATATACCTTGCCCAGCTTTGTTCAGGGGTGTCATTTTCGTTTAATCCAAATTCAACATACTCTTGATAGTCCAGAGAATACGCTTTCACAATGGAAGTGCCATTAACCTTAATCCCGGCCATTATCCCTTTGTCAATCGCTCCGGGGAATACATAGCCCCCGTTATAATCAGTATGCTCCCCAATAAGGTTGATTCTTCCGCCAGAAGCAAATAATTGTCCTTTTTCTCCGAAAAGAGATAAAAATTTCTTTTGTATTTTTTCCTTCATCACTTGTATTTATAATCCTTATCAATAATAATTCTTCACTGGTGTCAATCTGAAAACAAACTTATAATCGCCATAGGGCAATGTATATTCTTTTAATGGAAGAGCCCCCCAGCTGTTGACACAGCCAAGACCCATCTGTGCCTTGTCCACCAGAAGATTTGTAAGATCTGCTTTGGTGATCTCCTGCGAGTGGTGGTTGTTTTTAAAAAGGCCTTCGTCGAGAGACTCTATGGTGTAGTGTAAAGCAGAAGCAGAAAAAGGTTCTTCAGAGTCAATTCGGAGCCCGATGCCCGACGGGTTCAGAATGTTCCACCATCTGATATCACTCCTGGTCCCGTTTTCCTGAGGCCGGATATACGGATAAAACTGCTCATCGACACTTTGCGAGTACAGGCCTATGTCAGTATATGACTTCCTGTCGGAATAGTTTTCAACAGGACCCCTGCCGTAGTAAACAACTCTTTCGAATGATGCCGGCATCACGATCTGCATGCCGAAACGGAACATATCTGCCACATTCCTGTTTCCTGCCTTCATAGTCTGGGAAATCTTAACAGCACCAAGGTTGTTGATTTCATATTCAAGGGTGAGATCTGCGATGTTCACCATATCGTAATGGCAGGTAACCGTAGCGATGCCATTGTTCATAGCATAGTTCATTTCCTTCAGATGGATTACCGGGTTCTTCCATACAGCGTATTTCAATTGTAAGGATGCCCCGAAATCATTGTCAGTAGGCGCTCTCCAGAAATTGGGAGTGATGGAGGAACCTTCCTTAAGCATACGGGTCCCCTGAGCAACATAATGCACGATATATCCTGAACGGCGGTCAAATTCGACAGAGAAATCTTCTCCGCTGATTATCAGAAGTGTTTTGTGACTTTCTGTGATCACAGGTTCCTTTATGGCGGCGTTGACAGCAGCAACATTTTGGAGTTTCACGGAAGGTGCTTCATATCCTTTAAGGATGAACTGTTGTTTAGCTACTTCATAACCTGCAGGGAGAAGGCCTTCCTGATTTTTTAGTAAGTATCTCACATTCAGCAGCCATTCCCCATTATTTGAAATATTTCCAAAGTCTATTGGGATCTTAGCAGAAGACTGTGGTGTAACGTACAGATGCTCTTCTCCTCCAGTTCGGACCGGATTCCCATCATGTAGTATTGTCCATTCCATTTTATATGAAGAGAGATCACGAAAAAAATGTTCGTTCTGTACCATAAGGCCATCGGAGATGAGCTCGGTCCATATGTTCTGGTAGAAATAGCCCACCTCATACATATGAGGATTAGGGACACGGTCGGGGCTGATCAGACCATTGTCGCAGAAATTGGCGTCTCCTGCATCATAACGGTTGAAATCATTGCCGTAGGCATAGATCATCACCCCGTTTTTTCCTTTCCATCGTATTGATTGATCTACAAAATCCCATATAAAACCACCCTGGAATTTGGGATATTTTCTTATCATCTCCCAATACTCCTTAAATCCTCCCATGGAGTTACCCATTGCGTGAGCATATTCACATTGTATGAGGGGCTTAGTGGTTGAGCTGTTTAACGAATATTTCTCTGAGTTTTCGTACGAATAGTACATCGGGCAGAAGATATCTGTTTTACCGTTGTATTCAGCTCTTTCGTATTGCACAGGACGTGAGGTGTCTTCTGTTTTAATCCAGGTGTAAGCATGTTCAAATGCAGGACCGTATCCGGCTTCATTTCCCAGAGACCATACTATAACGGAGGGATGATTGAAACTCCTTTGGACATTGCGCTGGTTACGCTCTATGTGTGCGCGTTCGTAGGAAGGAACTATGGCGAGGGTTTTCTCTTTATAACCCATACCGTGAGATTCCACATTTGCCTCTGCGACCAAATATATGCCGTACTTGTCACACAGGTCATACCAATAGCTGTCATTGGGATAGTGGCAGGTACGAACTGCATTGATGTTGAAGCGTTTCATTATCTGGATATCCTGTTCCATACGCTCACGGGAAATTACATATCCTCCATCCGGATCGAGTTCATGGCGGTTAACCCCTTTGATCAGCACCGGTTGTCCGTTGACAAGAAGCCGGGCATTCTTGATCTCGACCTTTCGGAAACCCACTTTAAGAGCAATCACTTCGCCATTACATGTGGCATTCAGTGTATAGAGGGAAGGTGTTTCCGCTGTCCACTTGTCCGGGTTCTTAACACTTATTTTGGTAGAAAAACTCTCTTTTCCGGAAAGAGTGGTTTCTGCCACGCTTGCTCCCCCGGGGGCAAGTAACTGCAGGTATACATGGCCGCCTTTTCCAGCCATGCTGAGATTGATGCTGAGGGATCCATTCATATAGTCTTCATCCAGATCTGGCATGATACGGATGTCCTCAATACGATCCTTCTGGCGGGAATACAAATAGCTATCTCTTGCTAAACCGGAATAACGAAAAAAATCCTGATCTTCAAGATATGTACCATCACACCAACGAAAAATCTGGAATGCAATAAGGTTTTTTTTACCCGGACTCAGGAACTTTGTCAAATCGAATTCTGCCTCCAGCTTACTATCTTCGCTATAGCCAACGAATTTTCCATTGACATACAGATAGATGTTTGAAGTAACAGAACCAAAATGAATAATAATATCCTTGCCTGCCCATTCAGCAGGGATAAGAATCTCACGGCGATAACTGCCTACGTGGTTATTCTCTACAGGAACGTGAGGAGGATTGTTTTCATACTGATTTCGCCATGCATAACCTGTATTCACATAGATAGGATCTCCATAACCGTTTAGTTCCCACAACCCTGGAACAGGCATCGTGTCCCATCCGCTGTCATTATAGTTTAATTTATAGAAGTCGACGGGACGCATGTCTGAGTTCTTTACCCAGTTAAATTTCCATAAACCACAAATAGATAGATAGTTGGATGACTTTTCGGGCAGTGCTTCCGCGGCTTTCAATACATTTTCATAGGCAAAATAATGAGCATGCATAGGCGCGCGGTTAACAGCATTCACTTCAGGATCTTTCCATTCTGAGTGTGATTGCGCCAGCAATGCTGACGTGCAGACTGTCAATAGCGTTAGAATAATTAGTCTTTTCATTTTTGTAATCCTTTATTCCTCCCAAATGTCCGGAAATTGACCGCCTACGCGTTCCAGCATCTGGAAAAATGGCTGTCTCTTACCTGCATGAACATCGTAACAGTTTTCCGAAACCTCTTGTATGGCTTTAACCATCCATTCGTACGGCCTGTCGGTAGCATCGATGATCCCAATATTGTAGTTTTCCCCGTCACCTCTGCCAAAGAAAGGCTGGTCGTACCAGGTAAACCAGGATACCCCAATGAGCGCCTTATGTGAAAACGCTTTTTCCGAATAGTTTCTGTAAGCAATGCCTCTGTCTTTCTGAGAGATTACCCTTACCAGCGATTCACCAAGACCCCTGTCGGTGGTGCCAAAGTGGAATTCCCCAATGATCATAGGCATGCCGGTAGCCTTGTATATAATGTCCATATTCCTGAAGTTTGGTTCTACACCGTAATTGTTAAAGCTATAGACATCAAAATATTTTTTGGAAAGTTTCAGGACTTCATCGGAAGGGACTCCTGAACCATATCGTATGCCGAGGTTCAGATGGTTGGGGTCGTGTTTTTTCAATGCATCCCTGACTGTGGCAAGGAATACTTCGTATGTGACATAAACGAAAGCTTTTCTGTTGGCCGGGGTGTCTCCGTGCTTAGCCAGGTATGCTTTCATCGCTTTCCTGATGGGACGTTCTTCCTCAGCCTGATCGATCAGTTCACACAGACGCAACTCCTTGTTGCTCCATGTCGGCTCGTTGCCAATAAAGTAACCTATGAGCATCTTATTGTCCACAAAGGGCTCTACAGATCGTTTTACCCCCTCCTCTATAGTCCGGATGAAGTCGTCTGTGTAAACATCCGGCATGCCCAATATCCCGTTCTGAATACCTACCCCTGAAAGAGAAATCATAAACGGCTTCTGATTGAGATTAATAAGGTCCCGGCCAGACCAGTTGCCAATTGTGTTCATTCCCCAGAGAGACATCCTGTCTACAAGCAACTGATTGGCTTTTGCCTGAACATTCACGGTGCCAAAACGTCTATACTGGTTCCAGGCAGTCAGCCAGATATAAGTGTCGGGGATCTCCCTGCCACGGAAATCACGCCTGGGTTCCGGTCTTCTTCCACCAAAGCCTCTTCCCGTCTGGGCAGGGTCCGGTGCGATGAATCCCTCAGGGGCCTTGTCTGTATAAATGCCTTTTATGGGATTCCTAACCAGCCCGCCGCCTCCGGGGCTCATCCCGTTAGAGCTGATGGACAGGAACAGATACCCTTCGGGATCTACAAACCACCATTTGCCACCAATTTTCTTCACATAAAAGAAACCTTTGGCAGCCGTCTTTCTGCTCAGATCACCCCCGTATTTGGACAATCGCGTATTTTTTATCGCGGCTATCGCGGCATCTTCCGTGGCCCATGCTGCCTTCAGTTCCCCTTCTGAATGGACCTTTCCTTCAAACTCACCCAGTGCCCATTGGCCGAATTCATCAACGGCCGGGACGGTGCTCAGGTATTTGTCGCCGGGATCACCAACTGTCAGATAGGCTTTCGCCACTTCTATCTTCTCGTCCCTGACAGGCATATGCATCCTGAAGCCAATGGAATCGACCCCCTTCAGATCATGTCTTGTGCCGTGATCAATATTAATATAGGTCAGAGGGCGCTTATGGTTATAGGTAGCAGCCAGGTCGTGTGCCCCTGAGGGGAGGTCCCTGAAGTAGGTGAGGGGGATTGCCGTGCGTATCCATCCTTTGGGAGCGTAGAAGATCAGGCGGAGTTCATTATACCCTTCATCTGTTGTGAGGCCCAGGTACACTCTCTGGGCTGTTGAGGAGGTCATCTCGAGTACCAGGAAATTATAGGGACTCCAGTCTGACGGAAATTTCTCATCGAATTTCTTAAGGGATATCTTCCTGCCGGCCATCACCTTGGTCTTGTCAAAATGGAAAACCTCAGGTTTCTTCTCAGGCAGGAGTACAATCCGGTCCCCTGAATCGTCCACATCCATAAATACAGGTCTGCGTCCAGGATACTCATCCCGCTGGTCAACCCAGTGCATACAGAGTTTCAGCTTTCCCCTGAATGTGCGGAATAGCATACCGTGACCTCCGTTATCGTTGAAAATGGGCCGGTCCTCCTGTATCCAGGGACCCTTTATGGACCCCGACTGAGAATAAGCGACACCTATCGCGTACCTTTCTTTGCTCCAGGTAGACCATAACATGCCCAGTCTGCCGGTGCCGGTCCTGAACAACCACGGTCCGTCTGTTACATTTCCTCCTATGTCCTCTCCGTTGGTCTTTTCACCCAGTTCAAGCATTTCACCGGACCATACGGCCTCAGAAGCAGTGAACAGCGTAAAGGGAGCTTCTTTGGGTACACCCAGATCCAATGGCAGCCTCACGGCTTCCATGGTGCCGTCAACAGTCTGAAGCCATTCATGGCAGAAAACCATATAAGGAATACCGTCTTCTATCCAGAGAGTCCCGTCCAGCGCCGCCCAGTTCCATGGGGTATGCGGTTTGTTGTCCGTAAAGTCACGGAAAGGGCCGCGGGGCGAATCCGAAACATATATCTGTGTAGCTCTGTGGGGAATATCTCCTCTGCCGGGGATGGTTTCCATGATTTCCCGGGTGTGAGATGTAGTGAAGAGGTAGTATTTGCCATTGTATTTGTGGACTTCGGTGGCCCAGCTGGCAGCCCTGTTGCCGGCCCAATGTTCGTCAGGGAATTTCATAACCTCGAACGGCTCGGTCCAGTTTACAAGATCCTTGCTGGCGCGGGACATTACACGCCCGCCTCCTCCGGTAGAGTACATATAGTAGGTATTGTCACTCTTCTCCGGTAAAATAAAAGGGTCACTGCACCGGATTCCCGAGATAGGCACAGAATATACGTCTTGTGCAATCGAAACGGAGATTGACAAAAATCCAATAATACAAATAGCAAATAACTTCTTCATAATAACTTTTTAATTACCTCCTGCGGGCAGGTTTTTCACTGAATGGTATTTCAAATTCTTCCACGTATTTTCCTTTTTTCAACTGCACTTTAAGTGTAGTCCCAAGGAGGGTCTCCCTGTCTGTTTTAAGAGCCATGGTGAAGGTTTTTTTTCCGGCGATCTTCTCGAGGGGAAGAACGACTTTCTTTCCGTTCCCGGGATTTGTCCAGGTAATTGTTCCTATAACGCCTTCCTCCACCGGTTGGTACATAACAATTTCTGTGGCCGCCGGACTTTCTGCCTTAACAGCCAGTGGGAAGTTCCATTTGTTCCAGGCAAGAGTGGAGGCATCACGTGCATCCTGATCCATTTCGGCTTCTTTTGCCTTGTCGGCAAATACACCTGTTCCCAGGGCTTCAAAAGCGCCCATATCGGGATGTCCGTCTTCCACTGTATTCCCAAAGAAATCCCTACCGCCATGGTTTGGTATATACATCCCGGTATTGATACAGGGAGAAGTACTTTTGAGTTTATAACCGTCCAGTGTGCCGAGTCCAATTCCACCGGTGCCGGGTGCCACGAACTCAGGATCTGCCACAAGCGCCCCGGGATCATCAGGAATACCATTTTTCCAGGGTCCAAAATAGCAGTTGTTAAGGAAAATTGAACCTGCAGGGAGGTCAGGCCTTGATACCTCGTCAAATTGTCTTGTCATGGTTTCACCAAGAGAATAGGCGGTTCGGAAACGGCCCTGTCCGGTGGCATAGAATATATTGTTGTAGAAATGTGCGCCAAGCGTGTTTATGTCCTTGGCCGTCTCGAGATAATCGCCCCGGAAAAAATCCAGGTCAAGTGTGCCGTGATCTACATAGAATACATTATTATAAAGTACATTGCCGTCATCAAGCAGACTGCCCTGCATTTGCACTAAGTGAGTCTTGTCATTCACACTGATGTTATAACGAGCAACATTCTGGAATATATCGTACATAAGCAACAAGAATCCATGATTGTCCTTGCTGTAATTGTATTGAGCGATACACCTGGTGCAGTAGAAATCAAAGTCATAGGCAAATCCGTCGCCATTTTTTGGTTCACGACCGGTATCATAGACCTCATTGAATTGCATGATGGTTTCTTCACAACGAATAAGCCAGCAGGCAGCTGTATGAGGCCACCAGTTTTCATCACCGGGAAGGTCAAGATAACCCGAACGTAAACAAGAACGGTGTATCTCGTTGAATTCAATGAGTGCCCTGTAGGAGCCGCCTACAATGATCCCGTCTCCGCCCAGATTGTCCATATAATTCCTGCGTACCAGAAGTCCTTTCCAGACACCATTGGTCACAATTCCGGTTTTGTCAACACGTTCTATGCGGTTGCCTTCAATAAGGACGTCACTGAGGGAAGGCTGCACAGCGGTAGCAGCATCTCTCTGACCTCTCGGTAAGGCGCAATTTACAAGAATTGCCGAACTGCGTGTGCTTACACCACCCATCTGCCCCCAGATATCATGTATAAAACAGTTTTTTATGACTACGTGTGCTACGTTCAAACCTTCCTGGTCAACGTTTACATAAATGCCCAGCCGTGTCTTTCCAACTTCCGGCGGTGCCATGCTGGTGATTTCCAGGTTACTGATCTCCCAGCCGCCTTTGTTGTGGAGCAGGACAGCAGCGCCTTCAAGTTTCCCCAGGTTAATAACGGGTAGAGACGAACCGCCGAAAGAAGAAAGAATAACAGGTTCCTCTGCCGATCCTGAACCCTGGAGTTCCAGGCGGCCAAACCATTCTCCGCCTGATTCGAGGAGGATCCGATCTCCGGGTTGGAATATTGTCCTGCTTACTTTATCAAGAGACTTCCATGCCTCTTTGACGGAAAGGCCAGAAGCGCTGTCATCCCCCGAGGGTGTTACAAAATATGTTTTATGTTGAGCCATAATGGAGACGGCACTCAGCATTGCAGCAAAAACCAATAGGTATTTTTTAATATTTCTCATAATATTATTCAGGATTCTTAACGCCTGCGGGCAGGCCTTTCGGTAAACGGGAGCTCCCATTCTTCAGCATACTTTCCCTTACGGATGGATACCCTGAGTCTGGAGCCGATTAGGGTTTCTTTGTCCGTGTTCACTTTCAGGTCAATGATGCTGCGGTCCTTGAGCTTAGATAAATCTACCTGTATGGGTTTGGTTGATTTGGGATTTTCGAACGTAACAAATCCGGTTATGCCGTCTTCAAGGGCTTCCCTGAGTTTGATTGAGACTACTTTTGTATCATTTACGAACAACTCGCCCGGGAACATCCATTTTGCCCAGGCAACGCTCGAGGCATCAGCCGCATCTTTATCCTTGGAGGCTTCTTCAGTTTCGTTGGCGAATGCTCCGGAGCCCAGGAATTCAAAAGCACCAAAATCGGGATGACCGTCTTTTACAACATTTCCGTAAAAGTCGCGTCCTCCGTTGAAAGGAATGTAGATCCCGGTATTGATACAGGGAGACCCGGTCTGGAGCTGATATCCTTCGAGGGTACACAGTCCTTCGCCACCGGTACCCGGTGCTAAGAACATAGGATCGGCCAACAATGCTTCCGGATCGTCGGGCAGACCATTCTTCCAGGGTCCGAAATAGCAGTTATGCCTGAAAATTGAACCGGCAGGAAGATTGGGTTTGCTTTCTTCATCAAAGAATCGGACCATAGGATCACCGTCTGTATATACAGTGCGGAAACGGCCCTGGCCGGTGGCAAAGAATATGTTGTTATAAAAATAGGCGCCAATGTCATCTATACTATTCTCCTTGCTACCACGGAAAAAATCCAGATCTGAAGTGCCGTAATCGACGTAGAATACATTGTTGTAAAACACATTACGGTCTTTCGTCAGGCTGCCTTGCATCTGGATCAGGTGAGTGCGGTCATTTTCACTTATATTATAGCGGATCACATTTTCAAAAATGTTATACATAAGCAGCATGAAACCATGGTTATTCTTGCTGTAATTGTATTGAGCAATGCATCGTTTGCAGTTGAAGTCAAAATCATAGGCAAAACCGTCACCATTCTTCGGTTCTCTGCCGGTATCATACACTTCGTTGAACTGCATGATCGTTTCTTCCGTGTTTTGAATCCAGCATGCTGCAGTATGGGGCCACCAGGTGTCTCCGCCGGGGAGGTCCAGATATCCGGACCGCATACAGGAACGGTGGATCTCATTATATTCAATCAGGCCACGGTAGGGACCATTCACGAATATGCCATCTCCGCCCAGGTTGTCCATATAATTTTTTCTTACCACGACATTGTTCCTCGGTCCCCAGGTGATAATGCCGCATTTGTCAAAACGTTCAATGCGGTTCCCCTCAATAAGGACGTTGTTCATGGTTGGCGGTATGTACGAAGGATCGGAATAGCGGTTTCTCTGAGTCTTCACCCTGACCAGGATCCCACAGCTGTAATAGCCTGAGTATTCAGAATTGCCACCCATCTGACCCCAGATGTCGTGGATAAAACAATTTTTAACCACGAAATTACTGAAGTCTTTTCCTTCTTCAGAAGCAGTGATTACTATGCCCTGACGTCCTATACCCAGTTCCGGTGCTGCATAACTGGTTACTTCCATGTTCTCTACATGCCACCATGACTGGTTGTCAATGAGAATACCGGCTCCTTCTGCTTTGCCGATATTGATAACCGGTCTTTGTTTACCGCCATAGGAAGAGATCAAAATGGGCTGATTCTCAGTCCCGGATCCCTTCAACTTAAGCTGCCCATACCATATCTTCCCGGATTCCAGAAGGATCTTGTCACCCGGCAGGAATTCAACACTGTTAATTTTATCGAGAGTTTTCCATGCGGTAAAGACGGAAAGTCCGTCAGCCGCATCGTTACCTGTAGGTGACACAAAGTAGGTTTTCTGCTGAGCCGCTACGGACGTAGCGGCCAGCAAGAAAACGATAAATAATTTGAATCTGTTCATGAATTCTTATTTAGTAACCGGGATTCTGTTCCATGGTGCCTCTGGAAGCATCAATAGCTCTTCGGGGAATAGGGCACACTTCATTTTTTCCAATGACAAAATCTCTTCCTTTTGTTGTTTTGTAACCGTAGGGGTTGGCATCTTTGTATTTCTGATAATAGGCCTGCATAACCTGACCCACGCGTCCCTGACGTTTGAGGTCGTAGAACCGGTTATACTCCATGCCGAACTCAACGCGACGTTCGTGCCAGATAGCGTTGCGAAGCTCATCCTTCCCAGAGGTTATAACCGGGGGGAGAACGTTATCGGCTCCAGCGGATGCACTGTTTCTCGCACGAGCACGAACCATCTCGAGATACTGCAGTGCTTCACCAGTCTTGCCAAGTTCATTGGCAGCCTCGGCCAGGAAAAGAAGCACATCTGCATACCTGAGAATGATGATGTTCTTTGGTTGGTCTGATTGGTCATCCTTTGAACGTTTTTCGAAAGGCACATAGTATTTTTTTGACTGATATCTGTTGTTGCTCGATAGATTATAGTGGATGTGACCGTCATAAAACTCACCGGGTGCGATAACAGTCGCTTTAAGTCTGGGATCGTTATCTTCAAATTCGGCAATAAGATCGTCTGTAGGGCAATGCATTGACCATCCGGTCATGTATTTCTCATATACTTTTTCTCCGGGATATTGACCGGAGTCAATATCTGACTTGGAGAGACCTGCGTCATGTTCGTAGAATACGAGGATTGAGCCTTCATTAGAATCAGCCCAGCCGGTACCCGAAATGGAATGCTGAATGGCGAAAATGCATTCTTGACCATTCTGATGGTCCAAGTCGAATACGTGTTCATATACCGGCTCGAGCCTATAAAAGTCTGCAGCTTCTACTTTCTTAAGCTGATCATAGGCTTCCTGCCATTTCTTTTGATAAATGTAAGCCTTCCCGAGCATAGACATAGCGGCCCCCTTTGTGGCACGCCCCAGGTTGGTAGGGTCCCATTCCTCGGGTAGGAGTTCAATAGCTTTAATGAGGTCATTCTCAATATGGGCCCAGGTTTCTTCTTCTGTGTTACGGGGCATATAATATTCATCGTAGGAAAGTACGTGATCTACTACAGGCATTGCCCCGTACTGAGTTACGAAATTGAAATATGAATACGCGCGAAGGAAATATCCTTCCCCAATGTATTTATCCTTGTTGGGAATGTCGTTATTGGTCGCATTCACAATTAGCTGTGTTGCATCGTTAACCAAAGACCAGCCTTGGTTCCAGTAACTTCCGGCCTGTCCGTTGTTGTCCAGAAGCGAAAAGTTCTGGCATGCAATTGCGGCAGCGCCAAACCACGAATAAGCCTCGGATCGGCTGTTGCCCAAATCGGCATCATCAGAGCAGTCGTCGCCCCAAACCATAAAATGGCCTAATTGGAAAGTTTCGTTCTGCATGACAGAGTATGCACCCAATGCAGCTGCATTAAGTTCTTCTTCATTGGAATAGTATGTCTCGGCAGCCAGATTGACAAGAGGGGTCTTGTCAAGGAAATCTGAGCAGGAGGCAAGCAGCATGGCGACTGCACCTATTGATAATAGTATCTTTGTTTTCATTATAGTCCTTATTTAGAAGTTTATATTGGCACCCAACATAAATGTACGAGGTTGTGGATACTGTCCACAGTCAATTCCGTTACCCGGAATTTCAGGATCTATACCACTGTATTTTGTGATAATAAAGAGATTCTGGATGGAAAGATATAATCTGAAAGAATTATTGGCCTTGGATGATTGGGGTTTGATCGTGTAGCCAAACTGCAGATTCTTAAGACGGAAATAGGAGCCATCCTCAATATAGTTGCTGGACTGCCACCAGTTCTGGTCAATCCTTGATTTATCAGTGGTTGCCGAAAGTATGATCGGGAGGGTGTCGGAGGTCCCCTCTCCATCCCATGCCTTCATATAGACATCTTGCAAGACATTCTGACGGCCATCAAACTTGTTGAAATAGAATTTAGAAGCATTGAAGATCTTGTTGCCGAATACACCCTGGAAGAGGAGACTGAGATCGAAGTTCTTCCATACTGCATTGAAGGAAAGACCATAGATCGCTTTGGGATGGGGGTTGCCTATGAATTGCATATCGGCAGAACTTATCTTGCCGTCTTTGTTATAATCTTCATATATGGAGTCACCCGGTTTTGCTTTTGGCATGATCACAGCACCTTCTGCAGATTTGTAATTGTCTATCTCTGCCTGATTCTGGAAGATTCCAAGGAAATTGTATCCATAAAACTGATTGTACGGTAGCCCGACCTCGGAACGAAGCACACTGTTGAATTGTCCCTGGAAGTCAGTAAGGGCATAGTCATAGGCAAAGGAGGAACTCAGATAGGCTGCTGTACCAAGATTGGTCACAGTATTCTTCATGAACGAGACATTCCCGTCGATATTGTACGAGAAGTCCCCCACATCGTCTTTCCATCCAATAGTAAGCTCAACGCCCCTGTTTTCCATACCTCCGACGTTTCTTGTCATGGAGCTGAAACCCGAAAGATTGGGAATTGTCTGGGAGAGCAAGATGTTGTCTGTCTTTCTTATGTAATAGTCAGCAGTAAGGTTGAGGCGGTCTCTGAGGAAACTCATGTCTAACCCCACGTTAAACTGCTCTGAAGTTTCCCATTGAACAGCGGGATTCCCTATACCTGCGGGTGTGGAGCCGTTGGTACGGATCTTTCCAGTACCAATAGTGTAATACCGCTGTTGTCTGATGGAAGTCATATAGGGATAATAGCTGTTTATGCGCTCATTGCCTATCTGGCCCCATCCAATACGGAATTTCAGATTAGAGACGACGTCCTTGTTGACACTTTTGAAGAATGGTTCTTCAGATACTTTCCATGCGAAGGCTCCTGAAGGGAAGTAACCCCAACGGTTGGAAGGCATGAAACGTGAGGAACCGTCGGCACGGAATGACACGGTCAGCAGGTAACGGTTCAGGAGGGTATAGTTGATACGTCCCAGGTAGGAAAGCATGGAGAGCTCGGAAGCATTCCCTCTAACCTGCGGATTCTTGGATGCGGCATCGAAAAAGCGATAAAATGCCCCTGAGTTAGGAAGATCTTGCTTGGTGCCGGTATAGGACTCTGTATAGAACTCCCTGGCCGACATAGCAATCATAACATTTAATCTGTGAATATTTTTCCAGTTTTTTGTATAGTTAAGCATATTTTCCAGTGACCAGTCAGTGCTTCTTGAGGTCGAACGTGTGACTGTATCTATGGCATCTGAGATGTTTGCTGTTTCGTAATAAACAGGGCTGTAATCGCTTCCGAAGCCCATAGAATACTTATATCCAAAGCGTGAAGTAAATACCAGTCCGGGAATAATGGTTAAGTCAGCACTGATATTCCCTATCAGAAAATTCCTGTTGGAAACATTGTTGTTACGTGAGATAACTCCGGCAGGGTTTGCCAGACGTATTACACCAATACCTGAATAATAATTGGTGCTTTCGTCCCATACCGGAACATCTGGAGGTGCTATGAGCGAAGAAAGGAATATAGTATTGTTATTTGTTCCATTGGCTCCCAGAGAATTCGATTTGGCAAATGAACCCTGGAGGGACGTAGTAATAGTCAGGAAAGAAGTCATCTTTACGGTCGTGTTTTCAGTAATGTTAAACCGGCCGAAGTTTGTACCGTCTACAGTACCGTCTCTACGGAAGTAGCCTACAGATAAGAGTGTGTTGATTTTTTCAGTACCACCCGAAACAGACACATTGTAGTTCTGATAACGGCCCATACGCATAACTTCTCCATACCAATCTGTATCATGGGGCATTGTGTTAGGGTTGCTGTAGCGGGGAGTCAGACCTGAATTCGTATAAGCCTTGTTGGTCAACAGGGCATATTCTGAGGAATTGAGCATCTGTGGCCTGGTAGGCAGGGCTTCTATCCCGTATTCAGCAGTTACCTTGCTTTTAAGAGCGCCGGCAGATCCTTTCCTGGTAGTCACGAGTACTACCCCGTTAGCACCTCTTGAACCGTAAATGGCGCAGGCCGATGCATCTTTAAGAATCTCAATAGAAGAAATATCGCCGGGGCTCAGGTAATCAATATCATTCATGGGAAATCCGTCCACAACATAAAGAGGTGTGGTCCCGTTTGGTGAGCCGGTACCACGGATCTTAATTTCTGCAGTAGCAGAAGGCGAGCCTGTCGCAGTAATGATCTGAACACCGGCGGCACGTCCCTGGATAGCCTGAAGGGCATCGCTGGTAGCAGATTTTGTCATTTGTTCTTCACCTACAGAAGTGACAGATCCGGTTAGGTCACTTTTTCTTACTGTACCGTAACCGATGAGGATCAGTTCTTCCAGAAGTTGTACATCTTCTTCAAGTAAAACATTAATGACTTCCTGTGAAGTAACCAATATTTCCTGAGTCTTGTAACCGATAAAGCTGAACTTGAGTGTAGCTCCAACAGGAACATTATGAAGGATATATGTACCGTTTAAATCGGTTGCGACACCATTGGTCGTACCATTAACGATAACATCAACTCCGGCCATAGGGCCCATGGCATCGCTAACGACACCTCTGACAGCATGTGCCTGCTGTTGCAAATTTTCCATCTGTACCGGCTTAGGAGCAGCAAATACCGGAAAACTCACAAGAGCGAACATCAATAATGCTGATAATTGCAACATTGAAACTAGTTTTTTCATGTGATTATTATTAAGGTTTTAAGTATAATGCTAATTACTAACAAATGCTGAGAAAATATTTAGTCCAGACACTTGTGGGATTAATCTCCAGAGAACGTGTGAAGCAATCTTTTGCTTTTTCATGATCTCCTTTAGCCAGGTAAACAAGACCCTGGATATAGATGGTACGTGCCTTGATAGTTGCACTGGAACCGTCTTCTCCGAATTTCGAATAGATATCAACGACGGTACTGGTCGTTGCATTCTGAGCATCTATGTCTTTCTGCATGTCATCCAGTGTAGCTTTACTGTCTGCTTCCTGGCCGAGTGCTTTCTGAGCCATAGCTACGAAGTATTTGCTCTCGTCGGATCCGCCTCTTCTGCGGGTCCACACATCGCCACTGGCTGCTGTTTCAATACATTTTTCAAAAGCAGCTGTAGCTTTATCGTTCAGACCAAGAGCTTTGAATGCCATACCCTGATGATAAGCGACTTTTGCTACGGTAGGACCTGTAGAGAGCTCGTTTGTCTCAAGGTTTCTGGGAAATGTCCCCGCTGCATAGAAATCATCGAGAGCTTTCTTGTACTGCTTCCTCCCCATAAGTTTAAGACCATTCAACAGGTGGGCATCAACAAACTGTGTATATACAGTTTGTCCTCCTTCCCATACGCGGAAGTGACGGCTACTGAGGATAGAGAGCGCCTGGTCATATTTACCGTTATCTACCAACAAATATACGTAACGAGAAGTGGCTTCATCGGACTTGAAAATTGTCTCTTTATTCTTCTCTATACGGGCAAGTCTCTGTTTAGAAGGAACTTTCAGTTTCTCTTCCAGGATGTCAAGCTCGGTAAAAAATTTTGGATCTGTTGAATCAATTTCTATTGCCTTATGATAGAATTCTGCTGCTATAGCTGCATCTTTCAGATACTTGTCTGTTGCGAAGCCAAGATTTCGGTATACCATACCATAATCAGGAGATAACTCTGCAGCCTTTTTCCATGCAGCAATGGCTTCATCTTTCTGGTAATAATAATAAAGAAGATTCCCCAAGTAGTAATAGGCCTTGTAGTCTACAGGATTCTTCATTACGACATCTTCCAGCATACTCTTTTCTTCAATACGTGATGGGAAGCAGTAGTCTGGGGACATGTCTGCGGCTTTACGGTAGTAGCTGAGAGTCCTTTCATCATTACCTGCGAGGCCTGCATAATAACCTGCCATGTAATTAAGAAGAGGAGAAGAGGTAAATGGTTCCACAGCATTTTTCTGCATGGGAGTAGATGCGTAAGGAGTTCCATGAGCCATTACATAGTCAAGGAATTCAACTGCAACTGAATAGGCTCCCACAGCCCCGTAAAAGGTGGAAATCTCTATGGATTCCTGCAGGGGAATGCCCATGTGGGCCAAGACGTGGTCAACGGTTGCAGTGTCATTGTTCAGGCGGGCAAGTTCCACTTTACTTAGAAAATCGAGAGGATCGAAGGAGAGGTTATCGTTCAGCAGTTGCTTCGCTTCTGCCATCTTGCCTTCACTGCTCAGAAAATAGGACTTAACGAATTTGCTGATAGTGCTCTTGCCACTGAGATCTATTGAGTTGTCAATAGCCTCAAAGGCTTCGTCTTTTTTTCCCTGTTTCCAATACATTTGCGCAAGATACAGATATGATGCCGACTGGAATCCGGGATACCAGACAGATTTCCAAAAATAGCTTTCAGCCTCGTTCTCTTTTCCGAGAGCCTGCGAAACGACTCCCAGGTAATACAACATCTCACCGTCCTTGGGATTGGTATGGTAAATAATACCGGTGTGCTTTACCTGCGGCATATAATGAAGGCCGGTCAAACGTTTGTAGGCTCTCTGAAGGTGTTTTGCTGCCTTTTCCCATTCTGCCCTCTTGGCATAGAAAATTCCAAGGTTAACATTCACCCTCGAATCGAGAGAATCTCTGCGAAGAGCCTCTTCATAGTAAGGTAGTGGATCTACGCGTGCATTATGGAATTCTTCCAGGCGCTGAGCTGCAAGAAGGAGTTCTTCTACCGAATTGTATTCCTCAGGATTCCCGGGACGGTCAGCGGGATGGGGACGTTCAATATCTTCCCTGACTACAGGTGAGTAGCTCACAAGCTCAACGCCATCGCTGTCGTACAGACCAGCAAAAAGATCCTTGTCTTCCACTGTCGCAGGTATAGAAAAGTCCCGGGCAAATGGCGTATTTGGATCAATATTTATTGTCTTTTCAAAAAGAACTTTTTCTCCGGCCTTTACAAGAATTTTTGCGTTCTTATATACAGCTGTGGCATTAAAACCGACCATCATTGTGGTTTTATCTTTTCTTTCGATGTTAACGGCACCTTCCAGTGTAAGGTTCTTTGCCCCGCCTATACCCTTGACAGGATACCAGTACTGTTTGGTTACACGTACTTCATTGGGACCAATCCAGCTATAATCAGGCTGGTTATCGGAGAAGGTTCCTACCATCAGTTCGAGGTAGGCCCCGTCTTCTTCTGTAAGCATTTCATTCCATACGCTTTCTGTTCCCCACAAGAAAAACTTTTTGCCGGGAACAACGTGGTGATTTGCCCAGTGAGCAGTACCCGCATCCTTGCCAAAGTCGTATCCCACCAAATGATCCTGGGAGTAATTGACTGCAAAGGTAGAATTGCTGCCCGTGAAATTAGCCCACCAGCTGTTATCTGTTGGACCGTCATTACCTCTGAGGGTATTATAAGGCCAGTCTGTATATTGAGTTTTACTGTGACTAGTCCCATAGACAGTCTGTGGAGGAAATTGTACCTGATAGTCATTGTTCGCATGAACTGATACATTAGCCCAATAAAGAAATGTTTGCATCATAGGGGTTCTGTTCTGAATTTTGAATGTAGCCTCTACATATGATTTTCCGGGGTACATAGTAAGTCCTATAGACCATTTTAGTCTCTGGCGAAGTTCCGTTTCACCAATCCATATAGTCTTGCTGCCATCAGAATTTTCAACAATATCATATCCTGCATTTAATGTGGACGACGCGCGGTGATGGTGAGGAATATTCCATTCAACACCACCTGATATCCAGGACCCGATCATTCCAATGAGTGCCGGACGAATAACATGCTGTCGATAAAAAAAATTATAACCTGTCTGCTTGTCATTACCAGAGAAAATACGTCCGCCTATTTCAGGAAGAACTCCTATTTGAGTATACTCATTCTCAAGTGTTATATAATTGTATTCTCTTTCTATCCTATCGTCTGTTAGAATATCATAAATTGGATAAGGATAAACATGTCCGGCTGCACCTTGAGAGGTTCTTCCCGCAAAAAAATAGGGATCTGGCTGTGGATCACCTACAAGATAGGTGGGGATAACAGTCCTTGTTTCATTTACTTGTACCTGGGCCATAACTGCCGGCGATAAAGTCAGCAGTGTGACAAAAGCAAGAATGGTTGTTAGTTTTTTGTTCATATATTATTAGGTTAGATGGTGTCATTTTTGAGAACTATTTCTGTCCCTTTCAAAAGAGGCGATGAAAAGCGGATTGTTACTACTCCAGGTCCCTTGTTAGCAGCAATATAAGCCAGCAACCTTCCTCTGAATGCTCTGTGGTGATTATCCGAATAGTCTGTCATATCGGTATTATCCGACCCTTCGAGGCCCAGAAGCCTTCCGGGACCTGATATGGTACAAGTGATGTCATTGTCCCCCAGTTTAACTATATGACCGGCTTCATCAAGTATTTCTATTGTGAGATGGATCACACTTCGCTCATGGGTAAAAGTATCCTTGTCTGCTCTAACACGAAGGGCATAGGGTTTTCCCGATGTCTGGATCGTATAATGTGACTGAACGTTTCCATGGGCATCACATCCTTCAGCAGTAAGTGTCCCGGGGAAAAAGGGGATATCCCAGCCGATTACTCCATATTCTTCGTTATACGCAGTCATTGCTTCCACGATCTCTCCGTTCAGGAGAAGTCTGGAGAAAGGAGCGTTGGTGTAACACACAACCTTGATCATCTGACCTTCTTCATAATTCCATGTGTCCCATGCATCTATTGATAGATATTTGGCATTTCTTCCGTCAGTTACCGGATAGGTGCCAATATATGTGACGGGAGAGTCGCTCCAGAGTGAAGCCCTGAACCAGCCTCTGGGTTTGCGGAAACTGCCTAAATCCAATAGCCCGGTATATAATCCCCGGGAAGGCCATTTGCCCGATTCTCCCAGGTAGTCAGTCCCTGTCCATAAGAATTGTCCCGATATGAAGTTCCTGTCCAGAACGGCTTTCCACTGTCTGTATCCTACGGAAGTCTCACTACCGTATATGACCCTCCCGGGATACTTCTCATGGTCCATATCATATCTGTCTTCTGTGTAATTATATCCCACAACGTCTATAGCACTTGGATACCCGGTCTCGTTGGACATAACAACACCCGCAAGAGCCCCCGTAACAGGGCGAGATGTGTCTATTGACCGGACTTTTGCAGCCAGCTTTTTGGCAATTACACCAATACGTCTTGCATCAGGAGCCTCGGGATGATACCCGCCGAACATAGGCTGGTTTATGGCAGAACCATCCAGAATGGGATGGGAATAGGGGTCGTTCGGATAGTCAACTTCATTTCCTATACTCCATAAAATTACAGAAGGATGGTTGCAGTCTCTTAAAACCATATCTGTAATATCCTGTTCTATCCACTCTTCAAAGAAATCATAACTGCCTTCGAAACCGGGTGTCCCGACATTCCAGCCTTCTATCCATTTTCTTTTAGGAAATTCCCACTCATCGGATATTTCATCTATAATCATCAGACCCAAACGGTCACAAAGCGTATATACTATAGGGGCCTGGGGATTATGAGAAAACCTTATGGCGTTAACCCCCATTGATTTAAGATTGATCAATCTTCTTTCCCAAACTTCTTCGGGTACGGCAGAACCCAGAACCCCGGCATCGTGATGAAGACAGACCCCCTTGAGTTTCATATTCTTTCCATTGAGGAAAAACCCACGGACGGGGTCAAAATGTAAGGTTCGCAAACCCGCATCGATTTTACAGCCGTCTATAGTAAGTCCATTCTGCAGCAGCTGAATATGCATAGTATACAGATACGGGTCATTGATGCTCCAAAGGTGAGGTTGTGGCAATGTAAGTGACAGGGAGCCGTTTATGTTGTTTTCTGAGTTTTCTTTGACTCTTGATCTTGCTTTAGCAACCTGCTTCCCCGACGAATTGGTGAACGAGACCAATACTTCAAGGTTTTCTTTTACAGGGATATCACTTATTACCGAATAGTTGACCGATATGATTGCTTTGTTTTCGGAAAGTTCTGTCAGTTCGTATGAGGTACCCCATGGAGCCAGGTGAATCTCTGAAGATTTGATCATATATACGTCCCTGTATATACCGGAACCTGTATACCATCTTGAATCTGCACTCCGGCTATGGTCCACACGTACAGAAATGACATTATCTCCATTTACCAGGTAAGGTGTCAGATCATACATGAAGGATACATATCCATTTGGCCTGTATCCGAGAAAATGACCGTTCAGATAGACAGAACTTCTGTTGTAGATCCCTTCAAAATATATAAATTGTTTTTCCCGGTCGGTGATACTGGCGTTGAAATGCTTCCTGTACCAGGCCACTCCGCCGGGAAGATATCCTGTGCAGCTGGCCAGTGAAGGAGAGAGCTTCCCTTCAATTGACCAATCGTGAGGCAAATCCAGGTGACGCCATTTGGAATCATCGAACGTTTGGGCAGCGGCTGTGGAATCATCTCCTAAATGAAACAACCAATTCCCGTTGAATAACTCTGAACGGCCGAATGAAACCTGGGCAAACACAGGAGTACACATAATTCCCGTGATCAATATCATACCTATCCGATATAGTTTCATTTTGTATGTATTCATGCTTATAGACTTTCTTTTCGCAACAGGATTCTTGACTTTAATTTCAAATCTAAACAGTATATGCAAGTTTGCACAATGTACAATTCATTCAAAAATGGTCTGTTTTTGATCAATGAATTAAATGCATATGCTTAATGAAGTTTTAGATATATATTTGCGTTAAGCGCAATCAGATAATGAAAAGACTTGTTTTTACCCTTATTTCAACCTTGTTTTTTTGCCTTCTTCTTATGGCAGAAGACGGGACAAATAAGCATGTTACTAAGTGGCTCCAGCTGGATCAGGGCCTTTCGAATAACTTCATTGTTTCGTTGGATATAGACAGATACGGTGTACTCTGGATAGGGACCGAAGAAGGGATGAACCGTTTTGACGGGGTGTCTGTCAGTAGTTTTACAAAATATTCCGGGGTTCTTCCCGGAAACGAATTAAACAGAGTGGTATCCGATCGGTTCAGGAATAAAGTATGG
Source organism: uncultured Rikenellaceae bacterium (assembly GCA_964633195.1). Taxonomy (GTDB): domain Bacteria; phylum Bacteroidota; class Bacteroidia; order Bacteroidales; family VadinHA17; genus LD21. Next base: position 5,363 of record CAZWFL010000045.1, on the reverse strand, counting down.
ATTGCATCACAGCGATCCGGTATTGCTTCGTATGATTATTCTACAGGCCAGTCTCTCTTTATCAGGCATGATGCAGATCCTGAACTTTCGTTACCATCCGATGAAGTAACGTACGTTGCACAAGATGACCAGGGAGATATCTGGTTTAGTACATATACTAAAGGTATTGGAAAATACGAGGTAAACACGGGGAAGATCACTCTTTTTAATTCTAGTAATGTCAAAGGGATGCCGGACGATATAATACGTTGTTTCGTCATAGGCGAGGACAATAGCATCTATGCGGCATATTATGGAAACGGCATAGTAATTATTGATCCTGAGAACAGGACAGCGGTACATCATTTGCCTGTTCCGGGAGACCCCTCCTCTCTGCCATCAAATGAGATAGGAAGTATATACAGAAGCAAAGACAATAATATATGGATCGGGACCCGGAGAGGTCTTGCGCTCTATAGAAAAATTACCATGGATTTTACTGTTTTTGATAAAAACAACTCAGGGCTTCCAGATGGTCTCATCTTTTCCATTCTTCTGACATCAAACAATAAGTTGCTAGCATCTCCTGACTTCAACGGTGTCTGGGAGATGGATCTCAGCGAGATGGACTCGTCAAATACGTTTACACGTTTCCCCGAGACAGAAGATATAATGAACATTGGCATCCATGCGATGTGTGAAGACCGTTTCGGCAACCTTTGGCTGGGTTCATACGGCAGCGGTCTTATGTTTATTAGTCGTAATGTGCTGCAGTTTAATAAAATCACTTACCCTTCACCTCTGTCTGAAAGGAGTGTGACTGATCTGGATTTCATGCCTAATGGGAACATGATCGTAGGCACAGACGGAGGGGGAATAGATATTTTGAGCAAGAACTTTCAAAAAATTGGAGAATCGAACAATTCATTGCCGGATAAAAGCATCCTGAGTATTTTTCGTGACAGTGACGGTCATTATTGGGTAGGGTCATTCAATGGCTATACAGCTATAGTAGACAGTGCCATGAACTTGCTGGCAACCGTTGACATAAGGGAAGTCAGATCGTTTTACGAACAAGGAGATATTATGTGGGTAGTATCGGGTCTGAGCGGCCTGTATTCCGTTGATAGAAAAGAATATAAGAGATTGAAGCGTTACGGATCAACTTTCTTCCCCGACAACTATATCAAATCCATTGCAATGGACCATAGAGGCAGGCTTTGGGTAGGCACATTCAGAAGCGGCCTGTTTATTATGGATAATGATATGAAAATCGTCGCATCATACAACACCGACAAGGGTTTTCCATCTAACTCCATCAATCATCTCATGCTCGATAGCCGGGGTGACATGTGGGTAGCCTCCGGTGAAGGGTTAGTTCATTTCAGTTCGGGTGTCGATATAAAATATGATAAGGTTTATTCAGCAAGAGACGGACTTAGCTCTGAGAGTATCAGGGCCATTGTCGAAGACAAAGACGGTAATATCTGGTTCAGCACAAACCTGTCAGTCTGCCGTTTAGATATTACTCCGGATAAAATCACAGAATATGGCTACAGGAGCGGGATCGCCAATGGTAATTACGCTGCGGGGGCCTGTGCCATAAGGGATGATGAACTAGTCAGCTTTGGTTCGACCGAAGGGGTCACGTCCTTCTTCCCGGACCGGGTCGTCAATCCAGGCACTAAACTCTCGGCTCATTTTTCAGAAATACAGATATTTGATGCAAATGATCCCATAGCCGGCGAAAATCCTATCATCTTTCTTTCTGGGAAAAAGAGTATCGTGCTAAGACATTACCAAAACAGTTTTAATGTCTCATTTGCAGTTGATAATTATGGTTTGGCAGATAATATTGAATATTCCTATAAGGTAGAAGGAAAGGACAACAACTGGTTCCTTTCCAAACACAGTAATATTGTCCAATTCCATCAGCTTGCCCCGGGAAAATATACACTTCATGTTCGTTCCAGGTTGACAGACGGTGACTGGTCTGAACATACCGAGTCTTTGGAAATGAAGATAAGACCGCCCTTTTATGCGACCAACCTGGCGTATGTCATTTATGGTCTCTTACTTATTGGCCTTCTGAATTTGTTTTTATTTCTTTATATGAGCAAATTGGAAAGAGATAATGAACTAAAACTGGAAAAGGCATCAACTGCTCATATCAGAGAGGTCAATGAGGAGCGTCTTCGCTTCTATACCAACATCACCCACGAACTGAAGACCCCTTTGACCCTGATTCTGGGTCCGACTGAAGACCTTCAAAATGACCAATCACTTCCGGAGATCGTCAGAAAGAAAATCGCAGTTGCGCATAAAAATGCAAGTAGTTTGCTTGACTTGATTAACCAGTTGCTGAATTTCAGAAAAACTGAAACCAACAATGTAGTGTTCAAACCGTCTTACGGAAATCTCAGTTCTTTTATTGAAGACATAGGGATGATATTTGCTGAGTCCAATCCAAACAAGAATGTTACAATAAAGTTTGATATAAATAAAGATATCATGGCGGTTTTTGACCAAGAGATCATAACCACCATATTAAACAACTTACTAACCAACGCAATGAAATACACCTCGTATGGAGCTGTTACACTTGGGCTTACAATTGACAAGAATTCAACGCACCATGACGCCCTCATTCGTGTTACAGATACCGGTCTGGGAATAGAGAAAGACCAATACGAAAAAATCTTTGAAAGATACTACCAGATCCCCGGAAAACAACAGGCACAAGGTAACGGGATAGGACTCTCTCTTGTTAAGAACCTGGTAGCCATTCATAACGGAACCATTTATGTGGAAAGCGAAAAAGGTAAGGGCAGCGTATTTACAGTACGAATCCCCATTGAAAAAGGGCCAGGAAATCAGCAGCTTACCTTTGATAACGCGAGTGACGTAGAAGTCTACACCTCGCGCCCCATTGTGGTGATTGCCGAAGACAACAAAGATATAAGAGAATACGTAAAGGCCTCTTTAGTAGATGCTTATGACGTATACACTGCCAAAGACGGTCAGGAAGGATATTCACTTGCCAACAGATATATGCCGGATATTATTATCAGTGACATCATGATGCCGGTCATGGATGGTCTGAAGCTTTGTAAGAAGGTTAAGCAGAGCATCAGGTTGAGCCATATTCCTGTTATTCTTCTTACAGCTAAGGATTCAAATGAAGACAGGAGCGAAGGATACAAATCTGGAGCAGATTCCTATATTTCCAAGCCATTCACCAGTGAAATGCTTAATGCACGCATCCATAACCTTCTTGAATCCCGCAAGAATCTTGCGAAACAGTTTTTCAATTCAGTCCCGGAAAATCATTCCACAGAGCTGATCCAAAGTGGATTCTCATCTATTGATAACGAATTTCTTCAAAAAATATCTTGTTATATTGAAGAGAATCTCTCCTCTGATGACCTGGATATTGGTACTTTGGCAGAGAAAATGAACATGAGCTCTTCTTCTCTTTATCGAAAATTAAAGGGCCTCTTAGGGATCTCGGCCATAGAGTTCATTCGAAAGATCAAGATGAGAAAAGCCGCAGATATGCTCGCTTCCGGAAATTTCAATGTTTCTGAGACAGCCTGGAATGTAGGCATAAACAGCATGATCCATTTCAGGCAGTGTTTTAAGGAAGAATATGGCATGTGTCCTTCTGAATACAAGAAAAAATTCCAGCCAACCTTCATACATAATGTGTCAAATCCTTAGGGGTAGGCTATGGCCGAAATTTCACTCTTCCGTCAAGTCATACCCTTAGTCAATGCCTTTCAGGGTGGTGGGTACACCGGTTGTTATCCAGACAGGCATGGGGGGCGCCTTTCAGGTAGTGGTTGAAAAACTGTTCCAATTGTATGCTCAGGTCTTTGGCGTTGGCTCTTCTTGACAGATTATTGACTTAGTCGTTGTATTGGAGCAGCTAGGATAGTTTTTCCAATCTGCTTAATGCCGTGGAAAATTCTATGCCCTGGTACCAGGGAACCGCATCGTCCTTGTCGTTGTGCATGATGAGCACCGGGGTTTCCACCTTATCGGCAAAGAAGAGGGGAGAGTTTTTAATGTACAGGTCCAGACCGTCCCACAACGTTTTTCCTAATCGGCTTTATAAGAAGTCGGACAATGCCAAACTGGCGAGAGCTGAGTGGCGCATAGGACAGCTGGAAATGGAACTAGACCTGGTAAAAAAAGAACGAGTTCACTGCCAAACAAAGAAAGAGCTAGTGGAATACCTGAGTGGACAAACCTATCATAAGATCGGCTGTGGCTACCCCATGGTGAAGGTGTTCCTTGTAGCAGGGTGTTCAAGCCCCAACTGGTATGAGAAGCATGAGCAACTGCAGAGTGAGAAACGTGGCATGAAACCTTCGGTCAGTGATCACTATCTGCTTATAGCCATCAGAAAGGTAATTGCCGAGAGCTTGTTCCACTGTGAGGGTTACATCAAAATCTGGAAGAAATTGGCAAAAAGAAACATATCTACGTATCCAACCGCCGTGTTAACAGGCTAATGCGTGAAAATGATTTTCTAAGCCCGTACAGACACGCTTGTGAAATGAAAAAAAAGGAGCATAAAGGCAGAATAATATAGGAGCATCCCAACATGCTGTGGGGTACAGACGGCAAAAAATTCTTTGTAGAGAGCCTGGGCTTGTGTTTCGCCGTTATCGACCACTTCAACGATGAGATTATCGCCTGGCACATATGCAAGCATGGAACTAGATGGACGGTCATGGAACCGGTCAAAGCAGCCGGAAAAAATGGTATTCAAAAGCCTTGACAAAGGTGTTTGCAAAGGCACCTCGTTGAAGCTTAGAAGTGAACACTGAACACAATATGATTCGGATGACTTCATGAAAGAGATGGCTTATCTGGAACTTGACATGTCAAAGGCATTTGTGAGAAGTCCGGAGTGCAACGGCTGCATTGAACGCTTCAACAGGACTATCAAGAAGGAAGTATTCAACATCCAACGGATCTATTCACTGGAGCAGGCTCAGCGCATCATTGAAATCTTCATTGGAAACTATAATAGAGAATGGATGATACTCAGGTTGAAATATATGTCACCACTGGAATACAGAGCAGAATATGAACGTAATGAGGCGGCTTAGCCGACTCTAAAACACTAAAACCTTTTGAGGTTTGCCAAGCGGCAGGGGCTGAAGGTCCCTGAGAGTGCTTCCCCGATAGATATGATTGAAATAAATTAAAAAAAGTACTCGGTTATTTGGATTTAATACATGAAAAACACTAATTCGGAGAAGCTAATGAATGAAGCAGAAAAACTCAGAGAGCTGTTTTTACAATAAAAGCTCTCCCAGGCGTCTACCTAAGGCTTTCAAAGGGTATAATTTCAAATTACCCCCTTTGTGGGG
>CAZWFL010000044.1:0-28287 GCA_964633195.1 uncultured Rikenellaceae bacterium | reverse complement strand
TCAGGAACGAATTTCCTGATATGCCTTTTGTTGCTGAGGATCTTGGTCAGATAGATCCTCCCGTTTACAGGTTACGTGACAGATATAAGCTTCCGGGCATGAAAGTACTTCAGTTTGCTTTTGGTGAAGAGTTTCCTTTATCGACACATGCTCCTCATAATCACTCATATAACAACATCGTTTATACTGGCACACATGATAATAATACGATAAAGGGGTGGTTTAAATATGAGGCAGAATCTGTCCATCATAAGAACTTAAGGAAATATATCGGGAAGAAGATAAGTTACAGAAATTGTCATACAGAGATGATACGGCTTGCCTTTTCTTCTGTGGCACAGCTTGTCGTAATACCTTTTCAGGATATAATGGGTTTGGGGAGGGATGCACGGATGAACAAGCCTTCAACCCGGGAGAATAACTGGTTGTGGCGCCTACGGGATGATGATCCTGACCAGCTTCCGGAAAGAAAGCTAAGGACCCTCGTTAAAACATACGGAAGAGGATGATCACTGGATACCTTTCATAAGCATTTCCGAAGCATGGTTGATCTGTTCGGGATTGCCCAGGAGATATGCTATGTCGTCGCCGACAAAAACTGTTTCGGGAACAGGATGTTCGATGATAATACTTCCTCTTTTTATGGCAAGCAGGGTCACACCCGTTTTTTTCCTCAGGTCGAGTTCAAGCAAAGATTTCCCTTCTGCCGGAGAATCAGACTCAACCTCTACCGCCACAATATTTATATTTGAAAATTGATCGAGGATAGAAGATTCCTTTACAGGATCCTTTTCGCTGAATTCTCCCAGGTTAATGCTTCTGATGTGTGTTAAGATGCGGTTGACATCCCTCTGTGGCACCAGCCTTCTTACGAGTACCCTGTTTAGAAGATCAATGGCAATTTCAAATTTTTCTGCCAATACCTGATCAGCACCTGCCCTGTAGAGTTGTTCAATATTGACAATACTCGGAGCCCTTACCAGTATGTAGGCATTTTTATTCAGATGCCTCACTTTCTCTACTATTGCCATGCATGGCACTATGCTGCCAACTGAAACCACAACGATGTCTGCTTTATCGGCGTATGCTTTCCTCAGTACCGGCTCGTTCACGGCATCGCCGTACACAACCAGATGACCCTTGTTTATCTCTTCTTTTGCCACTGAAGGATCAAAGATTATTGATACATGATGCAGGTCATTGTACTCAGCCATCATCGACAGCTTTAAGGCACTCGGATCTTTTCCTACAATCACCAGATGATTCCTGAATTCAGGAATTTCGATCTCTTTCAGCGGGAACAAGCCATTTACAAGGAAATCAGGAAGAGGAAGTTTCAGCAATGCCTTGTATAGCGGAGCGGTAAGGTAAAACATGAAAGGAGTAAGAGCCATTGTTATAACGGCAACTGCCAGAAACAGGTGATAATAAAAATCGGATAAGATTCTGGAATTGAATCCTATCTTGGCCAGGATGAAAGAGAATTCTCCTACCTGGCTTAAAGCCAGACCTATCAACAGTGTGCCTTTAAGAGTATGTCCAAGAATAAACCCCGTCCCTCCTGCAATAATGCTTTTCAATACAATAACCAGAACCACGCTTAAAATCACCAGTTGAAAATTTTCTATCACGAAGGAAATTTCAAGCAACATACCTATGGAAACAAAGAAGAAACTGGCAAAAACATCTTTAATAGGCAGGAAGTCTCCAAAAACATTGTGGCTGTATTCTGAATCGGAGATCATAAGTCCTGCAAGAAAAGCCCCCAGAGCTAAAGACATCCCAAGCTTCGAAGTAAGGAGTGCAATGCCGAAACAGAACAGGAAGATGCTCATTACGAACAATTCCTGGTTTTTCGTCATGGCTATAAGATGCAATAATTTTGGCAGCAGCCACTTGTTGCCTGCATACACGAGCCCTATAATGAAAATGGCTTTTAAAGTAAGTATTAATAGTTCTTTTGGGATGTCCAGAGAGTTATCCGCCAATATGTTGCTGAATAACAGGAGTGGTACCAGTAACAGGTCCTGAAAGATAAGTATACCCAGAACTGTCCGTCCGTAATTTGATGTAAGCTCTGAACGCTCCTGCAAGAGTTTCAATACCAGAGCTGAGCTGCTGAGAGCTGCCAGAAATCCAATGAACAGGGCACTTTTCCAGCTGATGTCAAAGAAATGAGAGACAAATGAAAAGACAGCTGCAGTAATCATTACCTGCATAAGTCCTCCAAGAAAAACTATTCTCCTTATTCTGACCAGGTGTTTAAGCGAAAACTCCATCCCTACAGTGAAAAGCAACAGCACAACTCCTATTTCGGCAATAATCTCAATCTGGTGCCTTTCGGAAACCAGAGACAGAAGATGAGGCCCTGCAATTATTCCGGTAAGAAGATAACCTACTACCGTAGGGATTTTAAATCTGGTAAAGATCAGGTTAACAATTGTCGAAAGTGCAAAGATGATTACAATATCTTTTAGTATTGCCAGATCCATGTTTTCTTCTCAGTATCTTAAAAAGAATCTTTAATAAAGATAATTTATTAAGTGCAAACCACAATCTATGGAAAAATATAATTGACTTGAATGATTATAAATCGTAAATTTGAATAAGGGAACATTCGCAGGCAATCAATTTATAACTAAAATCCTTAGCTATGAAAAAAGTTATTTATTTTGGACTGATTATCATGCTAATGATCAGCAGTTGTGGAAGGAAGGATAGCAACCCGCTTACCGGATCATGGCTGATGGTTCAGATGCAGATGGACGAAAACGGAAAAATAACAAATTATTTTTCCAGCAGATATGCGGTGGATCAGATCAAAACATGGTCTGAGACCCATTTCTCATTTGTCGGAAGATACAAGGTTGACACAATAACAAGTTACCGGTTTGGTATGGGCACCTATACTCTTAACGGGAATATTTATGAAGAGGACATTCTGTACCATTTCGACCCGGCTTATGAAGGCCGCAAGAACAAGATATGGCTGGAAATAAGGAATGATACTCTGCTCCATATTTTCCCTGTTGACAATTCCGGGAAACCTGATCCCCGTCTTAACTGGACTGAAAAGTATGTCAGGATAGACTGAAGTTTCCTGTTGCACAATATTTTAGTCGGGTGTCCACAGAAATCGCGGGGGAGAACCGTCTATCCGGAAAACAGATACTTTAATCCCTCTGCACTGTGCGGAGCATTGTCTCTATTGCCCATAATGAGAAATTATGTTATATTGCCATCGGGGGAAATCAGATATAAAATATTAAAACTATATCTATGGAAATCTGTTTGATACCAAAAATAAATAAGCAAAACAGAAGAAATATTATTCTAAAGAACCTGAGAATGTTTTCATGTTCATCGCTTATCTGCCTGTGTGCACTCCTGCTGTTAACAACATGTTCGGCAGAACAACAAACCTTATGTGAATGGTCATCTTTCCATGGCCCGGACAGAACTAACAAATCAACCGGGACAGGTTTACTGAGTGAGTGGCCGGAGGAGGGTCCCCCGCTTTTATGGAGTACCCCGGGACTGGGAGAAGGATTCAGTACTGTTTCTTTCGGGGGAGGCTTTATTTATACCGCCGGTGTAAATGAAAATCAATCATACGTCTTCTGTTTCGATTTAGACGGGAAACTGATCTGGAAAAGCCCGAACGGTAATTTGTGGTCAACCAGAATGTCTCATGCCAGTTCATATACAGGACCAAGAAGTACCCCGACATATGATGATGGATTGTTGTATCATCTCGGAGATATGGGCCGGCTGGCAGCTTTTGACGCAATCTCAGGCAAGGAGATATGGTATAAGGATTTAATGGAAGAGTTTGATGCCGGTACCCTGGAATATGGATATGCGGAGTCTGTCCTGACTGACGGGGATCGACTTTATGTTCGTCCGGCCGGCAGAAAAGGATTCCTGGTTTGCCTTGACAAAAATAATGGAGAGGTGATCTGGGTTAACAATGAAATACCCGGAGTGGAAGGTTATACTTCGGCGATAAAAATGGATTTTGGGGGGTACAGGCAGATATTAGGCTCAAGTTCAGATTGTTATTATGGTGTCGACTCTGAAACGGGAAAGCTTCTCTGGAAAGTTGATTTTGTAAATCAGCAGGGACTCAATATAACAGATCCGGTTATTTATAATGATCATGTATTTATTTCCAGCGGTTACGGAAAAGGCAGCCGGATGATCAGGCTGAAATCTGTTGACGGTGAGATCATTCCTGAAACTGTATGGGAAACAGAATTGATGGACAATCATCATGGTGGAGTGATCCTTCATGAGGGGTTCCTGTATGGCTCAGGTAGCAGTGCGAGGGGATGGTTCTGCCTCGATTTTTCCACCGGCGATCTGGTATGGAATGACCCCATAGGAAAAGGATCAATTACCTACGCTGACGGGATGCTTTATTTGCTGGATGAAAGAGGCAGTATCAGGCTTGTCAGGGCAACTCCGGAGAGATTTGAGGTTTCAGGAGAATTCAGGGTCCCTGAAGGAGGACGGGGCATGTACTGGGCACATCCGGTCGTTTGCGGAGGACGCCTCTATATCCGTCATGCCGATATGCTTTTTGCGTATGATATTAGTGGGGAATAAGAGTCTGTTTAATCTACGGAACTCTGAGTAATTCATAGAATTATTGCAGAATTTTTTGGCAGTATGAATGTGAATTTTGTCCATACTCCGAGTTCGCTGGTAACCCATATCTTCCCTTTGTGATTATCAACGATCTGTTTTACTATCGAAAGGCCAAGGCCTGAACCTTTGCTGAAATCCTTAAGCACATTGCTGGCTCTGTAAAACTCATCAAATACTTTAGGTAACTCCTCTTTCGGAATTCCGATACCTGAATCGGAAATTTCGGTTATAATATGATTAAGCCTGTTCCTGACAGATAATTCAATATGCCCTTTTTCCGGAGTATATTTAACAGCATTCAGTAAAAGGTTAGAAAATAATTCCTCTATTGCATAGGGATTTGCTGTTATCTTTTGAACAGGCTTGTCAATGAAGACGTTAAGATCAATCGATTTATCGGTTGCCAGTATCTGAATTGGACCTATAACCTTATTAATCAGTTCAGGCAATGAAAATTCCTCGAATTCCTCATCATGTTTGAGTCTCTTTCTGGTCAGGTTCAGCAGGTTTTCAACAAAACCGGCCAGTAATCTGGTTCTCCTGAAAGCCCTTTCAACGAACTCTTCCTGCGATTCATTAAGCGGGCCTGCTATTTTTGTCCGTATAACATCAATACAGCTCAGAATTGCGGCCACGTGGCCCTTGATATCATGGGTGACACGAAGGACATATTCATTTTTAAGCTTATCCTTGTTCTCCAGTTCAATATTGGTTTTAACGTATGTTTCTTCTGTTTTTATTGATCTGTAAATGATCATGTGCGAAAGACTAACGATAAGAATGGAAGTACAGGTAAAAACAAACCCGGCTCCGTAAACAAACAGGACATCCTTATAATGTTCGTGTGACACAAACCCTTCAAGGTGATAGTGAGGTATTACGCCATGGCACTCCAGCAAAGCAAGGGCGGCTGCCAGTAAAATGGCATAGGCAGCGTACAGATAGCTCTGGAGGGTTGAAAAGATTGAACTGGCAATTATCATATGGAAGAAATAGAAGAGTATGAGCGGATTCTCCACACCTCCTGAGAAATGAATTATCAAAGTCAGAATGATGAGGTCGGAGATGATCTGAAAGTGTATTTCCCGTTTAATCCTCTGAATTATTCGCGTACTGCTCCTTTTCTTTATCCTCCGGAGGATTATTGCATGAATAATATTGAGTGCAAGGAGTACTGCAGCGAGGTAATAAATTGGCTTTTCCTGTATTGATATATCCAGCAGATTTTTTACCGAGTAAGTGGATATGATGAGTATTATCAATGCTATCCATCTGATCCGGATGAACCATTTGGCAAAGAGAATATGTGCGGGAACCAGTTTTTCTTCCATGATGATATGGAATAAATGAAAAATTCTTTTTCGTGTGGAACGAAATAAGAATATTATCAGATTCCAAAAAGTGCATCAACCTGTGCAAGGACCTGTTGATCGGTGAAATGGCGGCCCTTTATTGCTGATGAAGGGCATGCTGCAACACATACACCGCAACCTTTGCACAGGGCGCTTATAATATGGCTCTTTCTTTTTTCCTCGTTGAATTCAATGGCACTGAAAGGGCAAAGCGTGTTACAGAACCTGCACCCTGAGCACAGATCCTCATTCACCTCGGAATAGAGTGCATCAACCTCAATTTTTTCTTTTGCTATTCTTGCCAGGATCCTTGCAGCTGCAGCTCTTGCCTGGGCAACTGTATCGGGAATATCTTTCGGAGCGACACATGTTCCGGCAATGAAGATGCCGTCAGTTGTGGTTGCAACAGGTTCAAGCTTGGGGTGACTTTCAATAAACCAACCGTCCTTATCCTGACTGATATTGACAATCCGCGCTATTTCATGGGAATCTTCTCTCGCCTCCATACCAATCATCAGCACAACCATGTCGGCGGGTATCTCAATAAGCTCTCCCGACAGTTTCTCATTTACCTCGATAAGCATTTCACAATCATCTTTGGGCCCGGCCTTGTGTATTACAGGCCTGTCATCTTTCTCATACATCAGAAAGAGCGTCTTTGCTGCTGATGATTTTCGGTAAAAATCCTCATGCCCCTTTCCGAATGCATGCATGTCGATGTATATGTCTGAAATGTAGCAACCAGGATTTGCCATTTTTATCTCATGAGCATATTTCAGGGCAGTCATGCAGCAAACCCTCGAACAATAAGTATGGAACTCCTGGCTTCTGCTACCTACACAATGAATTATGGCCACATAGCGCGGTACTTTGCCCTCTTTTGTTTCTATCCGGCCCCTCCGTATCATCTGTTCAAGTTCAAATGAAGTTATCACGTTGGGAAGTTTCCCGTATCCATAATGGACTATACGCGAGGCATCAAATTCCTTATATCCGGTACATACAACCACATTCCCTATCTCTACTTCAGAAAGTTTTTTCGAAGCGTCAGGATCTCCGTTTGATGGTTGAATAGTTGCTTTAAAATTCCCGATGAAGCCGGTTAGCCTGGTTAAATTAGACTCAAGATGAACCTTGATATTTTTATGATTGTTTATACGGGTGATCCTTTCTTTAAGGAGATCGCGGGCAGAGTAGAAATAAGGAGCCGTCAGATCAACTCTGGCAAGGTTACCGCCCAGGTGATCATTTTTTTCGACAAGATGAACTTTATTTCCTGCATCCGCCACCTCAAGCGCAGCAGTCATTCCTGCAATTCCGCCGCCTATAACCAGTACATCAGGACACATGTTGACCGATATGCTTTCCAGCGGTTCATGGAGCTCAACGCGGCAGATTGCAGCATAAACAAGTGCTTTTGCCTTTTCCGTTGCTTCTTTCACGTCATTATGAACCCAGCTGCATTGTTCGCGAATATTAGCCATCTCAAGGAGATACTGGTTCAGTCCTGCCAATCTCAGGGCACTTCTGAAGGTACGCTCGTGCATGTTAGGGCTGCAGGCGGCCACAACAATCCTGTTGAGATGGTATTCTTCAATGTCCTGTACTATCATTTCCTGGCCCGGATTTGAACACATGTATTTATATGTTTTGGCAAGCACAACATTCGGAAGATCTGATACGAATCCGGCAACGGCTTCAACATCGACCATTTTTGCAATGTTTGTACCGCACATGCAAATATATACGCCTGTTCTGCAATTTTTCATATCATGAGTTATTTGACTAAAACCGGGTTAGATCTTAACTGTACATCCTTCCGGAGTATCGCTTCCTTGCGGATGGCTGCAAAATACATTGCCAGAGGGCGATAAATGAGATGCGCCCATTTGCTGAAGGGCATTCGAAGAAGCCATGGCACAACACACATCAGGTGAGCTATATAAGTTACGTTGGCCCATTCATTCAGTCCGGTACGGTGAAATATATGCTGTCCTGTTCCGGTTATAACTATCAGGAACAATAGTATTATGAAGACCCAGTCTGTGCCATGTGACTTCTTATACTGAATATAATTTTTTCTCAGCCGGCTGCGTATGAAATAGATAGTACCTGCTGTCAGGCCGATTGTCGCAAGATAGCCGAAAATATGTACAGACCAGACTATTTCCGGTCCTGCCTGTAATTTTTCAACGAACACCATTACAAGGATGAGCATTGTAACATATCCCAGCATAAGCCCCAGGTGTATAAACCATGGCATATAAAAAGGATGTTCCTGCTTCTTTTCACATTCATAGTAGCGTTTCTGTGTAAAGAAATGCCATGGTACCTGATATATTTGTTTTAAATATATCCACCACGGAATCGGGAACGGGGATCCTTTAACCATAGTCAGGTACCACATGTTCAGTGCATTGATTACGAGAAATATTAACAGTACCGAGCCAATGGTGAGGTCGAACTTATGAATGAAGCTGCTGGAAAGGAAAGCGCCTTCGCCATCATATATGCTGAAGTTTCCCCGGGAGAAACCGTAATAAATCAGGAATGCTCCGGTCAGGATGGCAACCGCGATGATAGCAGTCACTTCTGTTGTTCTCGATCTGAAGAACCGGCTTGCAATACCGGTGAAGTCGTACCGTGATATCAGCCAGCGGCGAAGGCTCATCATTGTTTCTCCCGGGTCTGCTTCCCGGGGGCACTGCTCTGAACACTGGCCGCAGTAATAGCAGAGCCAGGGTTCAAGTGTTGTTTCAATTTTCTGTTCAAGGCCCATCTGCAAAAGACGCATCGACTTGCGCGGAAATTTGTATACATCATCTGCATGGGGGCATACAGTGGAGCAGTCACCGCACTGGTAACACAGCTGAACATCCTCTGCTCCATAGCGATCCAGAACATCAATGAATCCGGGGTTTACTCTTATTGCCATATTCAAGGATTAGATTGCGTGAATTTTTCTTGCCCTCGCCTCGATCTCGCTCAGGGGTATACTGCTCAGATGACCGATACCCTTTCCACTTGTAAGGCTGCTTAATACACCTGCGGCTACTGCTGACGCCTGGGCAACAGTGTCGGGAATATCTTTGGGAGCCTGGCACATCCCTGCGACATATATCCCTCCCTTCTCGGTATCGGTAGGACTTCCGTTATAATCCAGCTCGGAAAACCAACCGTCATTGTCTCTCTGTACCCCGAGGATCCTGCTTAGTTCCTCAGTGCCGGGAGAGGGTATCAGACCTACAGCCAGTATTACCATATCCACTTCAAATTCTACAAGCCTGTCGTTAAAAATATCCTCGCCCTTTACGAGCAATTGACCATTATTCATTGTAACAGAAGCTGAATGTCCCCTTACTATAAAAGTACCTTCCTGCTTTATCCTTTCAGCAAACTCCTCATATCCCTTCCCGAAAGCTCTCATATCAATGTAGAACTCATACACCGTGACATTAGGAATTTTTTCTTTTATAAGGTGGGCAAATTTCAGCGAATACATACAGCAGACCCGGGAACAGTAAGCATTGTAATTTTTATTTCTTGAGCCTACACAATGGATAAGGGCAACACTGCGGGGCGGTACTCCTTCTGGTGAAAAGAACCATTCTTCTTTATTGGTCTTTTTATTAATGCGTTTGGATTTTGTCACGATTTTACCTCCGGTAGTTCCGGATGCATTTGTAAGGCGCTCGAACTCAATAGAAGTCAGCACATCAGGATAGACACCATATCCATATTGTTCTATCTTGCTCACATCCAGCAACTCATAACCGGTCGCAAGGACAATGTTACCTACTTCCAGGTCGATATCATGTGCTGTTTCGTGAAGATCAATACACTCTTTGGGGCATCTTTTAACACAGACCCCGCATTTTTTACCGGCTGAGAGGATGTAGGTACAACTTTTATCGTCAACCAGGTATGCATTCGGAACAGCCTGGGGGAATGGGATATAGATAGCTTTCCGAAGGGAGATCCCTGCATCGAATTCACTTTCAACTTTTACCGGGCACACTTCAACACACTGATTGCATGCAACACACGATTTAATATCAACGTAACGTGGATTTTGACGGATCTTAACCCGGTAGGAGCCGGGTTTTCCTGTAACGCTGACTAACTTTGATCTTGTAAGAAGCCTTATCATTTCATGCTGTCCTACTGACACCATTTTAGGAGTAAGTATGCATGCCGCACAATCAAGGGTCGGGAATGTCTTGTCAAACATTGCCATGTGTCCGCCGATGGTGCCGGTCTGTTCCACGAGAAAAACCTGTTTCCCGGCATTGGCAATTTCCAGGGCGCACTGAATGCCGGCTATTCCGCCACCTATAATAAGTGTTGAGTGATTAACGGGATTACCGCCTGTGAATGCAACCAGTGGGAAAGGCACGCCCATTGTGGCACATGCAACTACAGCCTTGGCTCTGTCAAGGGCATTTTCCCCCCTTGCTCCATGTTCCTGGAAGGAGGCCAGCAATACTTCATCCGTATTACCACCGGCTAACGCCATCGCTTTTGTAAAAACAGGCTTAAAATGCCCGGGTGTATCACCGGCGATAACTATTCTGTCAAGACTATTTGATGTGATCTGTCCGGCAATGAAATTTGCCTCAGGAGGAGGAGGACTTTTTAATATCTGTACAGTCTCAACCTCAGGAAGATTCGCTGAATATTTTGCTATAGAATCTATATTCAGATTCCTGTTGTTTTCAGCCTGGCAGAAAAAGATTCCGGTTCGCATAGTGGCTCTGAATTGGTAAAATGAATATATCTTGTTATTATCCCGTTATTCTCTTGTTAAGCGTTGAAGCAGATTACCATTGGCTTCACGGATCTCAACGATCATTGGCATCTGTCCGGGAAGAGAATGAGTTGCACATGAGAAACAGGGGTCATAAGCCCTGAATGCCATTTCTATCATGTTTAGAATGCCATCGTTAACCGGGGTTCCTTTTTTAATTAGGCCCTTAGCTGCCTGTTTGACCGACATACAGATTGCAGCATTGTTGTTGGTTGTACCGACGATAAGATTGACCTTTTTAACCATTCCTTTCTCATCGGTCTGGTAGTGATGCGTTAAAGTTCCTCTCTGTGCTTCAACAATACCCACACCCTCTCCCGGTATCGGGCCCAGCTGAGCTCTTAGATCCCTTCCGGTTATCTCCGGATCTGATGCCAGCTCAAGAAATCTTTCTGCAGAGTATAATAATTCCACCACCCTCGCCCAGTGCATGGCCAGCGTAGCATGGACCGGTCTGCCTCCAAGAGTATCGAATAGTTTTTCATACTCTTTCTGCGCCAGAGGGGTTGCCATTCCCTCAGCTGCATTTAGCCTTGATAAGGGTGTCGCGTGATATAACCCGGAATGTTGTCCTTCAATAAAGCCTTTCCAGCCAATCTTTTTAAGATAGGGGAATTTCAGGTAGCTCCAGGGCTCTACATGCTCGGCAATATATTCGAGATAATCCGGAGGTGAATATTTATATAGTTCATTTCCTGTAGTGTCGACTACCCGTACTTTCCCATCGTAGAAATTTACCCTGTTATCTTCATCTACCAGCCCCATGGAATGGAGCTTAAGAGTGTAGGGCCCATTCAGAATGAGATCAACATATTCATCATTCTTAAGAACGAAATCCTCGAAAATACTTATTGTGAATTGCGCAAATTTCACGAAATCCTTTCCTTTTTCCACGAAATCATCGCGCTCCTGTTCAGTCAGCCCTTTCCTTACACCACCGGGGATATTCATCACTACAAAAGTCTGATGTCCACCCAGAAGAGCCTGTATCTCCTGTGCCATCCTGCGCTGTTTGATAACCTCAGTCCCTATCTCTTTGCCAACCTTTCCTATAAGCCCCACTATATTTCTCTGATGAGCAGGTGCCAGAGGACCGACAACAAAATCAGGTGCGGCGAGAGCATAGAAATGGGCAGTATGACTGTGTATAAAATGAGCCATGTAGAATAATTCCCTGAGTTTTTTGGCTGTGGGAGGTGGTTCGACACCAAAAACGGCATCCACTGCTTTACCGGATGCCATGTGGTGACAGCCGGGGCATACTCCACATATTTTTGCAACAATAGCAGGCAGCTCCTCCACGGGCCTTCCTTCACAGAACTTCTCAAATCCTCTTAGTTCAGGTACCTGAAAATAAGCATTGTTCACCTCCCCTTCATCATTCAGGAAAATTTCTATTTTACCATGGCCCTCAAGCCGTGTTATGGGGTCAATTGTGATCCTTTTCATGATATTTTCCTCCTGATTAGCGAGACGGGAAGTGAAAAACGGTAAAAGAGACCTGCAGGATCAACCACATCTTCAATTATTTTCATTATTTCTTCAGGATCTTCTTCATCAATAATACTTGCAACTGCAGACATCATTTTGGCTCCGGGGTCATTCAGATCCTCGGGGGGGCCATAGCATCCCCGGCAGGGGGCATTACCCTTTATACAACGATACCCGCAGCCTGACCGGGTAGCCGGACCCATACAAAGAACCCCCTGTTCCATAAAGCAGGTTATACCATCGTCAATTATTTCCCAGGGCCGGTAAAACTTCCTGATTCGTTTATTCTCTGTCTTGATCCTGACGCACTCATCGCACTGGCTTCTCGTTCCGGCTCCAATAACACTTCCGGGAGGGGGCAGCTTTGCGCCGCTTACAATGGCAATAAATACCTCCAGCAACCTTTCTGTTTGCGGAGGACATCCGGGTATGAAGTAATCGGTTTCCACCACCTGAGAAAGAGAACGCACATCATTATAAAAAAAAGGCAATTCAAGTTTTCCTTCCGGTACATCACATTCCGGAAGCGGTCTGACCTTTTCCGGATTAACCACCGATTCGGTCTCTTCAAATATCCTGTAAAGCACTTCTTCCTTTGTCGAGAAGTTTGCCAGTCCGGGTATGCCGCCCATATGGGCGCAGCTTCCATAAGCTACCAGGATCCTGCTTTTTTTTCTTAAAAGCTTTGCCATATGCTCGTTCTCACTATTTCTTACAGCTCCGTTAAAGAGAGTAAGATCAATATAATTATCAGGCATCTCCTCAACATCTTTGTACTTCGTATCAAGAGCTATAGGCCAGAAAACCAGGTCTGCGGCAGAGATTACATCAAATAACTTCTCATGTACATCCAGCACTGATACACAACAACCGCCACAGGCAGCTGCCCAGTACACAGCCAGTTTGAGTTTGGGTTTTGATTCTTCCGTATACATAGGGCAGATTGGTAACTAGGTTAATGTGTTAACT
Source organism: uncultured Rikenellaceae bacterium (assembly GCA_964633195.1). GTDB lineage: Bacteria > Bacteroidota > Bacteroidia > Bacteroidales > VadinHA17 > LD21. The sequence goes on along the minus strand of CAZWFL010000044.1, from coordinate 15,018 downwards.
TGCTCTTTTACCATACATGGTCCAAGCTCTGAAATAGTCTCTGTAAAACTGTTGACAAGCTCGGCAAATTGCTTACCCTCACTGGCGCTGATCCATTCAAGCTTCAGCCTTTCTGATTCAATGCCCATTTGTGTAATATATTTTTGCAGTAAAAGAAACCTCCTGAGACAGCGATAATTACCTTCCTGATAATGACAGTCGCCGGGATGACAACCACAAACCAGCACACCATCGGCTCCATTCTTAAAGGCTTTCAGAATGAATGTCGGCTCGACACGGCCGGAACACATAACTCTTACAACCCGGACATTGGATTTGTATTGCATACGGGATGTGCCTGCAAGGTCTGCCCCGGTGTAGCTGCACCAGTTGCAGAGAAATGCTATAATTCGGGGATTAAATTTCATAGATATGTCGGTTAACGAAAATGACGATTTTGCTTATCAGGCTAATGAGAATAAAAATATAAAATAAAATGATAAAAATCATTGTGAATAAAAGAAAAAATGAAAAAGGTGATCAATGTCATGTTAGAAATGAGGCATCATAAAAAGATTACCTATTACCGGGAAGGTTGCATAGCCATCCTTCGTCCCGATAAATCAGGACTTTAGCGGTTAGGATTATCGCAGATTGCAAAAAGCTGATAAGATATGTGAAGAATCACATAATGATGAAGAAAATATTTTCTGAAGCCCCGTACTACTCTTCTTTTTCAGGCCAGTTCCGCCACTTGCTCACCTTCTGTTTCAATAAAGCTTCAACCTTATTGCATAACTCTTCAGACTGAACAGGCTTATCCAGGAAAGAATCTACCGGAAGATATTCACCATCAGTATCAGGAGAAAAATTGAAGAAGGGTTTCTGAGTGTTAATTGCGGTTAACATTAAGACCGGAATATGAGCTGACTCATGTTCGGATTTCAATTTCTGAGCAAAGTCAAATCCCTTTGACTCACCTGAACTGCCAAACATTACATCAAGAATGATAAGGTCCGGATTTTCCTGTTTTAACCTTTCACTGCCTTCCTCAGGATCATACGCAGCAATTACTTTATAATTCCTGCTTTCCAGTATCTTTTGCATGGCTGCAACCAGATCTGTGTCATCTTCAACAATAAGAATTTTTGGCTTATCGTTCATTTGTTTTCCTCCCCGGGTTAGATAGTTATGAAATTAGTTACTTATATTAAATTCTTTCTTTAATAATACTGAAAAATCACATTTCTTATAAAATTACAAATTAATGATGAGATCCCGGAGCAAATAATTAAAAAAATCAACTGATTTATTCCATGATCCTGTTAATAATAGCGACAACATCATCAAATATATCCTGGAATCTCTCCTTTATTGCAGGAGTGAACTCCTCACTGAATTCCCTGTCTTCAACTATCTCAACGGCAATTATATGAATTTCAGGAGGCAGGTCGAGCCCAAGAATATCGCCAAGCCGAAGTGTTGTCAGAAAACTCACATCATGAAGATTTGAAAGATTTGATGTTTCCCGGAAATCATCAGGAAGAAAATGATAAACATCACCCGGGCTGCCACCGGAAGTATGGATTGCATCAATGATAATAACCATTTTGAATCCTCTTATGAGTTCCATTATTTCCAGTCCGCCGCAACCCGCACTATCAAACAGGATACGCTCATCGCTGATAATTCCGGAAAGGGCACGGACCAATCCTGGACCAATGCCATCATCTGACAGGATTTCATTTCCCAGCCCAAGTATCAGTACCGATTGTTTTCTGACAGGATCATTCATACTGACAATATAGAAAAAAGTTGGGACAGCCGAGACCCCAAAGCCATATTTAATATTTTTTATTGGCGGTCATGGCTTCCCCGGGATAGTTGATTTCCGGGTTTTTTATTAACTTGCGGAGTAATCACAAAAATCACAATCATCATGAAAAGAATAGTTTTATCATTTGTATTTATCCTTTGCATGTTCTCCTTATCCAAAGCCCAGGATTATAACACCGGCGTAGGTCTCAGGGGCGGTTTTGCAAGCGGGCTGACAGTCAAACATTTTCTTACACAGAAGTCAGCTTTTGAAGGAATTCTCGATTCAAGATGGAGAGGATTTGATGTCACTCTGTTGTACGAGATTCACAATCAGGCGTTTGATGTGGATCGTCTGAGGTGGTATTTCGGAGGCGGCGGACATTTGGGATTCTGGAATGGCAAATATACTCCCTGGGGTGATGAGGGGACCAATTATATTGTTATCGGTGTGGATGGCATTCTGGGAATTGAATACAGTTTCAGCGTAATCCCGATCAACATAGGGCTTGACTGGAAACCAGCCTTTAACCTCGTCGGATATTCAGGATTCTGGCCCGACGGCGGTGCTATCTCAATAAGATTTATCTTCTGAAAAAGTAATCAGACAAATTATTTTACTCATCGGGAAACACTTTAAGCAGTCTGTTACCGGTAAATGTTTTCAATTTATTAACTTTAGGTTGAATTAATAACCCAATCTAATGTTAATAAAATGACAAATGAGAAGAAGAAAGGCTTATTGCCCGAAAAGGAACTGACCAGGAGGAAATTTATCTCCCGGACTGCGCTGGCCACTGCAGGAGCGGTGGCGACGGCCGGCATAATAACTTCGTGTAAGGGCAGGGAGAAAGAAAAACTTCCCGTTATGCTTAATGAGGCTCCGGACGGCAGATTATTGAAAGCAGGTCTGATAGGCTGCGGAGGAAGGGGAACAGGAGCTGCAATAAACTATCTTGATGCCGGACCAAATCTTCAGATAACTGCTCTGGGCGATGTTTTCCGTGATAAGCTCGACCAGTGCAGAGAACAACTGAAGGTTAAGAAAGGTGTTGAGATCACTGAGGAGAATTGCTTCGTGGGTTTCGACTGTTATGAAAAGGTGATCGATTCCGGGGTAGATGTAGTTTTGCTTGTCACACCACCGCATTTCCGGCCTGCTCATATTGAGGCAGCGATAAACGCAGGAAAACATGTATTCATGGAAAAGCCCTGTGCTGTCGATCCTGTGGGTGCGCGTCGTGTTATGATAGCCGCCGAAAGGGCCAAGGAGAAAGGCCTGTGCATAGTAAGCGGGACTATACGCCGATCACAGAAAGATTTCATGGAGACCCGTAGAAGAGTTGCCAACGGTGAGATAGGTGAAATAGTAAGCGCCCATATTATAAGGAACGGAGGCTCGCTCTGGGTAATCAGAAGACAGCCGGGCTGGTCGGATATGGAGTATATGCTCCGGAACTGGGCCAATTTCTGCTGGCTTTCAGGCGACCATATCGTGGAACAGTTCATACATGAGATTGATGTAATGAACTGGTATCTGGGAAAAAACCCGGTAAAAGCCATCGGTTGGGGTGGCCGGCAGAGAAGAGTAACAGGCGACCAGTATGATTTCTTCAGCATTGAGTATATCTACGACAATGGTATGCATACCCACTGTGCCGCCCGTCAGATAACAGGATGCAGTAACCTGACAAAACAGTTTATTGTTGGTACTGAGGGATTTGCTGATGCAAGGGGGACTCTCTATAACCTGAAGGGCGAAGAGATATGGAAGTACCCAAAGCCGGCAGAGGATGACCCTGACCAGACATGGGCAGTGAAAGATCCTTTTGTGCAGGAACATGTTAACCTTGTTACTGCAATACGTACCGGTAATATCATTAACGATGCAGAGGCCCAGGTCAATTCGACTCTTATTACAATAATGGGTCGGATGTCTGCCTACACAGGAAAAGATGTAACCTGGGATGAGGTTCTTAACTCCGACCTCTACCTTGGGCCGAAAATCTACGAATGGGGCCCTGTACCGGGTATCCCCGAAACACCACCCGTAATAGGGGCCGAACCAAAACTAACCTGACAATATATGAACAGACGACAATTCACCAAAAGGACGATTATGGCATCCGCCATGATGTCAGCAGCCTCTTTCCCTGCTTTTTCAGATATTCTGCTGCCTGCACCGCGAGCCATTAAGAAAGGTATAATGTGGGGCAGTAACAGGGTCGGAAAAACGGTCATGGAAAAGTTCCAATCGGCAAAGGTGGCCGGATTTGACGGCATCGAAGTCAACAGCCATCTCGACAGGAGTGAGGTGCTGAAGGCAATGGAAGCAACAGGGCTCCCGGTGCCGAGTGTGTGCGGCGCCCTTCACTGGAAGTATCTGCTTTCCGATCCCGATCCCGCTGTAAGAGCTGAGGGTGTTGAAGCGCTTAAGGTCTCACTTGAGGATGCAAAAGCTTTCGGAGCTGACACAGTACTTCTTGTCCCGGGAAGAGTTACCGAATCGGTAAGATACGATGAATGCTGGAAACGCTCCGTGGAGGAGATCAAAAAAGCATTGCCCCTGGCTGAGAAGCTGCAGGTTAAAATAGCCATCGAGAATGTCTGGAACAATTTCCTTCTGAGCCCCATGGAAGCCGCACAATATATAGATCAGTTCGGCACTCCCATGGCAGCCTTCTATTTCGATTGCGGCAATATACTTGCTTTTGGTTTTCCTGAACACTGGATAAGGATACTCGGGAAAAGGATTGCCAAAGTGCATATAAAGGAGTACAGCCGTAAACTCGCTGATTCACAGGGCAGATCGGCCGGTTTTAAAGCAAACCTTCTTGAAGGGGATGTCAACTGGGCGGAGGTTATGAAGGCCCTCGACGAGATCGGCTATAACGACTGGGCAACTATCGAACAGCCCGGAGGCGATACACCCGAGGGACTGAAAGATCTCTGCGACAGGCTGGTGAAGATACTCACCCTTTAAGGCATTGGTTGCCGCAGTTTCCTGATGCCCATATTCCATAGTGTGAAGCTGAAGATATCAGCATACTGTTCTATGGTCTTACTTACAGGAGTGCCCGCACCATGCCCTGCCTGAGTCTCAATCCTTATCAGAACGGGATTGGTGCCGGCCTGCTTCTCCTGGAGATGCGCTGCAAACTTAAATGAGTGAGCCGGCACAACCCTGTCATCGTGGTCGCTGGTTGTGATCAATGTGGCCGGATAGCTTGTTCCTTCCCTTACATTATGTACAGGTGAGTAGTTAAGAAGATAGCTGAACATATCCTGACTCTCTTCCGAAGTGCCGTAATCATAGGCCCAGCCTGCCCCGGCTGTAAACTTGTGATACCTGAGCATATCAAGAACACCTACTGCAGGTAAAGCAACTTTAAAGAGCTCCGGACGCTGAGTCATCACCGCACCAACAAGCAGACCTCCGTTTGATCCACCTCTCACTGCAAGATATCCGGGAGAGGTGTAGTTGTTCTCAATAAGGTATTCGGCTGCTGCAATAAAATCATCAAATACATTCTGCTTGTTCATTCTGGTGCCTGCAGAATGCCACCTCTCACCATATTCACCACCACCTCTAATATTAGGCACGGCATAAATGCCACCAAGCTCAAGCCATAAGGCATTTGAAATTCCAAAACCGGGTGTCTGGCTTATGTTGAACCCCCCATACCCGTACAGTATGGTCGGGTTCTTACCGTTAAGGATTACGTCCTTTTTATGGGTTATTATCATTGGTACCCTGGTACCGTCTTTTGAACTGTAAAATACCTGTTTGGAAGTATAGTTATCACCGTTGAATAATACCTCCGGTTTCTTGTAGACCTGTGCATCTCCCGTGGCAGGATCGAGGCGGTAAATCGTTGAGGGAGTCGTATAGTTTGAAAATGAATAATATACTTCCCTGTCCTCTTTTCTGCCACTGAATCCTGATGCATTTCCCACACCCGGTAAAATAATTTCACGCAGCATATTACCGTTGCTGTCATATTGAATAACATATGAAACAGCGTCTTTAAGGAAGTTGGCAAAGAAGTAACCGGAGCCGGTTGATGGCTGAAGAACATTTTCCGTTTCAGGAATGAAATCCACCCAGTTCTCAGGCGCGGGATTGCCTGCATCGACAGATACAATCCTTCCATTCGGAGCATTCAGGTTAGTGTATATGAAGAGTTTTGTCCCCTGGTTATCAATAATGTAATGATCATTGTCGAAATTTCCCACTACAACCCTGAAATCACTTTGTGGCCTGGCCAGATCCTTGATATACAACTCATTGCCCGTTGTCGAGATGGCGGCTGTTACTACAAGATATCTCCCGTCCTCAGTAACGTAGCCTCCTACATACCTTCTCTTTATATCGGATCCGAATACAATTTTATCGTCCGACTGTCTGGTCCCCATTTTATGGAAATAGAGCTTATGATGATCGGTCATTGCTGAAAGCTCACTCCCTTCAGGCTTGTCATAGCTTGAATAGTAAAAGCCTTCATTACCCTGCCATGAAATATCGCTGAACTTGACATCGTTGAGTGTGTCACCCGTAACTTCTCCGTTTATTGCATTTATCGTAATTATTTTTCTCCAGTCTGATCCGCCTTCCGAGATTGAATAGGCAGCCAGGGACCCATCCTTCGAGAAGCCGATCTCCCCCAGAGATGTTGTCCCGTCAGCCGAAAACTTATTGGGATCGAGGAAGAGCTCCACTTCGCCACCCTCTTTTTGACGATAATATACAAATTGATTCTGCAGACCGTCATTTTTCGTAAAGTAGGTATACTCACCCCTTCTGAACGGCATGCCATACTTTTCGTAGTTCCACATTTCAGCAAGCCGCTCTTTAATCTGATCCCTGAAGGGGATCTTTTCAAGATAGCCAAAGGTGACAATGTTCTGCTCTTTTACCCAGGCAGCGGTTTTTTCAGACATGTCATCCTCGAGCCAGCGATAAGGATCCTCCACTGTTGTCCCGAAGTAATTGTCAGCAACGGGTATCTTTTCAGTATCCGGGTAATCAGGTCTGCTAACCCTGGAACTGTTGCAGGAAAAGAGTATCATAATAATGGCGGCAAATAGTGTAAAACGCTTCATATAATCAGTTTTAAGGTTGGTCAGTAAAGAAAAAGCAGGCATAAATATAGTCAATCTGATGTCATTATTTATATTGCCAGTAAAGAATCTTCCACCCTTTTTCAGTGGCTATTTTTTGCAGATTCCTCTCAGGATTTACACAAACAGGGTGCCCCACAATACTCAGTACGGGAAGGTCGGAGAAGGAATCTCCGTAGTACCATGTGTTTTCAGGATCTGAATTGTTTTTTTTACAGTATTCCAGCAGCCTTGCAGCTTTCTCTTTCCCATAACATAATTGTCCGTCGGTCCGGCCCGTGTAATAGCCTCCGTCACTTTCAAGCTCTGTACAAATGATATCATCCATGCCCAGATTTTCAGCTATTTCACGACATAATGGCACAATTGAGGAGGATAATATGACGGTGGATGCATTATTTCTTTTATGCATCGTTAATTCGGAAACGGCCTCCGGCCAGACTGATGGTAAAATTTCAGAGCGGGCTGATTCCACACAGAGGTCATTCAGGATCTCTTCCGGAAGACCTTTGACCCATAGCGTCATCCGGGACATTATTTTCACCGGATCTTTAATTCTTAGTTTATAAGACAACGAGAGCAAAGCGGCTTTAAAAATTTCATCGGAAGTCATCAGCCCGTTTTTAAAAGCTTTTCTGGCAAGGACCCTGCCGCTTATTTTGGGTGTGATTGTCCGGTCAAGGTCAAAAAAAGCTATGTAATCTGATTGTTTATTGATCTCTTCTGAAGAAATGGTTGCCATCGGGATTGTAAATAATAGTCAGTGCCCCGGGGATTATTCCTGTATTGAATTCTTTTGCAAAGAAGAGTTCCCCGTCAACATGAAAAGGGACCGTTTCAGAGAATTCGAGGTTTAACCCGGATGTTTGATAATAGATAACCTTGTTGCTTGTAATATGCAAACCTTCAGGTACTTTTAAAAGAAGTCTTAATCTTTGAAAAAGATTAAGTCTTTTTATCATACATACATCAAGCAGTCCGTCATCTGCCAGTGCTTTTGGTGTCAGCAGGAATCCGCCTGCAAACCTCCGGCCAACGGCAATTGTGTTTATAAAGCAATCACCTTCATACTTGTTATGATCACCGGTTACTTTAATTCTTTTTTCCCGGTAAAAGAGAAGTGTCTTAATAATATGCCACAGGTATTTATGTTTTCCACCCTTCTTAACCTTACCTGGTTCGGTATAATTCTCTGCAGCTACCTGGGCGTCAAATCCGAGCCCCATACCGTTAATGAATATTTTTCCGTTTACAGTACCTGCATCAAGGGTTGCCAGGTTCCTCCTGAAGAATATATCCCACTCCTTGTCGGTAAATCTGTCGGGGAACCCGGTTATCTGATTGAAATCATTACCGGTACCGGCCGGTATTACTCCCAGTATGGCATCAGTTTTACCGACAAGGGGCCGGGCAACCTCATTAAGGGTGCCGTCTCCTCCCACACCCACAATGTGCCTGACACCCTTCTGATAGAAAAATTGTGAAAGCTCTTCTGCATGCCCCGGCCTTTCAGTAAATACTATCTCCGCTTTAATTTTGTATTCTTTTATCTTACCGGTTATTATGGGAGCAAGGGTTTCTGCAAAACCATTGCCGGCAGTGGGATTTATGATGAATATCCACTTTCCTTCTTTTTCAATGTCCATGAAGCAGTTTTTGAGTTATTTGATTATAACAACAGTTTTTGATGTTATCAGATTTTGAGGTTAAGATGAATTATGATGCGCCGATTCAATAACGGCTTTAACTTTTTCAATTATCTCTTTATCATTCATTCCAATCAGCTCATCTCTGGAGATAGGTTTATGGACCACCACTTCCAGTTTTGTGCCGAAATCGATATAAAACCGGTTTTTGGGTTTCAGTTTGTAGAAACCATTCAGTGTTACAGGGAGAATACCTATTTCGCGTGTCCGGAAAAGGTATATAAAACCTCTGTAGAAGGGGTTTATTTTGCCGTCGAGTGTCCTGGTCCCTTCCGGGAACAATGCAACAGATTGTTTTTCTGCTTTTTCAAAGAGCTGGCCGAGCATATGACGTGTATTGGTTATTGTGGGCTCTTTGAACGGAACATAATCTGTCATCCTCAGAAAATGCTTAAAAAGGGGAACCTTAAGAAGGCGTTCGTGCCCGAACCATGAGACCTCAGGGTAGAACGACATTATTGCTACTATATCAAACAAACTGGCATGATTGGCCGTAAGTATGTATTTCTCGTTTCTGTCGAAGTGCTCTTTTCCTCTGATATTCAGTTTTTTGTACATCAATAAAAAGACTGATTTTGCCCAGATCTTTATAAGGAACCTGATCAGCCTGCGGGCTTTAAACCACGATAAAATGATCACAACCACAACACCGAGTCCGGTGTAGACATATAATATGCCGAATACCGGAACGGAAAGAAGTGTATATAACCTGGAACTCATTCTGAATTTTCCGGTTTTATTTCCCTGAGTTGCTGACAAACGCTATCTGCTGACTGTCTGGAGACCACGAAGGCACGTTTATTGTTCCCTGCCCCCCGTAGAGATAAGCAATAACTTTGGGTTCACCTCCTTCGACAGGCATTAGCCTGAGCATCACTCTTTTATAGGAGGGATGGCTGTTTTTGGGGATGTCAGCCGGAAATGATATAATGGCAATCCATTTTCCGTCGGGTGAAATATGAGGGAACCAGTCGTTGTACTCATCAAATGTTAGTTGTTCCCTTCCGGTGCCGTCGGGTTTCATTCGCCATATCTGCATTGTTCCGGTATGACTTCCGTTGTAATAGATATATTTTCCGTCGGGTGAGTATTCACATCCGTCCACATGTTCTCCTTCTGGTATATCAGTAAGTGCGACCTCCCTTCCTCTCTTTATCGAATTCCTGTAAATATTATATACACTGCTTCCACCCCGCCGGGCGACATAAATTACCTCTCTGTTGTTCGGCGCCCAGCCGTGCCAGTAGGAGGGTGCATATTCAGTAACCAGTTTCGGGGTTCCTCCCTTAAGGGGCAGGACATATACAGCCGAACCACTGCCTGTTGCCAATTCGGTGTGGTGGCTGATGGCCAGTAGTTTGCCGTTGAATGATATGCCGTGATCATTATTGTTCCTGTTGGCAAACCCTGTGTTTAGCTGTTCAATCTCTCCTCCCTCAACAGGGATCTTCCACAGCAGTCCGTCCATGTTGAACAGAAGTCTTTTACCATCAGGCATCCAGTTTGGAGCTTCAAATCTTCCCTGCTTTTCATATATTACCTTTCGTATGCCGTCGAAAACATTCATCGTTTCAAGCCTGCAACCCAGATAACCCTCTTTCCCGGGATTGTAATTATCCCCGACAGGTTTATCAATACGAACATTCCAGACGGTAGCTTCTTCAATTATTTCGGGATTATGGGAACAGATAAATAATCCGGCAAGAACTTCATCGGGCATGCCACTGATCTCATGCTCACCTATCACTTCCAGGAGATCACCATGGCGGGCAGCTCTCATGATTATTTTCGTGCCGACCCTTTCAAGCTGAATCACATTGTATCCCGATCCTTCTGCAAGGATCTGATCATCAGGATCTGTCATCTCTGCTCCTTCGGCCCCTCTCCACTGCAGTAGCGTCAGACCGTCACCATGAACAGCAGCAGAGATATGAGAAGAATTATCCTTTTCCGACACTCTTATCATCCATCCTGTCTTCCTGTGCGGATCTTTACCTATTCCTTCAAGCCTGAAGTTTGCCGTGAGGATAAAGTCTCCCGTTATCCGGTTGTAGAGATAGCGGAATTCGTCTCTGTCAAACCAGATATTGTAACCGGATCCTTTAAGGGTGTATGACTGATCTGCCCTGTTCCAGGTTGCCGAGCCCTCAAAGGCCGGATTGCCTATATCTTTGCTGAACTGAAAAACACCGGTCTGTTCGCTCTGTGGATTAGCAGTCCCGAGCATAAGCATACAGCCGGCAATAACCAATAAATGTTTCATATGGTTGTTCTTTTTGTGATAAAGGTAGAAATTTCGGATAAAGATCATACAAAATGCGAAACAGGAGTCTGAAAAATGCTGAAGAGTATGTAATAAAGAAATTTAAGCAGTACTATTCAGCTATGTCTGGATATAATAATATATTTGAAGTTGATTTATTCATAATAATTCCATATTGCAATGAATGAACTCCTTGAACAACTATCACGCTGTGTTGAACTGGGTAAGACAGATATCCTCTCTCCTTATCCTCCCGACATGAAAGGGAAGGATGGCGCCGATGAACTTGCAAGGAAAGCCCTTGAAGCGGGAATAAGGCCTGATGCAATCCTCGAAAAGGCTCTTATTCCGGCCATGGAGGTAGTGGGTGATAAATTCAGCAGGAAACAGATTTATGTACCCCAGATGTTAATGGCCGCCAAGGCAATGAACAATGCCATGAAGCACCTTAAACCCTATTTTCAGTCGGGCGAGGCAAGAAGAAAAGGTAAATTCATAATTGGAACGGTTGCCGGCGATCTGCATGACATTGGAAAGAATCTGGTTGCCATGATGATAGAAGGCGGGGGCTGGGAAGTTATTGACCTGGGTGTGGATGTGGACACGGATAAATTCCTGAGGACTATGAATGATAATCCGGGAGCAATTATCGGTATGTCCGCATTACTTACCACAACAATGGAGAACATGAAAAAGACAGTCAGTGCAATTAAAGAGCAGTTTCCCGATTCGAAGATCCTTGTTGGTGGAGCTCCGGTGACCCGCGAATACTGCGATAAGATCGGAGCTGATTTCTATTCTCCCGATCCCCAGGGTGCAGTTAACTATCTTAAGCAATTGGTATCGTGAAGTCAGTTATAGAATGAAAACCATACTTGCCGGGAAGACAAAAGAGGTCATTATCGATACTGAAGGGCCGGTCGTTATAATAGGGGAATCAATAAACCCGACCCGCCGGAAGAGACTCGTTACGGCGTTGCAGGAGCGCTGTTTTGATTATGTGCTGGAATTAGCAGAAAATCAGATAAAAGCTGGCGCTGACGTGCTGGATGTGAACGTTGGATATCCGGGAGTGGATGATGTGAGCCTCCTGCCGGAAACAGTAAAGGTAATTCAGGATGCATACGACATACCTTTGTGCATTGATTCGCCTAATCCTGAGGCAATAGAAGCAGCACTGAAAGTTGCAAGGGGGAAATGTCTTATCAATTCAGTGAATGGAGAGGAGGCGTCGTTAAACAGGCTGTTGCCGGTAGCCGGGAAATACGGTGCCGCAATAATAGGTCTGGCGATGGATGATGATGGTGTTACACATGACCCTGAAAGGAGAATTTCAATCGCCGGAAAGATACTCGAAAGAGCAGTAAAGGCCGGCATAAAAAGGGAAGATGTTATCATCGACCCTCTTGCAATGGCCGTAAGCGCTGACCCCGGGGCCTGTCTTGTCACTCTTGAAACTATCAGGCTGGCACACGGGCAGCTGGGGCAGAACATTACAATGGGGGCAAGCAATATCTCCTTCGGATTGCCCGGCAGAGAGTCGCTGAATGCAGCTTTTATGGCGATTGCCATCTACAATGGTCTTACCTGCCCCATTGCAAACCCGGAAAAGATAACAAACCTTATCAGGGCTGCAGATCTTGTACTTAACAGAGATGTTTTTGCGGTGAGGTTCGTGGAATATTTTCAGAGCCGTAATCAGCAGGGCAATTCCACACAGATAAATTGAAATCAAAAATAATGTCTGGTATTAAACCCGCCCGTCGCTGGCAACCCGCTTTCTATCCGTTCAAAAAAGAGACCTTTGGCCGCAGGTTGCTGGCCAGGACCGAGCTTCTGATCAAAGGCCCGCTATTTGGCTGCAGGATGTGCGGTAACTGTCTTCTCCAGGAGACAGCATTCATTTGTCCGATGGAGTGTCCCAAAGGAATGAGAAACGGTCCGTGCGGAGGTGTTACACCCGAAAAGAACTGCTATGTTGACGAAACGCGTAAATGTGTCTGGAATAGCATTTATGATAGGGCATTTAAAACAGGAAGGGAGGAGAAGCTTCTGGAGGTTCTTCCGCCCCTCGACTGGGCAAAAACCGGGACAGAGACATGGGGTGATGTTGTCAGGCAGGTAATAGAGATCGGTACAGGAAAATTTATAAGGAGTCTCTTTTCAGGGGACCGGGAACAGAAATCTGCAGTATGGGAAAGTGTCTTCAGACCAGTCAGGCAGCCGGAATGGTGGAATGGTGATTCTGACTACCATCCACCGGGTTATTCCGATCCTGTTTCGGATCTTGAAAGAGGCCTGAAGAGAGGTGAGTTTGTTGTCGCAACGGAAGTCTGTCCTCCGCTGGGCTCTGTTACCGAAAAGCTTATCAGAGACATTGATCTGGTAAAGCCGTTTGTAACTGCCATCAATTTCACCGATGCCTCTTCTGCTACTCCGAGGATGTCAAGCATTGCCTGCTGCAAGATGACTCTTGACCATGAGGCTGAACCCGTTCTTCAGATAGCTGCCCGGGATACGACACGAAACGGGTTGCAGTCAATGGCAATCGGAGCTTCTGCAACAGGCATAAGAAACATACTTTGCGTAACCGGAGATAATCCTAAAGTAGGGCCTTCACCGGTTGGCAGCATGAATCCGGTGGATATCGATTCTGTTCAGATGCTCTGGATACTGCGGCGCTTGAGGGATGAGGGGATCTATCTCGACGGCAGGAAGATCAGGTATCCTCCCGGGTTCTTTCTCGGGGCCGGCACCACACCTTTTGCCATTGATCCGGAACGTCAGGCTTTAAGAGATCATAAAAAAGTCAATGCAGGGGCACAGTTCTTTCAGACCAATATAATTTTTGAACCTGACAGGCTGGACAGATGGCTCGAAGGACTCGATAAAAGAAGGGTTCTTGACAAAGTATATATACTTGTTGGTGTGGCTCCGCTTAAAAGCTTAAAAACAGCTCAGTATCTTCAAAACAACGTGCCGGGTATCAATGTGCCGGAGAGTGTTATGACCAGGATGGAGAAAGCAGGCGAATCAGCTCCGGAGGAGGGTATCAGAATTGCCCTCGAAATAATCGATTCTCTAAGGAGCAGAAAAATTGTGAACGGGATCCATCTGATGACCCTGGGATGGGAAGAGGCTGTGGTCAGGATAGTTAAGGAGTCGGGTCTTCAATACAGGACAGATGAGAAGCGCCAGGTTTGAATACAATTTCGGGCAACTAAACATTTCAGCCGCTCAGATAGAATCTGTCATGGGCTGCGGAGAAGGCGAACCGCATGAGGGAGTCACTGAAGTGATACACGAGGTATTTGAAGAAGCCCGGAATATTTCCGGTATAAGGGCAGAATATCATATTTATCCCGTCATCAGTTTTAATGACTCAGACAAATCTATTGATCTGGGTAGTGAAGTGTTTCAGGTCGGCAGGCTTATATACGGCCAGCTCAAAAGAGCTGAGATGATTGCACTCTTTTTGTGCACGGCAGGAAGCTGGCCGGGTGAGAAGAGCAGACAAGCCATGAAGGAGGGAGATCTTCTGAAAGGATATATCTATGATGTTGCAGGAAGTGAAACAGCAGAAGCTGCAGCTGAACTGATGCAGGATGCTCTTGAGGGTTCGCTGGCTCATGATCATCTGCATATTACAAACAGATACAGCCCGGGCTACTGCGGCTGGGATGTTTCCGAGCAGCACAAACTGTTCAGGCTTTTACCGGATAATTTTTGTAACATAAAACTTACTCCGTCGGCTCTCATGGATCCTGTCAAATCCGTAAGCGGCTTCATAGGGATAGGAAAGAAAGTCAGGAAACTTCCTTATACATGCAACCTGTGTGACATGGAGAATTGCATTTACCGGCGGGGCAGAAAACCGTAAAAAACGAATTGTTATTCGATAGGCTGTGCGGGATCTCCGCTGCGCTTCGACATTCGATAGTCATTCAATAGTCATTCGGTGGTCATTCAATAGTCATTCGATAGTCATTCGATAGTCATTCAATAGTCATTCGATAGTCATTCGGTGGTCATTCAATAGTCATTCAATAGTCATTCGGTGGTCATTCAATAGTCATTCGATAGTCATTGTCTTTATTAGTATTATATTGATCCTGATAGTCTATTTCATCACCT
>CAZWFL010000043.1:0-29666 GCA_964633195.1 uncultured Rikenellaceae bacterium | reverse complement strand
GTCTTCCGTCTTCCGTCTTCGGTCTTCCGTCTTCTTCCCTGCAAATATACGACTATCGAATTAGTCATGCAAATTTTTTTGCACTTTTTTTAAAAATTATTATCGTAACGATACTATTCTTTTTCTTCCCATATGTATTTATATTTTTCTTAACTTGCAGTATAAAAATGATATGCCAATGAAAAAGCTTTACACATTATTGCTGGTATTCGTTATAACGATGTTATCAGCAGCTGATTCTGCTGCCCAGCAACCAAACACGCTGACTGAAAATGACATAAATGAAGGTTGGGTGCTGTTGTTCAACGGCACGGATTTTACAGGCTGGAGACAGTATAACGGAACTGCCATGGCAAAGAACTGGATTATCGACGATAATGCCATGAAGGTTTGCCTTGGAGAGGGAAGAACTCCCGGTCAGGGTTCGGGCGGGGATATTATCTTTAGCGATAAGAAATTCAGCAACTTTGAGCTCTCTCTTGACTGGAAAACTTCAAACAGGGGCAATTCGGGTATCTTTTACTATGTGAGAGAGGTTCCCAAGCAGGCTATTTACTATGCCGCTCCTGAGGTTCAGATACTGGATAACGACAATGCAACCGACAACAAGATCGCCAGTCACCTCGCAGGTTCGCTTTACGATATGCTTGCCGCCGATCCGAAAACCTGTAACCCCGCCGGCCTCTGGAACAATATTGTTATACGAATTAAAGACGGAAAGGTGACGCACACCCAGAACGGCACAAAGGTGGTTGAATACGAGTTATGGACCCCTGAGTGGGATGCCCTGGTGGAGAACAGTAAATTCAAGAATTTCCCCGGATTTATTGAGGGCATTGCAAAGGAAGGATATATTGGACTTCAGGATCATGGCTTCCCTATCTGGTTCAGAAACATAAAAATACGGGAATTGTAGTTCACTCAGCCGGGCTTTGTGTGTAATCTTATCCCGATTCCCTCAAAAGACACTCTTTACCATTAAAAAGAGCCGGCATTTGGAATTATCCGGAAATGGCATAATCTTTGTGCCGGATGGATAACTTCTAATTGTTTGCTCTCAATATGAAAAAAAACCTTAATTATCTGTTATTCTTTATAATAACTATTCTTACCTCCGCCGTTCTATTACATTCCTGCAAGAAAGAGGATCCGTCAAAAGAGGATCCCCCTTATACCGGTCCTGTAATACCCACTGCAACAACAGTAAAACCCTCGTGGGTCAGGGAAACAGCAGCCACTCTTAACGGGACAGTGAAGGCGGGAAATGATACGGCGACAATTGTTTTTGAGTTTGGGTCATCAACAGATTACGGAGAAACGATCGATGCAATTCCCGACACGGTAACAGGGAGCGAAAGCACAGATGTGAGCGTTGAAGTGACAGGTCTTACATCGGGCACAAAATATTTTTTCCGGGTAAGGGCGATAAACTCACGCGATACAGCTTTCGGATCTGCAGCAAGCTTTACGACCTTCATACCTGCCCTTTTTAATTCCGGACTCACCTATGGAACTGTAAGTGATGCTGAGGGTAACACTTATAAAACCATTACCATAGATACTCTGACATGGATGGCTGAAAATCTAAGGTCAACAACCTTAAATGACGGAACCGCTCTTTCACTTGTTACAGAAGCGGAAGAGTGGGCTGATCTGACCAGTCCCGCATTCTGCTGGTACAATAACAGCTCTGATGTTTACGGAGCTCTCTATAACTGGCATGCCGTGAATACAGGTAAATTATGTCCGGACGGATGGCATGTTCCGGACGATGATGAATGGAGTCTTCTGACCGGCTTTCTCGGCGGTGAGTCATCCGCCGGCAATATGCTCAAGGAGGAAGGAACCGTACACTGGAAGGAGCCAAACGCGGGCGTAACCAATGGATCAGGCTTTACAGCGCTTCCGGGCGGTTACCGCACTTATGGCGGAACCTTCGGCAGCGCAGGGAGTTACGGCTTCTGGTGGTCCTCAACAGAGCGCTCTGCCGCTGATGCATATTTCAGAGACCTTTCTCACAACTACAGTAATGTTGACCGCAGCAGCAGCAACAAAAAAAGCGGCCTCTCAGTCCGCTGCGTAAGGGACCTTCCGTAACCGGGAAAAAGAAAAACCGGAGAGGCGGAAAACAGGTTTATTGCTGTCAGTATATATCGCCTGCACAATTATTATGATACTAAAATCCTGATACTATATCACTTGAGAAATCTAACATTTATTTAATGCGATTCTCATTTTCAATAATTTAACAGGCTTCCAAAGGTTGTCTTACAGAAAGATAACCAAAGTCAAACTCGTGCCAAAAAAAAAAATTGCCCGGACAGAATAATCTGTTAAAAGCCAATGTAACTTTGCAGAATGTACAAAGTAATAAAATATTGTTTTATTCTTTTTTCATCCCTGATGTTCCTGTATGTCAGCTCCGGCAACAGTTATGGCTTTTCACCCGACAGGTTAAACGATTCCAATAGCAACTCTTCTCCTGCACAACTTTCTGACAGTAGCATCAATCTGATTTGCATTTTACCTCAAAATGAAACAACACACTCTATAAGCCAAAGTGTCGGGAAAAAAATTATCACAAAGTATCTGAGATCATTCCATGAGAATAATACTCTTTTAAAGCCAAAATACTCTGTTTATTTTCAAATTTCTGAGAATCAGCAATTAGCTAAAACTTACCATCGACAGATTCTTTTTCCTTTCCACTTTTTTTTGTGATCCGTTTTGTTTTCAGGAACATCCAAATTCCTGAAGTTCTGCATGTTTGCAAGGTATGATCTTGCTATTAATTTCAATCATTTACAATTAACAATTCTAAACAAAATGGACTTAGCATCATTATTAATTGGTATTGGTTTGCTGGCTATTTTCCTGCTCCCGGTTTTTCTGATTCATAGGGCGAATAAAAGGAGTTCGGCCAGTAAACCGGAGGGTTTGGAAAAACAAGGATGACCCGCCGGAATATTATTTCGGAAAATATTTGTTTTATTTGAAACAATGATTACTTTTGCACCATATTGATATTTAAAAAATGAAAGCAATTTATACAAACTGGTGGTGGTGGTTAAGCAAAGTAAGCTTATTAATGTGAGACTACCAGCTATTTGTATATAGAATAATAAGATATTAAAAACGGCCTGTCGCTCTCACCGACAGGCCGTTTTGATTTTAAACCCGATTATAATAGTCAAAATGCAAATATTCAATATTAAAACAAAATCTATCCGGCTGCTGGCTGATACGATTACTCCGGTAAGTATTTATCTAAAAATAAGGGATGTCTACCCAAATTCCATTTTGCTTGAGAGCTCGGATTACCGCGGAAATGAGAACAGCTACTCCTATATCTGCCTTGAACCCCTGGCGACATTTGAGGCTGATAACAACATTATTACCGAAACATATGCCGACGGGTCAAAGATAATAACAGAGATCACCGACAGAAGGGTATTCAGTTCAAGATTTGACTCATTTACCGGGGCATTCGTTCTTAATGATCCCGGGGAGGATATACCGGTAAACGGGTTCTTTGGTTATATGTGTTACGATGCGGTACAATATTTTGAGAAGATCAGACTAAAGGTCCTGGACTCTTCCGGGCAAAAGATCCCTGATGTAAGATACAGCTTTTACAGATATATCATTGCGATAGATCATTTCCGGAACGATCTGCAGATCACGGAGAACCGGATTAACGGAGAACCCGGGGGTATCGATGCCCTGGCATCGCTTCTCAGCAACAGGAATTATGCTGTTTATCCGTTCAGGACGGCCGGGGAAAAGTCACAGGACATATCAGATGATCAGTACAGGGAAATGGTCACTAAGGGAAAAGAGCATTGTTACAGGGGGGATGTTTTTCAGATCGTTCTGTCGAGACAATTTTCCCGGCAGTTTACCGGTGATGAGTTTAATGTTTACAGGGCATTACGCTCAGTCAATCCTTCTCCATATCTCTTTTATTTTGATTATGGCAGTTACAGGATTTTTGGTTCGTCACCTGAGGCCCAGATCAAGATCCGGGACCGTAAAGCTTACATAAATCCTATAGCAGGTACTTCCAGAAGGACGGGTGATGACGAGAATGACAGGATGATTGCCGAGAGGCTCTCCTATGATCTGAAAGAGAATGCCGAACATATTATGCTGGTGGATCTTGCCCGCAACGACCTTAGCAGGTTCGCTTTCAATGTAAAGGTTGAAAGCCTGAGGGAGGTTCAGTTCTACTCCCATGTAATTCACCTTGTTTCATCAGTTTCGGGCTATATGAGGGAAGGTTCGGAAATATCTGATGTGCTGACAGCTACCTTTCCGGCAGGCACTCTGTCGGGAGCTCCAAAGCACATGGCCATGCAGCTGATCGACAGGTACGAAACCGGGCGGCGGGGCTACTATGGTGGTGCGATCGGCTATATTGATCTGCGCGGAACCGTCAATCATGCAATAATGATAAGGACCTTCCTCAGCAAAGGCAATACCCTCTACTACCAGGCCGGTGCAGGGATAGTGGCCGGATCGAATGAGCACAACGAACTTAATGAAGTGTCACACAAACTCGGCGCCCTGGAGAAAGCAATTGAAATAGCAGGAGGGATAAAATGAAAAGGATTTTAGTTGTTGACAATTACGATTCGTTCACCTATAATCTGGTGCATGCTGTCGAAAAGCTTACCGGGACCGGTCCTGATGTTTACCGGAATGATGAAATAACCGTTGAAGCCGCCGGGAAATATGACAAGATCCTGATCTCACCCGGACCGGGTATTCCTTCCGAAGCCGGAATCTGCCTTGATCTCATAAGGCAATACGCCCCGTCGAAGAGCATTCTGGGGATTTGTCTCGGGCATCAGGCTATCTGTGAGGCATTTGGCGGCAGGATACTGAATCTAAGCACTGTTTATCACGGTGTAGCGTCGCCTGTGCGTGTTAAAGTTCCGGATGATCCTCTTCTGAGGAACATCCCGGGTATTATTATGGCAGGACGATATCATTCCTGGGTTATATCAAGAAAACACCTGCCGGAGTGTCTCATTGTCACCTGCGAAGACGAAAACGGCATTATTATGGGCATCAGCCACAGGGATTATGACATAAGAGGTCTTCAGTTCCACCCCGAATCCGTGCTTACCGAAAAGGGGTACGAAATTATAAAGAACTGGCTCGATATCTAATCTCACGACTAAATACTACTGAAAATGCGTAAAATTCTCGACCACCTTATCAATCAGGGAACACTTGACCGTTCTGAAGCGGGTGAAGTACTGACAAGCATAGCAGGAAATAAATACTCTGAATCCGAAATAGCCGCTTTTATCACCGTTTACCTGATGCGCAGCATAACGGTTGAAGAGCTCTCGGGCTTCAGGGATGCACTGCTCGGCCTTTGTATAAAAGCGGACCTGTCAGATTTTGACACCATTGATGTATGCGGCACAGGAGGAGACGGTAAAGACACTTTTAATATTTCAACCCTGACAACATTTGTTCTGGCCGGTGCCGGGATCAAAGTGGCTAAACATGGTAATTACGGAGTAACCTCAGCCTGCGGGTCATCCAATATCCTTGAATATTACGGGTACAAATTCTCGACCGATAATGATAAACTGAAAAGGGAGCTTGAACTGAGCGGCGTTTGCTTTCTGCATGCCCCGCTTTTCAATCCTGCCATGAAGAGCGTGGTGCCGGTACGGAGAGCTCTGAAAGTAAAGACTTTCTTTAATATGCTGGGCCCTCTTGTAAATCCCTCCATGCCGGGGAAACAATTCATAGGGGTATACAGCCTGGAACTGGCACGTTTGTATAATTATCTTCTGCAGACCTCGGATATCCGTTATGCAATCGTTCACAGCCTCGACGGATATGATGAGGTTTCTCTGACCACCGGATTCAAATATATTCTTAATGGTGCAGAACAGATAATCACACCTGAAATGCTGGGATTTGAAGTTACTGATCCATCAGAACTGAAAGGAGGGAAAACCATTGCCGAAGCTGCAGGTATATTTATGGACCTCCTTGAAGGAAAAGGCACCAAGGCCCAAAACAATGTAGTAATAGCTAACTCGCAACTTGCTATTCAATGTTTCGGCTCTTCGGGATCGCCGGATGAATGCAGGGAGATGGCAGAAGATTCCCTGTCCGCGGGCAAAGCACTGGAATCATTCAGGAAATTAATTGAAATGCAGTAATGACAATTCTTGAAAAGATTATCGAAAGCAAAAGAACAGAGGTCAGGGATCAGAAGACCAGGACACGGTACCGTGATCTTGAACAGAGCATACATTTCTGCGGAAAAACCCTTTCCCTTTCAGGATCATTAACTGCCGCGAACTCAACCGGGATCATTGCGGAGTTTAAAAGAATGTCCCCATCGAAAGGGATAATCAATACCGTTTCAACCGTAGAAGAGGTAACAACAGGGTATGCAGGATCGGGAGCAGCAGGCCTTTCTGTTCTCACCGACCCGGAATATTTTGGCGGAAGCTGCCGTGACCTGACTCTTGCAAAGGAATTAAATTCAATTGCTGTTCTTCGCAAGGATTTCATAATCGATGAATTTCAGGTTATTGAATCGAAAGCTGCCGGTGCAGATGCAGTTCTGCTTATTGCGGCCGTTCTTCAGAGAGATCAGTTCCGTCAGATTGCTGTTCTGGCAAAATCGCTTGGCATGGAGGTGGTGCTTGAGGTGCACTCAGCTTCAGAGATTGAGATGGCGGATGAGAATGTTGACATCATCGGAGTTAATAACCGCGATCTGAAAACATTCATGGTGAATATTGACACTTCTGCAGAGATGGCAGAAAAGATCCCCGGGCATTATGTGAAAATTTCGGAGAGCGGTATCTCCTCACCTGAAACGGTAAACTTACTTAGACAGGCAGGTTACGACGGATTTCTGATAGGAGAACTTTTCATGGGCAGCGGGGATCCTGTCGGTGCTTTTTCCCGGTTTGTAAAAGAAATAAAGTAAAATGATGCTGAAGATCAAGGTTTGCGGAATAACCGATCCTGTAAATGCTGCTAAGATAGCCGGGACCAATCCTGACTATATAGGGTTTATTTTTCACCCCGCATCAAAACGTTATGTCGGTCCTGTGCCCGACCCAACCCTTTTCAGCAGAATTCCCCGCGGAATATTGAAAACAGGTGTTTTTGTGAATGAGCACCCGGGTATCATCACTGCAGCTCTCCTTGACTATGGGCTGGATATTGTACAACTGCACGGAAATGAATCTCCCGGTTATTGCAGATCGCTCAGAGAGGCAGGACTGAAAATCATCAAGGCTTTCCGGATGAATCCGGAGTTTAATTTCAGGATCCTTCAATCTTACGAAGACACGTGCGAGTATTTTCTCTTTGACACGTTCACAGGAAGCGGAGGCGGAAGTGGTCTGAAATTTGACTGGAAGATTTTAGATAATTACTTATATAACAAACCCTTCTTTCTGTCCGGAGGGATTGGACCCGGTGATATTGATAAGATAAAAGAAATCAGGCACTTCTCTTTCCTTGGTGTCGACATCAACAGCCGGTTCGAGATAAGCCCTGGTATTAAAGACCACACAAAAGTGAATGAGTTTATTAAACTCCTGAAAAACAGTGAATAATGAAATATCATGTAGATGAAAGAGGATATTACGGAGAATTTGGCGGGGCCTTTATTCCGGAAATGATGTACCCGAATATCATGGAACTCCGGGAGAATTATCTTCGGATCCTTGATGATGAAGGCTTCAGGCATGAGTTCTCCTCACTGCTGAAGGAATTTGCCGGCAGGCCCTCTCCGCTGTTCCATGCCCGCCGTCTATCAAAGTTTTATAATACGCAGATTTTTCTCAAGCGCGAAGACCTTAATCATACCGGAGCCCATAAGATCAATAATACAATAGGCCAGATACTGATCGCAAAAAGGTTAGGAAAGACCCGGATAATAGCCGAGACCGGTGCCGGACAGCATGGTGTCGCAACGGCAACAGTTTGCGCCCTGATGGGCCTTGAATGTATTGTTTACATGGGAAAGCTCGATGTTGACCGGCAGGCGCCCAATGTTCTCCGGATGAAGATGCTGGGTGCCCGGGTCGTTCCCGTGATCAGCGGCAACATGACACTGAAAGATGCTACCAGTGAAGCTATCCGCGACTGGATCAATAATCCGGATGATACTTATTATATTATAGGTTCCGTGGTCGGACCACATCCTTACCCCGATCTTGTCGCTCGACTTCAGGCTGTTATAAGCGAAGAGATTATGTGGCAGATAATGGAAAAGACCGGAAGGCCGGAACCTGATTATATAATAGCATGTGTGGGTGGCGGAAGCAATGCAGCCGGTTCTTTTTATCATTACCTTGACAATGAAAATGTTAAACTGATAGCTGTAGAGGCAGCGGGTCTGGGAACAAATAGCGGGGAGACAGCTGCAACCATTGCAACAGGTTCTCCCGGTATTTTGCACGGCAGCAGAACAATGATCATGCAGAATGATGACGGGCAGATAACGGAGCCATACTCTATTTCCGCAGGCCTCGATTACCCGGGAATAGGCCCCTTGATGGCATGGCTTGACAGATCACACAGGGTCTGTTTTGATAGTGCAACCGACCGGGAAGCTCTTGCCGCAGCGTTCCGGCTGACCCGCCTTGAAGGGATAATACCGGCGCTTGAACCTGCTCATGCTCTTGCCATCCTGGATAAAATAAGGTTCAGACCTGATGATGTGGTGGTTGTGACCCTTTCGGGCCGGGGCGACAAGGATATGGCAGCATATATCAGATATATGGAGGAGAAGAATGAATGAATGAATGATTGAATGATTGATTGAGTTATTGAGTGAGTTATTGAGTGATTGAATTATTACGTGGATGGATGAGTTAACAGAGACAAATCAGATTATTTTAAACAAGAAAGATGAACCGGATCGACAGATTGTTCAGGAATAAAAGAAACAATATTCTTTCTATATATTTTACCGCCGGCTATCCTGCATTGAACTCAACTGCAGGGATAATAACAGATCTTGCTGCTGCCGGAGCTGATATGGTCGAGATAGGTATGCCTTTCTCAGATCCTCTGGCTGACGGGCCTGTACTTCAGCATAGTAACACTGCAGCCCTGAAAAACGGCATGAGTATCCGACTGCTTTTCAGACAGCTTGAAAACATAAGGAAAGAGGTGGCAATTCCTCTTATATTGATGGGATATTTAAATCCGGTTCTCCGATTCGGAATGGAAGAATTCTGCCGCAAATGTGCAGAGACAGGAATAGATGGAGTCATTATCCCGGACCTTCCGCCTGAGGTATGGATCGGACAGTACAGGCCGTTCTTTGAGAAATACAACCTTTATAATATATTGCTGATCTCACCCCGTACAGATGATGAGCGTATCAGGAAGATTGACGCTGTGAGCCGCGGTTTCATTTATATTGTTTCATCTTCATCAACAACAGGTAAAAGCGAAGGTTTTGGTCAGGCAAAGATCGAATATCTTAAAAGATTGCAGGGCATGGATCTTAAGAATCCCGGACTGACCGGATTCGGAATATCGGATGCAGATAGTTTTTCCCTTGCCTGCAGGTATTCCCGGGGAGCAATAATAGGAAGTGCTTTCGTAAAAATGCTGGGTGAAAAACCAGCAGGATACTTCACTATAAGAGAGTTTATTGACAGTATCACAGGCCCTTCTCATTAAAATATTGATATTATATAATTTAGAAACCCATACATCTGTTATTAATAATAAATGACTATCGGTTATCAATAATAAAGAATAACATCGTATATGAAACAATCCAAAATCGCAATCCTGGGTGGTGGCAATATTGGCACCTCACTGGCAAAGGGGCTGGTTGCATCGAAGCAATTTACCCGCCGGGAAATTCTGATTACCGAGAAACGGGAATCCAGAATAGCATACCTTAAAAGTCTTGGTTTCCGTGTTGCCGATGACAATCATGAGGCGGTAAGCCAGGCTGAAATAATTGTTATGTCAGTTAAGCCTCAGCAATTCAGAAGCCTCGCTGATGAAATCAGGAATAGCGTTACATCAAATCATATTATCATTTCAACTATCACGGGCATAACCTCTATGTCTATTGAATCATTTCTTGGCGAGGTTCCCATATTTCGTGTAATGCCGAATATTGCAGTTGAAATTTGCGAATCAATGACTTGTGTTTCGTTTAGAAATACTGAATCCGGAAATGAAGAAAGAGTTCTTTCTCTCTTTGGCAAAATGGGAAAAACAATGATCATTCCCGAAGAGATGATGGAAGCCGCAACTGTAATCGGAGCCTGCGGCATTGCCTTTGCTCTTCGTTTCATACGTGCTATGTCGCAAGGGGGTATTGAGATCGGTTTTGACTCAGAGATGTCTCAGCTTATTACTGCTCAGACAGTTAAGGGCGCGAGCGGTCTTATATTAGAAACCGGGAACCACCCTGAACGCGAAATCGACAGAGTAACAACACCTCAGGGAATTACCATCTCCGGATTAAATGAAATGGAACACCAGGGGATGAGTTCGGCCATTATTCGAGGATTGATCACCAGCTATAACAAACTTGAAAACCTGGCCTTAAAATCCCAGAAATCAGGTCCGGAGTAAGAGCCCATTGAAAAAAAAAGATTTAAGATCTCCCTGATTTTTAGGTCATCTTCGTAAGGCGTACCGGAATCGAGCCGGACCGAGCGTAAATCCCGAGGCCTCGGGAAGCGAGGAGCCAGGTTGCAGGGGAGGTTCTAACGGCAAAAAAAAGCAGCCTAAAATCAGCTGCTTTTGTGGGGCGTACTGGAATCGAACCAGTGACCTCTTGCCTGTCAAGCAAGCGCTCTAAACCAACTGAGCTAACGTCCCGTAATATTTCTCCCGCAAAAATAATAAATATTCATATCCGTTTTTCCCGGCAGTCAGATTAAGTCTCATGAAAAATCAAATCCCGATATATATGCCGGAGCATCATAAAAATGCTCCTTTTCTTCGTCGGTCATATTGAGAAACCTTACATAAACAAGTCCGGGTTTTGCATTAAGCATACGGTTCAGTGATCCCATATTCACATCAAACCGGAGTTTGTCAAACAACCTGCTGCGGTCGTCGATCCAGGTCAGAGCGGTATTATAACCCTCTGTGGCACAAATCGATTCAAACAGGTCGGCCAGTCTGGCTTCCTCTCCCTCCTTACAATAGATGGCATCCAGTGCAAGATGCCTGAACATGCCCGGCTGAAACAATCTGCGGTAATATGGGGCAACCGGAAGCACTTTCATGATAACCCAGCCCCAGACACCCGGAACATCATAAATCTTATAAACAGAAGGAATGGCACAAACACCCGCTATTATCTCCCCTTTTTCCCTGAGAACATAGTATGTGCCGCCGGTAAAAGTATGATCGGTATTGAAAAGGGAATACTCCCTGTAGAACTCCCTCAGCAGTTCTTCCATCACAGGAATCTCCTCTTTTTCCAGTCTGCTTACCTGTTTGTGGGTTTTCGGAGAGAACCGGCTGAAAGCAACCGTGAGGAACGATCTTGTCTGCTCATAACCTGCCTGATGGATCATATTTTTTGATCGTTCGTTCATGCTCTCGATAAAGGCATACATAATATGCTTATCGCCTTCATTAACACCCTCTAGATCGAGCATGTGAGGCTTGCTGAAAATTTCAAAAATCCTTTTCTTGAATGAATCTTCGCGCTCTGGCCTGAATGAAGTCTTCTTACGGGCTCTCCATGAAATATCGGACTGGTAGGTTGACTGCATTGCCAGATATCTCAGATATGACGAGGGATAACGGAGTTTACCCTGGCCTGTTACCCTGTAGCATGAGCCTATCGTACCGGTAGCCCTGTTCTTCCTGAAAAGTGTTACAAACCTGATTTTGTCTTTGTATTCTGCTATACGCGAAGGAATACTCTGCAAGGAAAACCTCAACCCCCCTTCGGCTCCCTGTACAGCATTTCCCAGGATCTCAAGCATCTCTTCACTGGCATGGTCAGAGATCCTTATTTCAAGTTCATGATATTTAAAGACGACCCTTTCAAACATTCTCTGTTAATATTTTTCTATCTGTTATCGAGGCTGCCGAATACTCTCTGAAGGATTGGTGTAATCCTTGCTGAGACCTCTTTTCTTATTTTCAGCTCTTCAATCTCCACTTTCACAAACATCCCATTCAGAGCTTTGGCTGTAAGAAAGTCGTCGAGGTCGGTGCTAACCGGTTTAAAGCCTGCCAGTCTGCCCGCAACAGAACCGGCAAAAGTGTTCCATCTATCTGTCAGTGCCAGCCATGAGTCTTTTGTGGAGATGTTGCCGATAATCTTTTTCTCAGTGGAGTTCTGTATCTTAGGCCGGTAAAGGTCATACAACCCGGTGTAAGTTGTGCTTTTCAAATAATCTGTAGCTGCATTATCGGCCCCGTTCAGAATATTAAAGGCATCTTTGATAGTCATTTGCCTGACACTGTTTACGAATATTGGCGCAACCTCCTTTGCAGCATCCTCTGCAGCACGGTTTATCCTCAGTATAACATCTTCTATAAGCTGTTCCCCCCCGGGAATTCTGCCGATATTGTCGACTATTACACGGGCTTCGTCGGGCAACGGTATCTTTATGGTGGCATCGCCGTAATATCCGTTCTCGGCCGCAAGGCTCTGAGCTGCGTTCCCTGCTCCCGTAATAAGTGCTTCTTTCAGTCCGCTTATCACTTCTTCTTCCGTAAGAGGAAGATTACCTGTCGATTGCAGAACTGTCATCAGCTGTGCGCAACCTGTTAAAAGAATAATGCCCGTTAAAATAATTATACTTCCTGCTTTCATCTCATCGCTATTGAAATCCGCACCGCAATATACAAATTACGTACGATCTTTTTATCCCCGTTATCACGGGTTTCTTATGATATTGTTGGAAAAAGGGTTTTGGCAACCAGCAGATCTTCCGGTGTGGTGATCTTTATATTCTCAGGATTGCCCTCGACAAGAAAAACCGTCTCGCCTGCTCTCTCCAGCACAGTGGCATCATCTGTGAAATCATCGGAATACTCCTGGAGATATGCCTTTTTTATCAGGTTTGCATCGAACACCTGTGGGGTCTGAACCATTTTCACATGGAGCCTGTTAACTGAAACACTTCCCTGGCCTGTCACCATCCTTATTGAATCGGCAGGACTTATGACCGGTATGGCGCTGCCCTTCTTCCCGGCTGCCTCAAAGCATCTCCTTATTGTATCTTTCGATACAAGCGGCCTTACTCCGTCGTGTATTGCCACAAGCCCCGGAGCATCAACCATTTCAAGTCCGTTTCTTACCGAATGGAACCGTTTATCGCCTCCTTTCACTATGATATGGGGTATTCCAAATGAATATCTCTCTGAAAGAGATTTCCAGTAAGGGATTTGCTCCTGCGGAAGAACAACTATTATAATTGTTGTATCGTCATATTCTGTGAATTGTCCAATTGAATGCATCAGGACAGGTCTCCCTGCAAGCTCAAGAAACTGCTTCGGGATCTCCGAACCCATCCTCTTCCCGCTTCCCGCTGCAACAATAACCGCGTACTTCTTCATAGTATAGTGTTTTACCCCCCTTCTTCCCTCTTCTTAAGCCCCCCTTCAGGGGGGTTGGGGGGCGTCTCCCCTTCAGGGGGGTTGGGGGGCGTCTCCCCTTCAGGGGGGTTGGGGGGCGTCCCTCCTTCAGGGGGGTTGGGGGGCGTCTCCCCTTTAGGGGGGTTGGGGGGGTCGCCTATTTCGTATACAGAAACCTCTTAATACTTCTTTTCGGGGTTTTTGCAAACTCTTCGGGATGTATTCTGAATTTATGAACCGTCATATAATCCGGAACACGTTCATTGACGACCCTGCGCTTTTCTTCAAGTATTGCCTGCAACTGCTCCTCGGATATGTTATCCTTCTTCATTGCCTCGTAATCGGGATAAATAAGGCCGATAAGCTTATCATTCTCCGAAATGACCACCGATTCGGCAATATAGTTTTGATTATTGATAACCGCCTCGATCTCTTCCGGGAAAATATTCTTGCCCGACGGCCCCAGAAGCATGCTTTTACTTCTGCCCTTAATGAAGATGTTCCCCTCGCTGTCCATTACTCCCAGGTCACCTGTATGCATCCATCCATCCTCGCCGATCATCTCCCTTGTTGCCTTCTCATTCTTGTAATACCCCTGCATAACGTTCTCGCCGCGAAGTATGATCTCTCCTAATTCATTCTGCGGATCGGCAGAATCGATCTTCACCTCCAGTGTATCGACAGGACGTCCGGATGCACCCAGTTTCGTTGTATCCCACGATGCGTAGCTTATCAGGGGGCCGCACTCTGTCATCCCATAACCTACCGTGAACCTGAATCCGATCTTCCTGAAAAATCTTTCAGCTTCAGGGTTAAAGGCTGCACCACCTACCACTATCTCGTGGAAACGTCCTCCGAATGTTTCGGTGAGTTTCTCTCTTATCTTTTTATGAAGAATATTGTTTATGCCCGGTATAGAAAGTAGTATTTTCATATGTGGTTTGGTGATAACGGGCAGCAGCTGTTTCTTGAATATCTTCTCTATGACCAGGGGCACCGAAAGGATCAGGCGTGGTTTTATCTCCTTGAAAGCCTGAATAATAATCTGTGGTGATGGCGTTTTTGAAAGTATTGTTACATGGCAGCCATAGGTGAAAGGAAAGAGGAACTCAAAAGCACATCCGTATGTATGGGCAAGCGGAAGGAACGATACAAGAGGGTCGCCCGGTTTCAGGGGCATGTGATTCTGCGCGAATCTTACATTGGCTGCCAGTGTATTGTGGTCTATCATTACGCCCTTTGAGAATCCTGTTGTCCCTCCCGTATAGCTGATCACCGCCAGTTTATCGTTGGCTATATCCGAAAACTTAATGTTTTCGCGCGTCAGCTCAGGCCAGGTATTTGAATATTTTTGATCAAGAACCGGATAAACCTCCTCAAATTTTTTATCCGGGGCTGTGATCACTGAAAAATCATCAACGGACACAACACCTTCAATAGCCGGCATTTTAGCAATGTCGAGAGTTTCAAATATCTTGTCATCTGCAAATAAAATACGGGCATCGGAATGGTTAATAAGGTTTACCAGATCTCCGGACTTGAAATCCGGCAGTATCGGAACAATAACCGCTCCGTAAGTGACAGTGGCAAGATAGATCACGCACCAGTTTGCAGAGTTTCGTCCAACAAGGGCAATCTTATCGCCCTCCTTTATTGCTGTCTCCCTGAATAAAATATGCATTCTCCGTATCTTCTCTGCAATCTCCCGGTACGTATATCCCTTTTCGCCATAGTTCGACAGAGCTTCAATTTCCCAGTTTTGCCTTATACTCTGTTCGATATACCCGATTAAACGTTCTTTTATCATAGCCTGAGGTTTTTAATTAATAATTACACTGTTGGTTGAAGGGTAATAATAAAATATTAAGCTGATCTTTCAGATGAGATACATTAAGAGGATCAATATCATTGACAGAACATTTACAATGGTAAAGAAGTAGTTGTATCCTTCCCTGTTTCTGCTGAAGTGTCCCATTTTCCGGGCAAATATTCCTATTGTCGGAACAAAGAGCACCACGAGGAAAGCAAAGAATTCCACTCCCATGAAGACATTATCGAGTCCGTCTTTCACAAGGGCTGACAGGTATACCACTATCAGCAGAAGGAGGAGGTACAGCAGGTAGCTTCCCTTCAGAAGCAGGGTTGAGACCAGTCGCCTTTTGTGCAGCTGGTGTGGTTTCAGATAAGCGTATGCAATAGAAAAGACAAGGACGATAAAGAGTGCCCCGAGTATGTAGTTCAGGATCTCTCTGAAGTTTGCCATATCTGCCGCTTTCAGGATCAGTCTGAAGATTCCTTTAAAGTCCATATTAATGAGCTGGCTCCGAGAACTGCAGCATTTTGCGTACTCAGTTCAGAGGGCAGCAGTTTTACCTTATCCCTGTAGATACTCAGCAGGTTTTCCTCCATATAAAGCTTTGCCGGTTCGAAGATCAGGTCTTTTGCGAGGGCAAGACCCCCGAAAAGGAATATTGCCTCGGGATTTGTATGGGCGACCACATCGGCCAGCTTGAATCCCAGCATTCTGCCGGTATGCTCAAAGGCTCTTATTGCAAGGGGATCTCCCCTTTTGGCAGCCTCATGTATCAGCTCGGCATCAAGTTCTTCAAAGCTGTATTTCCTTAGTTCGCTGGGTTGAATACTGTCGGCCATTATTTTGAGAAGCGATCTCTTGAGCCCGGTCGCAGAAACGTAGGTCTCGAGACATCCTTTCCTGCCGCAACCGCAATCGCGGTTCGATGGTCCGGGACGAATGGCGGTGTGTCCTATCTCTCCGGCAAATCCGTCGTGACCATAAACCAGCTTTCCATCAACGACGAATCCGCTTCCAAGGCCTGTGCCAAGTGTAATTACCACGAAATTCTTCATACCCCTTGCTCCGCCATATATCATTTCTCCCACAGCTGCGGCATTGGCATCATTGGTCACAACCACGGGAAGCGTCGTGTGCCTTTTGAAGATCTCCGCAAGCGGTATAATACCTTTCCAGGGAAGCCCAGCCGGATGTTCAATGGTCCCCTTATTGATGTTACCCATGGGGGCACCGATACCGAAACCGATCACTTCAACCGGTTCGCTTATCCTCTGGCTGATCACCATTATTTTTTCGTAAAGCGCTGCGATGAAAACTTCTACCTCGTCGTAGTGGTTTGTCTTGATCCTGTCTTCTGCCAGTATGTTCCCTTCGCGATCGACATATCCGAATACGGTATTGGTCCCTCCTATGTCAATACCTACAACTACCTGTTTATTTGCCATATTTATAAAGAATCATCCTGATAGTAAATATAATCATTACTTATTCCGGAACATATTCGTTTCCTATTTTTCTTGCCCTTTTCGGATGATCGAGATCAATGTTCAGGGAGATACCTGTCTCGACCAGTATGTTCCATCCGGCGCAAAGCTGAACATATTCAGCATATTCACCACCATCGGGTATGAGAATTGTAGGGAATATTGTGTTCACTGTTGAAACTGCAATAATCTCTATGCCGGCATTCTTAACCAGACACTCATGGAACTTCTCCTGGTCGGGGATGAAGGGATCCATCCAGATGAGCACCTCTTTCCTTTCCATAACCTCTTCTATACCGTGAAGGGCAAACGTACCTTCGAGGAATGCCGATTTTTTTCTGGTTATCTCGTTTGTCTTAAGAGCAAGTTCGCCTGCAACACCGTTGTCCCAGCCCGCAAAATATATTAAACCGGCATTTCTGATCTTTTCTGTTATCTCGCTGCTGATCGGCAGGGTCATAGTCTCTGCTGTTACTTCTGCAAGATCTGCGAGCCCCTCCATCTTTTCCCCCCGCAGGTTCCTCAGCAGAGAGTCATAAAAAAGTGCCTGTTCGATAACTGATTTTGTTGCTGCAACGGCATTCTCCCTGCCGCACGAAAGAACATGACAATCGTTTGCAAACTCTTCCAGTTTTGTGTTCCCGTTGGATGTAAGCCCGAATATTGCATTGTGGTTTTTCTTTCTCAGAGCATTAACAAGGCGTATCACCTCCTTTGTCTGACCGGAGTTTGAAGCGGCAAACACAACGAAATCAGACAGATCGTATTCAATTGCCTGTGTACAGCCTTCTGTAATCAGAGGCATGATAAAGTGCTTTTTCAAAGCCGATGAGATTGCCCGTTTGGCGGGGAAGATCCTGCTGCTGCCCTCTCCGGTAAGGAATAATCCTTTACGGGATCTGATGGCGTCCACAAAACGTTTTGATATTGAGTGATCAAAAGCTCTTATAATTTCAGAAGTTTCCATCATCTCTCTGACGAGAGCATATTGTCTGTATTTGTCTTCTTCGAGGTTCATGTCATCTGTTTTTTATTTACTATGAATTCAGCAAGGTCATTCTGGATCTGCGGTTCTTTCTGAAAACCTCCACCAAGGTGCTGCCAGTATACCTCTGCGTAATCGACTCCTGCCATTTTACCGTAGTTACGGTTCCCTTCGAGAACAAAACCGAAGAAATCATCCATCTTATGCATGTGACGCATCAGTTCAATCTGTGAGACATGATAACCCAGCATCTCTTTCTTGGTTTCTATAACTGAAGTTACGTTGACAAAGAAATGGGGAGGCGGAATATCTGATCCAAGGGGGTCGGATAGTGTAAGAGGAGAAGTATGGTACAACAGCGGCGTTATCTTAACAGGCTTTTCCTTAACCGGTACAGTATCGAGAGAAGAGATCATTGCTGCTGCTTCCACAATTTGTGCTGTGGTGCGGTGGTCGGAGTGATAATCTGTCGGCAGGTGAGTAAATATGATACCTGCATTAACCCTTCTTATAAGTGAGATAATTTTTAGTCTCATCTCTTTATCATCAAAAAGAAATCCGTCGATCCCTCCAAGGGTGTGATACTCCGCATCCAGAACCGCTGCTGCGCTTTTAGCTTCCTCATATCTTACCCTGGAAGTCTCTTCCATAGTCATGTTACAGCCACCCAGATCACCCCCGGTCATCGTCGCAATCACAATTGAATACCCATTGTCCTTCAGAAGCTTGAGAACACCTGCGTTCCATGCCTCGGCATCATCGGGATGGGCATTAATGGATAATGCAACCTTATTGAATTTATGTCTCATTTTACTTGTTCAGCTAATATATATTTCTATTTGTGATTTCAATCTGTTTATTAGCATCAGATAAATTTTAGCAATCCGAAAAATTCAGGCCGGTGATAATCGGGAGTTTTGGTTTCGACAGGATTCCAGGTTACATAATGGGGAACGGAAAGTTTGTCGCCGCATTTATAAAAGTTGGCCCTGAACTTTTTTCCCTTCAACTCCTTAATATCATGCCTGAAAAATACTTTTAACGGGATGGCAAGAGTAATTGTCCAGGAGAACTCTCCTTTCTTTTCTTCAGTGGGCTTTTTGCCTTCCGAGGTCATCCTTCTGATTCCATTAACTATTCCCGGGTCAACCCTTGTACTGTCTTCCCTTCCTGTTCCGCTTCCCATGAGACAGGTACCTATCCCGTTGAACTCGAGATTATAATATATCCCGTCATCAGCCGGTGAAACGAAGAACTCAACGCATGAATCCTCACAGACCATTTCGTTGGTCTTCGTTTTTTCGGCTTTATAATAGTTTTCTGATACGTAATATTTCAGAAGGATCTCCTTACCGGTATATCCCATTGAAAAGGTTACATCGGGCCTGTAATCATAATCACTCCAGTTCAGTTCTCCCAACGGAATGCGCATATTGAGCTCATCGAGCCTGTCAGATATCTCATCCAGTGACGGATACTGCCCTTTGAAGATGATCTCCCGGATTTCGAGTGTTTTCATAGGCCAGAAAATAATAATTCATGCAGGACATACCTGCAGCAGTAAGATCTGCTTCCGGTTTGTAAATGTTTATCAGGCTTCTTTAAGCGACAGTTCGTTTAGAATAAGAGCACCGGCTCCCAGAACGGCCCCGTTGGCTTCTGATATTCCTGATGGCAGAATTTTTACCGTATTTTTGAACAGGACGTAATTGTTCTTTGCGAGGTATTTCCTTACCGGTGCAAAGAGCATTTCTCCGGCCTGTGCAAGACCCCCGAAGAGGAATATTGCCTCAGGGCTAGTATATACTATTGAGTTAACAATTCCGAACCCGAGTTTCTCTGCGGTGTATTCCATTGCTTTTACTGCTATGGGATCATTTTTTGCTGCAGCTTCGGCAATCATTTTTGATGTAAGCTTTGATGGAGGCACATCCCTTAAAGGACTTTCATCCCTCATTTCACATATCATCTGTGAAACTGTTTTCACAAGCCCTGAAGCAGAGGCATAGGTCTCAAGGCAGCCTTTGCGCCCGCAGCCGCATTCCCTGCCGCCCGCGACAACCGTCATGTGGCCCACCTCACCGGCAAAGCCTGTGTGCCCGTAAACCAGCTTACCATCCACAACAATACCGCTGCCAAGTCCTGTTCCAAGTGTCAGAACAATAAAATCCTTCATATTCTTTGCGCCGCCAAAAACCATCTCTCCCATCGCAGCAGCATTGGCATCATTAGTCAGAACTACAGGTACCTTTAACTCTTTCATCATCAGATCAGCCAGAGGAACGATCCCTTTCCATGCCAGATTTGGTGCATGCTCTATTGTTCCCCTGTGGAAATTTGCATCAGGAGCTCCTATTCCGACTCCTGCCAGCTCAGTACCCTTCTTCGCTTCCAGCAATTTCCTGAGGCCTGCGGCAAGCGCTTTTACAAAATCTTTTACAACAGGATAATCAGTTGTTGTCAGATGCCCGTCGGACAGCACCTTGCCACTTAGATCAACCAGGCCAAAAACTGTGTTGGTTCCTCCAATATCAACTCCGGCTACTACTTTCTTCATACTTATAAATTTTTAATTATTAATACATTATTACTGTTGATTATTTTTTGCGTCTCTTTTTCGTAAATGCTTTTGTTCTGCCTTGATGACTGAAAAATCAAAAATACAATAATTATTTAATCAACCAATTCCTTTATGGTAAGGTTGATTCTGATAACTATTGTCGTGTTACACCACTTCTTTTGCGCAGTTGCTGGTTTTTGATGTTTTTTCCTTCAAGATCCCAGTCCTGTTCAATTGTCCAGTTCACCTTCACCTCTATTTCATCCGGGTAGTATGAGACCGGCTCCGGTTGTCTGCCCGTCATGAAATCACCTGTTGTCCACTTACCGTCGCCGTTAAGGTCGAAGATAACTCTCACTCTGTAAAAACCACGCTCAAGAAGGGGAAAATCAACACGCCCATCTTTCTCCATGGCAACTTCGGTTACCAGTTTTTCATCCCTGTCAAGAAGCTGTATTATTCTGTTGCCCTCATGGTTCATGACATTGAGTGAGAGCATTCCGTAAGATTCGGGGCTCCTTACCTGAAATTTAATTCCGGTTGAATCGGAATAATCTCCATAAATATTTGTAAAAGCCATTGTACGGGCAACAAACAGGTAGTTTGCGCCCTGCTTCAGGTCAGCCCTCAGGATGTATCTGCTCAGATTCATGCTGTCTCGCGAAAGATAATAAGCAACCGTTTCTCTTCCGGTATCCTTCAACTCGTACAGAGTGATCTTTGAAGTATCAGGTTCCTCAAGAGGGGTTTCCGACCTGAAAAAAAGCGGCCGTCCCGGCTTTAACTGTCCGCCTGATATTCCGGGAGTAACTCTGAGAGGGCTTCTCCTGGGAGCTGTCCGGGCAGCCCTTGGTTGCAAATACCTTAGTGTCAGAGTATCAAGCCGGTAGGTATCTATGCCTGCCGAGTCGGTAAATGGATAATTAACTATTGTCTGAATCTGAGGCTGGTTATAAAGAGTGCTGTCAGTCAGCCATACTGTTATCGTATCTCTGTTTCTGCTTTTCTCAATTAAATAATTATCTTCCGAGGCATCAGGTATTAAAAACTCAAACTTCATCGAATCGGGAGGAAGGGAGAGGGTGTAAGTAATCTGGTAAGGAAGTCTTCTTGCTGAAGAAGAGAGAAAGCGTTTCTTTTTCTCATGCCCGAAAAGGATCATGGTGTATTCTCCATCAGGCAGGGTTTTAATACTCTCTTTTTCTACTTCCGTCAGAACAGGAGGGAGTTCTTCTTTCTGATCTGAATGGTTTTTCTCAGGTGTTATTTCTACAGGTATCTCATAAAAGGCAAACTCCTCATCAGGCAGATTAAAATTCTTGCTGTTGTCAAGGTCCTGCACGGCATAAAGCCTGTGAACGCCTCCGCGTACATTGTCGATCCTGAAAGAGCCACCGGGCTCCAGTCTTGTAATATAATCAGGAAGCTGTTTGATTACAGAGCTGTCTTCCAGTTGTTTATAAAGAAGAACCAGGGTATTCTCCGGTACTTCGAGATCGAGTCCCTTGTAAACCTGTCCGGTAACAGAGAGCGAGTCAATAACAGGCCCGGTGGAGAAGACAAACTGAAAATTGTTTATGGCATTATTTTCATTCAGATCCCTGATAGCATCCTGAAAATAGAATGTATAGGTAGTTGTGTCCCTGAGTTCTTCCTGATAATCTATTATAACACTCTTTCTCCGGATATAGATCCCCGGCCTTTCAGCCATGGGAGGTGAAACCATGAATTTTTCATTGATCCTGTCAAGGACCACATATTCATTAAAGGTTATTTCGATCTTTTTCCCCCTGAAATTAACCGAACCATTTGGGGGGTTACTCCCGACTACCACCGGGGGCTCCTTGTCTCTGGGGCCTCCCGACGGAGAACTTACCTTAGCGCATGAAGATATCAGTGCATATGCTGCAACAGCCAACATCAGAGAGCCTGGCAGGTTATACTTCATAAAGCAGCCCGGTTTTGAGTGAAATACAAACTTACATCATTTTTTTAAAAACATATTTTCTACCTTTGGGATCAACTTAATCTTTTCATTATGCATTTACTGGTAATCCCGTGGGATGTGGATCCTGAAATTTTCAGAATCGGCTCATTTGCAATAAGGTGGTATGGCCTGCTCTTTGCCTCCTCGTTCCTTTTTGGCTATATAATAATGAAGAAAATATTTAATAATGAAGGCCTTGGAGATGTTGTGCTCGACAGGCTCACAATCTATATGGCCATCGGGGTTATTGCAGGGGCGAGGCTCGGACACTGCCTCTTCTACGAACCGGAATACTATCTCAGGAACCCCCTTGAAATACTGATGATCTGGCATGGAGGGCTCGCCAGTCATGGTGCAGCAATAGGGATACTGGTGGCCTTATGGCTCTTTGTCAGGAAAGAGAAGAAAAACTATGCCTGGATCCTCGACCGGATAGCTATTGTGGTGGCGTTATCAGGATTCTTCATCCGGACCGGCAACCTGATGAACTCCGAGATATACGGAGTGGAAACAACTCTTCCCTGGGGCTTTGT
Organism: uncultured Rikenellaceae bacterium; assembly: GCA_964633195.1. Classification (GTDB taxonomy): domain Bacteria; phylum Bacteroidota; class Bacteroidia; order Bacteroidales; family VadinHA17; genus LD21. The sequence continues at coordinate 6,720 of CAZWFL010000043.1, read as the reverse complement.
ATTCCTCCGAAACGGCGAAACGGCTCCGAAGCATCCGACACAGATATATGAGGGATTGTCATATCTGCTGATATTTGTCCTGTTATTATGGCTCTACTGGAGAAAGAAGGGCGGACATATACAGGGTTCCCTTATCAGCCTGGCCATGATTCTCATCTTCGTGGCACGTTTCTTTATTGAATTCCTTAAGGAAGACCAGGTCGCATTTGAAGCCGGCATGAATCTCAATATGGGTCAATGGCTAAGCATCCCGTTCATCATCATCGGATCGGTGACACTATGGCTGAGCCTCAGGAAGAATGTAAGGCTGGAGATAAAAAGATAGCTTATTTTACCAGAATACCGTTGAACAACACATCGAGAATGGCATTGAGCCTTCTTTCTATGTTCACCTCTTTCTTTTTCCAGAACAGGGGCACTTCAAGCCCCTTGAGAGTGGTTTGAATGGCGAGTGCAGTATATTCGCTGTTGTCAACCTTAAAGACGCCTCTCCGTTTTCCCAGATATAAAAGAAGCCGCAGAATGGCCAGTTCTTCACGGTCATATTTCTCCCTTATCTTTTCAACGAAATCAAAATGATCGAGGTTCTTGTCAAAAATAGCATTGTAATAGTTAGAGAGTTTTTCGAACGATCTCATCCTGACAAATACGTAATTTTTTATCTTGTCAACCGGGGAATCAACCTTCTTAATTGCTGTGGTAAGCTCATTTCTAAGCACATTAGCCTCGTGTTGGATAACCGCCTCAAATATTTTTTCTTTATATTCAAAATAATAGTAGATGGAACTTTTGCCCATTTTGAGAGCTTTGGCAATCTCGTCCATGGTTGTTTTCTTAAACCCGTAGCGGCTGAATATCTGTCCTGCCGTTACTATTATCTTCTTCCTAAATTCCTCTTTATTAATCATCTGTAAAGGATTCTGGCGGGTCTTCGTAACAAAAGCAAATATACGATAATTAAAATATTTTACCAAATATTTCGAATAAACTGGTCGATAATTCGAAAAGATTCACGATCGCCCCCCAACCCCACTAAAGGGGGACTGGCCCCCCAACCCCCCTGAAGGGGGGCTTTAAGAAGGCATACCTATTCATCCCCCCCTTCAGGGGGGGCAGGGGGGGCGAAACAACAAAATCATCATTATCATATTAAATTTTGTAATTTTACGATCGTAAAGTTACACTACGGGGAAGTATCCGGCATAATGCATAATAAAGAGAATAACGATCGCGGCACTATATGGCCTGATGATACAGATCACTCTGCTGTTCATGTCATCGACCAGCGGAAACTTCCATTTTTCTTTGAAACGATAACTTTGCGATCGCCTGACGATGTATATGATGCCATCAGTAATATGACTCTTCGCGGGGCCCCGCTTATTGGTGTTGCGGGAGCGTTTGGAATGTATCTGGCCACCCTTGGGATCAACTCCCGTACAAACATCCGGGAGCATCTGAAGAATGCAGCCGGGCATCTTATATCCTGCAGGCCCACTGCCGTTAACCTCTCATGGGCCGTCAACAGGGTCCTTGATAAACTTCTTGCGGCTCCCGATGGGATCTCATTAAGAGAATTGGCCTTTGAAACGGCTAACGGGATCCGTGAGGAAGAGATAGAAAACTGCAGGCTGATAGGTACTCACGGAGTGAGGCTGATAGAAGAGATTAGCAGGCCGGGGAATGGAGCACCCGTTAACATACTGACTCACTGTAATGCCGGATGGCTGGCCTGCGTTAAGTACGGAACAGCCACCGCACCGATATACGTTGCGCACGACAGAGGCATCCCCGTTCACGTATGGGTTGATGAGACACGTCCCCTTAACCAGGGAGCCAGGCTTACAGCCTGGGAACTGGGCAGATATGGTGTGCCTTACACACTGATTACCGATAATGCCGGGGGTCACCTCATGCAGAACGGCAGGGTTGATATGGTGATTACCGGAGGTGACCGGGCTACACTGAAAGGTGATGTCGCAAACAAGATCGGGACCTATCTCAAAGCGCTTGCAGCTTCAGATAATGGTATCCCTTTCTGGTGCGCCCTGCCTTCATCATCCATCGATTTCAATATCCGTGATGCATTCAGGGAAATAATCATTGAGGAGCGTGGGCAGGAAGAGGTTACCTCTGTTGCCGGTTTTGCTGAAGGAGTTGTCGGGAAAGTGCGTATTTGTCCGGAAGACGCGCCGGCAGCAAATCCCGGGTTTGACATAACACCTGCACGCCTGATTACGGGTTTTATTACTGAAAAAGGCATTTGCAGGGCGGAAGAAAACGATATAAAACAATTATTTTCAGATAAAACATAATAATATGCAAGGGGTGGTCAAGTTTAACTGTCACTGGAGCCAGTCAGGCCCTGTAATTTCTGACGAGCAGTACGAGATAATAAATTACTGGAGAGAGATCCTTTTTAACATGGATCTGATAGGGGCCTATGAAAACGGCGTTGGTTACGGCAATATCAGCATGAGGATAAGGGGAACCAACCAGTTCATAATCACCGGTTCGGCCACTGGTGAAATAACTGATCTGGAGCCGGGTCATTACGTTAAGGTCATCTCGTTCAACATAGAAGATAATGCCGTTCAGTGTGTCGGTCCCCTGAAGGCATCTTCCGAGTCGCTTACACATGCTGCCATATACCTTGCCGATCCTGATGTCAATGCAATTATCCATGTCCATTCCATCGACCTCTGGAACGAGCTTATCTACAAGGTGCCGACAACCAATCCGGCAATGGATTACGGCACTGTCGGACTTGCGAAGGATATTATCCGGCTTTTTGGCGATTCTGATGTCATCGAAAAAAGAATAATTGTAATGGCGGGCGACAGGGCCGGGATACTTACTTTCGGTCACGACATGGATGAGGCAGTTAATGTATTGATGCAATATCTCCGCGATGAGCAGAAGTAAGATTGGCATTATAGGAGGCTCGGGACTGGAAGATCCTGATATTCTGAATTCACCGGAGGTTATAAATCCGGTTACACCCTATGGCCCGCCCTCCTCTTTCCTGCATTGCGGGATTATTGAAGGGACTGAAACAGTTATCCTTTCGAGGCATGGGAGGGATCACACAATTCCGCCCTCAAAGGTCAATAACCGTGCAAATATTTTTGCCTTAAAGGATGCCGGCTGTACACATATTATTGCCACAACAGCCTGTGGCAGTCTCAGGGAGGAGATCCGCCGCGGCGACCTGGTCATACCAGACCAGTTCATCGATTTCACACGTCGAAGAGATATAACCTTTTTCGATGAGTTTGAACCGGGAGACCTGAAACATGCACCGATGGCCGATCCATTTGATCAGTACCTCCGGTCTGTCATCATTACAAAAGCTAAAGAGATGGGGTTGTCGATACACGAAAAAGGGACGGTTATCACCATCGAAGGTCCCAGGTTCTCCACCAGGGCCGAATCGAAGATGTTCCGCAATTGGGGAGCGGATATTATCAATATGTCAGTTGCTCCTGAGGTTATCCTTGCGAATGAGATAGGTATACCGTATGCGGCCATTGCGATGAGCACCGACTATGATTGCTGGAAAACAGACGAGGATCCTGTAACATGGGAGGATGTATTGAGAGTATTTAAGCAAAATGTGCACAATGTACTCAGACTGCTGAAAGAGGCAATTCAGATACTAAGCCATTGAGTAGGGCAACCAGAAATCCGGATTATTCTTAATCTTATTAAAAGTAGCGCCTTTTAGACAAGTACTCCTTTAAAATATCGCGCAAAAGGTTCATTTTGACTTTTTCTTCCCCGTGTTGAGTCCAAAAGGAAGATAAAGCGGACAGAAGTTCACCAGGCTTGTTATTACGAATATGCCTGCAAATATGAGAAGAATTACAGCAAGAGTACCGGTGATCACCTGTGTGAAGTACAGTATTACGATTACAGCAGCGACAACCAATCTTATCAGCCTGTCAGCAGCACCCATGTTCTTTTTCATTCCATTATGAGTTAATTTTTAACTAAATATCTGTTTATAAAAGTAATGAAATTACGCCGGAATTTCCTGAAAATTAATCCGACAACTGTTGAAACCAAAATTATTGTTATCATACCTACATTTTGCACAATAAACATTTAAGGGCTGACTTTGTTCATTTGTTTAAGATTGGCAATGCTGAATCATATCAACATTTTCGACAGCCTTTTGGATAATTTCCAACAAATGGTTAATATTGCAGTCCGGTTAAAAACGGTGACTGGCTTTGTCCGTCGTAGCCCTGGCTGAGGCAGGTGACTGGTTGATTAATCCTGTTAAGATTGACATACAGGATCAAAGACCCAGGACCAAGTACCCAGCACCCAGGACCAAGTATCTGTTCGGGCCCATAGCTCAGACGGTTAGAGCATCTGACTCATAATCAGGGGGTCGCTGGTTCGATCCCAGCTGGGCCCACCTCCGCCCTCCGAAGCTTTAGCGAAGGAGGGCTTTTTCATTATATGGGGTTTTGCCGCCGCGACAGTCTGGCTCCTTCGCTAAAATTGCCCACTGGGCAATTTCTTAACGCTCGGCCCGGTGCCAGTTTGGCGCCAGGATTTGGAGGAAAATGGGATATTTTATTATAGATTCCTTTTTTCAGGTTGCAGGAAGTTTTATGTAGAACATAATCATTTCACCAGTTTAATTAAGAATCATCTCTTTTGAATAATTGGAAATAAGCATAACCTAGTGCAAACAGCATATATATCCCAACAACTAGCCAACCATTTTTCATTACGCCAGAAATAATACCCGAAATAGAAATAATAACACCAAGGATATTGGTAATCAGGAAAGCAAGGATGATTGCTAGTTGAGCTTTCCTGTCCTCAACATTCCTGGCAAACCAGGCTATCAATGCCATGGCAATCGTTCCCAACGCTGAGTATTGTCCCATTAATGATGCAGCTGGATTGGAATCGACACCATACATTGACAACACCTTTTCACTAAACAGGATAGCTGTCAACGCAGAACCTGCAAAAACAACAGCGTTTAAAACCAATAGGGTTTTGAGTTTCATAAGATGGTTGCATTTGAGTTTTATGGTTTTACGACCTTACCCTCATTATCGGGAAGAATCCATCTTTCCAAGGTTTATCAGGTAATAACCAAACCAAAGCAAAAACACCAGATGCAGGATAACAACACTCCAGCCCATGGCATTCATCAGACCTTTTATCTGAGTAATGAGAAGAATAATTGTACTTGCAAGCAGATAAGTAAAAATACAATATACTGCTCCTCTTTTAAACTCTGAGCTGGCTGATTTGCGTGCAAAAAACAGCAGAACAGGTATACTGATTATCAACGAACCAACCATCCTGGCAAAGGTTGTTGATGTTTCATCAAGGGTCAAACCCATTGGATCCATCAAAAGACCAGGAACAAATAGGAAGCCAATACCAAATATTGCTTCGACTATAAGATAAACAAGGAAAAGTGTGTTCATGGGAATGCCTCCATTTTTAATTTATTACTATATCAAATCTCGGAAATATTTAACTATGAGTCAAATAAATAAATACTGTTTGACAGACCGATTACTTTTCACAACTGATGATACGGACCGCCTCACTGGCAACGAAGTTCATGGCCGGGCGGTCAGGGTTTTTCATGCTCTAATGGTATTTATTTATCCACTCTGTAATTGCGTTTGTTAACTCATCTTTTGAATTACTGAAGTAGTGACCTGTGTCAAAGGCTTTAATGGAAACACTTTCGGATCCCAGATTCTTCAGTTTCCGATAAACCGGAATAATATATTCCTCCATTGGAATCTCGGTATCTTGCCAGCCAGTCAGAAACAGGATTTTTCGGGATTTAAGCTTATCTGCATTTAATACAAGGTCATAATTATTAACATCAGGTATAATTTTGTCAAAGTAATTATGCAGATATACTGAATCTCCCTTTATGGGTCCTTTGGGGCTATATAAACCTGCAATCCTTTTTTCAAACATGGTTCGATAAACTGGATTGTCAGCCATTCTTTTTAGATAAATAGATTGGTCATTTCCTCCGTTAATGGCAATTATATTTTTTATTTCAGGATTGTGAACTGCAGCAGTCAAAGCTATTGAACCTCCTACGCTGTAACCACAAACACATATTCTGGAAGTGTCAATAGCAAATTGTTGGATATTTCTTTCCTGTTTAAGAAAGTTTATGGCAACACCTAAGTCATTTGCGCAATTATCGAAGTTAAAAACACCTTCACTGCTGAAAGTCCCCTGGTAATTAAAAACCAAAATATTAATCCCGTTCTGGTTGAACCTTTCAGCTAATCCTAATGGATCATTATCGGTCCCGGGAACTCCATGCAATAATATCATCGTTGGTGATGGTATACTCCTTTCAACTGGATAAAACTTTGCATTCAGTTTATTGCCATTGCTAATTAAGTCAATTTTAACCGAAACACTTTGGGCTGTTATGTTACATGCTACAAAAAGTAGAATCAGAATTTGCATCGTGATTATTTTCATGTGATTTAAGTATTAATAGTTTTTATTTTACCGGGAAGCTATTTGTTAAAACAAATACATGGTTTTCTAAAGTTAAAAGTTGATCATGTTAATTGCTCATTAAAATTAAAACTTCTCCAAACACAAGTCAAATTTATTTTCACCGATTAATTGCTATTAACTACAGATGAAATGGTTTCATTTACCGGGTGTGCTGCATCGTGTTGTGGTAGGGGCGTTTCA
>CAZWFL010000042.1:0-30192 GCA_964633195.1 uncultured Rikenellaceae bacterium | reverse complement strand
AGAAGGAATAATACCGGCACCTGAAACTACTCATGCAATTGCCGCAGTTATTCGTGAAGCAAGGAAAGCCAGGGAAGAAGCAAAAGAGAAAGTTATACTCTTTAATTTTTCCGGCCATGGCCTGATGGATCTGACCGGATATGACAAATACCTTAACGGTCAGTTACAGAATTATGAACTGCCTGATAGTGTGATAGAAGAGAACCTGCTGGAAATTGCAGGTTACCCAAGACCCTGACGGGAAAGTAAACTCTTATGCAGTAAAAAATGATGGTTTTATTCGTTGCCCTGCATTAGAAATCTGAATAGGATGTCGGGTGCAGGAAGAAGTACTTCACTTTTGAAACGGTGTTCCTGTACTCTTCCAGGCCTGACATCCTTTTCCATTCAGGGTCATTTCTGAAAGTCGCCCAGTGTTCATCGCGCGATGCCTGATTGGGAAATGTGATCATGTACATCAGGTTAGGCATCTTGCTGCCCATCAGCACCTCGCCATAGAATACCGCTCCGAAACCAAGCCTTTCAAAGAGTTTAATTTCGCCGCCCTCGTTGAACATGTGTATCTTCTTCACCGCCTTTGAATTGGTGGCACTTTCGTAGTCGCGCAGCTCATAGATCCTCTCTGAAGGAGGAGTGGAATGCGAAGGAGTCCTGAGTTGAGGCATGAACGCAAAGGCTTTAAGGAGTATGCTCTCATACCTGCTGAACGGAGGATTGTTGTATGGTGCATCAATAAAATCAGCCGATGCACTTACATAGACCCGGTCCTTATCGAGAACTCCCTGTAGTTTAAGATACTGATTAACAGTCTTATATGGAATAAACAGATATACTCTCTTCCCGTAAGCAGTGTCACTTTCCACAGGTTTAAAAACACCTACGTTTGAAATGCCTGCACGGTGAAGAGCTGGAATATATGCATCCTTAAGGTAGCTGTCGATAAGGTTCTCCTGGGCTTTCTGAGAGATGTGATAGATCCTTATTTCGTAGAATTCCTGCTTCCCCCCGGGAGCGCCGGAGGCAGCAATGGATAATAAGAAGAGGAAGATCGCAGCTAAAGCGGATAGGGGCGTTCCTTGGAACGCCCGTAAAAGATTTTGTTTTTTCATTTGGTATCATTTTTTGAGGTTAAGGTGCAGGTGCGTTGCATGCAACGCCCGTACCACACCAGATTGAAATTTTCCTGTTATTGGGTGCAGGGGCGTTGCATGCAATGCCCTTGTAAAAATATCAATATCCCTTTGTGAATTTCTTATGTATCGAATTGGCCTTCTGAGGTGTAAGTTCAGAGCCGGACTGGACATAAAACCTGTGGACCAGCTTCATGGACTCACCTTTTGCCAGGGTATATACCTTCTTTTCCACTTTCGGGTCATATGAGTTTTCTCCCAGGTTATTTATCGAGAAGAGACCGTACCCGCGCGCATGTGCATAGGCCGGATAACCCGGGTTCTCCGGATGGTCAAATATCCCAAAGCTTACCGGTGTGTTGTCTTTTGTTCCCGACAGGTATACCCAGTCGTTCCTTGTCCCCCACACTGCATCTCCTTTAAGCCCCCGGCTTGATGTGTACATACCTGTAACTCCTTCGTTACTTGTCGCCTTAACGGTGGTAGGATTACCCTTTTCATCTGTAAATATGAGTGATTCGTTTGAAGGCATCTCGAATGCCCTGTCAACCCTGATCGCAAAAAGCCCTTCCTTGTTGTCGGTTATCGTTACAGGACCATTAGTGGCAGTCAGTGTAATGATATGATCCATGGTCCGGGATGACTTATCTCCGGTGAAGATATACTTGACATTTGCTGTCAGGACCGTGTTACCCTTATTGTCGTCCCAGTGGGTTACAACTTCAAGAACTCCTGTCTTCCCACTTTCAGCCCTGACGATTTTCTGGTGGACAATATGCCCGTAAGTATCTTTCTTTGCTGCGGGTATCGCTGAGGAGTTATTCCAGAAATCTAGTCCGTTAACATTTCCATGGTTGAACCATAAACCCACCTGGTGAGGGTGGTCCACTCTTTCTCCCGGACGGGGTTCAAGGGGATAGCCTCTGGTTATAACAGATCCGTTGGGAGCAAAAACCGGATAGAGAAAAGGTTTTTCAAAGTCTCCGGGGTGCCGGTATGATGTAAAAAGCACTCCGTTCACATAAACATCAACTTTCTCCTGATTTTCTAACGTTACCAGCCTTACACCCTTCTCTTTCGGCGTCTGTGCATTGATTACAATGCATGTGGCAAAAATAAGAACCTTAACGGCAAACAACATGGTCAGCCATTTGCGGCTGATAATACTCTTTCTTCTGTTTTTCATCATTTCCTGTTTTTAATATTGAAATACTTTTCCGCCTGCCATAACTTCCTGTTTATTCTCATCGAAGGTTGCCTTTTCACCTGTCCTGAGGCATGCGGTACACATAATATTGGCTATTGAGTGATTATAACCTGCCACGACGTCAGCATTTGGAGTCTTTCTGCTTCTAACGCACTCCATCCAGTTTCGCATGTGTGCTGTTGTCATCGGGTCACCTCCCGTATCGGCAGCTGTTTCTACCCTTATTCCCGGCAGGTCAAATGGTTCGAGCAGGTTGGCTTCCATGTTCATCGCCTTTGCATCGCGGGCCTGGAGACCCCCTTCCGGGGTTATCTTATTTGTATCCAGGTTAAGCATACCCCCGTTGGAGTAGTATAGTTCCTTTACTCCTCCTGCAGAATTGGTGAAGCGTGATGAATAGACAACCTGGAAGTTCAGGTCAGGATTTGTCGGGGATCCGTACTCGAAAACCGCCGTCATTGTATCGAAATTGGAGCGGCCATCTTTCCAAAGGTATATACCTCCGTTGGCTGCCACGCTTGTCGGATGAGCAAGGCCTGTGAACCAGTGAACTGTGTCAATCTGATGTGCCATCCATTGTCCGGGGATACCTGACGAATATGGCCAGAACAGTCTGAATTCCAGATATTTTCTTGCGTCAAAAGGTGCTGGCTGACGATTCATAAGGTACCGTTTCCAGTCGGTGTCTGCTTCTTTGAGAATTGGTACTACGCCGGGTCTTCTCCATCTGCCGGGCTGGTTAACATTCCATGTCATTTCCACCATGACTATCCTGCCGAACTTGCCGGAGTTCAGGTATTCGTTTGCAGCAATATAGTTGGCTGCACTTCGCCGTTGTGATCCTATCTGTACTATCTTGCCTGTCTCTTTAACAGCAAGGAGGGCTACTCTTGCATCGGCCATGGTCTCGGCAAAGGGCTTTTCAACATATGCATCGCGGCCTGCCCTTACAGCCTCGGCGCAATGGAGCGCATGCTGAAAATCGGCTGTGCTGATGATCACTGCATCAGTATCTTTTGCACTGTAAAGCTCCTCATTGTTGCGATAGAGCTTCAGGTTTATTCCTCTCTCCCTGTAAAACTTATCAGCCGCCTCCCTGCGAAGGCTCCAGATATCGGAGAGTGCCGTGAACTCAAAGTTCATCCCCTTGGCCAGGCTTAGGAATGCCTGGTTCAACGAACCTCTGAAACGGTCGGAATATCCAACTATTCCGACACGGATCCTGTCGTTTGCCCCCTGGATACGGGAATAGCTTGTTGCACTGAAAGTGATTGCTGCCGTACCCAGGGTTGCTTTCTGAATAAATTCTCTGCGGGTTGTCATATCGCTGTTATTTTGGATTTTGATTGTTTCTTGATTTCTGGCAGGATAAAAATAATATATTTCATCTTTATCAAGCCAATAATGAAATTCTTTTTAACGAATCCGGGATCGTTGAATAGTTCCCTCTGAAAACAATCATTACATATTTTATGTGTTAACAAATACTAATCTCCCCTTAATTATAATGAACCAAAGGTGAGTTGGGTAAATATATGTATGTACCAGGGAAAAGATATAAAGTAATGAGGCTTAAAGTCAGCCCCATTACTTTATCTGTTTATCTTAAGTTTAATACCCCGGATTCTGGATCAGCTGAGGCGCTTTTTTCATCTCAGTTGTTCCTATCGGTATCCAGTACAATTTTGCTTCAGGCTTATTGTCAGCATGTGCCTTGATCCATTTCCAGGTTGTGGTATATGTCCCGTCAAGGTTTTTTATTTCCAGTATATCAATTCCGCCTAGGAGAGGAGTCATGGCTTCAATAAGGATCTTCCATCTTCTGATGTCATACCATCTGCTCTCTTCGCCATAAAGCTCGATTTTTCTTTCATGGCGCAGGGCTTCTTTAATATCGCCTGTGAAATCGGGAAGAGCAGCTCTGTTCCTTATCATGTTAATATACATGGCAGCCTCATCAGTTTCTCCAAGTTCCAGGCAAGCTTCAGCATAATTAAGCAATACTTCCGCATACCGCATATATATCCAGATATTCTGGTTATTCTGGACATCTCCGTTGCTTGTAATATCCATGAATTTCTTTGTGAGATATCCGCCATAGCAGCCGTTACCTGGCGACAACGGGCCTTTACGGGTATCAAGTCCAAACACATCTGTGAAGGTTCCGTCGGGATTCATTGTTCTGTGGGTACGTCTTTCATATATCCCCAGCGGGTCGCGCGGCTGCAGGTTTGCAGGGCGCTGCTGCCATTGAGCGCTGTCATACAAAACATTAGCATAAAATCTCGGTTCACGGTTATAATAAGGACTTTCGTGTCCGAACACCGTGCTGATGTTTTTATAATTCATTTCGGCATCTATCTCGAAGTGGTCGAAGAATTTTGAACCGTCTCTCATCTCATATTCATCGACCATACTCTGCAGCGGACCGTTTCTTCCAAAGTTATTGATCCCGTTGGGGCCGTTTGTCTGGTTTATACGATGTGTTTGCCCAAGGCTCATAAGGAACATTCTCCCCCAAATTACTTCATCACTTGCCAGGGTATAAGCCATGAAAAACCTGAAATAATTATTGGCTACGGCAGCCTGGTCAGGGGCTCCGAAATCAACCAGTTTAGCTGTCCCAAGATCCATAACTGCTTTAGCTGCATTCTTTGCCGCTGTCCAGAGAGCTGTCCTGTCAGGGTTTGCGTACCCCACAAGTTCATTTGCTGCTGTCCCGTCAGCAGTAAGATCGCTGGCAGCAAACAATAAAATCCTTGATTTCAGTGCCAGGGCAGCCTCCTTCGTGGCCCTGCCTATAACCTGATCAGCCTTTAAGGGCAGCAGGGCTGTAGCATCGTCGCAATCTTTCACAATGAAATTAACAGTTTCCTCGAATGTTGCCCTTTTTATTGCACTGAAATCATCTCCCAGCTTGTTTGCGGTACTCATCAGAGGAACCCCTCCGTACAAACGGCAGAAGTTATGGTAAACAAAGGCTCTCAGAAACAATCCTTCTCCCTTCAGTACATCTGTTTTGGCTTTGACTGCTGCCTGTTCAGAAGGCGGATAGTTATCTTTTATCTGATCAATATTATCAAGGAAGATATTAATCCTCTGAACATTCTGCCAGTTACCCGTGGACCATGACAAATGGGTGAAGAAAGGGTTGCCCTGTGCTCCTCCCAGATTATCCGGAGAGATTGTTCCAAGGTTATATGGCTGTGAACTGCTTCCCCTTCCTACAGGCATCTCATCAGCAACCGAACCCAGCATTACCCCCCGAAATCCATAGTTCAGAAAGTGATAGCAGTAACTCAGATAAGCACTGGCAAGAGAGGGATCAGACCAGACTGTTACATCAGAGTAAGAATCAAGCGGCGTTTTATCGAGCAGGTCTGCTTCGCAAGCAGGCAGTAAAATCACCACTGTTAATGACACTAAAATATTCTTAATTTTTTTCATAACATTTATTTTTAACTGTTAAGATCAGAAGGCAATTCTTGCTCCTATGGCATAAACCTTATGAAGCGGATAGCTGGTGACGTTGTCTAATTCAGGATCCATCTTCATATCAAAAGCATTATAGAGCAATGCCAGGTTCTGCCCCGTGAACGAGAGACGCAAATCCTTCATTTTGATATTCTTCAACAGCCTCTGGGGTACAGAGTAAGCTATTTCGAGGTTTTTCCACCTGCAAAAGGCATGATTATAATAATCGAAGCTGGTCAGGTAGTTTTCTCTCCAGTACTCCTCAACACGTTCAAAGATCCTTGGTTTTTCAGCGGTCTTATTATCCGGGGTCCATCTTCCGTCGGCATAATACTGAAAATAATTACCCCATTTACCCATGATCGGGAAACCGGCCCTGTACCATGTATTGCCGACACCCTGGAACAATGTACTGATTGAAAAGTTCTTATAGTTCAGACCTATTGTCACGCCATACGTTATTTCAGGATTTGTGGTGAAGTCATATATGATACGGTCATCGGAATTTATCACGCCATCATTATTATAGTCTTCGATAATGACACCGCCTCCGCCTCCGGTATTTGCTGCATATGGATCAGCCACCCTGGGGTATCCGGGCATATCATCCGCATCATTAAAGACCCCGATAAATTTATACTGAAGTATTGCCCCGACCGGATGACCTGTAAAGACCTGCCATGCTACTGTTCTCTCCGGTTCGTCATACTCGATAATCTTATTGCGGGCAAATGCAAAGTTGCCGGAAACCTGGTAACCAAAATTCCCTGATCTGCCGTTATATCCAAGCACAGTCTCAAATCCCTTGCTGTCAACAATACCAAAGTTCTCGTCAGGGAGTGCAATCCCGGTAAAATCGGGTACCGTTGCATTTCTTTTCCAGAGAATATTGGAACGCCTCTGGTAAAATCCGTCGAAGTCCCATCTTATCCTGCCATCAAGCCATTGGGATTCAAACCCTGCGTTAAATATATTTGCAACCTCCCAGGTTATATTGGGGTTAGGGGTGCTTGCCTGTAAAAGACTTGCGGCATAAGCCTTGGAAGAGCCTGTCACCATACCTGTACTGAATCCGTATGAGGTCAGGTACTGAAATGCAGCAACAGCATCATTACCCATCTGACCCCAGGAACCCTTGAGTTTTAAATAGTTTATGAAACCGATATTGTTCCTCCAGAAGTTCTCGCTTGACACTCTCCATCCAGCCAGGACACTGGGGAACGTACCCCATCTGCCGGCATCTTGCGAGAACCTCAAGGAACCATCATGACGTAATGTGAATTCCAACAGGTATTTTTCACTGTAGTTATAGGTTATCCTGCCGAAATAATTAAGCCTGGCATCAAGGCTAATTGATGAAGCATTATTCATTTCATCTGTTCCTCCCGCATTAAGATATGGTAACTGATCAGAAATAAAATATCTGCGGTACCCCTGAATTCCCTTGTTAAGGTAATCCATACTTTCTACAGCAACAAAACCACCGACAGTATGAACTCCAAAAGTCCTGTCATAACTGATTTTCAAACTGTTGGTTATCGTTCTCGCATCATAATAATAATCTGTCAGCCTCGGTTCTGCAATGGTTCCCCTTGGGATTCCCGTGAGAAAATCTGATCCGTCCTCTTTACCGGTGTTGCCTGCGGCCAGATAGCCTGCCTTATCCATGAAGTATAAAACCACAGGTTTAACGAAGTACTTTCTTACACGGAAAAACATGTCATATGCATAATTACCCGTAACTGCAAGGCCCTTAACCCATGGGATTTTAACAATTGCCGTTACCATATTGTGGCTCCTGTATAATTTGTCGTCATCGAAGCCTGCATCAAATGTGGATGTTGCCAGCGGCTGATCGCCGTATTCAATATCGGGGCCGTAAAGTCCGTTTGGCCAGACTGCCGGTGAGGTCGGAAAATTACGGATCAATCCGTTGAAAATTGATGATGTGCTTTTAGTCGGGAACGACTTATCTTCCTCAGATCCGCTCAGATCAAAGTTTATGGTGATATAGTCGTTAATGGATACATCTATGTTTGCTTTCAGATTATACCTGTTGTATTTGGTAGCGCTTCTTTTATATAGTCCGTCGTCAGACTGGGTACCAAAAGATCCGAAATACCTGATGGTTCTTGATCCCCCGGAAACTCGGAAAGTATGGTGGCCTGTATTGGACCAGTCTTTGAAAGTCTCTCCGAACCAGTCAGTGTTGGGATGTGTCCATGGATATTCTCCTGATCTGTGTTTTTCTACATCTTCCAGTGAGAACATCATGTTAGCCTCAGATATTCCACGATAAGCCTCCACCTCCCTTATCAACTGGGCATATGTAGGAGCGTCACACATCTTTGGCAGTACTGTTGGCTGTCCCCATCCGTGATAAAAGTCATACTCAAAACGAGGAGCGCCTTCAGCACCTCTCTTGGTTGTAACAAGAATAACCCCGTTGGCGGCCCGCGAACCATAAATCCCGGCTGATGCATCCTTCAGTACAGTCAGACTCTCAATATCTCCGGGTTCTATGGAGCTAAGGTCGCGTCCGGGAATCCCGTCAACAACAACCAGCACTGCGTTGTTCCCGAGTGTTGCCTGACCTCTTATCAACAGACTGGCTGCATCACGCCCGGGCTCGCCGGTGGTCTGCTGCACAACCAGTCCTGGCAGCCGACCACCAAGGGCAGTGGATACATTGCTTGTCGGTGAAGTAGTTATCTCTGCAGTCGATATAGTAACTACAGACCCGATAACATTTACTTTCTTTTGCGTACCGTAGCCAACAACTACTACTTCATCAAGGGCAAGGGCTTCAGTTTCCAGGGTTATGTCAATTACAGTCCTGCCTGACAGAGGAACCTCTGCAGTTATATAGCCAATAAAAGAGGCAACAAGCACGGCATTTGGATCCGTTACTGTTAAGGAGTATTGTCCTTTTACATCAGTAATCGCTCCGACAGTCGTACCCCTGACATAAATGTTCACCCCCGCCAGAGCCACACCATTCTCATCGGTAATGGTTCCGGAAATCCGTATTTGCTGCAGCTCAACAGTGCCGGACCCACCTTTTGCCATATTGTCCGGATCATTAATGGCATAAGTAAAAGTTCCGGAAATATTGCAGATTATTGCAATAAAAAAAACTATTGTAATTTTCATGTGTGAATGAATTTAGTTTTAATAGGTCACAAAAACAGTCCCGTATAACGGGAAACCAGCATGTTGTTGAATTAATCACATACTATTTTGTACCTGAACAACATGTGGATTTCATAATTCTCATTATTTGAACCAACACCAGAATCAGATGTCTGATTTACAAATGAATTTTAACATCGTTAAATGAAATACGAATTCTCTAATACCTGATCCCGGTATCCATAGAATTAATGATTAACACAAATCACCGGCATATGGTACATGGTACCTTCTAACGCAGGTTAAAGATCGCCGAAAAATTGTCTGAAATGTTTCATAGGCAGTCAGGAGGTTAGGTTAGGTTAGGTTAGGTTAAGTCAACTAATTAATAACATGATAATTAATAAGTTATCTTATACAGACAAGCCAAAACATTTCAAAAAAGATGTTTATATAAAATTAAGCAAATTAATTCGACAAAAACAATAAAATCCAAAAAAAAAATCAGGGGACGCTAAAAGTGATTGTTTATCTGGCCATATAATCAGAATCAGTCATGCTCTAACAGTTTCAAATCCCATAAAACACTATATTTGTTCTGCCGGGAAAGCATCCACAAGTTAAGACCGTAAAACCAGATAACCATTTGGCATTTACAACAGATTATGGAGACTGAAAACAGACCTGTATCTAAAAGGCTCGTATCGCTCGATGCTCTTCGGGGATTTGACATGTTCTGGATTATGGGAGGCGAAGGGATCTTTATAGGTCTCGCTTCCCTTACGGGCTGGCCGGTTTTTGAATGGTGCGCCCGTCAGCTTGAACATGTGGAATGGCACGGGTTTGTTTTTTACGACATGATATTCCCTCTCTTCCTTTTTATTGCCGGAATATCTTTTCCGTTCTCGTATGCCAAAAGAACTTCGATGAATGCCAGCCGGGCATCAATTTACAAGCATGTCATTTATCGCGGACTGATACTTGTTGTTATCGGGATAATTTATAACAACGGCGTGAGGTTCGATTTCGGAGAGCTCCGCTATGGAAGTGTACTCGGCCGCATTGGTCTTGCCTGGATGTTTGCGGCACTTGTCTTTATGAATACGAAACTTGTCTGGAGGATAGTATGGTTCTGGGGAGTGCTGGCAGCCTACTGGCTGTTGCTTCTTCTGATACCGGCACCCGACGGAGGCGGAGCTCATGTTTTTTCGCAGGAAGGGAACCTGGCCAGTTATATTGACAGGATATTAATGCCCGGCAGATTATATCTGGGAAATCATGACCCTGAGGGGATATTCAGTACGATACCTGCCATTTCCACTGCACTTCTCGGAATGTTCACGGGAGAGTTTCTTATCTCAAAATATCTTAAGGACAAACCATTCAGAAGGGTTATTTATCTGGTTATTGCAGGAATTATTTTTATGATCATAGGCAAGATCTGGGATCTTAACTTCCCGATAAACAAAAACCTGTGGTCCAGCTCATTCGTATGTTACGTAGGGGGATTGAGCATTCTTCTTTTTGCATTCTTCTACCTTATTATTGATGTTTGGAATTTCAAAAGATGGACTCTCTTTTTTGTTGTGATAGGCATGAATCCTATAACCATTTACCTGGCAAGGCGCATCATTAACTTCAGGGCAGCATCGAATTTCTTCTTCGGTGGATTTCGTGAGATCCTCCCTGAGGCATGGAGTCCGCTGACAGATGCCATCGGCATTACAGCCATAGGATGGGTGTTCCTCTATATCCTCTATAAAAAGAAAGTCTTCCTGAAGCTATAGGGAACCAGCCCCTCTCCCCGAAACAATTATTCAATATCTCTTCGATCTGATTTTTAATTTCTATATTTTTAAGGAAAATTTAATGATTATCAGGATTCATAAACACAGATCCTTTGATTTTCTGAGTATTCTTAAATTTACATTAAAGATTGCTGACAGTCATAAAAATTATAAACAGAAAAATGGAAAAAATTGTCATCCTAACAGTTCTCTTTTCAGGTGCTGTCTCCTTTAGTCTCTCACCGCAGTCGACTCAGATCAAAATAACCGATTCCAACACACCGCTTCATGCCCTTCAGCCCGATTATCCGGTACCCTATGGAGCAATGAAAAGCGAGAATATTACTGCCGTTCTTAACAGGATCTATGACTTCCTTGACCCTGCAACACCGGCAAATATGATTGACCGCCAGACAAAATCAAAAATCAGTGATCTGAAACAGCTCACACAAGGTGCAATATTTGAACCCGGTGTATTCAGGCTGGTAAGCTATGAGTGGGGAGTTGCATACGGTGCCATGCTGCTGGCCTCGGAAGCAACAGGCGATCCGAAATTCAGGGAATATACTATTAAAAGAATCAATCTCATAGGTGATGTGGCGACCTGGTTCGGCAATCAGAAGAGCACCAGCCAACAGGGAGGCAACCCTGTCAGATCAGTGCTGGATCCACGTTCTCTGGATGATGCCGGATCGATGTGTGCAGCCATGATCAGGAGCCTGAACTCAGGGGGAAAGTCTTCTCTCCGCCCGTTTATTGATAATTATATTGATTACATCTCAAACAAACAGCAACGATTAAACGATGGCACTCTTGCCCGTAACCGCCCGCTTTTCAACACCCTCTGGCTCGACGATCTCTATATGAGTGTCCCTGCTCTTGCACAGATGGGTAAACTTACCGGTGAGATGAGATACTTTGATGATGCTTCAAAACAGGTATTGCAGTTTGCACAGCGCATGTTCAACGGCGAAAAGGGTCTGTTCATGCATGGATGGGTTCAGGATATGGATGTTCACCCGGAATTTTTCTGGGCAAGATGTAACGGATGGGCACTGCTTGCAATGTCAGAACTGCTTGATGTTCTCCCCGCCGGTCATCCGTCGCGGGAAGAGATACTCAGACTGTTCCGCGACCACATCAGGGGTCTGGCATCCTTTCAGGGTGCTGCCGGTTTCTGGCATCAGCTCATCGACAGGCCTGATTCCTATTATGAAACATCAGCGACAGCCATTTTTACTTATTGCATCGCTCATGGAATAAACCAGGGCTGGCTCGATCCCCAGGCATATGGCCCGGTAGCCGTACTTGGCTGGAATGCCGTTCAGACAAGGGTAAATGATGAAGGACAGGTGGAGGGTACCTGCGTGGGAACAGGCATGGCATTCGATCCTGCTTTTTATTATCACCGGCCGGTTAATGTTGCGGCAGCTCACGGCTACGGCCCCGTTATAATGGCCGGTGCGGAGATGATTAGGCTCAACGGGAATTACCAGATAGAAATAAACGATTCGGCAGTGATGTTCTACCCCCAGGGTCATGACTGGAAGATAAACACTTATCAATTTACACCATAAAATAATATAAAGTGAAGAACCTGATATGCCTCCTGTTTTTACTCACCCAGGCACTATCTGCCCAGCAGCTTCCATGGCCTGAGGTAACACGTGAAACCCTGCCCTGGACCCGCTGGTGGTGGCCGGGCAATATTGTGAATCATGATGATATTTCTTCTAACCTGGAGACTTATAAAAAGGCCGGACTGGGAGGGGTCGAGATAACGCCTATTTACGGGGTGAAGGGACATGAGGATAAATTCATTGATTATCTGTCACCGGAGTGGATGGAAATGTTCATACACACCCTTAAGGAAGCGGAGCGTCTCGATATGGGAGTTGATCTGGCAAATGCTTCGGGATGGCCCTTTGGAGGACCTTGGGTCAATCCTGATGATGCGTGCAGGAACATAAACTACAGAACTTACACTCTGTCAGGCGGCGAAAGGCTTAAGGAGAAGATTGAATTTATACAGAAGCCGCTTGTCAGACCTGTTGGAGTACGACCAGATATTTCAAAGCTTGTTGATCCGATAAGCAAAAATGAGAATCTCCAGCTTTACGCCCTCGATCAGATAAGATTCGAAAAGCCCGTTCCACTACAGGCACTTATCGCCTATTCAGATAACGGCGATTTTGCGGACCTTACAGGGAAAGTCACTACCGAAGGTGAACTTGACTGGATTGCGCCTGAAGGCAACTGGACAATATGGGCTCTTTTCCAGGGATGGCACGGCAAGATGGTGGAGAGAGCCGGCCCCCGGGGAGAAGGTGATGTTATTGACCACTTTTCGGGAAGGGCAATTGATAATTATCTCAGACACTTCGACACTGTTCTGGATGGATATGATATAAGCACACTGAGAGGATGGTTCAATGATTCGTATGAGGTGGACGATGCTTCGGGTCAGGCCGACTGGACCAATGACCTTTTCTATGAGTTCTATATAAGGCGGGGATATGATCTCGGAGAACATCTGCCGGCACTCTTTCAGAAAGATTTTCCTGAAAAAAACGAAAGGGTGCTGTCGGATTACCGTCAAACAATCTCCGATCTGCTGCTCGAAAAGTTCACCACTCACTGGACAACCTGGGCAAACAGGCAGGGAAGGATAACCCGGAATCAGGCACACGGATCACCAGGAAATTTAATCGACCTGTATGCCGCATCCGATATTCCCGAAACTGAAGGAAATGAAATAACAAGGTTCAAATTCGCATCATCGGCATCTAATGTTACCGGTAAGCCACTCACCTCATGCGAGGCCGCCACATGGCTTAACGAGCACTTTATTTCGAACCTCGCGGATGTAAAGGAAGCCGCTGACCGGTTTTATCTGGGCGGAGTAAACCATCTTTTTTACCATGGGACATGCTATTCTCCCCCGGAAGAACCATGGCCCGGATTCCTTTTTTATGCAGCTGTTGAATTTACTCCGGTCAATCCCTTCTGGGGCGACTTTCACGCACTGAATGAATATATTACAAGGGTTCAGTCGTTTCTCCAGAGAGGAAGACCGGATAATGACATACTTCTGTATTTCCCCGTCTTCGACAGGTATGCAGGTTTTGGAAGAGAAATGCTGGAACATTTCGATGCCCTGGGTCCGGTTTATAATGATACCCCATTCAAGATTGCAGCGGATTACATGCTTGAAAACGGATACTCGTACGATTTTATCTCTGACCTCAGAATAAACAACACCGAGTCCGAGAGTGGTATTCTCTATACTGAAGGGAACATCTATAAAACTCTTGTTCTTCCGGGATGCAAGTATATACCAGCGGAAACCTTTGCCCAGATACTGAAACTGGCTAATGACGGGGCAACGATAATCGTATACGGAGATCTTCCCCAACATGCTGCCGGTCTCGACCTGACGGGAGAGAAAAGAACAATATTTGAGCGAATGAAATCTTCGATAAACTTACAACCAGTAAACACTCCCGGTATTTCAAGGGCGGTTTTCGGAAAAGGGAGAATAGTGCTTGGCGATAATTTAAGTGATCTTCTCTCATTTGCAGGGATAAGGCGTGAACCAATGGCCGACTATAATTTTAAATTTGTCAGACGTGAGGGCAGGAACGGCTATACCTGGTTCGTTGTGAACACTGGAGACGGAGCATTTGAAGGGTGGCTGCCCCTTAATGCGCAGGCATCATCAGCAGGCATATTTAATCCGATGACCGGAGTTTCAGGTCTGGCAAATATCAGAAATTCAGGAAAAAACAGTATTGAAGTTTACACGAGGCTATCACCGGGTGAATCGATAATTATCGAAACGTTCAATAACCCTGTAAAAGCGGAACCTTATCCTTACTACGATGCTCTCTCCTCTCCTGCCGGAATAACCGGCACCTGGAAGGTTGAGTTTATAAAAGGTGGCCCGTCATTGCCACCCTCAGGGAGTGTTGAAAAACTGATATCCTGGACACAATTTGGCGGGGATGTTCATAAAGACTTCTCCGGAAGTGCAAGATATTCAATTAGTTTTGTG
This sequence comes from uncultured Rikenellaceae bacterium, assembly GCA_964633195.1. Lineage (GTDB taxonomy): Bacteria > Bacteroidota > Bacteroidia > Bacteroidales > VadinHA17 > LD21. Next base: position 15,408 of record CAZWFL010000042.1, on the reverse strand, counting down.
CGGCCAAAAGAAAGAGCGGACGCATGGGTGCTCGATCTGGGTGAAGTAAAGGAGAGTGCAACGGTGTTCCTCAACGGGAAAAAAATTGCGACACTCATCGGACCCGATTTCAGGGTAGTACTGGATAAAAAGCAGGTGAAGGCAAGAAATAATCTCGAGATAGTGGTGTCAAACCTGATGGCCAACCGGATTGCATACATGGACCGGAACAGCATCGGGTGGAAAAAATTCTATAACATCAATATGGCTGCCCGGCTGAAAGAGAACAACAGGAACGGGTTATTTGACGCCTCAGCATGGGCGCCGATGGAGTCGGGACTGATGGGGCCGGTGACGATAGCAGGGATGAAGAAGTAGTGAGTAGTGAGAGGTGAGTAGTGAGAGGTGAGAAAAAGCCGTGAAACTCCATTTAGATTCAGTGTAACTCCTTGTTTAACAATATCTTAAATACCTTTAAATGACCAAAAATTCAATTACACGCCGGATCTTTCTGAAGAATTCAGCGATTGCAGCCGCAGGCATGGCATTTGCCGGATGTCCTTCAGGCTCACCAAATACATCAGGCGCAAAGAATAAGCTACCCCGATGGAAAGGATTCAATCTTCTCGATTTCTTCTCTCCAAATCCGCCGAGGAATCCCGGAGGGGGTAACAGGACAACCGAAGATGACCTGAAATGGATGGCTGACTGGGGTTTCGATTTTATAAGGATACCTATGGCTTATCCACGTTATCTCAGCTTCGACCGTACAAGGGATATTACTAAAGAGGAGGTTTACAACTTTGATGATAAGGTTCTGGAAGAGGTTGATAATCTGATTATGATGGCACATAAATACAAGCTGCACGTGAGCCTCAATCTTCACCGCGGACCGGGATACTGTATAAATGCAGGCTTCCATGAACCCTATAACCTCTGGAAAGACAAGGAAGCACAGGAGGCTTTCAATGCACACTGGACAATGTGGTCTGAGCGTTACAAATCAATTTCTTCCGATGAACTCAGCTTTGACCTGCTGAATGAGCCTGCCTACATCGAAGACATGAACGACCAGTATGCAAAGAAGGGTCCGGTACCCGGCGATATCTACAGGAAAGTCGCTGAAGGCGCTTCAAAAGCTATATGGGCAGTCAATAAGAACAGACTCATAGTTGCAGATGGCAACGGGGGAGGGAACAGTGTGATCCCTGAGCTTGAAGACCTGGGCCTTGCACAAAGCTGTCGCGGATATCACCCGGGACTGGTCTCTCACTTCCAGGCTTCATGGGTCTGGAAAGATCCGTCGCAGGCACCGGTGCCTGTTTGGCCGGGCATAATCGACGGCAAATATTATGGAAGGGAATCGCTCGAGGAATTCTATAAACCGTGGATTGAACTGAAAGACAGAGGGGTTGGTGTTCATTGCGGCGAGTGCGGATGCTACAATAAAACGCCTCACAACGTATTCCTTGCCTGGTTTGGTGATGTGATTGACATACTCACCAATGCCGGAATAGGATATGCTCTCTGGAACTTCAGGGGTGATTTCGGCATTCTCGATTCACGTCGTACCGATATCGAATACACCGACTGGTACGGCCACAAGCTCGACAGTAAATTGCTGGAACTGTTAAGGAAATACTGAATTGGCTGGATCGTTTAGGCTTATTCCAGTCGTGCAATCATGCGGTAGTGCAGTCTGAAATATGTTCCGGCATCCGTCAATATAGCGCAGGCTTTGCCAGCCATAGTCCCGATTTATCTGGACGACGGCTGGGCTCAGAGCAAGAAAGTTTGCCAACTGCCAACTGCTTTGTCAGCCGTAGCTTTCTTTGACCTTCGTAGTACCGATTTATCGGGACGAAGGAGGTAGCGAAGGCTGGCCAACTATATTGTCTTTCTTCGGGCTTCCCTGCCCGACTGACTGCGTCAGCGGTCAGGCGGGGGGCTTCGGGCTTCGGGCTTCTAACTTTTCAAGATAGTGAAAGGGCGTGATTATTTGATTCTATATACTTCCGATCCGGCCAGCAGAAAGCAGCCTAGTCCGAAATCCTCGAAATTGGGAACATTATTATACCCGACGGGCTGGCTGTCTTTTGGCTCCTTGCCTGTACCCTGTACATACCCCAGGAATCCGTTCGGATGTACGCATTCATTTATCAGACCGTTCCAGGCTTTTATAACCACTGGTAAATATTCTTTCCTGCTGAGAATACCATTATTGATACCCCACGCCATACCGTAGGTGAACATTGCTGTTCCTGTCAGCTCCTTTCCTCCGAAGTGATCGGGATCGTGCAGGCTCACGTTCCAGAAGCCGTCATATCGCTGGCATTCAACAAGCGCCTCTGCCATTTCCCTGAAAGTAGCTAGGAATTCGTTCCTGTAGGGGCTGTTATCCGGCAGAAAATCAAGTGTTCTCACCAATGCTGCCAATACCCACCCATTCCCGCGGGACCAGTAACAACTCTTTCCGTTGGGTTCCTTATAGGGAGGATCAAAATCCTGATCCCGCCACCACAGATGGTCAACGGGATTATAAAGTCCATTCGTTCCGTGTCTCGTTTTTGTGAACATATACATCTCAAACATGCGGTCGAAATACCTGTTCTCATTGTATATGATCCCAAGTCTGGCAAAAACCGGCATGGCCATGTGAAGGAGATCAATCCAGCTCCAGTCGTCGATCTTGTCAGTTGCAAGCATATTGTCCATGCAGGCTTTGATATCCCTTATCCTCTCTTCTTTTGACGGATCCATCAGGTAAAGATCGATGTATGTCTGGCCGCAGCACTGATCATCGCCGTTACGGGTAGTAATACCATTCCTGAGGCCCCACTTGTGAAATTCACCCCATCTGACCGCATAATCAAGATACGACGGGTCAGGATTCAGGCCGTATAATGCCATAAGTCCCTCGTAATAGGTACCGCGGGTCCAGATGTTGCTTGGCCGTTCGCGCTCGGTTATAATTGTTTTCCCCACATCGGGCCATTTATCCATGAAATATTTATTTGCCAGGACCATGGCCGACATTGTTTTATCTCCGGAGACCAGTTCAGAAGGATAGCGGTTGCGGGCATAGCTCAGGAGCAGGTCTGTAAGATTCATGGCTGCCTCGCGGTTCTGGAAACTTTCGGGCAGAAGATCGTGATCGATATATTCATTATAGATCCATGGATCACCCACGGCAAAAACATAACCTTTTCCATATCTGGCTTCCGCCATCAGAACTTTTCCGGCCTCTGCAAGTACAGGTTTTGCGGAACCCGACAATGCAATATCTGAAATCTCCTTCATGTAAATCTTTGAAACGCCCTTGAAAAGAGGATGATCAGGGAGGTTAGTGCTGGCTCCCATCTCCCATTGGGTGCCTGTAACCGGGTGAAGAGTTACATGATTAAAACTCATCCCGAATTTCGACATCAGCTTATTAAGGTTAGTGAATTCACAATTGGGTCCATCGTTGGCAAGGACAGCAAGCACACCTCCCTTCTTAACCCATTTTGCGATCGACTTTATATCATCTTTCCCGATATAATTTGGTGTTGCTGTCTCTGTTGTGGTGTCGGGATCAACAATTATATAAACATCTGCTTCCTTAAGTACCCGGGCAAGCGGCTTTTCGATAGTTCTTATCACAGCTCCCCGTGAGGTAAATATCTTTCCCCACCTGGAATAACCGCTGAATGCGGTATCGGTCCACAGGTAATGGAACGGTTGTCCCGTTCTTACATTCGTTTCCCGGTTGAACCAGGTATCGAGGGCTACAACAGGCTGAGAGTTAAGACTATTCACGTTTATCAGGACAATTGCTGATAAAAGGAATATACTGCAGCAATGATTCTTCATTTTAATAAATTTAAAGGTTACCTTTCCAAAAATAAGAAACTAAAGTGATGTGGCAAATTCGCCGGATGAATTCACTCTCTTTTTACTGAATTGAACGAATAGTTATATTTGTACTGATTGATAATAATCGTACTAACACATTGTATTATGATAATCAAAACCATAAAGCTGATCATGGCACTCGTATTCAGCCTCTCAGGTACATACATTCATTGCCAGGAAAGGATCAACACTTTTGTTCGTCCCGGGGAAATGTGGCCCGATACTGATGGCAACCATATCAATGCTCATGGAGGTGGAATATTATATCACAACAATACATATTACTGGTTTGGTGAGGCAAGGCTTCCCAGGGGTGAGAAGGACCGGACAAAATATGGTGTCGGATGCTATTCTTCGAAAGACCTGCTTAACTGGAAAAACGAAGGACTGGCACTCAGGGTAATTAACGACACAACCAGTCTTCTTCAACCTGGCTGTGTGATTGAAAGGCCAAAAGTGCTTTACAATAAGAAGACCGGGAAGTATGTAATGTGGTTCCATCATGAGCTCAGGGGTCAGGGTTACAGGGCTGCGCTTACCGGCGTTGCAGTAAGTGATAATATTACAGGGCCTTACACATACATCAGAAGCCTGAGACCCAATGCCCGAATATGGCCTGTAAACTTTCAGGAAGAATATAAACATGCGGCAGTTACAGAGAAAGACCTTAAAAGCTGGTCGGACGAATGGAAAAAAGCCGTTAGGGAGGGACTATTTGTCCGGCGTGATTTCGAAGGCGGACAGATGGCCCGTGACATGACACTCTTTACCGACCGTGACGGAAAAGCCTGGCACATTCATTCATCAGAAGAGAACCTTACTCTGCACTTTTCAGAGCTGACAGATGACTTTCTCGACTTTACCGGAATCTATTACCGTGTCCTCCCGGGTGAATCAAATGAGGCTCCGGCAATATTTTATACCCGGGGGAAGTACTATATGTTCTCCTCCGGAACGACAGGATGGAAGCCAAACCCGGGGAGACTTTCCGTTTCACCGAAAATAACGGGGGAATGGGTGGCACTGGGTAATCCCTGCAGGGGTACCGAAGAAGAGAACAGTATCACTTTCGGATCGCAGAGCACATTTGTCCTTCAGGTGCAGGGAAGGAGAAATTTCTTTATCTACATGGGCGACAGATGGATACCATCAAACCTCGCAGACAGCCCTCATGTCTGGTTACCGGTGGAATGGGAAAAAGGAAACCCTGTGATAAAATGGCATCAGGAATGGGATCCTCATAGATTCAGGTAGACTATCCGTTTAAAACGAGCAGACAAGATAACAATCAAAATTATTTACCTATGAAAAACAGTTTTTACATCTATCTTTCGGCATTACTGCTGCTTCTTTGCAGTTGCAGCAGCGACAGACAATGGCAAAACCTTATCGGAGATGACCTCAGCAACTGGGAACAGCTCAACGGAACAGCTCCCTTTGAACTATCCGAAGGGGTGATAACAGGAACGACCGTTCTTAATTCCCCAAATTCATTTCTCTGTACAAAAGAGACGTATGGTGACTTTATCCTGGAATTTGATACATGGTTTGATCCTCAGATGAACTCTGGTGTCCAGATAAGGAGCGAAAGCAGGGATGACTACCAGAATGGACGTGTGCATGGCTACCAGGTGGAACTTGATCCGTCAGAACGTGCATGGTCTGGTGGTATTTATGACGAAGCACGAAGAGGATGGCTCTATTCACTCGATCAGAATCCCGAAGGGAGGAAAGCCCTTAAGGTGGGTGAATGGAATCATTACAGGGTGGAGGCGATCGGCAATTCAATGAGGACATGGGTAAACGGTATTCCATGCGCCGATCTGATAGATGATATGACACCTTCCGGATTTATAGCCCTTCAGGTGCACGGAATAGGAAAAGACTCATCAAGGACCGGGTTAAAAGTGATGTGGAAGAATATCAGGATCATTACAGAAAACCCCGCAAAGTTTGCCACACCTTACGAGCCGGTTATACCACAGTACAGCTTCCTTGAAAACGAGCTTACCGAAAGGGAGAAATCGGAAGGATGGAGACTGCTTTTTGACGGGACCAGTTCCGCAGGATGGATTAATGCCAGGACAGGAGCATTCCCGGCAACAGGCTGGGTAATAAGAGAAGGCACCCTTACTCTTGATCCGGCTCTGAAAGAGACGGGAGGAGGAGGTGATATTGTCACAACCGAAAAATTCAGGAATTTTGAACTCATTGTCGATTTCAATTACGCAACAGGAACCAACAGCGGGATAAAATATTTTGTCGATATTGAAGCAGATGGCGGATCGAGAGCATCAATAGGATGTGAATATCAGATACTTGACGACCGCCTTAATCCCGATGCACAGGCTGGCCTGGCAGGCAACAGAACACTGGCCGGACTCTATGACCTGATTGCTCCGCGTAATAAAAGAGATAACGGACCAAATCAGTGGAACAGGGCCATGATAGTGGTGAACGGTCCAAAGGTACAGCACTGGCTCAACGGAATGCTTACAGTGGAGTACGAAAGGGGTACGCCGGAATGGAGGGAAGTCGTTGCCGGAAGCAAGTTTAAAACTTTCCCGGGTTTCGGCGAAGCTGAAGAGGGAAGGATACTCCTGCAGGATCATGGCAATCAGGTGTCGTTCAAGAATATAAAGATAAGGGAGATGTAAAGGCGTAAAGGTGCAGAGGCGTAAAGGCGTAAAGGCGTAGAGGCGTAGAGGCGTAGAGGCGCAGAGGCGTAGAGGCGCAGAGGCGTAGAGGCGCAGAGGAGCTGGAGAGCAGAGGCGCAGAGGCGCAGAGGCGCAGAGGCGTAGAGGCGCAGAGGAGCTGGAGAGCAGGGGAATGGAACTAAAAGGGAAATTTTTATTACCTTTGAAAGGATAAATTATTCATTGGTAACTTATAAAAATTCTCAGGCTATGAAAAGAATTGCACTGTTTGTCACAATATCGGTCTGCCTGGTGTTTTCCTCCTGCAGCAAGGAAAAAGAATCTGAACGGTTCAGGTTACTCACCACTCCGACGTGGACAACGGAACAGCTTCTTGTCAACGGGGTCAGTGCCGATGGGCCCGGGGAGTTACTCGAAGGATTCAAGGGTGATGCAAAATTCTATAAAGACGGAACAGGTTTTTTCGGTACCTATACGGGTACCTGGAGTTTTACCTCGGATGAATCACAGCTTATAATCACTACACCAGGTCTGATAATTCCTCCTGTAGATATCGTGCAGATTACTTCCACAAGAATGGAACTTACATTTCAGTTTCCCAATCTAAGCGATCCGCCCAACCCATACAATATCCGGATGGTTTTCACGGTTAAGTGATGCAACACTTTGTCAGTATCTTTCTTCTTCTTTTAAGCTTCACCACTGAAAGCTTTGCCTTGAATGGCGTTGTGAAGGGCAGGGTATATGACATCGATACCCGTGAACCATTGGCAGGCGTTTATGTCATCTGGGGCGAAAACCGTGGCACAACAACCGGAGAAGATGGCACTTACTCACTGACTGCTGACTCTGGCAGACTTGTCGTTATTTTCCAGTTCATCGGATATGAAACCGTTACCAAAACAATTTTTCTCCGGCAGGGTGAAACCGTTGATCTGAATGTCGGGATGAGCATGAAGATAAGAGAGATCGACCAGATAGTAATTAGCGCCAACAGGACTGAACAGCGGATAGCTGAGCTGACCGTGTCGATGGATGTTATTAAGTCTTCTTTCCTCTCCGATAATCATATCACTGATGCCCAGGAGCTTATTAACAAGACACCGGGCATTGAAGTGATCGATGGGCAGGCCTCGGTACGGGGAGGCAGTGGCTTTAGCTATGGTGCAGGGAGCAGAGTACTCGCCCTGATCGACGGTTTGCCGATGCTTTCAGCCGATGCCGGCAACATTAAATGGCAGTTTCTGCCACTTGAGAACCTTTCCCAGATAGAAATAATAAAAGGAGCCTCATCGGTGCTTTACGGTTCATCGGCACTTAACGGTATTATAAATTTCCGTTCAGCTGATGCCTCAAACATACCCGTTACCCGGTTTTTTACCGAAGCAGGTGTTTTCGGTGAGCCACGGAATAAGGAGTGGGTATGGTGGGATACACCAAGGCTCTTCACAAGCGCCTCATTTTCTCATATCAGGAAACTGGGGAATACCGATTTAAGCATCGGAACCAATCTCCTGATTGATGAGGGCTACAGGCGGCTTAACAACGAAAAGCTGGGACGGTTGAACCTGAGGCTGAAGCATTTCAGCAGGAAGATGGAGGGCCTCAACTACGGGATAAGCATTAATTCGGGATATACTGAAAAGAAGGATTTCGTGCTGTGGGAAGATGCAGAGGACGGTGCTTTGAAGCAAAGCAGTCTGACTGCCATAGAATTGCATGGCGATTTCCTTGCATTGGACCCCTTTATATCCCTTAAAAAAACCGACCGTTACAAACATGATATCCGTATGAGGGTCCAGTCGTCAAGGAACAGGTTCCCCGACAGTGAGAAGAACAACAGCAACGCTTTCTCACTATTCGCCGAGTATCAGGGCTGGTTCAGGATCCATGAGCATGTAAATATTACGGCAGGAGTATCGGAGAATTATATCAACGTGACTTCCAAGTATTTCTTCGGTGATCACAGCGGAATTAACATAGCCGGATTCAGCCAACTTGAAGTAACTCCTGTTCAACGCCTGAAAGCAGTTGCAGGCATCAGACTTGAACAATACTCACTCGACGGGGAGAAAGACAAGATTACCCCGGTACTCAGAACAGGCATTAATTACCAGGCAGGAGAGTATACCTTCCTGAGGGCATCATTCGGCCAGGGGTACCGCTATCCGTCGGTGGCGGAGAAGCATGCTTACACAACACTCGGATCAGTCAGGATATTTCCCAATCCCAACCTGATGGCAGAATCGGGATGGAGCAGCGAAATAGGCATCAAACAGGGCATTAGTATAGGAGCCCTTACCGGACAGGCCGACCTGTCCGTGTTCCTGTCTCACAACAGCGACCTGATAGAATATTTCTTTTCGATCTACCAGGATCCTCAGACCGGCCTTCCAGAATTCGGTTTTCAGGCAACAAATGTTGAACAATCAAGGATATACGGGTACGAAACCGAGGTCATCCTCTCACAGACAACAGAGCGTCTGACAACCACAATAACAGGAGGTTACACTTACATCTATCCTGTAGAATACAATAAGTCGGCGCAGCAGATAACCGATACATATCTGAAATACCGAAGAAAACACTCGGGCAAAATAACTGTTTTCACGAGGTGGAAAAGACTCGAGACGGGCTTAAGCTTCTATGCCAAGTCAAAAATACTCAATATCGATGATGTTTTTCTTAACCCTTTAACAAGGGAAGCGATCCTCCCCGGATTTTACGATTACTGGATGGCGAATAATAAAGGATATTATACCATGGACCTCTCAACCGGTTACAGAATCAGCAATATCCTCATATTGTCGTGCGTTGTCAAGAATCTTACAAACACTGAATATATGGGACGTCCGGGCGATATACAGCCTCACAGGAGCTTCAGCCTGAGGCTGTCAGGGATGTTTTAGCCGAAAACAAGCCTTTTAATTGGAAACAGACCTCTTTACCTTAATAATCCTGCAATCTATGAAACCGCCAAAGAATTATTATTTCCTGCCGCTTTCAACAATTTTGTTCTCAATCCTGACCACTCCTTCGTGCATGAGACCGGACAGAGGAGAGATTAAAATCAATGACTTCCCCACTCTTAAAGCAGAATTCTTTCAGCCGTCACGTGAATACACATCCTCCCCTTTCTTTGTGTGGAACGGTGAAATAACAACGGATGAGATAGATGAGTTCATGGTTGGTTTTAAGAATGCCGGATGCAGCCAGGTCTTTGTACATCCGCGGCCAGGATTGATAACGGAATATCTTTCCGACAAATGGTTTGAGAATTTCCGGTTTACAGTACAAAGAGGGAAAGAGCTTGGTATGGATGTATGGATTTACGATGAAAATTCATATCCCAGCGGATTTGCCGGTGGTCATGTACCGGCAGATATGCCGGAATCATACAACCAGGGCCAGGGATTAAGAATGATAAAGTCTGAAATTCTGCCGGATACGGCAGATCTGTTTTTTCTAATCCTGAAAGAGGAAGACGGGGTATATAAAGATATTACCTCCGTTGTACGAAATGAGTTGGGGAAACAGGGAAATTATTTCCTTTTTTCAAAGAGTTATTTTGGTAAATCTGACTGGTACGGGGGCTTCCCCTATGTTGATCTTATTTATCCGGGTGTAACTCAGAAGTTCATTGAAATTACAATGTCGGGTTATGAAAAATATACAGGGGAGGAACTTGGGAAAGCCATACCCGGAGTATTTACCGACGAACCCCATATTAACACTCCCGGTGGTATTCGCTGGACCCCGGATCTGTTTGATGTTTTTCTTAAAAGTTGGGGATATGACCTGAAGCTGTATCTCCCTCTCCTGTTTGAAGATACCGGGGATTATAAGAGAATAAGGCATAATTACACCCAGACCCTTCTGCAGCTTTTCATCGACAGGTGGGCAAAGCCATGGTATCAGTACTGCGAAGAAAAGGGGCTTAAATTCACGGGTCACTACTGGGAGCACGAATGGCCCAATATGAGGCACGGAGGCGACAATATGGCAATGTACGCATGGCATCATATGCCGGGGATCGACATGCTTTTCAACCAGTGGAACGATTCATCGGTAAGAGCTCAGTTTGGTAATATCAGATCAGTTAAGGAGCTGGCAAGTGCGGCTAACCAGACAGGAAGACAAAGGAAGCTCAGTGAGACTTACGGTGGATCGGGATGGGACCTTACCTTCACCCAGATGAAAAGGAACTGTGACTGGCAGTATGCACTCGGAGTAAACTTTTTAAACCAGCATCTGACTTATTTTACTCTTGCAGGAGCAAGGAAATATGATTACCCCCCGTCATTCGACTACCACCAGCCCTGGTGGGAATACTACAGGTATATAAACGATCATTATGCCAGGTTATCCCTGGCCCTCTCCTCGGGACGACAAATAAATGATATACTTGTTCTTGAGCCGACAACAACTGCGTGGCTATATGACTCTTATGCAGTCAGAAATCCAAAGGTGACCGAAACCGGACAGGCCTTTCAGTCGTTTATTACCCGGCTTGAGAAAAGCCAGGCGGAGTACGACCTTGGCTCAGAAAATATCCTTAAGGATCTGGGGTCGGTCAGGGGAAGTAAACTTGAAGTGGGTCAGTGCTCATACTCCAGGGTTGTCATACCTCCTCTTACTGAGAACCTCGATATTAAAACTTATCAGCTCCTGAGAAAATTTGCATCACAGGGTGGAGATATTGTCGCCTTTTCAGTCCCAACGCTTATTGACGGAGCCCGGAGCGAAGAGTTAATGGCCTTCTTTAATGAAAATCAGGGAAGAATCACCTTTGCAGAGGAGCTTTCCGAAGAATTCATCTCCAAAAACCTCGGCACTACTGATATTGAATTCAGCGATGTAAAGGGAGGTACACTCTATCATCATCGCAGGGTGCTTGACGACGGGCAGATAGTGTTCCTGGTTAACTCAGACCTCGAAAAGGATCTGACAGGCTTTTTCGCTGTAAAAGGTAAATCAGTAATAGAGATGAATACCCTTACCGGGGAAATACTCGGATATCCCTCTGTTAATCATGGCAATAAGCTGGAAATCAATTTCTCCCTCCCGCCTGCCGGAACTCTTCTGCTGTTCATTCCTGCATCGGGTCATGCAGAGTATGAAATACCGGCGAGGCCGCAAAGCTTCAGCCCTGTATCTTCCGCCTCACCACTCATGGTTAAAATGGACAGGGAAAATGTTCTTACAATTGATTTCTGCGATATTCAGATCGGCAATAAGCAGGCAAAAGATCTTAACACATATTATGCCACCGACATGGCATACAGGTATCACGGATTCAGAAACGGGAATCCCTGGAATTCTTCTGTGCAGTACAGGACCAGAATCATTGACCGTGACACATTCGATATCGGAACAGGTTTCGCTGTATCGTATCATTTTGAAGTGAAAGGGGTTACTGACTTTTCATCTTTCCGTGCAGTGGTTGAACGTCCCTGGCTGTGGAGGGTAAAGATCAACGGCCGGGAAACCGATTCCAATGAGGGAGAGTGGTGGCTCGACAGATCCTTCGGCGTATTTGATATCAGCAAGCATGTCAGGACGGGGCAGAACACTATTAACCTTAGTGTCTCACCAATGCGTATACATGCCGAAATTGAGCCTGTTTATATTCTCGGGCTTTTTTCGGTTGAACCGGCTCCGAAAGGATGGGTTATAACTCCGCTGCGGGATAGTTACACGACCGGCAACTGGAGAGAGCAGGGATTACCCTTTTATTCGTGGGGAGCAACTTACAGCAAAGAATTTAAAATTGATGACCCCGCAGGAGTATATGAGGTTGGTCTGGGACAGTGGAACGGGACTGTTTCTGAGGTTATTGTGAATGGCCAAAAAGCCGGAGTTATTGCATTTCCCCCATACAGGAGGGATGTTACATCACTTATCAAACCAGGAATAAACAGGATAGAGGTAGCAGTTATCGGCAGTCTTAAGAATCTGCTGGGACCGCACCATAACAATCCGGCACCCGGATTTGTCTCCCCGGGAACATGGAGGAACGTTAAGAGCTACCCTCCCGGAATTGAATATCAATTGATTGATTATGGACTGATGGATGAATTTGTGCTTTACAACGGAATATGAAATCAGCGAGCCCATCGTCTAACAATACTTCTTAAAAAGGTTGAATTTTCGACCAGTTTTAAAAAATCATCCGTAATTGGCCTGCAATCAATATACTTTTTCGGAATTGTTGCTTGTTACAAATAATTTTCTACATTTGACACTGCTTTTCGCTTTTGGGTCATTAAATGATTAAGAACAAGATTAAAGAAACGGAGTAACCCGAAAATGTTTGAAAGGTACTTCATAGTCACAACCAAAAAATCTATCCTATGAGAAAATTTTTGATTTCAATTGTCGGAACTCTGATTACCGGCACTCTATTGGCCGGCGGGCTGGTTACCAATACTAATCAGAGTGCTCTCTACACACGGTTGCAGAGCCGCAATGCCTCAACCGGCATTGATGCTGTTTATTACAATCCGGCAGGATTGACAAAACTCGGAAACGGATTTTTCCTTTCCATAAACAACCAGACGATCGGACAGACAAAATCTGTTTTAAACAATTATGCATATCTGGCCGGTACGCCAAAAGAGTATATCGGTAATGTAAGCGCACCCCTTTTCCCCGGAGCATATGCCGCATTTAAAGCTGGCAAGTTTGTGGTTTCGGCCGGATTCAATCCGATCGGAGGAGGTGGCGGTGCCACGTACGAAGAAGGGCTGCCCTCCTTTGAGATGCCTATTTCCGACCTTGTGCCTCTTCTTGCAAGCCAGGGAATACCCACAACTCAGTATTCAGCTGACATATTTTTCGAAGGCACTTCAATTTATTTCGGCTATCAGGCAAATATCTCCTACGAGATAAATGAAATGCTCTCAGTTGCAGCAGGTCTCAGAATGGTTACTGCAAAGAACACATACAGCGGTTATCTGAAAGACATAATGGTTAATCCTAACTACCCTGCATTTGGTGCAGCATTTACAGGTGGCATGGTCCCGGCAACAAACTTCTTCACTGCGGGTGCAGCCGTACTTGGCACTCTTGCCGCAGGAGCGACACAATATTATGCAGGCCTGCAACCACTTGTTACCGGAGGTTTTGGCGCTGTACTCCTGTCAGAAGCTGAGCCTTATGGTCTCGAGGCAGCCCAGATTGCCCAGATACAGCAGATAATGGGAGCAGCAGGACAGAGTCCCACCGAGATCGGAGCCGCCACGATAGCATATGCCCAGGCTGTTCTTGGTGCAGCAGCACCGGTATTCAGCGACAAATCTGAAGACATGACCGATTACGCCGCAGCCACACAGGATATCGAAGTGGAGGCCGAACAGACCGGCCGGGGTTTCTCACCTATCCTCAGCCTCAATTTCTCGCCTGTCAACAATCTGAATATCGCACTAAAGTATGAGTTTAAAACCAAACTTGAACTGACAACCAGTCTTATAGATAATAAGGGTGGCGGTATTTTCAATGAAGGTGATAAGGTAATCGCCGACATGCCCGCAATGTTTGCCGCAGGCGTTGAGTTCAGGCCCATTGACAGACTCATGGTCACAGGAAGCATGAATATGTATTTTGACAAGAATAATGACTATGACGGGAGTGAATCGCTCGAGGTCAACATGATTGATAAAAACTTCAAAGAATTTGCACTTGGCGCAGAACTCGGGCTGACAAGAAAGATACGGGTCAGCGCAGGCTGGCTCGGTACCTTTACAGGGGTCAATGAATTGTACCAGAACGACCAGAGATACAGCACCAATACAAATACCTTCGGAGGAGGGCTGGGAATACGCATCCTGCCGATGGTAGACCTCAATATCGGAGGACAATACACCATCTATGCCGAAGGCTCGAAAGGATATAACTATATGCTAGGACCGATAGCTGTTCCTGTTACGGAGACCTATAACAAAGACACATGGGTTATCGGTGCCGGACTTGACTTCTTTTTCGGGAAAAGATAACCTGTAACATATTTAACCGCATTAAGGGGGATCTGCCAACAGATCCCTCTTTTTTCTAGTATTTTATCCCCTGTGCATTAAGGTGTTCGATAAAATGTTCAAGGTCCGGGATCTCCGATGAGACAAGCCTGCTATACCATTCTGATGCGACTTTTTTATTACCTGCCTCTTCGGCCAGCTTTATTATATTAAGATACAATAAACCGCCAAATCCCATATTATCACTTCCGGTTTCCCTTGCCATCTTTATAAATCTGTCAAGCGCCAGAGAGGGTTCTCCCCTTTCGGCTGGTGAATAAGCATCTTCAATCTGTGCGTTAATCCCGCCATCAATTATTACCCTGTAAAAGGAGTAACAGTACTCCTGACAATCTTCAACCAGATCGATCCATTCCGTACCGGGTTTCAGGGGAGGGAAAGTCAGAATGAAATCCAGTTTTTCTCCTGTCAGCCTGAACTTATAGGTATCGGGACAAACCGGTATGCCGCTTGAAGATATTAGCCTTACCCGCTCTCCGCCGGGGTATATTATAAAGGTATTCCTGTCTGCACAGAAATATCCGCCGGTGGCCCGGTTTTCAACACTCATATAGAAGTTTGCAGAAGAAGAAGTTGTTTCTATCTTCTTTATTTCCAGCGTTTCATGACTCTTGAGGGCGAAGTTGGGCCGTTCGATTGTCTGTGAAAAAGAGGATGCAGGTAAAATAACCGGGATCAGGATCAGCAGTAAATTTATTTTCATTATCATGGCTCTGTTTTTTTAGTTCAAGGTTCAAGATTCAAGTGCCAGAAGTTTCTGGCTTCGGTCTTTAATGGCTCAGGGCACAGTGCTCCAGCCTTCGCCACCGACTTCGCCATTGCTTCGTCGGTCAAAAAAGGCTACG
>CAZWFL010000041.1:0-31385 GCA_964633195.1 uncultured Rikenellaceae bacterium | reverse complement strand
TATGATTAACTTTAGGCACTCAAGGCACTCCAAACTCCAGGCACTGATTAGTTACCCTGAATTTAATCCCGCGGGAGCTCAGAATTCTCCTTTTTGTATCAGGTTTTCGAATGGAATGAAGTATTATTTGTTCAGAAGCCGAAATCAGGCTCATAAATATCACTTAGCTAATACTATATACATTAATTGCGAATTTTAATTTTTTCGAATGGGTTTATAGGTATTGTTTGTATTAAAACATATTTGATTATATTAGGCCACGATTTTCTTCAGTTAAACTATTATTAATACTTAACACTATGTTACTTCACCAGCAATTTGTCCGAATGGCAAAGAAGCAGGCCGGTAAGCTTGCAATAATTGACAAATCCACAGGGAGGGATGTAACTTATTCCCGGGCCCTTATCGCAACTCTGATACTGAGTTCCAAGTTTCAGAAATATGACAAGGGCTTCATTGGCATTATGATACCCACATCGGCCGGATGTGCACTGGCATCAGCAGGAGCACTTATGAGCGGCAGGATACCTGTAATGATTAACTATTCAACGGGCGCTGAGGTTAATGCAAAGTATGCCCAGAAAAAATGCGGTTTTAAAACGATCATTACTTCAAAGGCCCTTCTGGAGAAGATCAATTGCCCGGTGATCGAAGGCATGGTTCTTATAGAGGATATAATGGACAGTGTTTCAACGGGAGACAAGCTGAAGGCTGCCCTGAAGTCAAAGCTTCCAACGGCAATGATTCTTAATATGATTCATAAAGGCAATGAGGATGACCCGGCAGTTATCCTGTTCACCAGCGGAAGTGAAAAAGATCCCAAAGCTGTCCCTCTTTCTCATCGGAATATCGTTGCAAATATTAAGAATTTCAGTGATTATACCGGGATAAATGAATCAGACATACTTCTGGCAAACCTTGTTTTCTTTCATGTTTTTGGTTTAACTGTGAATCTGTGGGTTGCATTATATCATGGGATGACCATGGTAACCTATGCCAATCCTCTTGATTTTCAAACAATAAGCAAGATTGCCCGTGATGAGAAACCAACGATAATGGTCGGTACACCCAGCTTTTTCTGGGGTTACCTTCAGAAATCCGAACCTGGTGATTTTAAAACTCTGAGACTTATGGTCGCAGGAGCAGATAAATGCCCTGATGCACTCAGGGAAGGTTATCTTAATAAGCATGGAGTCATACTTCTCGAGGGTTACGGCGCCACAGAAACATCGCCTGTAATATCAGTAAATATACCGGAATTTAACCGTCCGGGCAGCACAGGTAAAGTCATTCCAAATGTAGAGGTCAGGATCGAAAATTTTGAAACGGGTGAAGAGTGTAAGACCGGAGAAGTAGGAAAGATTATGGTAAAGGGCGACTCGGTTATGAAGGGATATTTTGAAGATCCTGAGCTTACTGCGGAGGTTCTGACAGACGGGTGGTACAATACAGGAGATATGGGCTTCTTCGACGAGGATGGCTACCTGTGGCATGCAGGACGTTTTAAGAGGTTTACCAAAGTTGGCGGAGAGATGGTGTCGCTGGTTAAGGTGGAGAATATTCTTGAGAAATATTTGCCGGAAGGAGTGGGGTGCTGTGTTGTTGAGGTATCAGATGAAAAGAAGGGATCCTATATTGTTGCGACTGTTTCAAATGAGGTAAACAAAACAGAGATTCTCAGGAAAATGATGAAAGATTTACCCATGATAGCTCTTCCCCGGGAGTTTGTGGTTATTGAGCAGTTGCCGATGATGGGTACCGGAAAGATTGATTTCCGGAAAGTAACCGGGATGGTTCAGGAGATAATGAACTCATCGGGGCAGAATCAGTAGATTGTAAATATCAGATCCGGGCCGGGGATATTTTGTAAGGCACTATTCTGTCGCATGCGGCAGGATAACCGTTCGGCTATTATCAGCTTATAAAGAGGCTCTTGCTGGAGTATTCGGGATCGCAGGTGAGATTAACTTTAAGTTTCCTCCAGCCTGCTTCATCTCCCGGTGTGGGGATGTGGGTCAGATGCACCTCGCAACCGCGCAGTAATTTAAGGTTTTCCAGTGCCATCATGGCAGCAGGATTTGATAATGCGCTTATGCCCAGCACGATCAGTGTTTCATCCACATCGAGGCTCACCATTTTGCCTTCCAGAATCTCTTTCTTAAGATGTGTCACCGAATCAATAAGATTACCGGGCAGCAGATACATTTTATCGGGCAGGCCTGCGAGGTACTTTGTCGCATTCAGTATAAGACTCGAGGATGCATGCAGCAGGGGGGAGTTCTTTCCGGTAATGATCGTACCATCTTTTAGCTCAATAGCGGCCCCGCAAAAGATTCCCGCATTACCCTTTCCACATTTTTCAGCTTCATTTGCTGCTTCTCTTGCCGGCATTAAAACCCGCCTGTCTTCGACCCTGGCACCGGTCTTTACCATAATAGCACCGATCCTGTCGAGGATCTCCTGATCCACAAGCCCCAGGGCATATTCAACGGCGCATCTTAAGTACCTCCTTATGATCTCCTGGTATGATGCTTCCCTGATAACCGAATCATCAATAATACCCTCGCTGGCACGGTTTACTCCCATATCTGTGGGAGACTGGTACAATGATTCCCCTCCGGTTATTTTTTCAAAAATCCTTTTAAGAAGATGGAATGCCTCTATGTCGCGGTTATAATTTACCGTCTTAACATTATAAGCCTTCAGGTGATACTCATCTACCAGCACTCTGTCCTCCAGGTCGACGGTGGCAGCCTCATATGCGAGGTTCACCGGATGATCGACAGGAAGATCCCAGATGGGGAACGTTTCAAACTTTGCATATCCTGCTTTGATCCCTCTTCTATACTCATGGTAAAGATTACAAAGACAGGTTGCCAGCTTTCCGCTTCCCGGCCCCGGACCTGTAACAATTACAATGGGATTTGAAGTTTCAATGTACTCGTTTGTGCCATAACCGACGTCACTTACAATCAGATCAATATCAGCAGGATAGCCTTTAGTCGGATAATGAAGATATACTTTGATGCCCCTGAGTTCGAGTTTGTTTTTGAATGCTTTGGCAGGAGGCTGATTCTCATACCTTGTAATAACAACAGCAGATATTTCAATGCCCCACTCCCTGAAATCATCAATTGTCTTAAGTGCATCAACATCATAGGTGATCCCGAAATCTGCCCTTACCTTCATCCTTTCAATTGCTCCTGCATGGATACAGAGTATTACGTCTATCTTGTCCTTTAACTTTTGAAGAAGGCGCATCTTAACGTTCGGATCGAATCCGGGTAAAACTCTTGCTGCATGATAATCATAGAGAATCTTTCCCCCGAACTCAAGGTAAAGCTTATGGTTGAACCTTTTTACCCTCTCAAGAATAGCAGTTGTCTGCTCCCTTAGATATCTTTCATTATCAAATCCTTTCAGATCAGCTGATTTCATCTTACTCCCCCGGATTTTTCAGTGTCAGGTCAATTTCAGGTCCTCAATATTAGGAAAAAAATCAATCTATAAAAAACATTCAGGGTCAGAAGTTTTTCAAATCCGGGGGATCATCAGGATTTAATTCGTATCTGATTCCCTTTTCTGATGCATTCATTACAATAATTTTCAGTAACAGCAGGTTTGCCAGGATCGCTTCAGCCCGGGTGACAGGTATTCCGGCCATTTTCCTGAATCCGGAGACGGAAACAGATCCGTTTGTGGCAAGGTAATTCATAAGCAAATTTTCTGCCTTTCCGAATTTTACGAGCAATCCCGATCTTTTTTCCTCTTTACGCCATACCTGGCGCAGAACCCTGTTAGCCAGGAGGTTCTGGTCGTTATGCCTGAAATAGGAGAGCCATCTGCCATTCTCATCCATCGCCTGGCAGGGTCGGCTGTTCGCTTTGGTCACCTCCACCTCCAGTATGGTTTTCCCTTCTGTAATATGCTGATTAATGATATATGAAATTTCCGGCCTGCAAAAAATGTGAGCAGCAGTATCAACCATATAAATTTCTTCATCTGACCTGATTCCTGCTATGGATCCGTTATCCCTTACGCCTATAAGCAGTCTTCCGCCATCGGTGTTGGCAAAGGCCGACAATGTTCTGGCTATCTTCCTGCTGTCAGAAACACAGTACTTAAAATCAACTTTTTGATTTTCACCCTCCGCAATAAGTTTCTTCAGATAGCGCTCCACGTTTTTTTCTTAAAAATAAGATTAATTTCCAAAATCTATAAACAGGGATTAATGGTTTGTAACAGGCCTGGATAAAAGAATATCCGGGTGTTTTTTTATATTTGTGATAGGATCATATTATGGAGACAGATATTTTAATAGTTCTTATTATTCTGGCAGCTACCGTGCTGATGCTTATATTCGAGGTTGTAAGGATCGATATCGTTGCCCTGTTATGTATGTTATCCCTGGCGCTTACGGGGCTGCTGGAGCCGGCAGAGGCTCTCTCGGGCTTTTCAAGCAATGCAGTGATAGCGATGATTGCGGTGATGATAATGGGAAGAGGCATAGCCATGGCCGGAATTATGGACAGATTTTCACATTATGTAGTAAGAAAGGCAGGAACCGGCAGAACGAAACTGACAGGTGTGATGTCATTATCAGCAGGCCTGCTTTCTGGATTTATACAGAACATAGGGGCAGCTGCACTTTTTCTGCCCGGAATCCTCAACATATCCAGGAGGGGGAAGATCCCGGCATCAGTTCTTATAATGCCGGTCGGCTTTGCTGCTATATTAGGTGGTACAATCACAATGGTTGGTTCGGGTCCGCTGATACTCGTAAACGATCTTCTCCAAAACTCTTCTCTTGAGCCTTACGGACTTTTCAGCGTAACTCCTGTAGGAGTGACTCTGTTGATTTCTGGTATTGCCTATTTCCTGATTTTTGGCAGATATGTTCTGCCCGGCTCAGGTGACGGACATAACATCATCAGCGACCAGGAAAAAATGATAAAGGCACTACGCCTGCCTCATCAGATATTGCATTTCAGAATCCCGGAAGGAAGCCCGCTGATAGGCTCCACGCCTGAGAAACTTGGTATATGGGAAACGCATAAAATAAACATACTGGGGATTTCACGAGGCAGGGAGATTGAGTATGCACCATGGAGGGAGACACGATTTGAAGCAGGACAGGAGCTGGCCATACTTGGAGAGGAAGCGACTATTAAAAACTTTACTAAAGGATTTGGACTTATTCTGCAGGAGCAGACAAAGAAGTTTGACAAACTGTATGATCCCGGTAAATCAGGATTTGCAGAAGCAATTGTGCCACCACGTTCGGATATAGTGGGCCGGACAATAAGAAAATATTCACTTCGAAGGCGTTTTGCCGTTGAACCTGTTATGCTTTTCAGCAAGGGAGAGGAAATAAGGGGGGATTTTTCAGATCACATTATTATTCCCGGAGATACCATAGTTGTTTACGGATTATGGGATAAGATCAATGAAATGAAAGCCGGCCTCGATTTTGTTGTGGCAACACCTTTCACCACAGAGGTGAAAAACGAATCAAAGTCACTGCCGGCAGTTCTGTGCTTCTTATTTGCCATTGCCCTGACATTTGCAGGACTTCCCATTTCAATAGCCTTTTTGACGGGAGCGGCAGCCATGATACTTACAAGGGTGCTAACTATCCAGGAAGCCTATCAATCGGTTGAATGGAAGGTTGTTTTTCTCCTTGCAGGACTTATACCCCTTGGCCTTGCCATGCAGAAATCCGGAGCTGCTCTTTTCATTGCTGGGCAGGTTCTTGACCTCGTTGCAGGGAAACATATTATCTTCCTGGTTCTGGCAACGGGTGTTCTGGCCACAACTTTCTCCCTTTTTATGTCTAACGTGGGTGCCATTGTGGTACTGGCGCCCCTGGTGATGAGCATAGGTGAGCTGGGAGGCTTTGATACGCGACCAATGGTGCTTATGGCCGCAGTTTGTGCCGCCAATTCCTTTATATTACCAACACACCAGGTCAACGCACTGCTGATGTCGCCGGGAGGATATCGTAACCGCGACTATTTCAGGGCCGGAGGAGGAATGACTCTCGTTTTCCTCACTGTTGTAGTCACAATTTTTTATTTTTTTTATATTTAATCAGCCAGGAAAACGAATTTGAAGTATTGTAAATATCTTAATAAAACGAAACATTATGAGAATAAAACATTTTTTTCTGAATAAAATAGCACACAGCTCCTATATTGTTGCAGGCCAGAGAGTATGTGCCGTTATTGACCCGCAGAGGGATACGGATATGTATATTCATGAGGCACGGGCTCTTGGAGTGGATATTACTCATATTCTTCAGACACATCTGCATGCGGATTTCATTTCAGGTCATATGGATCTGGCAAACAAAACAGGAGCAAAAATTTACGTGTCGCAATCGTCCGGGTGTACTTTTGATCATGTTCCCCTCCGGGAAGGAGATCAGTTTGAACTGGAGAATCTTACTTTTACGGTAACGGAGACCCCGGGTCATACCCCGGAGCATGTCTGCTTTGTGGTTACAGACAGAACCAGAGGAGATTCTCCAGTTTGTGCGTTCGTGGGCGATACTCTTTTTGTCGGAGATGTCGGACGTCCTGATCTTTTCCCGGACATTGCAGAAGAGCTGGCCGGAAAACTCTATCACAGTCTGCATGACAAGCTGCTTAAACTGCCGGACCACTGTGAGGTCTATCCGGCACATGGGGCAGGGTCACTCTGCGGTCGGGCAATGGGTGCCAAGTGGAGTACAACAATAGGTTATGAAAGAAAATATAATTCTGCATTGCAGATTAAAGACAAAGCCGAATTCATAAGGTCACTTACACGGAATATGCCTCCTGCACCTGATCATTTCAGCCGCTGCAGCGATATCAACAGGCACGGTCCGGCTAAGTTAAATGATCTGCCTCTTATGGAAGAACTCTCTGCCAGCCTTTTCAGTAAGCGAATAGAGGACTCTGAAATAGAGGTACTGGATACACGCTCATATCATGCCTATGGCAGCCAGCATATATCACAGTCGTGGCACCTCGACCTGAACGGCAATTTCCCTACATTTGCCGGCTGGGTTCTGCCGGTTGAAAAGGATATATTGCTTGTTTCAGATGATTATCATAAAGCGCTTGAGACACAGTTATGGGCCAGGCGTGTCGGTATCGACAGGATCAGGGGTTATCTCGACGGAGGAATTACTGCGTGGGCCGTGGCCGGATTCAAAACCGGCTTCACAAGGCAGTTATCCGCATCTGATCTCCACGATATGATAATCGGCACGTCCAATTTTGTATTGCTGGATGTGAGAACCACAACAGAATTTGTGGACAATCATATCCAGGGGGCAATTAATATTCCGGTAGCCGATCTGAGAACCAGATACACCGAACTGAATAAGAATAAGCCAACCATACTGATTTGCAGCTCCGGCAATCGCTCAAGCCTGGGAACAAGTATTTTAAGCCGTTATGGTTTTACCGACCTGTATAATGTTGCAGGAGGGATGTCGGGATACAGTGCGGCAGGATACACCAGACAGTGCAAAGTGTGTGAAAATCCTCATGGTTCGAGATTCTTCTCAGAGTTCACTGATCTGAAAAAGCACTGGGATTCAACTGAATAATAATAAAATTAATAAATGGATATTCTGACGGAAATTCGATGGTCACCCTATGTTGTGGGAGTCGGTATCGGGGTATTAAGCTGGTTCAGCTTCCTTATCCTGCGCAAGCCCATTAGTTGTTCCACCTCCTTCTCCCGATTCAGCGGTATGATTGAAGGTTTATTCCGGGGACGGAAGGTTGAGGAGAAACCATACTACCAGAAGGTTAAACTGATAACCGACTGGCAGATAATGCTTATTATCGGGATAGTTGCCGGCTCGATGGCATCATCGCTGCTGTCGGGGGATTTCAGACTGCAATGGGTCCCCTCTCTCTGGGAGTCGACATTTGGTTCTGCTCCTTTAATTCGTATCGTTGTTGCAATGGCAGGAGGAGTATTACTCGGCTTTGGTGCCCGGTGGGCCGATGGCTGCACAAGCGGACACGGAATAAGCGGCACAATGCAGCTGGCAGTATCGGGATGGATCTCCGCTATATGCTTCTTTGCCGGAGGCATTCTAATGGCTTTTATTATTTACAGTTTGTTGGGTTAAAGAGAGGCTGTCATGGATAAGATCAAAACTACCAAAACCAATAATGAAAAGAGATCCGGACTGGTGTGGGGGCTTCTTTTCGGAATAGTTTTCGGATTCCTTCTTCAGAAAGGGGGGGTCACAAAATTTGACATAATAGTCGGACAACTGCTCCTGACGGATTTTACAGTTCTAAAAATAATGCTTTCGGCAGTAGTAACAGGTATGATCGGTGTCTACTTCATGAAAGGCATGGGATGGGTTGAGCTTTATCCCAAACCGGGATCACTGGGCATCAATGTAACCGGAGGACTTATTTTCGGAGCAGGATTTGCTTTGCTCGGGTATTGTCCCGGCACTCTTGCCGGAGCTATAGGAAACGGGTATCTTGATGCACTTACCGGAGGAGTTATCGGAGTACTGATCGGAGCAGGGCTTTATGCATCACTTTATCCCAGGCTGAACAGGGGGATACTTAAAAAAGGTGATTATGGCAATATTACTTTGCCACGGCTCCTTAAGGTCAACGAATGGATGGTGATTATACCCCTCTCTTTACTCATAATCCTCTTCCTGTTCTGGATTGAGAAGAGAGGTCTTTAGCAGTTTTAATCATAAATACTAACTTTGCACCTGCAGACTCGGGGTTGCTTTTTAAAACAAACAAGATTTAAAGCTATGAAGATAAATACTACCGATAAAATACCGCTTAAGGAAGTAGTAATGGATGGAGCCAGTGATGTGAGAATGAAAATGCTGGTAGGGCCAGATGACGGATCTGAAAACATTTTCATGAGGCATTTCGTTATTGCTCCCGGAGGCAATACTCCTTTTCATCAGCATAATTATGAACATGTGGTGAAGGTTGAGAACAACAGGGGGATCATTGTGGACGAGGAGGGTAATGAGCATGAAATCGGGAGAGGCAACAGCATATTTGTGAAGCCCGGGGAGAGGCATCAGTTCCGGAATCCTTACGGCGAGGATTTTGAGTTTACCTGTATTATCCCGAATCCGGACAAGAAATAAGGTTCTCCGATTCCGGAGACAAACCGAGCATTACGGCAAGTCCCGGAATGAGTGAAGTTGTTTTTATATGGCAAAATACATGTAAATTATGGGTAATCAACCTTTTAGAATTTTAGACTGCGCCCTTATTGCAATAGCAACAGGACAAAAAGCGCAAAACCTGAGAGAGTTCAGGGATATCCTGAAGAATATACATTCCGGATCAATCTATTACCATTTCTGGGGAGGATTACTCCATCCCCACTTTGATGAGCCTGAATTCCAGAATGATTTCGCTGTATGGGCAGCACGCGATCTGCACGATTTAAAAATTGCAGAAGAGCTTTCAATAATCGATCCGAATATCTTCAGGGATATTGATGATCTCAGGCAGGAAGTCATTGAGATTATTGAAGAACGCCTTTATGCTTCGGAGCACGTTCCGTGGGTTAAAGCAGGTCATGAATTCCACTTTATACGTTCCCAGATCGTGATCTTTGACTCAGGTATAACCTATGACAATCCCCGGAAGTTAGCAGAGGCAATACCGAAAATGTCGCTTGGCAGCATATTCTTCCATTTTATTGATGCACGGCGGAGAACACCGGAATCGAAGAATGATTTTTCTGCCTGGCTATCCGGTTTTAACGATAAATATACCAGCATGATATCAGGCCTTGATGAGATTGATCCCTATTTCACAACGCTGAATGAGCTTCGTCAGGAAATTTATAATGTTTTCAATAATTACTTTAAAGGAGGGCGAAATGGAAAATCTGCTTGAACAATACTCAAAAATTGTCGGGGTTGAGGTAATTAATCATATCAGGCAATTGGCAAATCCTTTAAAGGGGGCCCGGATACTTCATGTGAATTCAACCAAAGTGGGGGGCGGAGTGGCAGAGATCCTGAACCGTCTGATCCCTTTAAAGAGAGAACTCGGGATCGATGCTGAATGGGAGGTCATAACAGGCGAGAAAGAGTTTTATCAATGTACAAAGAAAATGCACAATTCCCTTCAGGGTGACCGTGATGATATTTCTTCCGATCTGCTGGCGGTTTACGAGAAAACGAACCAGGAAAATTGTGAAAGGTTAAGGGAGAAGCTTGAGCAGGCAGATGTTGTTTTTATTCATGATCCTCAGCCTGCGGCTTTCCTCCATTTCTGTAAAAACAGGAAGGGGAAATGGGTATGGCGCTGCCACATTGATGTCAGCCATCCCTACCGGCCTGTATGGAAATACCTGAGGGAATTCGTGAAGGATTACGATGCAAGTATCTGGTCGCTTTCTGCATTTGCCCAGTCTCTGTCGCATCCGTTATATCTGATAACACCCAGCATCGATCCGTTAAGTGAAAAAAATATCGAACTGCCTGAAAAGGAGATATCTGGTTTCCTCGATTCATGGAATATAAGGAGAGATTGCCCCATTATAACCCAGATCTCCCGTTTTGACCGTTTTAAAGATCCTATCGGTGTGATACAGAGCTACCGGCTGGTGAAGAACTATGTGCCGGTACAACTTGTTCTGGCCGGTGGCGGTGCAACGGACGATCCCGAGGGTGAAGAGGTTCTAAGGGAAGTAAGGGCTTTCGCTGAGGATGACCCCGATATACATATCCTTGAACTACCCCCTGATGCCCACAGGGCGATTAACGCACTGCAGCGGGGTTCGGACATAATAATCCAGAAATCTCTTAAAGAGGGTTTCGGACTTACTGTTACTGAAGGGTTATGGAAAGGTAAACCCGTGATAGGCGGTGATGTGGGCGGGATTAAACTGCAGGTAATAAATCACCATTGCGGATTCAGGGTAAATACTCCCGAAGGGGCTGCAATGAGGATCCGTTATCTCCTCAAGCACCGTGATATAATGGAAACCATGGGAATGAATGCAAGGCAGCTTGTTCTCGATAATTATCTGATAACACGTCATCTGAGGGAGTATCTTACACTTGTTGTTGCCCTGCTGCTGGGCTCTGAGGAGAAAATAGAGCTCAATTATCCATCCCATTGATTAAAATATTATGGAGCACCCTCTAAAAGTACTGATGGTATCATCAGAATGTGTCCCTTTTGCAAAAACCGGTGGCCTGGCTGATGTTACGGGCGCACTGCCGGCTTTCCTCAGAAAAACCGGACACGATGCCAGGATTCTCATACCTCTTTACTCTTCTATTGACAGAGATAAATACAACATTACAGTTGCTTTTCATCAAGTGACTATAACACAGGGGGGGCAGATTTTTAACTGTAGGATTCATGAGACTATAGCAGATGGAGATGTCCCGGTATATTTTCTTGATTTTGAGCCTTTCTTTGCCCGTGAAAATATTTATCACGACAATGATTTCAACGACTACCACGATAATCCACTGAGGTTTATGTTATTATCCGGGGCTGCACTGGAGTTGTGCCGCCTGCTGAATTTCAGACCTGATGTGATTCATGTACACGACTGGCATACGGCAATATTACCGGCCTGGCTGAAAAGGGTGTTCAATAATGATCCTTTTTTCAGCAGGAGTGCAAGTGTGCTGACAATACATAACATAGCATACCAGGGACGGTATGCGGGTTATTATTATGGTTTTACCGGATTAGGGGAAGAAGATTTTACATCAGACAAATTTGAATGTTTCAATGCCATTAACCTCTTAAAGGGAGGCATATACTTTGCCGACATGGTAAACACTGTCAGCCGGGGTTACGCTGCTGAAACAGTGACGCCTGAAGGAGGGCATGGTCTCGATCCTTTCCTTAAAGCCAGGGGTGATGAGTATGCAGGGATAATTAATGGCGTGGATTATTCTCAGTGGAACCCGGAGACTGATCCCCTGATACCTGCCAATTTTACACCGGATGATCTGAGCGGAAAAAATATGTGCAAGAGTGTACTGCAGAAGGAATTTGGTCTGAAACAGGATCCTTCGATTCCACTTATCGGCATTGTAGGAAGGCTGGTTGAGCAGAAAGGTTTTTACATACTGTCGGAATGCATTGAAGATATTCTGACTGATAACGGTGTGCAATTTGCCATACTGGGGTCGGGAGACAAGCAACTGGAAGCATTCTTCGGAAGCCTGCCGGAACGCTTTCCCGGGAGGGTGGGCTCCTTTATTGGCTACAGCGACGAGCTTGCTCATCTGATTGAGGCAGGAAGTGATTTCTTTCTTATGCCGTCGCTATATGAACCATGCGGACTAAACCAGATATATTCGCTGAAATATGGAACACTGCCTATTGTGAGGGCAACAGGAGGATTAAATGATACTGTTGAAAATTACAATAAGGAAACCGGTGAAGGGACAGGCTTCAAGTTCAACGAGCCTTCATGCCGGGCAATATATCATACTGTTAATCTGGTCCTGGATACTTACTATAACAGAAAGCATCATATAAACAAGCTTATCAGGAGTGCCATGCAACAACATTTCTCATGGGAAGATAGTGCTGCCGAATATATTCACCTCTATGATAGAGCTATAGAAAAGAGAAATCCGAATCAGGTTAATACGGCTGTGCCTGAGTCAGAATAACTCAGTCTATTTGAACAGGGAGAGTAGTTCAGAGAATCCTTCATTCAGGGATTTTGTTGCATTGTTGAAACCATCCTTTACTTCCTCCCATTTTTCCTCAGATGCATCAGTGAGTTTTTCATACTTCTGCTGAAGATTGGCTTTCTGTGTTTTAAGTCTCGAGAGTTTTTCCTCGTATTCAGCTTTTACATTTGCTTTAACCTTATCTTTTTTAGCGTCAAGCTCATCAATTCTTGCAAAGATTTCATTCAGACTCTGCATGGCCTTTTTTTTAAATTCTTCTCTATCCATTTTTGTAAATTTAACGTATTTAAAAAATAATCAACGTGTTATAATACTTGTATGATTCATTTAATAATAATAAACAAGTACCGGCAATCTGGCCTCTTTAATAATTTTCTTAGTTGCACTCGGTTTTAATAACCTGCTGAAGAAATTTTTATTCTCTTTCAAAACGACAATGAGATCGGCATCGTTGGTCAATGCATAATCATTTATAAGTTTTGCCGAATTCTCATGATCTTTTTCATTAAGGGATATGACAGATATATTGCGGTAACCTGTTTTGGAGTGCACCATATCCATAAAACCAGCTTCTTTTATCTTTTCTTCAAAATCAGCGCTCTCAGTAATATGAAGGGCTGTAATGACGGGAGAGAACCTGTAAGTGAGCCCCATAAGGTTCTTTAAGGTCTTAATATCTTCTTCCTTGTAGTCTGTTGCATACACAATTTTCCTGAACTGACTGTAGGAAGCATCAAAAGGGATTATCCACAGAGGGCAATTGACCTGGTTCACAACATCAATTGTTGAGGAACTTTGAGCCCAGAAACTGCTTTTCTCTTCCTCTTCCAAAATAACCATACTCGCTTTATTTTCCGAGATATAGTTATTTATTACTGATACTACCCTGGCTATTTCTGTCGAGTAAGTGATCGGTATGTCGATGGGAAATTCATTAGAAATCTCTTCTATGATCCCTGCAAATTCTTTATTTGCGTTTTTGGCATTATCTTCCTGAACCTGAAGAGAGGAGGCCAATCCCACTGCAGATGGTTGTGCCAGATTTTGATCATGTGGTTCCTGCACATAGATAAGATGAACATTTGTATGCATGTCATGTGCAAAACGTGCAACATATCCGATAAAGCTTTTTGCTTCTGCGGGTTCCTTAATAATTGCAAGCAGTGTTTCCATAATATTTGGTTTAATTGGTTAATAATCTGAATTCATTTATTTATCATTTGGTGTTCCGATATCAAACTCAGCGATATCATTTCTGTCAAAGACTATTTTTTGTCCTCTGACATTCATTTCAACAGGTTCGCCCCAGCCTTTACTGAAGTTGACAGTCAGTTTGTTATGATTGATCTTCAGGTTTATCCAGTGACTTCGGTAGCAGATATTCAGATTGATCTCACTAATTCCGTCCGGAAGCATGGGATTCAGCCAGATTACATCGTCCCTGATCTCAAGGCCGGTATAGCACCGCTGAATAAGATCTATTGTTCCGGCCATGGCTCCCAGGTGAATCCCTTCACTGGTGGTTCCTCCCTGTACATCCCCGAAATCACTGATCAGTGCACTCTTAAAACTGTCCCAGCTTCCCCTTCTGTCGGAACGCGAAAAGACCCATGAAAAGACAACCTGGCTCAGTGTTGAGCCATGCGAGGTGATCTGGTTATAATAATCTATATTTTTGGGGATGGAAGCCGGGTTGAAATTGTAACCCATCTGTCCGAACATCTTTATCAATACGTCAGATGAGAATAGGTAAAACAGCATAAGAACATCCGGTTGTTTGCATGCCCTGTAATTATTTACGGAATCATTCTCTTTTTCCAGGATTCTGTCGAGTCTCATTGAGTCACCGTATTTCTGCCGGTATTTCTCCCAGTCGAGTTCCCTGAGAGTTTCAAAACCTTCAAATTGAAGGATGATCTCATTATTGAGGAAAGGGATAAACATCTTTCCCGGTATATCTTTCCACAGGTCGATATCCTTTTCCGAGAATCCCACTTTTTTGGCCAGTTCGTTTAACAGTTTTTTATCCAGTAATTTAAAGAGGTCGAGTGCACAATTGATGACCCAGGCTGCCATAAAATTGGTATAGGCATTATTGTTCAGACCCGGGAAATCTGATCCAGGGTATCCGGTATGGTATTCATCAGGCCCCATAACACCGTTGATCTCATATTTGTCCCGTTCCTTATTGAAGGTTGCTATGCCTGACCAGAAAAGAGCAGTATTGAAAATAATCTCGGCTCCGTAGTGAGCCATAAACTCCATATCCTTTGTTGACTGGTAGTATTGCCAGATGTTATAAGGAATTGCTGCATTGATGTGCCTTTGAATTCTTGAATTGTCGGTCATCCAGCGACCCGATTGAGGATTCAGGTGGATGATCTGACTCTCTTCTCTGCCGTTACTTCCGCTCTGCCATGGATACATTGCTCCCCTGTACCCGTGCTCACTTGCTGCCAGCCGGGCTGCAGGCAGACGCCGGTAGCGGTACATCAGCAGCGACCGGGCAAGCTGAGGCATATGCAGGTTCAGAAACGGGAAAATATATAATTCATCCCAGAAAATGTGTCCCCTGTAAGCCTCTCCATGCCATCCCCGTGCGGGAATACCGGTATCGAGCCCGATACTGTTCAGGGAAATGGTCTGAAAAAGATGGAATATATGCAATCTGAGAAGGAGCAACTCGTCGGCCTTTGTATCAATTTCTATTTTACTGTGTGCCCAGATCTGTTCCCAACTACGGATATGATTCTCTGAAATAGCATCATAGCTTGTCAGGTAGTTAATTTTCTCTTTCGCCTCTGTTAACGGATCGCTTATGGCAAAATCTCTTGAAGTATAGATGGAAACAAGTTTTTTGATCTTAAGTGGATGTTTTCTGTAACATTCCGCTTCAATATCCTGCCAGACGGACTTTTTATTAATATTTGTACTTCGCCTGCAATGTAGTTCCCCATTTTCACCGAAAACCCTTGTAAGGCTGGCCTGAGCCATTACTATACCCGATTGTTTTGTTTCGCTCAGCAGGTAAACACTATTTACATTGAAACTGCCTGTTTTTACGATATTAAGATGATTACTGTTCAGGTCCCTGTAACGCTTCACACCCTGATTTTTTATATCTCCGTCCAGGCCTGAACGTATAGTCACTTTACCGTCCCAGTTTTCAGGTATGATTGTCCATTCAACGCCTGCCATATGCATATCATGCATACTGACAAACCTGCTTGTGATAATTGTTGTCTCCCTCTCCTTATTATCCCGGAATTTCACTGTACGTTCCAGCAAACCTTTTTTCATATTAAGCCGTACCTGATAATCCAGCAGGTTCATGTTATTCAGATCGAACCATTCTGAATCACCTGTCCTGAATGTCAGAAACAACCAGTTGGGCCAGTTTACCAGATCCTCGTTTTCTATTTCCCGGTCTTTAATTCCTGATATGGCCCGGTTATATCCGCCGGCAAGGTATGTTCCCGGGTAATTATTGTCAACGGCACCAGCCTCTTCCATGGCACCCCTTGTTGCAAAATATCCGTTGCCCAGTGTGCATAATGCTTCCCTCAGAGGGTGCTGTCCGGGATTCCAATCATTGTATTCTATGATCCAGTTATCCATTCCGGTCTTCTATATTGTTGGTTAGCATTTCAATAAAGAGCTGTACCTGGTAAACATTTTTCAATGCGTACCTGGCTTTTGTCGGTCGGCCATGAAAGCCCACAAGTATCCCGATTCCTCTTTCAGGGAGTGTTTCAAAAACATCTTCATCTGTTATGTCATCGCCAATATAAACGGGTACGGCATCCGGATCCTCAGAGAATCCGAGTTTCTCCATTATCCAGCCTATGGCTTTTCCTTTGTGCCATTCGATGTCGGGACGTATTTCCACTATCATCTTTCCTTCACCCTTTCTGAAACCTGGATTCTGGTCTATTATAAGTTCTGCCTTCCTGATAACTTCTTCTACATCTTCTTTTGCTACATTTCTGTAATGAACAGCTATGGCATAGCGTTTCCTGTCTATCTGCACCCCTTTGATTTTTCCGTCATACAACTCATGCAATTCTTCTTCGATCCTGTCCAGAGCTGGCACTATCTCCGTGGATTTTTCGTGTTCCATGTACAACCCGCCGGGACCTGAAATCCTGAATCCATGGCTGCCACTGTAGATAATGTTTTCCAGCCCAACCAGTTTCCTGACATCATCCATATCCCTTCCGCTGACTATTGCCGCAGAGGATTTTGAACAGTAATTTCCAAGAATGTTTCTCATTCCGTCCGATAATATGGCATCTTCAGGCCTTTTAACAATAGGCGTGAGCGTTCCGTCATAATCCAGGAACAACACGGGTTTCTTATTTTTAATGAAGGTGTTAAATTCCGAGAGCTTCAGGAACAGGGAAGGAGCGAAGCTCACAAAGAACAATCTGATATCAGGACTGAAGAGATCGATCTCTTCGAGATTTTCAATCACTATGTCTGCCCCGTTCTCATACAGTACTTTATTATCCTTTTTGCGGTTTACCCCCACAACCAATGGAAAATTACCCCTGCTGCCGGCCTGTACGCCCGAAATGGCATCTTCAAAGATTGCACAGTTTAGTGGTTTGGTTCCCAGTCTCCTTGCAGCCTCAAGAAACATATCGGGTGCAGGTTTTCCTCTGAGGCCATATTCGGTCAGAGTTAAACCATCAACACGTGTATCGAAAAGATCTGATATACCTGCTTTTTCGATTATTCTCAGGCAATTCTTACTGGATGATACAACTCCACATTTAAGTCCCCCTGAACGCCACTTCTTTATCTGGTTTATTGAATCTGGGTATATTTCAACACCATTTTTATCAAGCAGATCAAGGAATATTTCATTCTTGAGGTTACCAAGTCCGCAAATAGTTTTATCGCCGGCTGAATTGCCGGGATTACCGTATGGAAGTTCGATGTTTCGTGATTCGAGGAAACTCCCTACACCATCATATCTCGGCTTACCGTCAATATAAAGGGAATAATCCTCATCAGTCATGGGATAATCCTTTCCACTATAACCGGAATACCTTCTGTACATCTCTTTCCATGCTTCCCTGTGAGTCCTTGCAGTTTGCGTTATTACCCCGTCAAGGTCAAGGATCACAGCTTCAAGTTCCTGTACTTTCAGGTTTTTCCTTTTATCATTATCAGTGCCCCTGCTTTCCATACGAAAAAAATTATGAGTTAATTAACCGGATTATTCCTATTACCCTCTCTATTATAAATATGGTCTTTCAACCTGATTATATGCAAAACAGATACTGATAAAACCATGCCACTAAATCCGGTTCAGGCTATCTTGCAGACTATTAGTATCTGTAAGCTTTCCTGTTAAGTTCACGGCTAATTCAGGATTAGTGTTGATTTATTCCACAATTGGGGTATATTTCCACACATTTGAAGTCATATTTTACTTCAGGGGGTCAATTTTATGGAGTCTGAGCTTATTGTACAAAGTTTTACGATCGATATTAAGGAGTCTGGCCGCTTTTGATTTATTATAGCCTGATCTGACAAGGGCATTCATTATTACTTCCTTTTCAGTAAGAACTACTGCTTCCTTAAGTTCCGTGATATCTTCAATATTAACATCTTCCCCGGTAATCTCTTGTGAAGAAGACAGATAGTTGATCTTTATTTCCTCCGGCAACAGATCAGAAGTTATCAGATCTGTGCGGGAAAGAAGCACGGCACGGAATATAATGTTCTTCAGCTCGCGGATGTTGCCGTACCATTTATATTGCATGAAGAGATCTTTTACACTGTGATCGATTCCCTTTACATTTTTATTAAATGTATTATTTGCTTTCTTAATGAAAAAGTCGGTAAACTCCATTATATCTGCTCTCCTCTGCCTCAGGGAAGGGAGCCGGATCTTGAATCCGTTGAGGCGGTGATAGAGATCTTCCCTGAATTCTGAAGATCTTGTTTTGTCAAGCAAGTTTACATTGCTTGCAGCGATTATCCTTACATCAACCCGAATAGGTTTATTGTCACCGACTTTGTTTATAAATTTATCTTCAAGCGCGCGCAGGAGTTTTAACTGGTTCTCTGGCAGGAGGTTGCCAACCTCGTCAAGAAACAAAGTGCCTCCGTTGGCCTGCTCGTAATAACCAGTTTTGTCATTTATGGCGCCTGTAAAGGCACCCTTTACATGTCCGAAAAGTTCACTGTTGGCTATCTCTCCGGGAATGGCGCCACAATCGACGGCAATAAAAGGCTTATCGCTCCGGTTACTGGCAATGTGGATTGCCCTTGCAATGTATTCTTTGCCTGATCCTGTTTCCCCCTCAATTAAAACCGTCACTTCTGTCGGTGAAATGGCACTTACATGTTTCATCACCTCCTTCATTCTGCTGCTTTTCCCGGTAATGAAATTATTGTTGAAAGAGGTGTTTACTTTGTTCTTTTTGTCATTTCTGTCCTTCTCTTCAGATGCATTATTAATCAGTTGAAGGATCTCTTCCGGCTGAACAGGTTTTGTAACATAATCGAAGGCCCCGGATTTAATGAGACTAACTGCCATTTTAATGTCTGAATAGGCTGTCATAATGATTACCGATGTTGCCGGTTTAACTGATCTGATGAACTTCAGAATATCTTCTCCATCTGAATCAGGTAAACGAAAATCGCATAAAACAACATCAAAATCATTCATTCTGACCAGCCTTCTGCCACTCTTCCCTGTGAATGCACCTTTTACAGTGTAACCTTTCTGTTGCAGAAAATCAACAAGCAGATTACACATGTACGTATCATCATCAATGATCAGGATTTTCCTCATTTCTAATGTCTGTTAACCTGCAGCAAATCCCCTCATTATAAAACTGAACTTTCATGAAAAGCAGAGAACCTGCAGAATATTACAAAATTATAATATAATACAGAATTATGTATAATGACTATCCGGAATAATTAGCAAACGAAGAAAATCAATGGAAGCTTGTAATTGATTTCCGATACTCAGACTATGTATATTAAGAGGAAGATAGATCCTGATATTATTCTGTGTTGAAATAGATCAGTTTTGTATGTATTTCCTTTTCCCTGATTTGATCTTTGATTGGCTCCTTCAGATAATCCGGCATGATCAGGAACAGATTTCCATTGTTTTTTCTGGCGTATTCGGCAAATAGCTGCCATTTTTCAACAGGCATTTCATCATTAAGCTCAATTTCGTAAATGTTTATTTCATTTTTATTAAACGAAACTATATCAGGCTTGTAACCTTTATTCTTAGTCTCGTTGTAAATGATTTCAGGATCATCATAACCTTTTACATGTGTCGCTTTGATAAGGTCAGGATCGCTGTCGTCCTGTATTTTAATTACCACTGCCCTGCTTACTACTGTTTTATCAATGACTCTTTTGCTTTTCATCAGTATATAATTTTAAATTTAATGGTCTGACAGCCTCCCGCCTGAGGCGGGACAAGTCGTCCCGCAAAGCGGTAGAACCCACATGTGCCAAATAATTTCATTCTTGTTTATAATTTATAAATCATGTGGGTTTCATAATAATGATATTTTACCAGTTCTTCTTTTTTTTCGTATCACACCTTTCTGTTGATCTATATTTGTGCCAATAAATATTTTTATCATGGAGAAAATCTATGAAAAGATCATTATATGATAATTAAAGCTGACTGTCTTATTTGTAACTGATTTATGGAAAGATATTTGCCAGGAATCATCATTAAGCACCGGTCTGTTTACTGAATTTTTCCTGATGGAATTTTCAATGTATTCCGGCACTATGGGGACCGAGGTAAAACGGTTGATTGTAGAATTATTTCACAGGTGATTTTAAAATTTCACGGGCAGATGAGATACTAGTGGTTAATTTCGGACTGCAGATCCGTTATTAACATCCTCATTTTACCGGTAATTTTGTTAATAATAACAGATATTGAATTGTGATCGGGATCACTTAATGATCTGGTTTTTAATTCGGACAGGTCAGCTGCAATATCCTCTGCATGCAGATGCCGGTATGAGGGAACTATCCTGTGTGCAATTTCCCCGATTTTATTCCACTCTTCAGCTTCAAGTAACTGTTCAAATGTTGTGACCGCTTTTTTGGTATTTTCAATGAATATAGTAAGCATTTTTCTTCTCAGCTTCTCATTTCCTTCAGTAATCTTTTCTAATTCTGCCAGGTCATAAGATCCCCGGATCAGTTCTTCTTTGAGTACCAATTCTGCTCTTGAAGGTTCATGGATATTATCACCGATCTGAAGCACATTGCAAATCTTGTAATAGATATCTTTTTCCCTGAATGGTTTAATAAGGAAATCATTTATCCCGGCCTTATAATAGTCAACTAATTCACCTTTCAGAACGGATGCGGTGACGGCAATTATTTTAACGGACCAGTCATGCCTTATTTCCCTCAGGAACTTTACTACCTCAATTCCGCTTATTCCAGGCATATGCATATCCAGCAGGATAATATCATATTGGGAACTGCTGAGTTTGATCCTTGCCTCTTCTCCGTTGATGGCAATGTCGGTTGAGCAATTGAATTTGGTAAGAATTATTTTCCCCAGTATACAGCTGAAATTGTCATCGTCGACAAGCAGAACCCTTATCCCTTTAAGAGCCTCTTTGTCAATAATTTCCCGTCCTGTATATAACTTATCGGTCTCCTTTCCCTTTTTAAAAGGAAGCCAGAACCGGAAAGTTGTTCCCGCCCCAACCCTGCTTGAGACTGAAACTTTACCATTCTGCATCTCCACCAGCTTCTTGCAGATAGTCAGTCCGAGACCTGTGCCTCCTGATTTCCTTGAGATTGAGGGGTCAACCTGAATAAATGGTTTGAAAATGATTTTCTGTTTTTCATGGCTGATGCCTATTCCCGTGTCTGTTACCTCAAATCGCACTGTTACTTCATCTCTGGCCTCTTTCTCAATAAAACACTTTATTTCAATTTGTCCTTCAAAGGTGAACTTAACGGCATTGTTAAGCATATTAATAAGGATTTGCCGCAGCCGGAGGGGATCACCGATAAGTACGATATCAAGGGCCTCGTCCACATGATATTTAAAATCAAGGTCCTTCTCCTTTACTCTGTGCAGGAATGAATGATAAATATGTTCAACAGTATGAATTATTTTAAATGGAGCGGCAATCAAATGTAATTCTCCGGCCTCAATTTTGGATAATGCCAGCACATCATCAATCAGAAGCATCAGGTGTCCGGAAGCCTCGGTTATTATCTTCAGAAACTCTTTTTGTTTTCTGTCCATTCTTGTTTCAGTAAGTTGCTCAGTAAAACCGATTATGGCACTCAAAGGTGTCCTGATCTCATGGCTTATATGAGCAAGGAAGTCCCTTGTTTCCAGCTTTGCTTTCTCAGCTTCCCTGGTGTATTTGCTGAGTCTCCTTACAGCCTTTTTCCTTTCAGTTATGTTCTGATTTATTGCTATTCCCAGAAATACCTCGTCCCTGTTGTTCAGTACGGGCAATATGGATATCTGATAGATAAATGATTTATACTCATATTCAGATGATAGTTTTGTGTTATTCAGGGCGGATCTGAAAAGAGGGATCCAGATCCTTTTTATTTCATCATTTTCTATCTCATGGAGGGTTTTACCCTCAAAATCTTCTGATGCAAGTCCCAGATTTTGAATTTCGATCCCTTTGGCTATTAAAAAACGCATATTATTATCAAACAGGAACAGACTTATTCCGGGAACATTTTCTGTCAATATTGAATAAAGATTAACAGCATCCTGCAGATTATGTTCCCGTGTAACATATCCGGTGATATTCTCACCTGAGATAATAATTCCGGCGGCATTGTTTTCCCTGTCGTATATAATCTTATTCTTCGCTTCCAGAATAATTTTCTTTCCCACTCTTCTTCTCAGATGATACCTTGTTTTTGAAGAAGGATTTGTTATGCCTTTCAGGATGTTGTTAAGAATCTCCCTTTGCTGTTTTTTTTTGGATATGATAATAAAATCTTCAACAAGATTCTTTCCAACAATCTCATTACTATCGTATCCCAGCAATTCCTCTCCCCTGCGATTAATGAACAGGATATTCCCATTCAGATCGATTGCGGCAACGAAGAACTCAACAGCATTGAAGCTTTGCAGGATCATCTGCTTTTCATACCGGCCGCTTACATCTTCAATAAAAATCTCCTCTAAAATCCCCGGATTTGCTTTCTTCTTCATGCCGGTGTTTTTTATGCATATACAATATAAACAAAATAATTTTATCAGGCCGGTATCAGCATGATCTGTCAGGCCATCTTTAATCTGCGTACATAGTCTTCATAGTTGTGAAATAATTGCCACATCTGTCAGTTCAATTTTCAAACCAGGAAGCATAATATTTCTTCTGTTTATTCCTAAATCACATAAATATAGAATGTTGTAAATATGTAATATGCTCACATACAGTATTTGGCACATAAATTGGGTATTAAACAACCGGATTCCGGCATATTGCAGCTTTTGCCTTTTAAATAGTACATTATCCTTAAAATTCAATTACAATGTTAAAATTGAATTTATTAATTCTGTTTATGGCCGTAATTATTCTGAACGGCTGTAAGTACAAAAAGCATGCAGAGCAGTTGGAGGCGGAAAAACAGGATCTTGTCAGTCATCTTGATAAAAGCCGTCTGGAGATGATAGATATCCGTGAATAGACTATATTTACTCTGAATGCCGATATCAGGAAGCTTGAATTTGCCACCACTCATTCTGCAGGGAGCTATGAAATAAAAGAAGGGGATTCCGGGACTGTTGTTATTAATATCACCGATCCGGAAAAATTCTGG
The DNA here is from genome assembly GCA_964633195.1 of uncultured Rikenellaceae bacterium. Lineage (GTDB taxonomy): Bacteria > Bacteroidota > Bacteroidia > Bacteroidales > VadinHA17 > LD21. The sequence continues at coordinate 7,876 of CAZWFL010000041.1, read as the reverse complement.
GAAGGGTCAAATTATCTGGTCATTATTTTATAACGACGAATAAATTTTAACTAATTTGACCAGGCCTTTAAAAAATGCTTACGGATTGCATACAACAGTTAAAAAGTATGGGCTATAGTGTTATATTACCCGGCAAACCTTACCCGCGGGGCGCGACCTGGGATGGTAACGGGCTTAATGTCTCGGTGTTTTCTGAGAACGCAGAAAAGATTGAATTACTACTCTATGATTCTGTTGAGGAGAGAGAGCCTTCCATGGCATTGACCATACCTTACAAAACAGCTTCATCATGGCACTGCTATCTGCCTGGTATTGGTCCGGGGCAGCTTTATGCTTACCGGGTTCATGGTCTCTATGAACCCAACGAAGGCCACAGGTTCAATTCTTCAAAAGCACTTATCGATCCTTATGCAAAGGCACTGACCGGTGATGTTATCTGGGATGATGCGCTGTTTGGTTTTATCGTAGGAAACCCTGAAGCGGATCTCTCGTTCGACCAAAGGGATTCCTCACCATTCATTCCAAAGTCGGTTGTCGTGGATCACTCTTTCGACTGGCAGGGGGATACTCATCTGCGGATACCATGGAATGAGACGGTTATCTATGAGACACACGTCAGGGGATTGACCCGTTTGCATCCCGAAATACCTGACGATCAAAGAGGTACCTATAGGGCAGCAGCTAGTGAGCCGGTCATAAAGCATCTTACATCACTCGGTATTACAGCAGTAGAGCTTATGCCGGTGCAGCAGCACGTAAACGACAGGATACTCCTTGAAAGGGGATTAAGCAATTACTGGGGATATAATACAATAGGGTTTTTTGCACCGGATTTCCGTTATTCCTCGAAAGGTAATCCGGGTGACCAGGTACGGGAGTTCAAAGAGATGGTCAGGGCATTTCATAAAGCCGGTATTGAAGTAATCATGGATGTTGTGTACAACCACACCGCGGAGGGCAATCATGAAGGGCCGACCCTCTGTTTCAAAGGGATTGACAACGCTTCATACTACCTGTTAAACCCTGAAGAGAGGAGGTTCTATATGGACTTCTCGGGCTGCGGGGGGTGCTTTAACATGAGCCATCCGCGGGTCCTTCAGTTTGTGATGGACAGCCTTCGTTACTGGGTAACTGAAATGCATGTTGACGGATTCAGGTTCGATCTGGCATCAACACTTGCCCGGGAATTCTATGAGGTTGATAAGCTTTCAACATTTTTTGATGTGATATGTCAGGATCCTGTCCTGTCCCGGATAAAGCTTATCGCAGAGCCGTGGGATCTTGGTCCGGGTGGTTACCAGGTGGGTAATTTCCCCGAGCTGTGGTCAGAATGGAATGGCAAGTACAGGGATACTGTACGCAAGTTCTGGAAAGGAGATGATGGCCAGCTGTCTGAACTAGCTTACCGCATGACAGGTTCAAGCGACCTCTACAAATCGTCCAACCGAAATCCTCACGCAAGTATCAACTTCATAACATGCCATGACGGCTTTACTCTGCGCGACCTGGTCTCCTATGATGTAAAGCATAATGAGGCCAATGGAGAAAACAATCTTGACGGGGCCGATGATAATAACAGCTGGAATTGCGGAGCGGAAGGAGAAACAGATGAGAAGGAGATAAAAAACCTTCGGATGCGCCAGATGAAAAACTTCCTTGCAACACTTTTCCTGTCACAGGGTACACCAATGATAACCGGAGGTGATGAATCGGGTAAAACGAAAAACGGAAATAATAACACTTATTGCCACGATAGTGAATTAAGCTGGCAGGAGTGGGAAGCGGACGTTAAGAATGCCAATCTGCTTGATTTTGTTCAAAATATTTCAGGAATAAGAAAAGCACATCCCGTTTTCAGACGAAAAAGCTTTTTTCAGGGCAGAAAACTCGCGGGAAGGGATGTAAAGGATATTCACTGGATAAGACCCGATGGGAATGAGATGAAAGCAAAAGAATGGGAACACTCACATACAAAATCGCTTGGAGTGATATTCACCGGTAATGCAATTCCCGATGTTGATGAGTCGGGAAACAGGATCTGCGATGATTCATTCCTTATCTTACTCAATGCGTATCCCGACAGTATTGAATTTACACTGCCGGAAGCACCCTCCGGTAACTGGAAGCCGGTGCTTGATACAAATCTAGAAGAGAGTTTTTTTCCTGAAGATGGACCGGGAGATCTTACTTCATATCTTGTTGCACCCCGGAGCCTTGTACTTTTATCTTCACACCTGAAAGTTTAAAAATGAGGATAATATATCCTGTATTAACCGGAAGTACATGCAATTTCACTCTCTGGGCTCCCCGGCGGAAAAATGTGGAACTGCTGATACTCACCCCTTCTGAAAAGATTGTCCCCATGAAGCAGGATAAAGCAGGTTACTGGTCGGCAACTGTGAGCGGTGTATCACGGGGAACTCTTTACAAATACAGACTCGATAATACTCTTACAATCCCCGATCCGGGTTCCCTGAGCCAGCCTGAGGGAGTACACGGTCCCTCTGAAGTGAAAGATCTCAGTAAATTTCAATGGACCGATAACGCATGGAAGAATATTCCACTGAAAAGAATGATCTTCTATGAACTTCATACCGGAACATTCACTGAAAAAGGCACATTTGAAGGAGTTGAAGAGAAACTTGATTATTTGCTTGAGCTTGGTATTAATACTATCGAATTAATGCCTGTAGGGCAATTCCCGGGAGAGAGAAACTGGGGTTATGATGTGGCCTTCCCATTTGCGGTTCAGAATTCATACGGAGGTGCAGAAGGATTAATGAAACTGATTAATACCTGCCATAAGAAAAATATAGCTGTTGTACTCGATGTAATATATAACCACCTGGGTCCGGAAGGAAATTACCTCGGCGAATATGCTCCCTATTTTACAGATCGTTATAGTACACCGTGGGGCAGGGCAGTCAATTTTGATGATAGTTATTCGGATGGTGTAAGAAATTATTTTCTGCAAAATGCTGTCATGTGGATGGAGAATTTCCACATAGATGGACTGCGTCTAGATGCAATTCATGCAATATATGATTTCAGTGCCAGGCATATAATGCAGGAACTGGTTGAACTTACAGAACAATTGAGTGCAAAGATAGGCCGTAAACATTACCTGATTGCTGAATCAGCCCTTAACGATAACAGGTATATCACAGGGATTAAAAGGGGCGGATATGGTCTGGATGCCCAGTGGAATGATGATTTTCACCATGGCCTGCATGCTCTGGCCACCGGAGAAAATTGTGGCTATTACATTGATTTTTCCGATCCGGCAACACTGGTAAAAGCATACACCGATGGTTTCGCTTTCAATGGACAATATTCACAATACAGAAAACGGAATTTCGGAAATTCATCACGGGAGATTCCGGCTTACCGTTTTGTGGTGTTTTCACAAAATCATGACCAGACAGGAAACAGAAAATTTGGGGAAAGAGCAAGCAGTCTCGTAAGCTTCGAGATGCTAAAACTAATTGCGGGTGCACTCTTCTTAAGCCCATTCCTGCCGATGCTCTTTATGGGTGAAGAATACGGCGAGAGGAATCCATTCCTTTATTTTGTTGATCATACGGATAAAAAACTGCGGAAGCTTGTCCGTGAAGGAAGAAGAAAAGAATTCAGCTCATTCCAGTCGGAAGATGCTTCAGCTGCTCCTGATCCTTATGATATTAAGACATTTGCGAGAAGTAAACTGACTCCTGATCCTTTAAGTCGCGAATCTTCGAAGGCCCTGTTCATGTATTACAAAGCCCTCATCATGCTGAGGAAAAACCATCCTGTTCTGAAACATGCCGGCAAGAAGAACATTAAGGCAGATCATTCCGGCAGGATGTTAACGGTCGAAAGATGGTACGGAGAGAATAGATTAATTGCATTTATGAATTTTGATGATAAGCCGGCAGAAATAAGACTTCCTGATATGTTTATTGAGAAAAGAGCATCGCTGCTTCTAAATTCTTCGGAGAAAAAATGGTATGGTCCGGAAAATGATGATTTACCTGAAAAACAGTTAAACAGAACAGTAATAATCAACAGGCAATCATTGCATATGTATTCAATATAATAAAACCTTAATTTGGAATCGAGAATTAAACAGCCTTAACAGGTGGGTAACCTGCTGCAATAATGGCAGGTTCATATATGTTATAATTACAATGGCATTTAATCCGGTATCGACATATCGTATCCAGTTTTCCGGGAAGTTTACTTTTAAGGATTTCAATAAAATAATTCCCTATCTGCATACTCTCGGAGTAAAAACAATATATGCGTCGCCTCTGTTCAGTGCAGTGCCGGGGAGCGAGCATTGCTACGATGTGGTTAATCCGTTAATGATAAATCCGGAGATAGGCACAATAGAGGAATTCAGGGAAATCCATAACAGACTGAAGTCACTGGGCATGGGATGGATACAGGACATTGTTCCCAATCACATGGCTTTTTCCATTCATAATCCATGGATGGGTGATATTCTTGAAAAAGGCAGAGGGTCGGCCTACAGCACTTATTTTGATATCGACTGGGATCATCCTGATGAACGGTTACAGTGTAAATTAATGCTGCCTTTTCTGGATAAACATCCGGAGGAACTAATCGATGCCGGTGAATTACTTATATCTTTTAACAATAAGCAATTCGTTCTTAAACACTTTGATAACGAATACCCTCTTAATTTTGAGTCCTGTCAGCTGATTCTTGAAAGTTACAATAAGGGAGTCCTCCCTGACAAAATGAAAGAACTTTCAGGGATCTTTAATAAAGCCATTTCCTCAAAAAACTTAAGGAATCACATTAATAAGAGCCTTAGCAACATAAACAACAGCCCCGATGATCTGAAATCACTCATCACTCTTCAGCATTATGTCCCGGTATACTGGAAGGAGAGCGAAAAATTGCTGAATTACCGCAGATTTTTCACCATCAACGGCATGATATGTCTTCGGGCAGAGAATAAGGATCTATTTGATACTTATCATTCATTTCTTGCTGACCTTTGCAGTGAAAATTTACTGCAGGGTCTGAGAGTTGACCATATTGACGGACTTTATGATCCGGCTGAATATCTCGACAGATTGAGGGATCTGGCAGGCAGCGACAAGTATATAATTGTGGAGAAGATCCTTGAGAAAGGAGAATCTCTGGAAAAGAGCTGGCCGGTACAGGGAGAAACGGGATATCATTTTATGGCTCTTGCTAATAACATTCTTACCTGCAAGGAAAACCTGGATCTGATTGACAAATCATACAAATACTGGAACAGGGATCATGAAGGAAGCTTTGATGAGATAATGTACAGCAGGAAACGCTTAATTCTCCATAACAGTATGGCCGGCGACCTCGATAATCTCTGGATGTACTTCATAAATCTGTTTCCGGAAGTTGCAGGTTATTTCGATCAGGGCAAACTGAAAAGTGCGCTGGGTGAGATTCTTGTCTGTTGTCCTGTCTATAAGATATATAACAGTCCGGGCAATTTTACCAAAGGGCAATCAGCTTTATTGAAAGTAACATTTAATAAGGCAATTGAGAGATCTCCCGGTCTGGTGAAGGAACTGCATTTTCTGAAAGAGATTTTTTTAGTGTTGAAGAGGCAGGGTGCTAAAAATACCGGGAAAGCAGAAGCTCTGTTCAGAAGGTTGATGCAGTTTACGGGAGCATTGATGGCAAAGGGGGGGGAAGACACTGCTTACTACACTTATAACAGATTCATTGCTCACAATGAGGTGGGAGACTCACCTGACTATTTCGGGATCTCAGCTGATGATTTTCATGAAGAGATGAAAAGACGTTTGAGAAATTTCCCCCTTTCACTTAATGCAAGCTCCACACATGATACAAAAAGAGGGGAGGATGCCAGAGCCAGGCTGATTGTACTCGGCGATATCCCTGAACTCTGGGACAAACAGAGCCGCAGATGGAGGAGCATGAACCGGAAGTTTAAGCAGATTAAAGATAACAAAGAGATCCCCTGTCTTAACGATGAATATTTTATATATCAGACCCTGGTCGGCTTCATGCCAACAGATAAGACTGAAGCAGATGCCGATTTTATCAGGAGGCTTGAAGGCTATATCATTAAAGCGCTTCGCGAGGGTAAGGAGCAATCAGGGTGGAGTGAACCTGATCTTGTATATGAGGGTATCACGGTTAATTTTATTAAATCCATACTCACCGGTGACACGGAATTTACAGCGAGCCTGAGGAATTTTCTCGGGATAGTGGCTTTTCCCGGAATAATCAACTCACTATCACAACTTATCATAAAATTTACAGCTCCGGGTATTCCGGACATATACCAGGGAAGTGAAGACTGGAACTTCAGTTTCGTCGATCCTGACAACAGAAGGGCGGTCGATTTCAGTAAACTGCAGGAAAGGCTGGGAAAACTAAAGCAGGAGAGAAAGGGAATAAGTGATTTGTTTGCATTTCCTGCTGATCCTGATATAAAGATTGCCATGACACATTTGCTGCTTGGCATGAGGAGTGATTATCCCGGTCTTTTTGAGCATGGTGAATATATACCTCTGAATACGAAAGGCAGACTTAAAGGAATGGTTCTCGCTTATGCCCGGCGGTACAGCGGAAGAGTTATTATTGCAGTAGTACCTCTGCATCCGGGGATCAATTATTTAAAAAGAAAAAACAATGAAATAAGTGCAGTTGAGTGGGAAGATACCGCTGTTAAGTTACCCGATTTCTTTCCTGATGAATACGAAGATCTTTTAACGGGCAGGTCGGTAAATCCCGGTGATTGCCTGCTGTTATCAGAGTTATTTACACAGATTCCCTTTTCTGTTCTTATCGGGCAGAAGAGATCTTCCGGGCGAAAAGCCGGTATTCTGATGCATATTAGCTCATTACCGGGCAAATATCCCGCAGGTGATTTTGGAGAGGAGGCATACCGATTTGCAGATTTCCTTAAAAGGAATGGTGTGAGCTGTTGGCAGATCCTGCCTTTGAACCAGGTTTATGAAGGGGGAGGATACTCACCATACAGTCCTCTTTCAGCATTTGCAGGGAATGTCAGTTTCATCAATCCCGACCTTTTGGCTGACCGGGGACTTATCAGCCGACTGCCTGAAATTGATGTTGTATCACCCTCATGCCAGGCAGACTATAAAAGAGCAGAAAAACTGAAAAATGAGATAATCGATGCCGCATTCAGAATCTTCAAAAAGGGCTCCTTCCCTGCCTTGAGAAAAGAATTTGAAAGTTTCAGGGAGAAAGAGAAATACTGGCTTGGGGACTATTCATTATTTATCGCCCTTAAGAAAAAATTCAGCTTTTCCGGATGGAATGAATGGCCGAAACCATTAAGGGATCGGGATCCAAACGCGTTGAGACAATTTATGAGCGTAAATCACGACCTTATTGAAAGGGAAGAGTTTGCACAATTCCTTTTTATGAAGCAGTGGGAGATGCTGAAGAGTTATTGCAACAGAATCGATATTGAGATATTTGGTGATGTTCCGATTTATGTAAATTATGATAGTGCCGATGTATGGTCCCACCCTGAACTGTTTAAACTTAAGGGGAACAGGGATATGAAATATGTCGCGGGTGTGCCTCCCGATTACTTCAGTGATACCGGGCAGCTCTGGAACATGCCGGTATTCAGGTGGGATAAAATGAAAAAGGATGGATTTGCCTGGTGGAAAAACCGTATAAGGAAGAACCTGGAGATGTTCGATCTGCTCCGACTCGATCATTTCAGGGGATTCTCTGCCTGCTGGGAGGTGCCGGCAGGTGAAGGCACAGCAGTAAATGGCAGGTGGGTAAAAGTGCCGGGGATACAGTTTTTTGATGAGCTCAGGAACGAATTTCCTGATATGCCTTTTGTTGCTGAGGATCTTGGTCAGATAGA
>CAZWFL010000040.1:31686-31775 GCA_964633195.1 uncultured Rikenellaceae bacterium | reverse complement strand
TAAAAGGACAAAGATAAAAGTTAAAAGGCGAAAGGCGAAAGTAATGGATATTTACTGATTACCGATTACTGATTACCGATTACTGATTA
>CAZWFL010000040.1:0-31586 GCA_964633195.1 uncultured Rikenellaceae bacterium | reverse complement strand
CCGATTACTGATCACCGATTACTGATCACCGATTACTGATCACCGATTACTGATCACCGATTACTGATCTACTCTGTGCTCTGAGCCCTGAGCTAATAGCCGGACGGCCGAAGAGGGAAAATAAGTTAAAGAAGTGCGGAGGTGGTCATGGCAGAATAGCAATAGCCGGATATGTGTTTCAGAACCTATACCTGCAGGTAAAAGTAAAAATCTGGGTTTCAAAGTAATTCTGGTACTCCACGTAGAATCCCTCACCATCAATTTCCTGTCGGATGCCCATTGTATTGAATATATCTGTTGCAGAAAGGCCAAATTCCAGTTTGTTGCCGGCCACAGACTTCTTTACACCCAGATCGATTCCTCCCCTCGAAAGTTCTCTTCCCTGTCCGATGTTTTTAGAACTGAAATACTGCCCGGTTGCTTCGATCTGAAAATTACGGGGAAGGGTAAACTGGCTTGTTAATTTGGCAAAAAACGGAACATCAATCCTTTCTTCAATATAATAGGGCTGGGGAACAGGAAAACTTATCTGCCCGGAATGACTGATTATTTTATTCCTGTATAAGTTTGCACTGACCGAGAGTTTCCACTGTTCCAGGATTTGCTGATCAAGCGTGAACTCCACTCCGGAGTTGGAAGCTCTGCCAAGGTTATCGTAAGCCTTTATTGTTATCTCATTGTGTGAAGGATCCTGAACATATATACGGGTATAATAATCATTTATGATCTTATGGTAAAGTGATGTATAAAATGATCCGGTCTGCCACAAGTATTTATGTGCCAGTTCAAAATTCTGAGTAAACTGAGGTCTGAGCAGAGGATTTCCTATTTTCAACAATTCAGGGTCATCATATTTTGGGAAAATCCTCAGAATATCTTCTCCGGGGCGGTCAATGCGCCGGTTATAGAATAATGAAATTTTATTTGACCTGTTGACTTTTAGTGTAATCCTGACATTCGGGAAGAGGCTGAAATAATCATACTGATTCTCTGTAAAGTATTGATTGGGGGCAAACTCATACTTCACACTGGTATATTCGGCGCGAAGCCCTGCCTCAATATCGGTTTTAAGGAATTCAGCTACCAGATTTGTGTAGGCAGCCGCCAGACTCTCATCCCATTCCGACCAGTCTCCGAAATTGTAGATCAGTGCCGTGTTTGCCGGATCTTTTGTAACAGTGTAGGTAATGGGCATATGACGCAATCTGCCCGACACTCCTGCTTCAATCCGGCCAAAAGACAAGGGTTTGATGTAGTCCGAAGAGAACAGGTAAACATATTCGGGAGCCAGTACCCGGGTTTTGTCTGTTCTGATCACAGGGAATGGTAAGGGGCCGTCCTGGCTCAGGTTATATGTCTCATCCTCCCATCCTTTTGTAAAAAGAAACTGGGAGTTCAGCTCGTGCCCGGCTTGCTGGAACCTGTACTTATGCTGCAGAGTGATATTTGTAAATCCGGTTCCCTCGCTTTCATGAAATCCCCATTTCCTCAGAGGTGACTGATAATCCTGATTCCCGAAATACCAGACTCTTGTGGTATCGATGTGCCACTCGTAGTCATAAAGTCCGAAAAGAGTAATGGTCTGATTAGAGGAAATATTCCAGTCGAATCCAAGCTTCAGATTGTAATGGTATTGTGACTGGTTTTCAGCCACCTGGCTTTCAGTCACATTTCCGTTATCATAATAACGGGTGGTGAATTCGTTGTTGGGCAGCCTGCGCTGACGGATCAGGTAGGATTGCCAGAAGATATTCAGCTTTTTAGTTTTGTAGTTGAGATTCAGTGAAGGTGTGATTTTCAGGTTATCTGAATAACTTTTCATTCCTGTTGGAAGATCGGCTTTCCTTCTGGTTATCATTCCTATTCCCGGAGCAAGTCCGACATCGCCGGTTAATCCTGTACCGGATGACTTTTTGAAAATAATGTTTACGATGCCTGCCATTCCGGCTGCATCATATTTTGCCGAAGGATTGCTGATTATTTCGATACTCTCAATCTGTGACGCCGGAATGTTCTCCAGCCCTTTCTGACTTCCGAAGCCGGTAAGGCTTGATTGCTTTCCGTCAATCAGTATTGCCACTTTATCACTCCCCCTAAGAATAATTTTACTTTCCTGGTCTACTACCACACCTGGCAGGGTTTTTAAAATATCCAGGGCTGAGCCGGTGGACCCGGCAATAAAGCTTCCGGCTAAATAACTCTTTTTATCCAGAGCTGATGAGACTGACTGTTTTTGTCCTGTAACACTGACTTCACTTAATTCAACGCTTGAGAGCTCCAGGAAAATATTACCCATGTCAAGGACTTTGTTTAAAGTACCCGTAAGAACCCTGTGCTTTACTGATACGTATCCGATATTGGTGATTATAAAATCATATTCCCCCGGTGGCAGACCAGATACTGAGAACCTTCCCTGTTCATTTGTAATTGTACCGGTTACAAGGTCGGGTAAGTCTGCTTTGAACACTGAAACAGTTGAGTTTATCAGAGGTTGCCTGTCTTCCTGTGAAAGTATTCTTCCCGAAACACTTATCTGAGAATGGGAAGTCAGGGAAACTGCCAATAAGAATAAGAGAAGAATATGTGTTTTCATTTTACTGCGATATTTGGGACCTTACCTTAATGAGATAGACAATTCTTATTGTTGCTTTATTGCATGAGAGAACCTGATAATTCTTTTCGGTTCAAATAAGGCTTTTATTACCAGTAATCTAATACCGTCCGGGTTTTCAAAAAAAATGTAACTTTGATAATCTGTTAATCAGCCATACCCATGAAACTGAATTTATTTGTATTCATACTTCTGCTCATAATCGTTACAGCAGGATCATGCACCAGGAGATCGGAATTCGTTATCTCCTCTCCCGACGGCAGTTTGAAGGCCGTTGTGAAATTCGACCGTAATCAGGGAACTCTGACCTATAGTGTTGTCAGCAGAGACAAAGAGATCATTCTTCCCAGCCGGCTGGGAGTCAATACTGATGCAGGGAATTTCAGCTCCGGGGTGAAGCTGAAAAAATCTGCCACAGGAATTGTGGATGAAACTTACTCACTGCCCCAGGGGAAAGTCTCAGAATACCATAATCATGCAAATGAACAGATCTTTACTGTCAGCAAGGATAAAAAGAAGCTGGACATCCGGTTCCGGGTATATGACGATGGGGTAGCCTTCAGGTATGAAATGCACGGCGAGGGAGAGATAACTATTCATAACGAGAGCAGTACCGTTCACCTTGCAGGCGATAATTTCACATTCTGGGGACAATCTCATCCGAACCGGTATGGCTATGAAGGTGCACTGGGGCCGGTTGAGAGTGAGCTAATATCAATTCCCGTGCTGGCAGAGATCAAAGACAGGGGACATTTTGTATTAATTGGTCAGGCGGCAACCTACGGCCATTATATACAGCCTCATTTCAAACGGACAGAGACTGAATTTGAATTTCGTTTTCCTCTCGACCAGGAGAAAATCGGCCCGGTCATGAGCTCTCTTCCTTTTACGTCACCCTGGAGAATGATAATTATTTCTCCTGATAATCCCGGAAAGATCGTTGAATCTTACCTCATGGAGAATCTGAATCCTCCCACAAACAACGCATTCCTGAATGAAGACGGTAAAATAAAAGAGTGGATAAAGCCGGGTAACGTAATGTGGGATTATATAGCAAAAGATGCCGATAAGCCCAGAATGTGGATTGATGCTACCTCCGAAATGGGCTGGGATTACTATATGGCCGACGCCGGTTTTGCAAACAGGTGGGGAGGAAGCGATTCGGTCTTATCCATCGTCAAATACTCATCAACGAAAAACGTCAATGTTATAGGGTGGGCTCATACACGCGAATTCAATACCCGCGAAAAAGCTGCTGAAACCCTGGCGCAATTTGCTTCATGGGGTCTTAAGGGTGCCAAGATCGACTTCTTTGACCATAATACCCTGAGTGAAAATCCACGTGAATGGAGGGACTACGAGGATACACAGGAGAGCCTTCAGATGAGGGATTGGATATTTGAGCTTTCCATCGATAACGAGTTCCTCCTGGAACTTCACGGAAATACTATGCCAACGGGAGAAAGAAGGCAATTCCCCAACCTGATGACGCTGGAAGGAGTTGACGGAATGGAGAGAAGGGCAAAGCCTGCAGCAAATGACCTTACAATACCTTATACCAGGAATGTAATGGGTCCCGTCAGCTATACTGTTATACATTTTGAACGTTCACCGGGCACTCATGCTTACCAGCTCGCAATGCCAATCGTATACGAGGCCGGATTGAAAATATATGCTGAACATGGCAGAACCCTTCTTGGATGGCCGGGCAGGGAACTTATAAAGGATATACCGGCCGCATGGGCCGAGACCAGGTTTATTGAAGGATTACCAGCCAATCATGTAGTCATTGCCCGAAGAAAGGGTACAGACTGGTATGTTGCAGGAATGACGGATTCGGCAATGACCGTTGCTCTGCTTTTAAACTTCCTGGACAAGGGAAAGGACTACAACGCTCTCATTTTCAGTGATGATACCCACCAGGCAATGAAAAGGGAGGTAATTGAAGTGAATGCCGGCTCATCATTAACTCTCAACCTGTTGGAAAGAGGAGGCTTTGCCTGCCGGATTTCATTAAAAGAGTAACAGACTCCTGAAAAAGCTGATGAATTTGACCTCTCTTCGCCAGGTTATAATGATAATATTGATTAAATCCATATTATATAAATAATATTGTTTACACAATTCTATTTGCATATTATTGTTTACTTTTGTATTATGAAAACTGAATTGTCAACAATAAAAGGTATCCATCCAGGATTAATTCTGGAGCGTGAGCTTAAGCAGCGTCATTTGTTTAAAGGCCCTTTTGCTATCTCTCTGAGAGAGTACCCTCAGACTTTAGTGTCGATAACTAAGGGGAAGAGAAGAATGAATCCGGACCTTGCTTTGAGAATTGAGAAAGCGTTAGAAATAGAAGAAGGTTTCTTTATGACTTTGCAGGTTTATTATGACATTAAAATGTTAAAGAAAAAACAACAGTTAAAACCCGATCTTACTAAATTGAGGCAGGTATTATTCTGGGATACGAGGATGGAAAATATTGACTGGGAAAGGCAAAAGAATTCAATAATAAAAAGAGTCTTTGAAAGAGGAAATGAAATTGAGAAAAATGAAATCATTCGTTTCTATGGAATGGAAATCGTAAATAAAATATTGAAGATGAATGAAAAGTAGTCTTAATTACAATTCCGTTGGTTCTTTATTATTGAAAATCCTGAAAATTCTGATGAAGGCAAATGAGTTTAAGGATTTCAGATTAGTTGGGGGTACAGCTCTGAGTTTATACAGGGGACACAGGGCATCAGCAGACATAGATCTTTTTACTGATGCTGAATATGATTCAATTGACTTTAACGTGATTGATAAATTTCTCCGTAAAACATTTTCATATGTTGACACAAGTGATTACAAAATTGTCGGCCCGGGGAGATCATATTTTGCAGGCAATAGCAAGGATGATTGCATCAAAATGGATCTGTTTTGTACTGATAAATTTATCCGGGAGATTGTGTCAATCGACGGGATCAGAATGGCATCAATAGAAGAAATTATTGCAATGAAAATTGAGACAATTTGCCAGGGCGGGAGGAAAAAAGATTTTTGGGACATTCATGAACTAAAAGACGATTATTCATTCGAAAGTATGATTGCTCTTCATAAGAAACGGTATCCTTATAACCATGACCCGGATAAAATAAAAAGCAGTATTTCAGACTTTGAAAAAGCCGATGATGACTTTGAACCGATATGTTTAAAAGGAAAATACTGGGAATTGATAAAATTAGACTTGATTGATTTTGCTGTTAACCGAAAAACCAAATGGCCCTGACCCCTATAACAACTTAATATACAATAATATAACAAAGTTATTTTCGAATGAAAAATAAAGACATAGGAAAGAACGGCAGGATGGACCGCCGTTCAATGGTCAGAAATGGAACAGCCCTCTTAGGCGCAGGACTGGTTGGCTCATTTGCAGTTCCGCCGGTTGAGTCCTCTGAAAAATTCCTCAATAATATTTTTAATGTCAGGGATTTTGGAGCAACAGGAATCAGAGATGACAATGCAACAATACCTGTCCGGTCGGCAATCGATGCATGTAATTCTGCCGGCGGCGGTACAGTCTATGTCCCTCCCGGTGACTATACAGTAGGAACATTGCAGTTAAAAGACAATGTCAGTCTCAATATCGAAGCTGGAGCGACACTCTTCCTGAGTCAGGATGCGGCCGATTTTATTCAGGGCTCGCGTACTATGATCTTTGCAGAGGGCGCACAGAATATTGCCGTGACCGGGAGAGGAACCTTCGACGGCCTGGCAAAATATGAATTCGTCGAAATGAGGGGAATTGATCCGGAGATCGCGACCGAAATAGAAATCGCGCGGAAAGCCGGAGTGGATATGCGGAGATACTACAGGACCGGGATGCAAACATATATGTTCATTCTTAATAATTGCACCAATATTCTCCTGAGTGATATATCTGTTATCAATTCACCTCTATGGAATATCCGCCTGAACGACTGCAACCGTGTCTTCATACGGGGATTATATATATACTCCGATCTTGAGAAGGGTGTAAACGCTGATGGCATTGACATCTGTTGCACCAGCAATGTTACAATTTCCGATTCGGTGATAGTTACCGCTGATGATGCGATCGTGCTTAAAACACCGGAAAGACGAGGACAGGATAAAGTCAATCCCGTGGAGAATGTAGTCGTTACTAACTGTGTTCTGACCTCCTCATCAACACCCCTGATGATAGGTACAGAAACATTTGCGGATATCCGTCATGTTATCTTCAGCAATTGTACAATACGAAACTCCAACAAGGGATTTGGGATTAATGTCCAGGATGGGGCAACTGTCAGCGATATTATTTTCAGGAACCTTACCATTGAAACAAACAGACGGCACTGGAACTGGTGGGGCAGCGCTGAATTGTGCAAATTTAAGCTCATTAAAAGGACGGAGTCTTCAAAGCTTGGCAGGATAAGGGACATAGTTGTTGACACGATCATTTCACACCCCCGCGGGACCAGCACCATAACAGGTCATCCGGATCAGCCCATTGAAAATATAAGAATGAGTAATGTCCAGATCTTCATGAAGCCTGAGGATGCCGTTGATAAAAGAAGCTCTCATGCTCTGTTAATCGAAAATACCAAAGGACTCTTTATCAGGGATATGGCAGTTAAATGGGATGAGGAAAATCCGGAACCAGCCTGGCAGAGTGCTCTTGTCCTGAAAAACGTTTCCGATTTTGAAATCAGGTCCTTTTCCGGAAGGCAGGGACTGCTCAATGGATCAAGCCCGGCGATCCATCTTGAGAATATTTCAGCGGGACTTATTGCCGAATCAAAAGCTGAAGCGGGATGCAAAACTTTCATCCGGGTCAATGAGGCTGAGAGCAGGAATGTTGTGCTGAGGAACAATAATACATCCAATGCCGCTAAAATAGTTTCATATGAATTACCGGGCTAAATTTTAAAATCGATAGCTTGGAATGCTTTTCTTAAATTGCGGTCATCTTCAGTTTCCTTATTGTTTCTTATTTGTTAATTGCCGAAAAATGTTACAAAATGGCCATTTTTTGGTTCAAATGAGGTGGATTCTGTCATCTGAGTACATGAACTTTGGCATTAATTATAACTGATAAACTTGATTGATTAACTAATCACATCAGGTTATGAAATCACAAAGATTTCTTAAATCGCTGTGTGTGGTTGCCTTATTTGCCACCATTAATTGCCTTGCTCAACCAAAAAATAAGAATTCCGGTAAAGCTACATTCGATTGCATAGGAAAAGCTTTCTGCTGGGATGAAGTGGTAAGAGGGACAGTAACATATCAATGGAAAGTAACTGTTCCTGGTCAATGGTTCCAACAGAAAATCGATTTTTCTCTTGTCGGAACAGTTTCAAAATATCACTACGAAGCTCAGGCTGTAATTAGTATTGGAATTCTTTGTAAATTAGTTGTATAGTATTTTACAAGGATTTTAAATACATCCAATTTAATCCTTATCAAAATTTGCATCAGGAAGATAAAATACTCTTCAGCCATCCCGGAAAGGAACTAGCAGGCACAATGATGCGATCATATCCGGGTATTGATACTGAATTCAGAAAGCATTCGGCAGTGATGGTCAGGATTCTGTTACTTTCTATTATATTCTTGTCAACCATTGCTTAGCTTTTTCATGGAAACGCGAATTTGTTGCTGCTATTACTCAGTCTCATGGCTTTAGATGGTGCATCAGCTTATTTGGGTCACTCAAATCCAATTATGCATAGAGCAAGCTATTTCAATGTTTATTTGCGCCTTGTTTGACTTTATTGCCAGTCTATTGAACTTTTTAATTGCATGGTATTCAAAACGGTTTCAATCATCTTCAGAGTACTATTACAGGAAGTCAGACCCTGCCAACAAGGAGTAGATCCTTTGTGGCATCTTACCGAAAAACACGTTTCTAAGCTCGGAGTTCAGTGTGAGAGTACTCGCTTCCGATTCCAGGAACTTCGTCACGGAATCTACTCCGCAAACGGGACTCCTCGTCTCGCTCTGGTTTCAGTATTCCTGGCAGTTGAATGCTGTAACTTTTTTTTTACCGTGTAAAATTACACCGGATTTAAAAATTACTGGCTTTTACATGATTTTTTCTGTTTTACCTCTGATGGCTTACATTAATCCCCTTTCGCTATCTCCTTCGCTAAAGCTTCGGAGGTCGAAGATAGCCTAGATCACATTAAAAGCAATTGTAAATGCTATCTTTGAGAACAGATGTTTTAGCTATCCGACCCCAATATCTATGAGCAGAGGATTTGTCAAGGAAGACGATCAGGAAGAAGTCCCGATAGTGCCGCAAAGGGCATATTTACCTCCTGGTGTGGCGAATTTCGTTACCCGCGAAGGAATGGATCTGCTGTTGAAGGAAAAAGAGGAACTTATCAGCGAAAGGGAGAACCTTGACATAAGTAATGAGAATGAGAAGCGTATCGCACAAAACTATTTAAATGCGAAATTACAATTGCTGAACAAAAGGATCGCTGAAGCCAGAGTTGTAGAAATCACAGGACAACCTCCTGATGAAATTACCTTCGGTGCCACGGTGACTCTCAGAACAGAAACCTCCGGTAAAATCCAGGCTTTTCAGATAGTGGGTGTTGATGAGGCGGATATTTCAGGAGGCAAGATCTCATTTATATCACCTCTGGCTAAAGTGTTGATAAATAGGAAAGCAGGTGAAAAGGTTACATTAAAGAGCAACAGGGAAGATATTGTTTTTGAAATACTTGAGATATCCTATAAGTAAAATTAATAATCATCTCACAGCCATGAAGAGAACTGTTTTATGTATTATTATTCCATTTATCCTGGTCGCCGAGCCTGTTATAGGGCAGGTAAGAGATGCGGTAAAACCTGTCAGGACAACAAAACCCCCGGTAATAGATGGCATTCTTGACGAGGAGGTCTGGAAAAACAACCAGGGTATCTCGGGTTTCAAATCATTTATTCCCGACTTTGGCAAGGAGCTGCCTTTTAATACCATTGTGTGGCTTGCATATGATGAGGAGAACATCTATTTCGCCTTTAAGTGCTATGATGATGAACCTGATAAAATAAAGGTATCGATGGATGCCAGGGATAAGATAAGGCAGGATGACTGGGTATGTGTAAATCTCGATTCGTTCAATGACCAGCAGACCCTTTACTGTATCTATGCAAATGCGAACGGAATACAAATGGATACCAGGTTTGCAGCAGGCAATGAGGACCTGGGCATTGACCTGGTCTGGTACAGTGCAGGTAAAATCAGTGATGACGGATACACTGTCGAGATCAAACTACCTCTTAAAAGTATCCGTTTTTCCAACAAAGAACCCGTGATGATGTCTGCCTTTTTTGAAAGATATGTGAGCAGGCTCTCCACCCACGTCTCATTTCCTGAACTTGACCCGGCCAAAGGCTATGCTTTCTTCGGGCAGATGCAGCCTATGCAGTATGATGGTGTTAAACATTACAGGTTGCTGGAGATCCTCCCTTCAGTTACTTATTCCTATAAAGGAGAACAGGAGGAAGGCAATTGGGTCACAAAGGAGAATAAACCTGACGCAGGGCTTACTGTTAAATACGGTATCACATCACAGTTGATTCTCGATGCAACTATAAATCCGGACTTCAGCCAGGTTGAAGCAGATGCGGGACAGATTGATGCCAACCTCAGATACCAGCTCTTCTATCCGGAGAAAAGACCATTTTTCCAGGAAGGGAATGAGAACTTCAAGATCGGATCAACCGGCTCTTCTCCAATGGATCCGATAGGCTCGCTCGTTCATACAAGGAATATAGCCAATCCCCTTGCAGGTGCTAAGCTCTCGGGAAAGATAGGATCCAAAAACTATATCTCTTTTCTTTATGCAGCCGACAGAATACCTGAGAGTGACCATGTTCTTTATGGAAACTATTCTCATTCTCCTGTCCTAAGGTACAAACGAAGCCTTAAGGAAGATAGTTATCTCGGAGTTTTAGCCACCTCTGTAATTAATAACAGCATGTATTATGTTGTGGGAGCTGACGGTAATATCAGGCTCAATAAATCAACCATGCTTGAGTTTCATTCGCTGTTCTCTGAGGACAATGACTCAGGGGAAGAAACAGACAAATCCGGGCATGCCCTGGGTCTGAACGTTCATTCAGAACAACGGAATATTGACTATGCTGTAGCTTTTAAGGGGATAAGCGAAAATTTCATATCCCGGACAGGTTATATTGACAGAACGGGCGTAACCATTTTTACAGGCTCCCTTACTCCCAGGCTTTACCCTGAGTCAAAAATTTTCAGGCGGCTTGATTTCGGCCTTTTTTCAGGACAACTGAGAGATGAAATATATGATATGTGGGAAACATATAACGCCATCTCTGTTACGAGCTGGCTTGGCGGAACCTTAAGAACAAGAGTCCAGTACAACTATTCCACTGAGATCTACTATAACGAAAAATTCAATACATCAGGACTTCAGTTTATCATGACGGGAACTGCCGGAACAAAATTTGACGGAACCATTTCATACAGAAGAAGGAACGCAATTTACTACAATGAACCTCTACAGGGGTATGGTAATCTGTTTACAGGAGAAGTACGATATCTCCCTGTTGAAAAACTTCATACTCAATTTACATTGACTTACCAGGATCTGTTTAAAAAATCAGACAGCGAGAAAATCTTTGATTACCTTATAATAAGAGGTAAGGTTACCTGGCAGATAAATAAATACCTTTTCATTCGCTCTATTCTGGAATATAATGATTACAGAAGATCGGTAAGCACAGACTTTCTTGCATCATTCACATACATACCGGGAACTGTATTTCATATCGGTTACGGATTTCTCTCCGAACACAAAGCATGGAATGGGGCTGATTACATCGAGAGCGACAACCTTAATGAAATGAAAAGAGGATTCTTCGTGAAGATCTCTTACCTGTTCCGGTTATAGGTTTACCAGAGTATTCGACACCTCCTTCGCTACGGACTTCGCCCGGGGTAGTCGGAGAACGAAGCCAGGTAAACGGATATGGGTTTAGCAGGCTGAACAGGAATGAAGGATTCATGGTTTTATTCTCTCGGATAAAAGCAGTGAGAGTGCGGTTTGTCAGGTTAGTTAAACCAGTATGATAGCTTAAAGACCAATCCGCGGTTTCTGTTCACGAAATTATCCGTGTAGGAATTACCGGTATAGACAATAAACAGATCCGATACTGGTGCAAAGCGCCACTGAAAGCGGATATTCATGTTCAGGTTATCGATCTGGTTGTTGTACTGGACGAATGTCGTGAGAAATATCTTATCCGTGAATGTTATATCCAGTGTTGGCCCTGCAAGGATCAGCCTAGCACTGTTGTAAGGATCAGGTAAGGAGATGTTATTATAACTCACTGTCATTCCGAAACTGCCATATGGCTGTACCCGGTAGTTCACAATTCCGTTGATGTTCCAGCGGTTTCCGTTATAGTACCCTCCGATACTTGTATTAATAACGTAGTTGAATAATTTTCGGGTATCTGAAATAAATCCCGCCCGGATACTGTTCCAGTGAAACTGCTCACCAGCTTCAAGTTTCTCTCCCCCGGTATTGGTAGGATCAAAAGCACGGCTGAGCTTAACGAATTGCTCTTCCATGCTGACGGAAAGCTGACTTTTATTCTTCCATTCAATAATGTATGAAAGTTGTGTTTCCCGGTCAGTATGATTGAATTCCGGATCGAAGATCGCATTTAAGCTGGCACCGGGACCATGACTGATGATCCTTTCCGATCCTGCCGGGTAAAACAGGTAACTGACCGACGGTGCGATCTCATATAACCCGGTCCTCCTTATATAACCTGCTTCGGCGATATAATCTGAACCTATCCACGACTGGTTGAACCCGGCTTTGAGGTGCTGTGAGGAATAGCTGATATTTCCGGAAACGGCTCCGGCGTCCATGCCTGCACCGGGATAAAATGACTGATGATAGAATATCTTACCCTGCAACTGGTTATCTCTGGTGGCAAAATTATATTCAAGTCCGGCTACCCTGTTGTAACGATACCCGGTGAACGAAGAATCATTATATGATTCGGTGATATTTTTATTAACAAGAAATCCTGCGATGCTGGAGCGGCTGAAAATCTCACGCTGAATAACAGCGACCGCGTAATTACCGGAAAGGTATTCGCCCTTTGATCCCGTCTGCATATCCATCATCCCGACCCTCCATTTTTTGCCAATCCTTCCGGTCAGTCTTCCGCCGAAATTTACAGGGACATTAAGTCCGATGCGTCTTGAAAAGAAAGGACGCGCCTGGCTATTCCCGAGATTTGCAAACAGGTCGCTGTTCTCAAGGAAAAACTGTCGCCTTTCAGGGTAAAACAATTCAAAGCGATCGAGATTAGTCTGTTGCCTGTCTTCCTCAACCTGGGAATAATCAGGATTAACCGTAAGGTCAAGGTTCAGGGATGTTGACAATATAACTTTAGTATCAAAGCCTGCATTCCATTTCCATTTGGCAGGTTCTCCTGCTTCTCTGTTTTTTATTACTGTTGCTGTGGCATAAGGAATGAAGGATAACCTTAATCCGGCTTTATCAAGGGGTTTATCCCAGACCAGGGTCCCTGCGTGTGGAAGGGAGTTGTGAGGAAACTGACGCGGAACAGGAGCCCATGCTGATTTTTCATTCGTTTTCAGATCGAGCCGGCCAAAGTTGACGCCCCACTCCTTCTCTCCCCCGAAATAACGGAGACTGCGGAAAGGGATTGCCATCTCAAGCACCCAACTATCGTTGTGACTCTTCACAGCAGATTTCCATTTGGTATCCCAGGTAAAGCTCGACTGGTTTCCGTTGTTTATAACACCTTCACTCTGAGCACCCGCGGCAGAGAGGCCGAAGGCAAATCCGTTCGTAAGGTTATTGTAGGTATCTATGTGTAACCTGAAGTTATCATTTTTGTTGAACTCAAAATCCCTGCGCAGGGATTCCACAGGCCTTTTACCCGGTAAGGGATCATAACAGACAGCTCCGACATATAAGTAAGATTTATCATAGGTAATAACAACTGTCGTCTGGGCGATGGCATAACCGGTATCTACAGGGGTCACTCGTGTAAAATTCCCGGCTATTTCTGAGCCCTGCCAGGATTTCTCATCAAGCACTCCGTCAATCTTCATTACCTCACTGGTACGTGATATATTGATACGGTACTTATCCCGGTTCACAGCCTTCTCCTGGGAATATAGCAATATCCCTCCGGAAAGAAAAAACAGGGAAAAGAACAGGAATCGTTCAGAGCTGATCATCTTTTTCATTAGAGCTTTCAAAAGTAGAAAAAAGTATTCAACCATCTTACGTCCGAGGTTAATGGATGTGGTTCGACCTGATTTTATTGCACTAAAATTGCTTATATTTATATGCGGGAATAATTCCGTTTAATGAAATCAAGTCATATATATTTATCATATATTTAAAGATCAAATTATTAAGACCATAAACAACCATGAAGAAAACAAGAAGAGATTTTCTTAAATCAGCAGGTGCATTTACAGCAGGTGCATTTTTTATCCCCAACCTGATAAGTTCTTCACCAACGAACAGGTTGAATGTTGCGGTTATTGGCGTTGGCGGACAGGGCAGAGCCAATTACAGCAGACTGATTAATCAGAAAGATCCGCTTTGGAACGAAAATATTGTTGCACTATGCGATGTTGATGACAACAGGGCTGCTGCCGGCTTTAAAGCATTGCCAGATGCCAGGCGCTTTAAAGATTTCAGGGTGATGTTTGATAAGATGCACAAAGAAATTGATGCAGTGATGGTCTGCACTCCTGACCATACTCATTTCCCTGCTGCAATGGCTGCAATGGAGCTTGGCAAACATGTCATTGTCGAAAAACCGCTTGCACACAATGTCTGGCAACTAAGGACCCTCCAGAAAGCAGCCAGACACTACAAAGTAGTTACTCAGCTGGCTAACCAGGGACATGCCACCAATGGTATTCGCCAGGTGAAAGAATGGTATGAAGCCGGAATACTGGGCAATGTTACAGAAGTAATAGCCTGGTTTGACGGACCATCCTTTGGCAAAGGAAAGTATTTCGACAAGCCCGAAAGTTTTCCTCCGGCTGAACAACCCGTTCCTGAATATCTTGATTGGGATCTGTGGCTGGGGCCGGCAGCATACAGGCCATATAATAGTGTTTATGCCCCGCTGACCTGGCGCGGCTGGTTCGATTTCGGCAATGGTGAGATGGGAGACTGGTGCTGCCATACCCTCGATGCTCCTTTCTGGTCATTGGATCTGGGAATGCCTGATGTTGCTGAAAGTGAATTCAAGACACCCGTGCCTGATACGGGATTTGTATCAGATCAGGCCATTATACGATGGGATTTCCCGGCACGGGGAAATAAAGTTCCCGTTACCATGCGCTGGTACGAAGGAGGATTAAAACCCGATAATCGTCCGGAATGGCATCTTGATAACTTACCCGGAAGCGGTATGATTATGGTTGGTGATAAACATTGTCTTTTGACAGGCGGTCGCCCGAATAATCCTAAAATTTTATTGCCTGGCGAAGAATGGGCCGAATTTCAGAAAAACCTGCCGGCTCAAACCATCCCAAGGGTCTTTGAAGAAAATCCGCAGCGCGAATGGGTTGAAGCCATCAAAAACAATACATTGCCGGGTTCGAATTTCGATTATTCTGCACGATTGGTGGAGATGGCTCTCATAGGAGTTTTGGCTCAGAGATTCGATACCCGCATTGAATATGATGCTGCAAATATGAAAGTCAGCAATCATCCTGAACTGGATGCTTATATTAAGGAACCTGCCCGCAAGGGATGGGAATACGGGGAGAATCTTTGGTAAATAGGAAAATATTGTGAGTTAACTCTCCCGGAGATAAAAAAGTGTGGGTCCTCCTTCGCTACCTCCTTCGCTACCACCTTCGCTAAAGCTACGGAGGTCAAAGAAAGCTACGGAGGTCAAAGAAAGCTACGGAGGTCAAAGAAAGCTACGGAGGGCGAAGTGTGAGTCCGAGCGGAAAACTTAAGCTTCAAGCCGATTGAAAGATTCTTACAAGCTCAATTCCTTCTCCTTTTCCGAGGTTACGTGAGTATTGCTTGTCTATGGGGTTATTCCAGTGTTCATGTACACCGAGGCCCTTCATAGGGATATCATCACCATTTGGAGCATAGATGATGCCTGCAGGCCAGTTTTTCGGGTCTGCCGCCTGATGCAGGTAATCATCAACACCTGCCTCGCTGATATATGGGACTGTATGCTCGGGATTTGAAAACTCGGTTCTGAGAAAGTCGACCGCAACAGAATCTATTGCCACCGGATCGAGTGAGAGCAAAAGTGAGGAACTCCAGTGATTGTTAAAAGGTGGCATCAGGAATTTTACCGGAAGTCCGTTCCAGTTCGACCCTGACCAAAGGGCATCATGAATGTAGAACAGGTTTTTTTCACCTGTAAACCTGTTGCCCATGAAATCCACAAGCACTCTGTAATGACCGTAACCCTTTCTGCTGCTGTCAGTGTTCAGTCCGGGATGCAGGTGAGAGGCTCTGGGCCGTACATGTGTGCCGAAATGATTCTTGGCGCAAAGGGTAATTCCAGCCAGATTATGCCCTTTCATTGCCGGAAGGTTGATAAGGTATTCAGCCTCCTCCATTACAGCGTAAAGCTTATCAGAACCGGCTTCGCTCATGACACTCTTTTTATCTGAATAGTAAATCAGGTCTGAGGCACTCTCTCCTGATTTAATCCTTCCGGATGTGTTGCCGAAACTTGAGAGATAGTTCACTTTTGGAAACTCGGTATAGTATTTAACATACTCATCCTGGTAAAGGTTCCGCATAGTGTCTCCCACAAAGATGCACTCCTGGGGCACCCCTGCCACATTGGTCAGCTGCCTGAGCATAGCATGGACAATTTGAGGTGATGTCTCGAATGCCAGGGCCAGAGGATTATCTTTCCGCCTTACATATTCCTGGTTTATCGCTCCCGAGGCGGTTGTCCTGTTAAGTTTGAGATATATTCTTTCTCCAGTTTTGTAAGTTACATCTCCTTTCCCCCTTCTCTGGTTATGGTACCTGAAGATAGCGTTCCATGCATCTGCTGCCATTTCTTTACCTGATATTGAACATAACCCGTCCGCAAGCATTTTGTCGACGATATCCTGGTTTGTATTTCTGTCCATGAACCATGCATCATATTTATCTTCACTCGACCCGGCTGAAACAGGCAGATTGGCACATGAGGGATTTGTTGCCGCAGGATTCCATACCCAGCTCACACGCCCGGGTATAATTCCCTGTCCTTTCCCAATGGGCTGATTGGGTGAATACAAATCTTCAATCAGTTCCCCGGGAATACCCGGATAGCTATCCCCGGGAATGTCTTTCACGCCTGGAAACAGACTGGAGGATCCCTGAGCTTTTATCACCCTTTGAAACAAGCTTATCTGGATCGGTAAAAAAACCAGATTTCTAAGGACCTGGCGTCTGCTTAATTTTTTTGCCTCCTGTTTATCAGGATACTCATGAACGCTCTCATTATCAGCCGGTTCATTCTTTTTCATTATAACAGGTTTTAAAGGTGACTGTGAAAGTAAATATAGATAAATTTTTAGAGCGAGTGTCAGAGCGGGGGCCCTCCTCCGTTAAAACTACGGAGGACGAATCGAGAAAACAGAACGGATGAAAGTTGCAACCATCCTGGTGCATTTCTGCGGACAACAATTCTTAAAATCAACAGTTTTCCCAGCCTTATTCATAGAAGGCAGCCATTTCTTCTAATTCTTTTCTTTTCAGATGAGGCACCCAGGTGTTTTCCTTTGGATAACCTACGGGGAATAAGATATACGCTCGCTCGTTTTGCGGTCTGCTTAATATCTTTTCTAAAAAATTCATTGGACTGGGAGTGTGGGGCAGGGTTACCAATCCGGCATCGAAAATCGCTGTGATTAAAAAACCACAGGCAATTCCTACAGACTCATTTACATAATAATTGCTTCTTTTCTCCCCATCTTCGTCAAATTCATAAACACGTTTAAAAACCACAACTAGCCATGGGGCGTCCTCCAGAAAGGATTTGTGCATATCCGTACCAAGCGGTGCAAGGTCTTTTTTCCAGCGCTCACTCATCCGGTGCTCGTAATTGATCTTTTCTTCATTTTCTGCGGCTTCTCTTATTTCTGCTTTTAATTCTTTATTAGATACAGCACAGAAAGTCCAGGGCTGTTTGTGGGCTCCTGAAGGTGCAGTGGATGCAGCCTTAATCAGATTTTCAATAACGCTTTTTGGCACGAGCTTATCTGAAAATTCCCTTGCCGACCTTCGTTTATTGATCCAATCATAAAACGCTGAGCTTCGTTCTATGACATAATCTGGTGATGGTGCTTTTTCCACTTTAAATTCCACATAAGGAAATCCATTAATTAATTTTAGTTTTTCGTCCTCGTTTTTATTGTTCATAATTATGAGTGCTAAATATAATTTACATTAAACATTTGACCACACAGACACTCCGGCAAATTAGAATTCCGAATAAAGTTAGTCCATAAAACCGAAACGCAGACTTATTGCGGCCTGAAAAATCATTGGTTAGTCATCAGGTTAGGGCTTTTTTGTATCTTGTTTGATCAAAGAAATTCTAAACCTGATTACAATGAGGGAAAAAGTATCAAATTTGTTTACCATAATCCTGATTATTCAATTAATGCTAATTGCTTGTGGTCAAAATGAATTGAGCGATGATCAGAAAATGGAATTATAATCGATATTTTCCACTCTTCTGACAGTACTGTTTCAGATGTTCTGAAAAGATAATCCGCCCCGATTGTTGCGACACATACCGGTTGCAGGTATTTCATTCCGGGGTATGATAGAAACCTGCCGGATGAATTGATCAGGGAAATTACTGAAAAGGATGGAGTTATCATGATAGCCTTTGGCTCAATGTTCCTGGATCCGGAATGTTCAAAGAACATTGATTACCTGATGAGTTATTTTGATTCAACCGGGATCAACCATGCCTCTGAAGAAGGGATGAAGATTATTCAGGATTATATGAAGGACCACAGGTTGTTTGCTGAAGCAAACCATGTTGTGGACCATAATGATCATGTCGTGGAAATTGCCGGAATTGATCATGTTGGTCTGGGTTCAGATTTTGACGGAGTGGGACCTTCTCTGCCAGTCGGGCTGCCTGATGTTTCTGGTTATCCTGTGATTGTTACTGAACTTCTGAAAAGAGGTTATAGTAATAAGGAAATAAAAAAAATACTTGGTCAAAACTTACTGAGAGTCTGGCAAAGAGTCATTGATGTGGCAGATTCAATGAATTAGTAACTAAGATTTTCCATAGTGCGAGTCTTCCTCCTTCGCTAAGACCTTCGCCAAGGCTTCGGTCTTCGAAGAAAGCTTCGGAAGACGGAGTGAGGAACCCCGAACGGATAAAAGTTGCAACCAGGTTAAGAGACCTTTTACTTCAGGATTTTCAAGTTAGTATAAACACAAATACAACTTATTGTTCATGCCTGTGATGTAAATCAGGATAATGATTGTGTGCGTGATCAATCTCTTTATGTTCATGAATATGTGAATGTTTCAGACTTTTTTCTTTACCACCGGCATGAACATGGTCGTGATGGTCATCGTCGTGACTGTGCATATGGATATGTACCATGCCTTTGTGATAATGCTTGTGACTATGGGAAGAAAGGTTTAAAAATACAACACCTGCAATCAATAGTATCAGAGATGCAAGAATAATAATACTTAATGGCTCTCCAAGAAAAATCCATGCTGCAGTAATTCCCCAGAATGGTGCCGTGCTGAAAAGAATTTGTCCTCTTGTTGCTCCAATGTTCTGAGCCGTATAAACGTACAGGACAATACTGATCCCATACGAGAATAATCCAACTGATATTGCCGGCAGGATACAACTAATCTGAATCTGCCCATATGTTAAAATCATACCTATTGTCAGATTTGTTATTTCACCAATTATCCCCTTGATGAATGGTATTGTCCGGGCCGAGTATTCCACCGGAAATTATAATCCCGGCCACGTGTTTTTTCTTGCCTGTTTTCCTTAGAGCAGACAATTCAGATTGTCTGTTTTTTATTACAAAGGGCAGAAAAGCCAGAGCAGCACCAAGGTATAGCAATCCGGCCAGGTGAAAACTATTCAGTTCCGAAAGTATGATCTTGCTAAACGGTGTTGCAAGACCAAAAAGCAAACCGGAGAATAATCCGATAAAAATAATTCTTTTTCTCATATGTTATCTGAGAGATATCGGCCAGGCAAGCTTCAGGTATCCGATATATTTATTCTGTAACAGACCAGACGTATCCAGATATTCTGTGTGATTGACAATAAAATAAAGAGAACCGAACGGAGGTTTGAATCTCCATCCTAAAAGGCCATACACATATATCTTCTCAATTGAAGTATTGTTCTGACAAATCAATTTAACCCACAAATCATTTGTAAAATTGTATGTTGCAGAAAAGCTGTTAATGAAAGTAGTTTTGAATGAACTTGTTTCAGGATTAAATTTTATAAACCTTGGCTTAAGCTCGAGTGCAAGTCTGTCAAATGCCTTGAATTGCAATGCTGCTTCAACTGAATAATAATCTGAACCGAAACTGCGACCTGTTCGAAAAATTATCCGTGCACTGTTATATGCTTCAGTATTGTACCCGATAGTTCCCGAATAATAATAGTTATAATAATCAGCACTGTCAGTTTTCAGGAACCTGTATTCATTATTATATCTAAGAGAAAAGTTTAGTTTGTTTTTCAGGAAAATGTCAGCAGTTTCATTAATGTTCCAGCTCATGAACTTAGTAAAGTTGTCATTCCAATACCAGTTATTGGCCGTACCAAGCGAGATAAATTTTATCACAGAGTTCTTGAACCACCATTTATATGAGAGATCCGAATCAAATTCATTTCTGTCATCGTCATTAATATAGCCGGTTTCATTAAAAATATCCTTCAATCCATCACCCTGTGTATAGGAATATCGAATATGCCAGTGAAAGAAATTATTCTCTGCGGCGAATCTGGCATAACCTGCATTCCTCAGTGTATTCCAGTCATCAATGGCAGCCACATACTGACCTGTCAGCTTCCAGAGCGGGCCAAGGTTAAGTACATAATCAGTACTTAATGTAGTTGTCATTCTTTCATCAAGCAGTTTATTTGTACCCGTAAAACCTATGCTTGATGATTTCAATACATCCCTTTTTACACGAATTGCAGTATACATAGGTTTATTTCCCGTTGAGTCAACTGCATTTTTATCAAAAACATTTATGAGATTAATATTTGTTTTTCCTGCCTTGCCGGTAAGTTTAACACCTCCGGAAATATCTCCTATCCGCCTTGAATAAAACGACTGTAACCTTGTATTATACATCTCATTCCCCTCCTGAAAGAAAATTCTTTTTTCAGGATACCTGATCTCATATTTTGTAAGATCAATAACATCTTCATCAGCTTCAACAGTTGCAAAATCAGGATTCAAGGTAATATTCGCTGTCAGATTTGAACTGGGTTGCCAGTTTATATCACCACCAAACTGTCCTTCGATAAATGATTTATCTTCCCCTGTATTTGTCCGGGTCGCTTTCCCCATACCATATGGGACTATTAAAAGAGTGTTTTTTGTAGCAGGTGGATTAATATTCATCAGGTTTCCTGACAGGGATACTTTAAATTCATCCTGTACAACTGAGTTCCAATAAGATATTTCAGAATCCTCACGATTGATACGTCTGAAATTAATCTGCCAGTTATTAATATTTTTTTTGAATTTGATGCTTGTGAAAGGTATTGCCATTTCGGCAAACCAGCCCCATTCGTATTTTGCTGCAGATGACAGCCATT
The DNA here is from genome assembly GCA_964633195.1 of uncultured Rikenellaceae bacterium. GTDB lineage: Bacteria > Bacteroidota > Bacteroidia > Bacteroidales > VadinHA17 > LD21. The sequence continues at coordinate 10,087 of CAZWFL010000040.1, read as the reverse complement.
CGGTATCCCAGTTATAGTCGAGCGTTCTTCCGTCATCCATAATCCTGAAATCAGCCTGGGTCCCCAGAGGATTTAACCCAAAGCCATAAGAATTTCGATTATCATTGTATGTTCCTAAAATGAGGAAGATCCCATCATCAGACTGTCCGAATTTATCTCTCATCTGGATTTTAGCCGTCACTTCTGAATTTTGAATACATGCAATGGCAATATAAAGAGTATCTGATGACTGTAAAACGATTATCCTTGTTTCATCCGGTGAAGCAGATCCGTTATTCGGCTCAAGCTGAAAAAAATTAAATGGAGTCATCAGAGACAGAACATCATCAGGATTTCCATCTATCGATGGTAACTGTTTTGCAGGAACAACCTGTATTGTCTTCTGGCCTACAGCATAAGTAGGAGAAAAGAAAATAAAAGAAAAAACTATCAAACAAATTTTAATCGCCTGTGAGGGTTGTCTTCGGAGCACTAATATTTTATTAAGGATGGTAGTCACCAATACTACCACTATTAAACTTTTTTCAAACCTGTAGCTGTTCTTCCTTCTCATTTTAAATTGATACCCGTCAGCAGGTTAATCTTATTCAGGAGTACAAAGTAATCCCTTTCCACTTCAAGAAAATTCAGCTGATTCTCATATATTAACTGTACCTCTGAAAGATACTCAGGAAAAGATATTTCTCCCGCTTTTAACAGAAGAAAAGTACTTTCAGAAAGTGAAGGCTCTGCAGTAAGCTCTTTGATATTCATATAATTCTGCAAAACGGCCTGTGCATTCGAGTATACTGCCTTGAGGCTGGAAGTGATTCCACTAACCACCTGGTCATAATTCAACTGTGACCAGTTTTCTTCAATTCTGGCTTGTTTTACCTTGTATTTGTTTTCCCATAAGGGTATTGAGATCCCCGTGTGGATACCCTGAAGCTTTTGATTAAGTATTGTTTCTCCTTTATAACCAGCTTCAATTTTCGGAAGCCTGTTCATGTTCTCGACCTTTACTTTCTGTCCGCTTATATCTATGCTGAGACTGGCGATCCTGATATCAGGATTGAATTGCAGTAATTTTACCTGTAGTGTATCGAATGCCGGAAGTGCTGCTGCAGGTGCGTAATCTAAAAAGGTGAAATTGACAGCCAGGTCTCCATTAAGTTGCTGAAGGATTTCATTATGGATAACTATCTCAGATTTAAGCTTCGCCATTTCTGTCTGATTATTGAGATGATGTATCCTGACTTTATCAAGCGCCGGCTTCGAAAACTCCTTCCGTTCAAATCCCTGCTGCATTAGTGCAAGAAGATCTGAAGACTCCTTTAGCTTTTTGCTTAAAGTTAATTCTTTTTTTGCCAGCCAGATCAGTGTAATTATCTCGTTATGAGCCTTAAAGAGAATATCGTTTATTGTCTTCTCTACCAGGATTTTACTCTGTCTGAATTCCATCTTCTGCATGGACGATCTGGCAAAATAATATCCGGGGAAATTGAACATTTGCGTAATTTCAAGCTCCTGCTGATTCCCTATCGCATCCGGATTACCCCACATATAATTGTAGGTAATATCCGGATTATCCGGGTAGATACCGGTTTTAGCCCTGTACATTTCAGATTCAAGCCATTTGACACTCGCTTTAATCACCGGATTATTTACTTCAATACTTTTAAGCAGGATGCCCGGATCCTGGGCATACCCCATTCTGCTTATCATAATGAAGGCTAATACATATAATGTTTTATTCATCTTTTTTAGGTTTTGATTTGATCAAAAGGTATACAGCCGGAACTACAAATGCATTGAGCAAAGTAGAACTGAACAAGCCTCCCAGGATAACGATCGCCATTGGACTTTGTATTTCATTACCTGGTTTATCTCCTGCCATGGCGAGTGGAATAAGCGCCAAAGCAGCAGTTAATGCTGTCATAAGGATTGGATTTAACCGGTCCATCGAACCCCTGATAACAGAATCATAAGGTGAAAATCCTTCTTCCTGTAAATTATTGTATCGGGAGACAAGAAGTATCCCATTACGCGTAGCAATTCCAAAAAGGGTTATAAATCCGATTATTGCCGGGATACTAAGCATGCCTGAACTCAGCCATATGCTGAAAACACCGCCTATAAGAGCTAATGGCAGGTTAAGCAGAATTATTGCAGACATCCTGGTATTTCTGAACTCCATGAATAATAACATGAATATCACAAACACCGCAATAATAGAAGTATACAGGAGCAATCCGGAAGCCTTTTCTTCACTCTCAAACTGACCACCATATTCAATATAGTAATTCTCAGGGAGAGCAATATTTTCCTTTATTGTTTTCTGGACATCATTTACCACTCCCCGGAGGTCCCTTCCGGAGACGTTCGCAGAGATAACTACTTTACGCTGTACATTCTCACGGCTTATAGTATTTGGTCCGGTGGCGGATACTATTTCAGCAACTTCTTTCAATGGAATTTTTCTTCCATCATATGTGTCAATGAGGCTGTTTTTTATAGCTTCAATGGAGCTCCTTGATTTGTCATTGTATATCAGAACAAGGTCGAAACTCATATTTTCTTCATACACCTCGGATACTTTTTCACCCGCAAATGCGATATCAATAAATTCGGCAAATTCATTGACAGGTATTCCATATTGTTTAAGCATCTCCCTCCTTGGTTTTATCTGCAGCTGAGGGATATCAACCTGCTGTTCAACATTCACATCAACCAGGCCGTCTATTTCCTGAATATCGGTCCTGATCTGACTTGCAATCGAAAACATTTTCTGAAGGTCAGTTCCGAATACTTTAATGGCAATATTTGCCCTTGTTCCTGAAAGCATATGATCGATACGATGTGAAAGAGGCTGGCCTACTGTAATATTAATTCCCCTTATTGTTGCCAGCCGGGCCCTCAGATCAGCAAGAAATTCATCTTTTGAACGGTCAGTAAGAGTAAACGGTACATCAACTTCCGATGAATAGACACCCTGGGCATGCTCATCAAGTTCAGCCCTTCCTGTTCGTCTTGTAATAGTCTCAATTTCAGGCATTGCTAACATTTCCTCCTCTATCATCAGGTTCATCTTATTACTCTCCTCAAGAGAAATGCCGGGAAGACTTACTGTACTGAGAGTAAGCATACCTTCATTGAATTCCGGTAAAAAGGTTCTTCCAAGGTTAGACATAACGATAAGGGCAAAAACCAGAAGTGCCACCGACCCTCCAATGATTACTTTTTTATAGTTCAGGATAAAAGTAAGAACTCTGCCGTATTGTTCGTTCAGCCAGCGGACCCACCTGCTTCCTGTTTCGTGATGAACAAGTTGTTTCTCGCTTGTCAGCAGATAACTGCACATCACAGGAGTCAATGTAAGTGCCACAATCAGTGAAGCAAAAAGCGATACTATAAATGATATGCCAAGAGGCTTAAGAAGCCGGCCTTCCATTCCTGAGAGGAAAAAGAGCGGAAGAAATGCCACGATAATAATGAGGGTGGCGTTAAAGATTGATGCCATTATCTCCTTTGAGGCATTAAGGATCACATTAATGGAAGTCAACCGGTCTTCAACAGGCTTGCGGGCATTCAGCTTTAGTCTCTTCAGTGCGTTATCAACAACAATAATTGCATCATCGACAAGAACACCAATGGCTATGGCCATACCTCCAAGAGACATCGTGTTCAGTGTCAATCCCAGGAAATTAAGTGTTATGACAGATACCAGGAGTGATAAAGGTATAGCTATCAATGAGATTATCGTAGTCCGGATGTTCAACAGGAATATAAACAGGATTATCACCACAAATATTCCTCCCTCGATAAGCGCCCTTGAAACGTTATTTACAGATCGCTGGATGAAGTCAGACTGACGGAAAACATCTGTTCTGATTGCTATTCCCGCAGGAAGTGATTTCTTCAGATCTTCTATTGCAAGATCAATTTTTTCAGTAAGTAAAACTGTATTTGTATTTGGCTGCTTTAATACAGTCATCATAACAGCAGGTTTACTGTTAAGATAACCTGCCCCGATCCTGGGTGCACTTCCGATCTTTACTTCGGCTACATCATCTATCGAGACAGGCTGGCCGTTATGGATTTTAACAACACTGTTGCCAATTTCATCAAGGTTGTTTGTGCGTATAGCTCCTGTAATGACATATTCACTGCCGTAATCATTGATAAAATTTCCGGTTGCATTACTGTTAAGATTCCCGCACACTTTGAAAAGCTCACTTAAAGAGACCCTGTAATATTCCATCTTTTCAGGGTCAGCAACTACCTGGTATTGTTTATAATCACCCCCCATTACAATTACCTGCGACACACCTCCGATTGAAAGAAGACGGTTTCGGATCTGCCAGTCAGAGACAGTACGGAGATCCATTGGTGTTAATGAATCAGAAGATACTGTAATGAGCATTATTTCCCCAATTATGGATGACTGGGGAGCCATGGTAGGTGTGCCTGCATTTAAGGGTAATTTTTCCGCAACAGAAGCTAATTTTTCATTGACTATCTGACGAGCCTTAAAGACATCTGTATTCCATTCAAAATCAACCCATACTATTGATATCCCGGTGGCCGAGGAGGATCGAACCCTTCTGACATCGGTAGCACCATTGAGAGAGATCTCAATAGGGAACGACACCAGCCGCTCGACTTCCTCGGTTGCCATACCGTGTGCTTCAGTCAGAATGACAACGGAAGGCGCTGTAAGGTCAGGAAACACATCAATCTCCATTCTGGTGGCAACATAACTTCCGCCAACAAGGAGAATGCCTGATGCAAACAGGATCAGAAGCCTGTTTTTCAGGGAAAAGTTTAATATTCTATCCAGCATAACCAATAATCTTAATGAGTGTGACCATGAAGTGGTAATCCTCCTGCCATTGATGACAGCTTTATAGCCTGTACTCCTTTAGTGACAACTCTTTCACCTGGTTCCAAACCGGAAGATATCTCTGCATTAATACCATCATTACCGGCTATAGTTACCTGTCGCTTCATAAAGGATTCTCCTGCAATTTCAACATAGACAAAATATTTCCCCTGCTCCTCAAGCAGCGCAGTGTAGGGGACTACAATTGCTTTTTCCTTCGGATTTGTCATCAGGTAAGCTTCTAGGAACATACCCGGCATCAGATCTCCATTGTTCCTGACTGTAAAACTGACAGGTATCCGCAGAGAATTATCACTGACAAAAGCACTTGTTGATCTGACCTTTCCATTAAGCGATGATAAGGTGAATGTATTTTCCCCTGAAGGATCCCTGAAATTTGCGTCGAAGATCCCGGATACATACGTATGATCTGATTGATTAACGTAAGCCTCTATCAACAGGTCTTTGCTGTTTGTGATCCTGACAATTGGTAATCCTGTTTCAACGAACCCTCCGTTACTTACCATAATATCGGAAATAATCCCATCAACATAAGCTATGATTTTCATAGTGTTACCTGTGATCTTTCCTGTCATCTGGAAGTACCTGACAGAATCCTGCCTGTATTTTGTCAATATTTCAAGAAAGTCTTTCTGCGATATAGTCTGATTTGTTGCCAGGGGGTTGGTACGCTCATAATCAGCTTTACTTTTTTCATACGCAATTCTGATCTCATTCAATCTCACAATAAGATTGTTTTCAAGGCTTCCTCCTGACACTGTCCCAATAATGTCACCCCTGCGAACAGTTTCGCCCAGAACTTTAAAGAGATTAATCTGACCTGAAGCCTGGGAACTTATAACCATTTCTGCCGCAGGCTGCGATTTTACCCTTGCAGAAGTACTGATCACCGAATGAAAAGGTTTCTCTATAACTTCCTCGGTTGCAAAAGTTGTTTTCCAGGCCTGCTCCTTCAGATATACTATTAAATCTCCATTATTATCTGTCTCAGCCGGAGGCACCTCTGTAATGTCCTGGTACACCCTGATTGAATCTACTGTAATAATTTCACTCAGGTTATCATTATTGTAAATAAAGGTCAGAGTATAAATTCCGGGTTCTGTCGGAGTAATTACAGGCCGGTATATTCCGGGGACAGATGGTGCATCAACCTTGTTCTCGAACTGGTTTCCGGCATTTTTAAGTATTACCTGAAGAGATCCTGCCGGGAATGGTTTAAACTCTTCAAGGTCATTCAGATGTGCTGCGAATGCTGTTTCCTGACCAATGATGAATGGTCTGAACTCAGCAAACAATTCAACCTTTTCCGTAAAGACAGTGACTGAAAGTGGCTCAAGGGCGGAATAATCAGAACCAGCAAGATTAATTTCTTTCTGTTTCTGCTGGCAGGACATAAGGCATGCCATCGTAAAAAGTAATAATAAATTCTTCTTCATATGTTCAGATAAATAAATTAATCCTTAAGAATATAAGGAAATGAAATCAAACAATGGTTCAAACGGAATGTTTTCCGGATTTCAGGAAATAGTCGGTGATCCCCTTGTCGAATTGATGGGGATGATAAAAGGATAGGAATTTAGTGTTTTTCTGATTACACGGATAAAACCTGTAAAATATTTAAAAGAATCATTATAAGAATAAGGAGGGGGCAATAAAGCCAAATCATGATCATAGTCATTAATAACTCTGCCGGATGAGATAGTATTTCGCCCGGCTAACAGATCACCTTCAGAGATTAAATGCTGATGCGGTGGGAAATGATTATGATGATCATCATTATCATCATGTCCGGGGTCATCGGAATGTGCCGCGGAAATAAATTCTATATTTTCAGGTGTATCGTGGTGGTGGTGAATAGCATCATGAGCAATGGTAACCACCATTGAAACCAGGAATGTTATGACAACCAATACTTTTTTCACAGGGACAAAAATACTTTTTACTTTTAATTTAACAACAACCGGCATGAAATGTTCTGCTGAAAGGCTGTCAGCCATTATTTTTACTAATAAGTATCTTATCAATTTTATTCCCGGCTAAATCAACTATTCCTATTGTACGATTAGGATGGTTGGTAGCAACCCTGACAAAAAAACGATTTTTAAAATTTAAAAGTTGCAACCCTCTCCCCGGAAATTACTGTCCATCTCATAATTTGAATTAGTGAGGGTTTCAGAATGTCATAAAAATAAACAAGAGGTCGAAAATGACCTCTTGTGCCTTTGGGCCATTAATACAGATTCTTGATTAATCCAAACAGCATTTTTGAGATTTCTTCAAGTCTGTGCTCACTCTCCAGAAAACCCTGCTGAGTTATTTCTCCCGTTTCACGAAGATATTCCAAAATAGCTACACATTCAAATGCACTGCCTCGGGCAATCACAAAAAAATTTTTCCTGTCTTTGTTACTGAATCGGGAAGTTCCTTCAGCAATATTCAACATAATGCTGAAAAATGCTCTTCTTAGCTGATCGTTTGTTACCCTGTCAAAATTCTTTTCATCCAGAATCGAATAAATTTCTTTACAAAAGTTCTTTGACTTCTGATAGATATCAAGTTTTTGAAAATCAAACATGATTAAAGGTTTTAAGTTAGCACTATTGATAATAAATCAGCAGCGAAACAGAACTAATTTATGAAGAATCTGGGAAATATGAATCCTCTTTCAGACCAACAATCTGTAAATCTGAATCAGGAAGTTTCTATCTACCTTTTATAGACCTTATAGCAAAGGGTGATATTGACCTTTCACTACTAACTTATCACCCGAATCATCCACTTCAAACAGATGAGGAATTCTTATAGTGCGTCCGTTTACACTTTTATGACTATGGATCGACATAAGCAGTTTACCCTCAAAGGTTCGGAATAACATACCATGGCCAAAGTTTGGTGGAGTGATTGGTTCCTTTTCCTGCACCCATGGGCCATCCAATGTGCCGCTTTCTGAATAGGCAACACCCTGTACATAGTCGCTAAGAACCCAGCTTGTCCAAATCATCCCTAATTTTCCTGTTTGAGTTTTGAAGAGATAAGGACCATCAGTTACCTTGTTGGGGACAGTTATGCCATTTTGGTCTACCTCCTTGCTCCACGGCGAATCATAAGCAAAAAATAGTAATTTTCGTTCCCCGATCGTACCGCTTAAATCCGGTTTTAACTCAATTTTTTCCATTGTACCGTTCCAGTTTTGAAGCCATTCGTGGCAGTAAATCATGTATGGTTTTCCATCGGTATCCACCCAGAATGTTCCGTCAAGTGTTGGCTTCTCAGGAGGAAGATACACCGAATCTTGCATAGGAACGTATGGTCCATCGGGATTTTCACTCACCAGCACGTGGCTCGCGCGCCGGTTTATGACATTTCCTTTTACAGTTTCAATAATTTTGTTGCGGTTGGTGAAAGTGGCAAAATAATAGTATTTTCCTTTGTACTGATGCAATTCAGCTGCCCATATCATCGGTCGTGGCCCCATCCACGATTCAGGGTTCGTCTCGGTTACCACGTATGGCCCCGACCATTTGGCGAGGTCTTTACTTTTCCATAGCAGCCCGCCAGTACCTGTCATATAGTAGGTCGAGGTACTTTTATCGGCCAGAATGGCGGGGTCGCTTAAGCGAATAGAATCCAGAGGAATATTTTCTCTGATTTCCGGAATCCGGCCCTGAGCAAAGATTGATGCAAAGCTTAGAGTCATTAATAGGGTGGTCAAAATCCTTTTCATAGCATTTAGAATTTTAATTTCATATTGTAATGTTCAACCAGCTTCATGGCCACTTTTTTTGTGAGCTGAATAATTTGAGATTTAATTTATGCGAAAAGTCAGTGCTTATTGTTTCGTTGTCACAAAAATTTTGGCTGTTTTTAAACCATCGGAGGTGGCTATAACCTCAATTCTTCCATCCTCATTCTCTTTTGATCTTAAAATAAGCATCGCTTTTCCGAAGAAAAGCTTTCTGTAGTTGGCAACATACGGTTCAAGTGATTGTGGATTACCGTTTCCAACAGCAACAACTTCTCCCGGGCCATCAATCGCAAAATTAACCATATTCTCAGCTAATGGGCAAAGATTTCCACCCTTGTCGTAAGCTTCAACCATAATATAACTTAAATCGTCTCCGGTAGCATCAATATAGCTCCTGTCGGGAGTAAGTTTTATTGAATATGGTTCTCCTGCAGTTTTAACTACAGCCTCGCCAATAACTTTTCCTTCTTTATAAGCAACCGCTTTCAGTTCGCCAGGTTCATATACCACATCCAGCCACATTAGGCGATAACGTTCTTTTGAAACATTTGACCGGGGTTTTTTAGCTCTTTTACCCAATGATTTACCATTTAGGAATAATTCGGCTTCGTCACCATTAGTATAAACAAATACAGGGACAATTTGCCCTTCTTTTCCTAACCAGTTCCAGTGAGGCAATATATGCACCATATCATAATCGGGTCTCCAGTGGCCCTGGTACAGGAAGTAACGATCTTTTGGCATACCGCACAGGTCAACAATGCCAAAATAAGAACTGCGTGCAGTAAAAATTGGAGTTGGTTCACCCAGGTAATCAAAGCCGGTCCAAACAAATTCTCCGGCAAGATAACTATCGTTTTCCTGCCACATAAAATCATCATCACAAACCTCTGCCCAACGCGGTGCTTCAACATCATACGAACTTACCTGGGTTCTGGCATTTTCATCACCACCACGGCGGAATGAGAAACCTCCTTCGGGGAGACTTCCAACATTTCTACGTCTCGTACCTTCCTGGCCTGAAGAGGTGTCACTTTTAGGAATATTCTCAATATATGTACTTGAACTTCTTTGTTCAGTTGGATTTAAGAAATCTTCCGGAATGGTTAAATCGTAATAACCACGGGTACTTACTGTCGATGCTGATTCACTTATTACAACACTTTTTGAAGGATCCATTGTCCTGGCAGGCAGCCAACGCTGAGCATAGTTATATGCGTGAATATCATAATAATCAAAATGACGCCAGTGTGCATTCTGATTTTGATCGCAGGCCATTGTAACCGGACGCGTGATGTCATATTTTTTTACAAAACCAACCATAGCAGCAAGCCTTTGTAGCCCATAATTTGAATTGCCCTGAATATCTCCCATTTCGTTGCCAACACTCCAGATAATAACTGACGGACTATTGCGGTCACGCATTACGAAATTTTTTATTGTTCTTTCGCCAAACTCGT
>CAZWFL010000039.1:0-32204 GCA_964633195.1 uncultured Rikenellaceae bacterium | reverse complement strand
AACTGCGCTACACCCCGCTTTGTCCTCCGTAGCTTTAGCGAAGGAGTGCTGACCTCTGTCGTTCCAATCTTCCAGGACAAGGACGGCCCGGCCGGCACAAAAATAATAATTTTTCTGCTCTTTTTTCAATCTCCCTCACCTGAGTTACTATTCCAGGCAAAAGAAACGATTTTCCTCATAAATTTTTTTATCAAACTCCTATTTAAACAGCATCGGGGCAAACTCCGACAGATAGATACGCCAGTTGGCCCAGGTATGACCGCCTGTGCTTTCGCGGTAGACATACTTAAATCCTATCTTGTCGAGAGTCTCTCTGAGCGTTATAACACCGTTATATACAAAATCATCCTTCCCGCAGGCTATCCAGTAAAGCTTATAACCGCTGTTTTTCAGTGCCTCAAGCTTTGCAAGCCTCTCCTGCTCCTGTTTCGCCGCGTCGCCGCCCTGCTGTCCCATATTCATTATACCCATGCTGTAGACTCCTATGTAGCCAAACATACCGGGATTATCGTTGGTGATGGTCTGGGTATGCATACCACCCATTGAAAGGCCTGCAATAGCCCTGTTGTCCTGGTCCGTCAGCACCCGGTAATTCTTTTCAATATACGGCACAACATCCTTTACGAGGTGTGCCTCGAACCGGCCGGCCAGGCGCTGGTATGATGCCATCCCCTGTTCTCCGGATGCAGGTATCGGAGGGACCTCGTTCTGTGCTCCCGCCTGGTTGGCATTGCCGTTGGTCATAACAACTATCATCGGCCTTGCCTTGCCCTGAGCAATAAGGTTGTCCATTATCTGGGCAGTCCGCCCCATGTTCGTCCAGGCATCCTCATCTCCCCCTGCTCCATGCAGGAGATAAAACACGGGATACCTGTCCGTGCTCCCTTCATAGCCGGCAGGTGTATAAACATACATCCTCCTGCTGAAGCCCAGCACACCGGAGGGATACCAAACCTTGCCCACATTGCCGTGGGGCACATCGTGTTTATGAAAATAGAGATCCGATTCCGGGCCTGGGACAATCACGAAGCTCTGGTATCGAGCCCCGTCTCGCCGTACCTGAACATTATCGGGATCGATAGAATTCACACCGTCAACACTGAAGGTATACCCGTAGAGCTCCGGCTGCAGGGGATCCACGGTAAGATTGAAGAGTCCGGTATCGTTTCGTACAAGCTCCTGGCTTGAACCAAAACCGCTCTGCCACTCTCCTGATACAGTCACCTTCGATGCATCTCTTGAAAAGAGCCTGAAGGTTACTTTGTTGTCGGGCTGTACCTCGGGTGATATTATTCGCACAGGCATCCTCTGAGGAGCCCTTACAGCGGGCCTGACAGCCTCCTGGGCTATCGCGCCGGCAGGCAGAATTATTAACGCCAGATTTACGAAGATTGATAAAATGACGGGGCTGATTTTCTTTTTCATAGTTACAGGTTTTATAGTTTCTATATAGACAATCTAATTTAGTCAATTATTCACAAGCTCTTAAAAGATTTTCATAATTTAACGCTCTTAACTATCAGCACGATTCAACAGCAAGAATGACATCCTTAAGGATCAGATCAATAGATATCATGAGGGGAGTAACGCTGCTCCTGATGCTGTTCGTGAACGACCTCAACATGGATATCGTCCCGGCATGGCTGGGCCATACACCTGAAGATGTCGATGGCATGGGGCTGGCCGACTGGGTTTTTCCGGGATTCCTTTTTATCGCCGGCATGTCGGTGCCATTCGCTTTATCAAAAAGGTTTGCAAAAGAAGAGCCGGTCAATATGGTCATCAGATATATTGTTAAAAGGTCTGTCAGCCTGATAATTATAGGGGTACTCATGCTCAACACAGCAAGAGTTGATCCTGGACTTACCGGGTTAAGCAGGAACATGTGGGCATTGCTTATGTATCTGGGTGTTTTTCTTCTGTGGAACGATTACCGTGATGCGGACAGCAGATTCTTCACTATAGCCGGATTCAAATTTTTCGCACTGGTAATCCTTGTCATTCTGGTATTTAAGTTTAACTCCGGAAAGCCTGAGAACAACAGCTCACTGATTACCGGCTGGTGGGGTATACTGGGACAGATAGGATGGGGGTACCTGACAGCCGCCCTTACCTACGTTGTGTGCCGCGATTCCCTCTTCAGGACTTCTTTCGTTGCTCTCTTCTTCCTGGCAATGAATATCCTCGACGGATCAGGTCATACGGATTACCTCGACAGTATCAGGCCTGTCCTGGGTATAGTCATCCAGGGCAGTGTGCCGTTCATCGTTCTCTCGGGACTTATGGGTGGACTTATCCTGAGAAAGATCCCGACATCAGAGTACAGGAAGATGATCCTGATTTTTACCGGCATGGGAATTATTTATCTCGGATCGGGCATTCTACTGAGAAAGTGGTTTATAATCTCGAAGATAATGGCTACACCAAGCTGGGGTTTGATCTGCACCGGAATCAGTTTTCTTGTCTATATTTTCCTTTACTGGATTACTGATGTAAAGGGTTTCAGCAAATGGGCGTTTTTCATCAGGCCTGCAGGGGAGAATTCTCTTACTACATACCTCGCTCCGAACTTCCTTTACCACCTTATCTGGATGTCGGGAATACCAGTTCTGATTTACAAACAATCCTCAGAACCACTTGTGGTAATTGCTGGATCGCTGGCATGGGCCATTCTGATGGCAGGTTTTGCAGCACTGCTTGGACGAATGGGAATCCGGCTCCGGCCATGACTTGAATAGAACCCAAAACCAATCAAAAGAAAAGCTCCGGTTTAATAATCCATCTAATATCGCTATTCTTATCTTTACGAAATATTTGATATGCATGATTATTCACCTTCATTTTCACAGGAGAGCCACCGGTGTCACAAGAAGCGTTGAAACTATTCTGCCGTTCCTGAACAGATATGATGAAGCAAGGGCTTTCGGCTACGGCATAAAGACAAAAAAAATAGGCTTCTCAGGATTGCTGAGAATGATCTGGTCGGTAAAAAAGCCGGTTATCCATGCTCATCGCAACAATGAACTAATTTTTGCCTTTTTGCTGAGGATGGTGGGAGGCAGATTTCTGCTTGTTTTTACACGTCACTCCGATACCATGCCGTCTAAATTCACCAGCCTCCTCATGAAGAGGGCCGATCGCCTGATAAGTCTGAATCCTTCAATGTCGGAGTCTCTTCCTTTTGAGAATACCCTTATCAGGCATGGAGTGAATACTGAATTTTTCAATATCGCGGAGAAGAAGAGGCTGGCAGGGATACCACAGGAAAATCTCATCACGGTAATTGGCCGGATAAGGCCTGAGAAAGGGCAGATTACTGTGATAAAGGCTGTTGCTCCGCTCCTGAGGACAAAAAAAGAGTGGGGACTCCTGATTATCGGCAAAACAGATAAGACAGACTATCTTGTTAAGATATTGTCAATAGCATCGGAAAGCAGGGTTTCTGAACAGGTTCACATAATCCCTGAGAACGATGACATATTGAGTTATTACCATGCCAGCAGGGCTGTTGTAATTGCATCATTATCTGAAGGTTTTTCCCTGGTATGCCTCGAAGCGATGGCCTGCGGGCTGATAACAATAGCAACTGACGGTGTTGGGATACATAGAGAGGTGATACGTCACGGGATAAACGGATTCCTGTTCCCGCCGGGCAATGTGGATGCATTAAGTAAGATCCTTTCAGATGTAGTGGACAACAGAATAGTTTTCAATCCGTTAATTATCAGGCAGGCCGTATCGGACAGCTGGAGTATTTACAGATCGGTGAGTGATTTGTTAAAGGTCTATCAGATAAAAAGTGAAAGGGAATAAAGCATTATTTTACTGAGTATGGGTTACCTCACTGAATGTACAGATATACTGAAACGTTTCATAAAACCGGACAGCGGAGCTTTCAACAAAGTGGCCTGGGATGCGCATAGAAAAAACCTGGGTGATGTCCTTAACCCCGTAATTGCAGAAGCATTCAGCCGGAAATCTGTGAAAAGGGTCTCGACAAGCAGGCCCGGCAATGCTGAACATTTTTTTTGCATAGGCTCAATACTTCAGAAATGCAGGCGTCAGACCATCGTATGGGGAAGTGGATTCATATCGGAGGATGCCTTTTGCAGGGAATCCCCGAAAAAGATACATGCCGTAAGGGGACCCTTAACGAGAGCCAGATTGCTGGAACTGGGGATTGAATGCCCGGAAGTGTATGGCGATCCTGCACTTCTCTTACCAACGATCTATAATCCGGGATCCTTTGATAAGAAGTTTCGGCTTGGCATAGTCCCTCACTATACAGACTTCCATAACCGATGGCTTAAAAGCATAAAAAAGAAGCATCCCGACATCAGAATAATTAATGTGGTGAATGCAGAACCCCTGAAAGTTGTGGATGAGATATTATCATGCGAGAAGATAATCTCCAGTTCTCTTCATGGGATCATCATATCAGATGCATACGGAATACCTTCACTGTGGGTGAAGTTCTCGGACAAGGTGATCGGTCAGGGATTCAAATTCAGGGATTATTTTGCATCTGTCGGAAGGAAGGTTTCCGATCCCTTAACCATCAATGAAAAGACAACTATTGAAACGGTCATGCACAATTTCCAACCTTACAGGATTGTAATTGACATTGAAAAGCTACTGCGTAGTTGCCCGTTCAACCAGGTCTCTCCTCTTCCCCCGTTCTCCCCTTCTCCCACTCACCCTTTCTCCCGCTCCCCCGCTCCCAATTAATACGGGTCCACATCAACCGAAATCCTCAGGCTTGCCGCTCCCTTCTCCTTCTCAAGCCTCCCTATTGCATCAGCCACGTATTGCCTTGCTCGTACTGATGACCGTCCCTTTTCTATTTTTAGCAGGATCGTTTTGATATACCAGAGCTGAATCCTGGAAATGACCGGGTATTCAGGACCAAGAACCCGCTTGCCGAAAAATGATCTGAGGTCCCTGCCCAGCTGTTCTGAGTAACTGTTAAGTAGCATTCTATCCTTATGCTTCAGGTTTATCCTGATCATTCTGCAGAAAGGGGGATAATTGAAGTCTTTTCTTTCTTCAACCTGCTGCCTGAACATGGCCACATAATCATGCTGCAGCAGCATTCGTATTATCCTGTTGGAGGGATCTGAGGTCTGGATGATCACCCTGCCCTGCTTCCTGCGTCGACCCGCTCTTCCGCTTACCTGCGACATCATCTGGAAGCTTCGCTCGTATGCTCTGAAATCGGGATAGTTAAGCATATTATCGGCATTAAGTATCCCAACCACTGTAAGATTTTCAAAATCAAGTCCTTTAGATATCATCTGGGTTCCTGTCAGAATATCCACTCTCCCCTCCTCGAAAGATTTAATTATCCTGCTGAATGCATTTCTTCCCCTTGTCGTATCGTGATCCATTCTGTCTACAACAGCATGGGGAAAGATTATCTTTATTTCATCTTCAATTTTTTCCGTTCCAAATCCCCGGGTACTGATGCTTGTTGAGCCGCAATTTCCGCAATGTAAAGGTATTTCGGCGGTGTGCCCGCAATAATGGCAAACGAGCCGGTTAATGCTTTTATGCCATGTGAGGCTGACAGCGCACTGGAAACAGACTGGTTTCCATCCGCATTCGGTACACTCTAAGTAAGGGGAGAATCCCCTTCTGTTCTGAAAAAGCATTATCTGCTCCTTCCTGGCAAGTGCATCATCCATAGACTCTATAAGCTGTGGAGTGAAGTGCGAGATCATCAGCTTTTTCCGGTATGCCTCACGGGTGTCGGCAAGTATTATCTGCGGAAGCTTTATACTGCCGTATCTCTCCTTTAACTCAGCCAGCCCATATTTGCCGCTGACAGCATTATAATAAGATTCTATTGAGGGAGAGGCCGACCCCAGGATGCATCTGGCACCAGTCAGACCTGCAAGCACTATTGCCGTATCGCGGGCGTGATACCTGGGAGCCGGGTCCTGCTGTTTGTATGAACTGTCATGTTCCTCATCCACTATAATGAGCCCCAGGTTCCTGAAGGGCAGGTATATCGACGATCTCACCCCTATCACCAGACGATATCTTCTCTCCGGGTCATCATCAGCAACTCTCCTCCAGATCTCGACCCTCTCCTGGTCGTTAAATCCCGAATGATAGACGCCGGTAACCCTGCCGAAGTGTTTTCTCAGCCTTGTTATTATCTGTGCGGTGAGTGCGATCTCAGGAAGAAGGTAAAGAACCTGCCTGCCTTTACTGAGCTGTTCTTCAATAAGGTGTATATAGATCTCCGTTTTGCCACTCGATGTTACACCGTGTAGTAATACGGCACTTTTCTCTTTCATCTGGCCGGAGACAGAATCAAATGCTGCCATCTGATGATCGCTTAGTCTCCCGAGAGGCATCTCCGGCTCCACGCTCTCTTCGAGCCTGCCCACGGTACATATTTCCGAAGCCAGTATCCCTTTTCTGATAAGTGCCTCGAGTGCAGCCGGCGACGTGCCAGCTACTTTTAACAGATCTGATTTTATGACAGGCAGGTTAACTGCTCCATTTGAATATTCAGTCAGCTGAATGTAGGCTGAAAGCATATCGGCCTGTTTCGCAGCCCGGCTTAGTTTATCAAGGATCCCGTTAAGCTCCTCTTCACTGTAACTTTTTGATAATCTTATAAATGTAGCAGTCCGCGGTTTATATTTCTCTACTGGCGGAACAGATACATTACCTTCAGGAAAAAGGGCTGAGGGTACTGCAGCCTTCATCACCTCCCCGGGCGTGCACATGTAATAATCGGATATCCAATGCCACAGACGCAGCTGCATTTCATTAATCAGAGGCCCGTTATCAGGTACACTTATGATCTCCCTCAGATTGCTTACTGCAGGAGGATTATTGTGGCATTCGGAGACAATACCGGTATAGACTTTTTTATTTCCGAACTGGACCACGGCCCTGGTACCGGATATAACCTTATCAGACAGATGATCCGGTATGGAGTACGTGTACTTTCCTTTAGCCGCAAGCGGCACTATTACATCAGCAAACCTGAAGGGCATAAGTAAAAAAGTTATTCTTTTCCCGGACGGGTTCAGTTAGATTTGATGAAACCCGACATCACGGTAAGAAGGTGGTCCTTACGGATCGGTTTGATCAGGCATGCATCACACCCTGCTTCAAGTATGATATCCTTATCATCCTCGAAGATAAAGGCTGTCTGGGCAATGATAGGAAGATTCTTCCTTATCTTTCTTATCTCCCTGGTGGCTTCAATGCCGTTCATTTCAGGCATCTGCATGTCGAGAAGCACAACATCCAGATCGGGTGTGTTCCTGACTATTTCGAGGGCTTCGATGCCTGATCGTGCCGTGAATATCGTCACTCCGGTATCAAGCAGGATCCGGTTGAGATAAACCAGAACATCCTTATTATCATCCACCAGGAGGCATTTCTTTGAGCTCCAGTTAATCTGCTGGATTGACTCCTCCTGAATAAAGCTCCGTGTTTTCAGTTTAGCGCCTCCTCCTGCAGGGCGATAGGGTACAGAGAAGCTGAATTCCGATCCAACGCCCTTCTCCGACTGGACATATATCTTTCCACCCATTCTTTCTATCACCTCCTTTGCCAGCGTGAGTCCGACACCGAGGCCTTCAAAGGGCCGGTGGTGGCCGTCTATCTCCTGACGGAACTCTTCGAAGATTCGCCCGAGATTCTCCTGGTTGATACCTATTCCTGTATCTCTTATCCTGAAGAAGAGGTTGTCATTTTCGAGAAGATATGAGAATGTTATCGATCCCTCAAGGGTGAACTTCACAGCATTGTCCATCAGGTGGCTGAGCACGCGTTTCAGCCAGATCCTGTCAGAAAAGATCTGGTCGCTGTTATTCTCAAACTCATTCCTTACATTGAGGACTATAGGTTTGTCATTCCTCTTTATGATCTTTCTTGCCTCCTCAACAACCTCATTCACGATCTCGTTGACAGAAGTTTCCTCGTAAGATATCTCTATCTGGGAGCTCTCAAGACGCGACAGATCAATTATATCACCTATTATCTGCAGAAGCTTTTCGCTGTTGTGATTGATATGTTCAATATATTCCTCCTTCACCTCGTTGGAAATATCGTTTGAGAGAAGGAGGTTTGAGAATCCCACCACACTGTTGAGGGGAGTCCGTATTTCGTGGGAAATATTGGCCAGAAAGCTTGATTTCAGTCTGTTGCTCGCATCAGCTTCAATCTTTGCTTTGACCAGATCTTCATGTACCTGTTTCAGCTTTGTAATGTCGCGTGATATTGTAAGGGATCCTATAATTTCACCATTGTCATCCTTTACTGTTATGGAGCGGGTGGAAAGAATAACATAATTGCCGTCCTTATGCCTTAGCCGCAGTTCTCCCTCAAAGAATCCCTTTTCGTTCATGGCTTCAACCCTTTGATTCTCATATGAACGGTCTTCAGGATGTATAAGGTCAGTCGGGTAGATATTGCCATACTCCTCCCTGGTAAGGCCCACTATTGAATAAAATGCGTTGTTGGCAAATTTCAGGTTCCACTCCCTGTCGTAGAATGAAATACCGTCGTCGGCTGTCTGTATCAGTATACTGTAGAACTTCTCTGAATCGGCGTATTGCCTAAGAAGGGCTTCCTTTTGTCTGTCGAGCTCCGATTTTGTTTTCTGAAGGTCGCTATTAATCTCATCTATCTGCCGGTTCTTTTCCTGCACCTCCCTCCCGGCTTTTTTGAGTCTGGCCAGAAGAAACAGAATGAGTGCACAAGTTATTACCAGTGCTCCGAGAGATATTAGAATGGTGTTCAACAGCGATCCTGACATTATTTCTTGATACTCCCTTACATACGATTTACTAAATTGTACCTGATACCGTGATAATGAGCAACTATTAACTAATTATCAAACAGATATGGCACAAATATATAATTAGCCTTATTACCTTACAAGGAGAATGTCAGAATTATTTGCACAAAAATTATTAAATTGCGAACAATTTATTACAAATATGGAAAAAAAGAGTGGTCAGTTTTCGGGAGGCAGGACCTACCGCAATGAAGAGATAACGGTTTACTGGAAACCTACGGCATGTGTTCACGCGTCATATTGTTACAGGGAGCTGATTGAGGTTTTTGACCCGGGCAGGCGTCCATGGGTTGACATGAAGGCTGCGCCTGTGGAAAGGATAATAGAGGTTGTCGACATGTGCCCCACAGAAGCCCTGTCATGGAAGTGGAACGACGAAGCGAAGAACAGGGGTGTTGGACCTGAGCATACAAATCACGTTAAGTTCAGAAGACCTGAGCTGATGGGGCCGGGAGCAGAGGATGAGACGGAGAGGCCGGTGTCGGTGAAGGTATTGATAGACGGACCTGTTCTGATCAAAGGCAACTTTTCCATGAAATATGGCGGTAACGAGAAGAATATCACGGAGGGTGTTATCTCACTTTGCAGATGCGGCAAGAGTGATAAGATGCCATTTTGTGATGGCCGGCACCACAAAACCGGTTTTAATGGTTAATAATCAGGTTATGGAAGATAATAAAGAGAAAGATCCACAGGCAAAATTGGAACTGACCGATTCTGGTCCAATGAAGATCAAGGGTAAATTTATCCTGAACGATTATAAACGTGAAAAGGTTGAGATGCCGGAAGAGGTAACTCTATGCATGTGCGGGAAATCTCTCAGGATGCCGTACTGCGATGATTCTCACGAGAAATGAGTCTGTTCACCATCTCTGCCGCGTCGCTGAACGACATTGCAGTATAGACTTTCAGTCCTGAATTGTCAATTATCTCCTTTGCTTCTGTGGCATTTGTACCCTCCAGCCTTACTATAACGGGTACCTTAATCTCACCAACCGACCGGTAAGCTTCGACTATACCTTTTGCCACACGGTCGCACCTTACTATTCCACCGAAGATGTTGACCAGGATTGCCTTTACTGCAGGGTCTTTCAATATTATACGGAAGCCGGCTTCCACGGTCTGTGCATTTGCACTGCCACCTACATCGAGGAAATTTGCCGGTGAACCTCCTGATAGCTTTATCAGGTCCATAGTAGCCATTGCCAGTCCGGCTCCATTGACCATACAGCCTACATTCCCATCGAGTTTTATAAAATTGAGGTTATGATTTCCCGCTTCCACCTCAACCGGATCCTCTTCATTCAGGTCCCTCATCGCTGCAATTTCAGGATGCCTGAAAAGAGCATTATCGTCAATAACCATTTTGCAGTCGACTGCGACAATCCTGTTGTCGCTGGTCTTCAGAACCGGGTTGATCTCAAGCAGCTGGGCATCGCATCCGCTGAAGGTTTCCCAGATACCTCCCAGAAAGCTCTGCATATCTTTAAATGCAGCTCCTTCAAGGCCCAGGTTAAATGCCACATTACGCATCTGAAATGGCAGGAGGCCAACGGCCGGATCGATCTCCTCCGTAAAGATCCGGTCAGGACTCTTCTCTGCAACCTGTTCAATATCCATACCGCCGTCTGGTGAATACATCAGCACATACCTGCCCCTGTCGCGGTTCAGGAGAATACTTATATAGAATTCCAGGGGCTCTGACTCACCACTGTAATAGACGTCCTGTGCGACAAGCACCCTGTTCACCCTTTTCCCTGCCGGCCCTGTTTGTGGTGTCACCAGCTGCATTCCGAGTATTGCGCCGGCAATACTTCCCGCCTCCTCAACTGAGCGGGCAAGCTTCACGCCCCCCCCTTTGCCTCTGCCCCCGGCATGAATCTGTGCTTTAATAACAAAGAGATCAGATCCGTATTTTTCCTTCAGCTGGCCTGCAACCATAATTGCCTGATCAGGCGTCCCGGCAACAAAGCCCTCCTGAATACCGACATTGAATGCCTTCAGAAGCGACTTGCCCTGAAATTCGTGAAGATTCATAATCCGACAAATTAACCTGTTAAATTCTGTTTGATGTATGACACCCGATACAAAATAACAATAATAAAGAGATTTATTGGCTATTTTAGCATAAAAAATTATGCGCAAGCTTCTCAACGAGGAACTGGGAAGAATGAGTGTCGGGCAGTTCAGGGAGTCTGAGAAATCACCTTTTGCTATTTTGCTCGACAATGTCAGGAGCGGCAGCAATGTCGGCTCAGTCTTCCGGACTGCAGATGCCTTTCGCGCGGAGAGGATTTTCCTTTGCGGCATAACCGCAAAACCTCCTCACCGCGATATCAACAAGACCGCGCTTGGTGCAACGGAATCTGTTTTATGGGAATATTACGCTGAGACAATCGAGGCAGTTAACAGGCTCAGGAATGAAGGTTACACTATCATCGCAGTGGAGCAGGCAGAAGGTTCGGTTAAACTGCATGATTTCCCTTTCAGCAGCAAAGAGAGGTATCTCTTTGTTTTCGGCCACGAGGTACATGGTGTTGATCAGCAGGTACTTGATCTGTGCGACCTCTGCCTTGAGATCCCCCAGTTTGGCACCAAGCACTCCTTCAATATTGCTGTCAGTGCCGGAATAGTTCTCTGGGAGTTGTTCAGAAGAACCCCTGCAAAGAAGTAGGGGCGTTGCATGCAACGCCCTCTGCGAAATGTACAGTCAAATTTCCTAAAAAAAAGAAGGGCGTTGCATGCAACGCCCCCACTATCTGTTGGAGTATTTTTTTTATTACTGCACGGCTGACCTGAATGCATCATCGCTGAAGAATTTAGCGAATTCGATGTCGGTCTTTGCGTAATCTTTCAGTGAAGCATCGGCTGCAACAGCTGTCCGAAGGTTGCTAACCATGTAGTTAGCGTCGTCGAGGCGTGCTCCCACAATTGCTTTCAGGTATGCCACCTTTGCCGGCATGGCAGGTTCCCTGATGGCATCGAGGGTTGTTTTAGCCCTGTTGACATCGCCTTTGAGGACCTGTGCGAGAGCAAGGTTATAGCATGGCTCCGTTCCGAAGTAATTGACAGCCTGATCGTAGTCACCCTTTGTAATGGCAATCACACCCAGGCCCCATCTCGATTCAGGAGTTGCTGCAGTCATTGAAGTCAGCTGTTCTTCTGCTCTGGCTATATCGCCTTTTGCAAGATAAGCCAGTCCCAGGTTATTCTTAACAACGTCGTTATTCTGGAGAGCCTTTGCTCTTTCAAATGCTGCCAGAGCATCGTCAACCCTGCCAAGTGCCAATAATGTAAGTCCCACGTTATTATGGGCACGTATGCATTTCGGGAACATATCGGCTGTTGCCTGATAGAATCTGAGCTGTTCGTTGAGGTCGTTTGTGAGGGTTGCAGAATAGAGTTGTTCTTCGAGGCTGAGGACCTTTGGATCAGACCTCATCTGTGAAAGTATCTGCTCATCAGTGCGTCCTATCTTGTCCACGTTGACCATCAGTTTTGATCTTCTCAGCTTCGGAAGAATATCGGTTTTCAGAGCTTCGAATGCCGCTGACATGTTCCTGATTTCTCTCTCCCTTACAACAGGATCCGAGTACATACTTAGAACTCTGAGGATCAGCTCCTTGTCAGAAATGTTTGAATTCTCGACCTCTGTCTTGAATCCTTCCCAGTCTTCAGGTGTGGTAAGAGCATCGAAGAAGCCCGGTGCCTGTGCAGCCTCAATCTTGGTAAACTCTCTCTGGATAAGCTTATCAGCTGAGCCACCCCTGTTCCCTGACAATTTTTCATTAAATGCCAGCTCACCATCTGGTGAAGCATAGGAACTGGTGACAGCACTTTTGAACACCTTGTTGGGATCTTCATTTACCTCACTGATATAGTTTCTGAGTGCCGCAATATCTTCAGCTTTCAGTTCGCTGCTGCGTATATCTGCCCTGTTGATGATGTAATGTATGTCAGCCATCTGGGTTTCAGGGATTATCCTCTGGAAGTTATCCTTCATACCAACTGCATTCCCGTGTTTTCCTACCAGTGTTGATGTGGCAATGACTCCATCGGCAAGCTTGACCGGATCAAAATCGAGGGTCTGGCTTCCCCTTGTAGCAGTGATCCTGAGCATAAGCTCAGAGACATTCATTGCATCCTTGTACGGTACTGCGCTTGTGTATGTAAAATTACCGCCGGTGTAGCTGATCACCCTGTTGTTGGCCTGTACTTTCTCCCCCTGAAGGACTTCAACTTTATCAAAAGCTGTCTCGCCTCCTGCATAGGTCAGCACAGGAGTAACCTGAACTGTAGTCTTCTTGTCAAAGTATTTTTCCGGGAATGTACCATTGATGGTAACATTAACAAGTCCGGCATGTGCTTCAAGCACCTGTGGTGTGACCTCATACTTGATCTGGTCAGCGTTTTTCTTCATCTTATTCAATCCGCTGCAGCCTGACAAAAGAACAGCTGCCAGGATAAGGATAAAAAAGCTTCTGATTTTTTTCATAGTTTAAAATGTTATTTGTTTAAGACTTAGATCCTTTTCACAATCAATGAACAATATACAAATTTCTCAAATTAACTGCAAATTTATTAAAAAAAAGTTCGGGAGCACTTTAAAACATAAAAAAATAGTCACAAAACCACTTTATTTACCCCCTGAGGATATTGTTCTGAAAAAATTGTCTTGACGATGCGGTCATATTGCTCAACGTTTTCGACAAAATCAATCCCGTTAATATCGATTACCAGATACCTGTTTCCGGGATTCTGACGGAAGAAAGAAAAATAGCTCTCCTGTATCTTCCTGAGATAATCATGGGTGATAAATTTTTCATACTCCCTGCCTCTTTTTTTAATATTCTGAAGAAGTCTGCCGGTGTCAAGATGGAGATACACGTAAATATCGGGCTTCGGCAATGAGCCGTATATAATATAGAATATCTGCCTGTAAAGGTTATATTCATCGCCCCTGAGTGTTGCTGAGGCGAACACGAGCGACTTCATAAAATAGTAATCGGCTACCGTGAATGTACTGAACAGGTTACCTGGTCTCAGCTCCTCGTTCAGCTGTTTATAACGGCTTGCGAGAAAGGAGAGTTCAAGCTGAAAGGAATATTTATCAGGCTCCTCATAGAATTTCGGCAGGAATGGATTTTCAGCAAAGCGCTCGAGTATCAGGCGGGCATTGAACTGCCCTGCAATCTTCTCTGCAAGTGTTGTCTTACCTGCTCCGATATTGCCTTCAATAACCACATAGTTATATCTGGCCTCCATCTTCCTTTTATTGGTTTTCCTGTCTCTCGGGACGCGGGAGGAGCACTTTCCTCGATAGTTTCAGTTTGCCGGTTTTGGGATCAATGTCTATCAGTTTCACTTCAACCTCGTCTCCCTCTTTAAGGACTTCATCAACTGTCCTTATCTTTTTCCAGTCGATTTCCGAAATATGAAGGAGCCCGTCCTTGTTGGGAAGGATCTCAACAAAGGCTCCGAACTGGACTATCGTTTTCACCTTGCCTTTATACACAAGTCCTACTTCGGGTACGGCAACTATTTTCTTCACCCAGTCAAGTGCAGCGGTAATTGCTTCCTTGTTCTCGCCAAAGATGTTCACATCACCGTAGCCGTTTATCTCCTCAACAATTATTGTTGTGCCTGTTTCGCGCTGTATCTCCTGTATGACTTTACCACCCGGTCCGATGAGGGCGCCAATCATCTCCTTGGGTATTGTCAGCATTTCAATTCTCGGGGCATGTGGCTTGAGTTCCGGCCTGGGTTCTGAGATAGTCTGCTCCATTACATCGAGGATATGGAGTCTTCCACTGCGTGCCTGGTCAAGTGCTTTGGCAAGCACCTCGAACGAGAGTCCCTCAACTTTGATGTCCATCTGTGTGGCGGTTATCCCGTCGCGGGTGCCGGTTACTTTAAAGTCCATATCGCCAAGGTGATCCTCATCACCCAGTATATCCGAGAGAATTGCATATTTGCCGCTCTCCTTGTCCGTAATAAGCCCCATTGCTATGCCGGATACCGGTTTGCGCAGTCTGATACCTGCATCCATCAGTGCCAGTGTGCCGGCACAAACGGTAGCCATCGAAGATGATCCGTTCGATTCAAGAATATCGGAAACCACTCTTATGGCATATGGGTTCTCCTCTTCGGGAGGCATCATGTTCTTAAGCGCCCGGTGGGCCAGATTCCCGTGACCTATCTCTCTTCTGCTTATACCTCTTATCGGCCTTGCTTCTCCGGTTGAAAAAGGCGGGAAATTATAATGAAGCGTGAATTTTTCCGTCCCCTGGTTCAGAACGTCATCAATGATCTTCTCATCGAGCTTGGTTCCAAGTGTAACAGTTGTAAGCGACTGTGTCTCACCTCTTGTAAAGAGGGATGATCCGTGTGTGGCAGGCAGAGGGTCAATCTCACAGGTAATATTCCTTATATCCCCGGGTTTCCTTCCGT
The DNA here is from genome assembly GCA_964633195.1 of uncultured Rikenellaceae bacterium. Taxonomy (GTDB): domain Bacteria; phylum Bacteroidota; class Bacteroidia; order Bacteroidales; family VadinHA17; genus LD21. The sequence goes on along the minus strand of CAZWFL010000039.1, from coordinate 16,927 downwards.
CAAGTCTGATGTTCTCATCAAGGACAAGCCTCCTGGCTGCCTCCTTATGCACTTCGTGATAGTACCTCCGTACCATTACCTCGTTTATCCCGTCCTCCTCTGTGAACTGGCCAAGAAAATCTGCAACTATTGCTTCAAAAGCTTCCTCCCTCTCGTGCTTGTCAACGATAATAGTCCTGGCGGCCTTATAACACTTCTCGTAAGTTTCATCCCATACCTTTTTCTTCAGGTCCTCATCGTTAACCTCGTGTGAGTATTCGCGTTTTGCCGGAGCTCCTGCCTCTCTGGCGAAATCGATCTGCGCCCTGCAGTGAACCTTTATGGCTTCATGCGCGATCCTCAGAGCGTCAATCATGTCAGCTTCACTGATTTCCTTCATCTCTCCCTCGACCATCATTATGTTGTCAAAGGTCGCACCAACCATCAGATCGATATCTGATTCCTTAAGCTGGGATGCCGTCGGATTGATTACGAAACTGCCGTTTATCCTGGCAACCCTCACCTCCGAAATAGGGCCGTTAAAGGGTATGTCGGACAATGCCAGGGCAGCTGAGGCTGCAAGTCCGGCAAGAGCATCCGGGATAGTCTCCTTATCAGCCGAAATTAGATTTATATTGACAAATGTTTCAGCATGGAAGTCATCAGGAAACAGCGGTCTGAGTACCCTGTCAACGAGTCTCGATATCAATACCTCGTAATCAGAGGGCCTTGATTCTCTCTTGAGGAAACCACCGGGAAATCTTCCCGATGATGCATATTTCTCCCTGTATTCCACCGACAGAGGCATGAAATCAGTATCTTCCCTTGCCTCTTTTGCTGCCACCACTGTGGCAAGTAACATGGTTTTTCCCATCTTCAACAGAACAGAACCGTCAGCCTGCCTGGCAAGTTTGCCTGTCTCAAGGGTTATTGTTCTCCCGTCTCCGAGATCAATAATCTTCTCTTTTATATTAAACATTTTATAAGTAAATAATAGTGATTTTGAAAAGTTGAAATTACATAATTTTTATAATACGAAAAAAGGCAATTCAGAATTGCCTTTTTTCATTTATTTACGTAATCTCAACGCTTTTATGATGGCCCGATACCTGTCAATATCCTTGACCTTCAGGTAGTCGAGTAGTTTTCTTCTTCTCCCCACGAGCTTGATCAAAGCCCTTTGTGTGCTGAAGTCTTTCTTGTTCTTCTTAAGATGCTCCGTGAGATGGGATATCCTGTACGAAAAGAGTGCAATCTGACCCTCCGCGGTCCCGGTATCAATCTCCGATGTTCCGAATGTTTTAAAAAATTCCTGCTTTTTCTCAGCCGTTAAATACATATCCTTTATTAAAATATTGTTAATCCAAATATAAATCGAATCACCGATTTTGGATCGCAAAAATAAGGCTTTTTTATGTAAATAATCAAACAAGTGGATCTTTTTTTAAAACAGTGTGAAAAATTCTTTTTATTCTAACGCAAACGGAAAACCTAAATTGTTACGCTTTATACTATTTAGACGTTAAAAAAAGGTTAAAAGTTGCGTTTGATAACATTATAATTCAAGAATTTATCAACACTTTTAAACTATTTGTCAAAAACTCCTTCCTGCCTGCCCGTTTTCTGCATTTTTTGGCCACGATCAGAGGGCAAATGGCTCGGTGCTCAGGCTTTGCCAGCCATACCTGAACGAAGGAGAGCGACGGCTGGACTCAGAGGACAATAAAAGCTAACAGGAGTAAATACTTTTACCGCTATGCCTCTGCTCCCCTTCTCCCATTCCCCCATTCTCCATTTCTGTCTTCTGTCTTCTGTCTTCCGTCTTCCGTCTTCTGTCTTCCGTCTTCTGTCTTCTGTCTTCCGTCTTCCGTCTTCCGTCTTCCGTCATATATCAAATAACAATTTCACGGTTAAATTGTTATATTTGCGTCCTGAAAATTAACAATATGGCTGCCAATTTGATACTTGAGAAGCTTGAGGGGGTGAAGCAACGGTTCAGGGAGGTTGGTGAGCTTCTTACCCGCCAGGAGGTCCTTTCCGACATGAAGAGATATGTGGGGCTGAACAGGGAGTACAAGGAGCTTGAGCCCATTATTGAAGCCTACGAGAAATACAAGCTCACCCTGACCAATATTACCAGTGCAAAGGAGCTTCTTGCCGTCGAAAAGGATGAGGATATGAGGGAGATGGCCAAGGCGGAGCTCGAGGAGCTAACAGGTAAACTGCCCGGAATGGAGGAGGAGATCAAGCTTCTCCTTGTACCTTCGGATCCGGAAGATGACAAGAACGCCATCGTTGAGATCAGGGCAGGTACCGGCGGTGATGAGGCGAGCATCTTTGCGGGTGACCTCTTCAGGATGTACACCAAATTCTTCGAGATAAACGGATGGGAGACTGAAATAAACCGATTCACTGAGGGAACGGCCGGAGGCTATAAGGAGATAGTAATGAGGGTCTCCGGCGATGGTGTTTACGGTATAATGAAATACGAATCGGGTGTTCACCGTGTGCAGAGAGTGCCGCAGACAGAGACACAGGGACGTATACATACTTCGGCTGCTTCGGTAGTGGTACTGCCTGAAGCCGACGAATTCGATGTTGAGATAAGAAACGAGGATATCCGCAAAGACACTTACTGCTCATCCGGCCCCGGCGGACAATCAGTAAACACCACCTACTCGGCAATCAGGCTTACTCATATACCGACAGGCATTGTAGTGACCTGCCAGGATGAAAAATCACAGCTCAAGAATTACGACAAGGCTCTTAAGGAATTGAGAACAAGGCTATATAATCTCGAATACCAGAAATATCTCGATAAAGTATCAAGCCGGAGAAAGACTATGGTCTCGACAGGTGACAGATCGGCAAAGATCAGAACTTATAACTATCCCCAGGGACGAATGACCGATCACAGGATTAATCTTACAATGTATAACCTGCCTTCAATCCTCGACGGCAACATACAGGATGTTATCGACAAGCTGCAAATGGCTGAAAATGCCGAGCGTCTGAAGGAGAGTAATATCTAAACATTAATAAATGGATCATCTGCAGTTATTCAGAAACATCGTGGCAAAGAGGTCGTTCCTCTGTGTGGGCCTCGATACGGAAGTTGATAAAATACCCCGGCATCTTTTGAAATACAAGGATCCGGTACTTGAATTCAATAAACGAATTATAGACGCCACTCAGCAGTATACCGTCGCTTATAAACCCAATCTGGCTTTTTATGAATCTAACGGCCCTGCAGGTTGGATAACTCTGGATGCAACCTTAAAATATATCAGGAAAAATTATCCGGGCATATTCGTTATTGCCGACGCCAAGCGAGGCGATATTGGCAACACGTCGAGAATGTATGCAAGGGCCTTCCTCGAGAACATGGATTTTGACGCCGTCACAGTTGCACCTTACATGGGAGAGGACTCCGTAATGCCATTCCTTGCGGTGAAGGATAAGTGGGTCGTCCTGCTCGCACTTACATCCAACAAGGGCGCAGACGATTTCCAGTATCACAATGATGATGGAATCAGACTATTCGAGAGAGTGTTATCTGTCTCAAAAAAATGGGGCACTAACGATAACATGATGTATGTTGTAGGGGCAACCCGGGCAGAGATGCTCAGGGATATAAGGAAAATAGTGCCTGACCATTTTCTGCTCATTCCAGGCGTGGGGGCTCAGGGCGGAAGTCTCGAAGAAGTGACTAAATACGGAATGACAAACAAATGCGGTCTGCTGGTCAATTCCTCCAGAGGAATAATCTTCGCGGATGACTCACGCAAATTTGCCGATGCTTCCGCAGAAAAGGCTCTGGAAATGCGAAAGGAGATGGAGAAGTACCTCCTGGAAAGAAATCTGGTACAATGATGTAGGTCGAAATCTGCTCCCGCTCTGCGGGATTGCCTCGCTGAGCTCGCCAAAATCCGCAATCCTAAATCCGCAATCCGCAATCCGAAATTTCTTACTATCTTTATGTCATCGCTGTATTAACACAAACACGTGCTGACATGAAAGAGGAATTCCTTCATTACCTTTGGAAGTACAGCCTGTATGATACTGACAGTCTGTATGATAATGCCGGCAATAAAATAATTGTCAGGCATCCGGGAGAATATAACCGCGACTCCGGACCCGATTTCTTCAATGCAAGAGTGATAATCGACGGTACCGAATGGGCCGGAAATGTGGAGATCCACGTTAAGTCGTCTCACTTCGACACTCACGGACACAATTACGATCATGCTTTCGATAATGTGATCCTTCATGCTGTAGCCGAAAACGACAGGAGAGTTTTCAACGCACTCGGTCATGAACTTCTTACTGTAAAACTTAACTATGAGAGCTCACTGTATGACAAATACATAAGCCTGGTAAATAATCCACTGATTATTGCATGCCAGAACGAGATCAGCAGGATCGACTCTTTTTTCCTGAGACACTGGATCAATGCGCTTGCCGTGGAAAGACTTAAGGAAAAATCAGAATCGGTAAGCAGGATCCTTGCAGAAACCGGCAACGACTGGGAAGAAACGTTCTACAGGATCCTCAGCCGTTATTTCGGCTTCAGGGTAAACACCGAACCTTTCGAAATGCTTGCCACAGCAATCCCATATAAAATAATCAGGAAACATGCTGATAACAGGTTCCAGGTTGAGGCACTTCTTTACGGAACGGCCGGGATGCTGGAAGAAAGCCTGTTCAGGGATGCCGTGGCAGATAAGTATTACAGGGAGCTTGTAAAAGAGTACAGGATCCTGTCGGCGAAATATTCACTTAAACCTGTCCATGGCTGGCTCTGGAAGTTTTCAAGACTCCGGCCGGTCAATTTCCCCACAATAAGAATATCACAGCTTGCAGCGATGCTCACTGTAGCCGGGGGACTCTTCTCCCGGATACTGGAGGCAAGAGCGATCGCAGAGCTTAAGTCTCTTTTTGAAGTTACGGCTTCTGACTACTGGTACGATCATTATGTTTTCGGGAAAAAAAGCAGGGGTGTGATCAAGAATACCGGGGACCAGGCTGCTGATATCATGCTGATAAACGCCGTCACTCCGGTTATATTCACCTATGGCAGGGTCCGGGAAAATCATGAACTACGCGAGAGAGCCCTCTGCTTCCTGGAAGAAGTGCCCCCGGAAACCAATTCTATTATTACCGAATGGGAAAATGCAGGAGTTACAGCAGACTCGGCCCTCTCGACACAGGCTCTGATCCAGCTCCGGAACGAATACTGCAGGAAAAGAAGATGTCTCGATTGCCGGATAGGCGCAAAGCTCATCAGCATGGGTCGAAAACTCAGGAGGGAGGAGGAGCTGATGCTGGAACCCTGAGAATGGCGAAGGGCTCCAGCCTACGCTGAAGCTTCGGCTGGCAATGCAGGGCACAGAGCTCAGGGCACAGAGCTCAGGGCGCAGAGCGCAGAGGTGCACAGGTACAGCTGTTCAACGGTATAGCGGTACAGCGGCTCAATGGTATGCAAGGAGCGAACAGTGTAACTCCGTTTAAACTCCGTGTAACACCGTGGTTAAATAACCTTCCGGGTGCTAATCAGCCACTCAGAAAGCATTTCGGCTTTCTGTTCAGTAAACAAAATTGCCGTTTTCTGAGGCAATTGTAAGCTTCTTCCCTGCGAAAGCCTCACAGCGGCCAACGATACGGGCGTCGAGATTGAAGCTGGCGGCAATCTTTATTATTTTCTCCGCGGTATAATGGTCAGTATATATCTCAAACCTGTGCCCCATGTTGAAAACCTGGTACATCTCCTTCCAGCCGGTCCCCGATTGCTGCTGAATAATCCTGAAAACAGGCGGGACAGGGAACAGATTGTCCTTTATAACATGCAGGTTGTTAACAAATTTCATTGCTTTTGTCTGACCCCCTCCCGAGCAATGGATCATTCCGTGTATTTCAGGACGCAAGGCGCCAAGGATCTGCCTGATCACCGGCGCATAGGTTCGTGTTGGCGAGAGAACCAGCTTCCCTGCATCAATATTGAGTTCTTCAACAGGATTTGTCAGCCTGTAATTTCCTGAATAAACAAGTTCCTTTGGCAGTGAAGGATCGTAACTCTCAGGGTATTTTGCTGAAAGATATGCACCAAAAACATCGTGGCGTGCAGAGGTTAGTCCGTTGCTTCCCATCCCGCTGTTATACTCCTTCTCCCAGGTTGTCTGTCCCGACGAGGCGAGACCAACGATTACATCCCCCGGTCCAATCCGTTCACATGTTATGATCTCATCCCTCCGGGCTCTCGCCACAACAGTGGAATCGACAATTATCGTTCTGACAAGATCACCCACATCAGCTGTTTCTCCTCCCGTGGAATAGATACCGATCCCAAGGTCACGAAGTTCCTCAAGCACTTCCTCCACCCCATTGATAATTGCCGATATCACTTCGCCCGGAACAAGGTGCTTATTCCGTCCGATAGTAGATGACAGCAGAATATTATCATGAACTCCCACGCACAGCAGATCATCGAGATTCATCACTATTGCGTCCTGCGCAATACCCTTCCACACTGACATGTCACCTGTCTCCTTCCAGTAGATGAATGCAAGCGATGATTTCGTTCCGGCACCGTCAGCATGCATTATGTTGCAATATTCACCGTCACCCGCCAGCATATCGGGAACTATTTTACAGAAAGCTCCGGGAAAAAGTCCTTTATCAATCTTCCCAATGGCCCGGTGAACATCTTCCTTTGATGATGAGACTCCTCTCCTGCTGTATTTCGACTCTGGTTTCATTTTTATTCAATAAAAATCAAAGATAAAAAAATGTGGATTGCCGTTAAAATTATCTTTCACCACGTGGATAATATATCATCTTGTTTACCTTTATGCCCTGTTCAGAAACTTATCTCTTACCATAACAAATTACTAAACGTATAAAACCATGCAACTGAAAAAACTTTTTTCTCAGGCACTTTTTCTGATAATATGTTTTACGGCCACAGGTCAGAACTCGGTTCCCCGGGCTCTGTTATCCGAAAGGATAGTTGATGAACTGATAGGTGAAGCCTCCGGCGAAAGAGCGATGAGCCATATAATCGAAATGGGTGCATATATACATGACAGGCCGGCTTCAGAATATTCAGGTTACTTTTACGAAACGGAATATGTTGTCAGCAAGCTTAAAGAGTACGGCCTTGAAGGCATTGTGGTAAACAAGTATCCGGGGAGCGCTCCGGCATGGGATGGTGTGAAAGGAAGCATCTGGGAAATAAGTCCCGGCAGGTCCAGGATAGCCGATTACGCAGATCTTCCCGCAGTACTTGCTTCCGGCAGCAGCAACGCTGACATCAGGGCTGAGCTCGTATGGGTAGGGGAAGGAAGAGAAGAAGATATCAACAAGGCCGGTGTGGAAGGCAAGATTGCGGTGACCTCGGGAAGCATTTCGATGGTCCATGCTCTTGCAGTGGCCAAAGGAGCTGAAGGTGTCATTTCGTATGAATCGCCGCGGCCCCTTCAGGCTCCGCTGGCAATACCTATAACAGGCATTGGAAGAAGAGGCGTTCAGGGCACAACTAAATTTGGCTTCTTCCTTCCTCCCCGCGAAGGAATGCTTCTCCGCGACCGTCTGCTGTCCGGAGAAAAGATAACAGTGCATGCGGTCGTTGAGGTGGAATACCACGATTATGACCTTGAAGTACCTTCATGTATAATCAGAGGAACAGACCCGTCAGCAGGAGAGGTTATTTTCTCGGCACATCTGTTTGAGGGGTTTGTAAAGATGGGAGCAAACGATAACATTTCCGGATCGGCAGCCATTCTGGAAATCGCCAGGATGCTCAATTCCATGATCAATGAGAAGAGGATAGAGCGTCCGAAGAGAACTATCAGGTTCATCTGGGTTCCAGAATTTTCAGGCACGGGTCCGTGGGTCAACGAGAATAAAGAGCTCATGAAAAAGACCCTTTGTAACATCAACCTCGATATGGTGGGACTCAATCTTAAAGAGAGCCAGTCATTTTTCTGCCTGCACCGGACCACCTACGGTAATCCTCACTATTTGAACGACGTTATGGAAAACTACTATCATTTCACCGGCCTGGGTAACAGGGCAGGACTGGCAGTATCAGGAAGGGCAGGATTTGTCAGGAGGATAGTGGCAATGACCGGAACAGACGATCCTTTCTATTATGCTATAGATGACCATTACGGCTCTTCCGATCACGAAGTGTTCAATGACTGGGGCGTACAGGTGCCGGGTATCATGATGATCACATGGCCCGATTTCTTCTATCACACATCACAGGATCTGGCTGATAAATGTGATCCCACCCAGCTTAAGAGGGTCTGCTTCATCGGAGCCGCTGCTGCATACACAATAGCCGGTGCAGATGAAGCGATGGCGGCAAAGATTGCCGGCGAGGTGGCAGGCAATGCATCAGTGCGCATCGGAAAACAGCTCACGAGAGCTATTGATGAGCTCGGGAATGCATCAGAACAGAACTTTGCTGACATCTACAGGAAGACCAGAGGGTATATAGAAGCGGCAGTCATTAACGAAAAGGCCACGCTGGCCAGCACCTCGGAGCTGGTGCCCGGTTCCGGTAGCTTCAGCCAGTATATTGAAGAAATGATGGAATCGGTCGATGCAGCAGGAGCAGCAGCACTGACCGCCTTTGACAGTTACACCTCATACAGCGCGGGGAAATCCGGAATGGCAAAGCCGCAAATCAAGCTGACTGCTCTGGAAACCAGGGCCTCTAAGATAATCCCCCGGGCCACACCACTTGTGACAGAAAACGGGTACAGGGGATATGCCGCGATATTGACGAAGCTTGATCCGAAAGTACGGGAAAAATATCCGGTAAAGAGTGCCGCTCTTGATACACAGGAGCTGGGAAGGTTGTGCAACGGGAAAAATTCGGCACTCGACATTAAGAAACTGCTCGACAGTCAGAAAAGATGGGAGGCTGAACTTCAGGATGTTATTAATTATATTTTTATCCTGAGGGAAGCCGGACTGGTCTCCTTGTAGCGAGGAGCAATGAGCTGTGAGCGAATTATTTAACAACCCATTCGATTGATTGTGTCAGCAGTTGTCTGAAATTTTGATTTTCGAAGGTCGGAGAATCATGGCCTGACTGAAGTACAACAATCTTTGCCCTTCCATATTTCTTCGTCCAGCCTATAACGGGAGTGCTTGAAGGTTCATCTGTCGTGAGCAAAGGGGTCACGCCGGGCTCCACATAGTAATCCTTGTAGGTCTCGTCAAAAATATCGAAATCCTTCACACCTTTTGTGACAGGATGGCGGGGATTGACGACTTTCACCCTGAAATGGAGGTCGTGAATATATGACGAAGGCTGGTATGAAACACCATTTACTGTGGTTGCCTTGTGGAAATATTTCCCGCCAATGATATTATAATATTCGGGCCAGTCGTCGTAGGCACAGATACTGTGGTGAAGAGCCACGACGGGCTTACCTTCGCGGACTGTCCCGGCAAAGAGATCTGCCTGCTCCGGGGTTATTGTCTGCCACATGTGGTATAAAACAAGCACATCGTATTTTTCCCTGTTTTCCGGTAAGAACATATCGTAGGCTTCCGGGAACTCAGCTATCTGCCAGGTAATTTCCGGACCGAGGCTCGAAAGCATCTCATTGAAAGGAGATGTTTTATAACCATGTCCGCCTGTGATGACCATGATCCGTACCGGTTTTTCTCCTGAAGTACAGGCCGGCATTACATACAACAACAGTGCAATGGCAATGACTAAGATCTCTTTACTTCTGCGGTGAAACATAATTTGTTCTGAGTACCCTGAATTCAGTTCTTCGGTTGATCTGATGAGCTATCTCCTTCTGCTCTTCAGTGGGAAGTGTATTTATAAATGTCTCTGTGAGTGTTGTTCCGGTTTCCAGGACCGGATATTGTGAACTGGTTTCATCATCGACAACCTTCGGGCTCGACTCGCCATAACCTCTTGCCTGGAGCCTCTCAGGCTCGATCCCATTCTCAATAAGGTACTCTACAACCGACTGGGCTCTCTTCTGTGACAAGTCGAGGTTATACTCTTCTGTATCCCTCGAGTCGGTATGGGACATTAGTTCGATGGTAACGTTGGGATTATCAGTAAGTGTCTCAACGAGCCTGTCGAGTGAAACCATCGATTCGGGTCTCAGATCCCATTTGCCGAAGTCATAGAAAATATTGGGCAGCTCGATTGGCCTGTCTGTAGCTGTAAGAAGGATGGTTGCCATAAAGTCGCGGCTCTTCTCCTGTCCTTTTGTGGTCTCTTTTTCCTTACCTGAGAGGTATCCCTCCTTTGATGCAAGGAATATATAGTCAACATCGGGTCTCAGAGAAAACCTGAAATCGCCGCTGTTGCCCGTTTCGGCCTGCAGGTTCGTGCCATCGCTCGCTATCAGCTGAACAATGGAACCGGCTATCGGAGCCCCGGTCTTTTCATCTTTTACCAGACCTGTGATGTTAAACCTCAGGGGAGGCATTTCGAATGAATAGAGCTCGTCGATGCGCCTGCCCTTACGTGTGGAACTGAAGATGCCCCGCTCGGCGTTAGCCTCGAATGTTATGCTGAAATCATCGGCACTGCTGTTTATCGGGGCTTTCATATTCTGCACCACCCATGAACCATCCGGCTGTGGCATAGCCCTGAAAATATCGAGCCCACCCATACCAATGTGTCCGTCAGATGAGAAATAGAGGTATCCGTTATCACGGATAAAAGGGAAAAGTTCGTCACCTCCGGTATTTATATCCGGACCGGCATTGCGGGGAGTGGACCAGGGGTCATCCGGCTTCATCCTTGTTGAATAATAAATATCTTTCCCTCCATACCCGCCGGGTATATCCGAAACAAACCACAGTGTGAGCCCGTCGGGTGAAATTGAAGGATGGGCGGCAATAAGTGTATCGGCAAAAATGTTAAGGTTCACGGGCTGGCTCCATCCGTTACCCGACCTCTGTGAATACATTATAACACATCCTTTCCTCTCACGCTTGCCCGCCTCACACCTGGTGAAGAAAAGCTCCCTGTAATCAGTTGTTAATGAAGGTGTTCCGTCTTCAAACTCACTGTTAATCCCAGCAACCGGTATTGGTGTGCTCCATTTGGATTTCTTGTCGAGACGTGTCTCAAATATATCGGTAAAACCTTGTCCTGTTGCTCCGTGTGTCTTATTTCCCGTGGCATCGTCACGCGAAGATGTAAAGTAAAGGAGACCGGCATCATCCCTGGCAAATACCGGGCCGAAATCGGATGCCCTCGAGTTGATATCTTTCAGTTCTTCAACCCTGTATGCTTCGGGATTTCGCATCCACTCGTCAGCCAGCTCACACGACCTTATTCCCACATCGGCTTTCGGATCGTTGGGGGCTACCTGCTTGTATTTCCTGAACTCGTCTATTGCCTGCTGGTATTTTTCGTTCTTCTTCATTTGCTCGGCAAGCCAGTACTGTGCCTCGGGCCTCGAGAGAGGCGACCTTACCGACTGCCTGTACCATGTCTCTGCATTGCGTGGGTCGTTGGTAAGACGGTAACTCTCGGCTATCATGAATACAAGCTGCGCGCGGGCTGCCCGGTCGTTACGGTTTGTCCTCGAATAGGCGCTCTTGAAATGATCTATAGCCTGATAATACTCCCCGGCATTGAACGACTCATAAGCCCTTTCTGACCTCCGTTTCTGGGAGAGAGAGTCAGGTATGACTACAAGGAATAATAATATGATAAATAATAATTGTCTCATTCTCCGGAATCTCATTAAATGGTAAAAATAATCAATTTGAGGGATTCTTAAATAATAACGGTTTAGACGTTTGAAATATTATGACAATAAAAATTAGTAGGGTCAGCTCTGAGAGCTGACCCTACTACTGACCCTGCTTATTTGATAATCTTACCGGCTATGAATTAAATCCCTTACCGTGTAAACAGCAATTCCCTGTATTTCGGCAGCGGCCATATTTCGTTATCAACAATAAGTTCCAGCTTGTCGATATGGATTCTTATCTGGTCGAGGTAAGGCTTCACTTTCTTTTCGTATTCAAGCGCTTTCAGGTATGAATCCTCTATCTTATTGGCTTTTTTACGCTCCTCGATCATGTCGTTCACAAGCTTCTTGATCAATGAGATATGATCCGATATGTTCATTATAAGCTCTTTGCGGGCACCGGCCAGACGTTCGAATTCCAGATCGCCGAACACCTCCCTGAGTCCCTTCACATTCTCAACCAGTGAGGTCATGTACCGGATTGCTGTTGGCACAATGTGGTTTATGGCAAGATCGCCCAGCACCCTCGATTCTATCTGCACCTTCTTTGTGAATTTGTCATATTCAACCTCAACACGGCTTTGAAGTTCTTTTTCAGTGAAGATGCCCGATTTCACGAGCACATCCTTAGAGTGCTCATTCAGATATAGTTTAATGGATTCGGGAACACTTTTTACGTTACAGAGCCCTCTCTTTTCAGCTTCATTATGCCACTCCTCACAATAATTATCCCCTTCAAAAAGAACTCTCTCCGATTCGTTTATATATTTCTTAAGAACCTGGAATATTGCCTCATCCTTGTTCCTTCCTTTCTTAATGATCAGGTCGACCTCCTTCTTAAATCTCCTGAGCTGGTGTGCCAGAGCACCATTAAGTGCTATCATTGCGGCGCTGCAGTTGGCTGATGAGCCTACCGCCCTGAATTCAAACCTGTTACCTGTAAAAGCAAAGGGGGAGGTACGGTTGCGGTCGGTATTGTCGAGGAGTATTTCAGGTATTTTTCCTATTCCGAGCTTAAGTTCCGTCTTAAGTGCCGGGGACATCTTCTTATCAGTCACTTTGCGTGATATCTCATCAAGCATGCTTTTCAGATATGAGCCCAGAAATACTGAAATTATTGCCGGAGGAGCCTCATGTCCGCCCAGCCTGTAGGAATTGGTCTCGCTCATCACCGACGCCCTTACTATTTCATTGCTGTCGTTTACAGCCTTTATGACGTTAACCAGGAAGGTAAGGAACTGAAGATTGGTCTTGGGGTTCCTTCCCGGTGAGAGGAGATTAACACCTGTATTTGTTGCGAGCGACCAGTTATTATGCTTTCCGGAGCCATTAATCCCGGCAAATGGCTTTTCATGAAAAAGGACCCTGAACCGGTGCTTTCTGGCAACTCTTTTCATGATATCCATCAGCAGCTGGTTGTGATCGACAGCCAGGTTGACCTCCTCGAAGATGGGTGCACACTCAAACTGATTAGGTGCTACTTCGTTATGCCTTGTCTTAACCGGAACACCAAGCTTATGTGCTTCATATTCAAAATGTTTAATGAACTCCATCACCCGTTCGGGTATTGAGCTGAAATAGTGATCCGATAACTGCTGATCCTTTGAGGACTGGTGGCCCATCAGGGTCCTTTCTGCCAGCACAATATCGGGGCGGGCATAGTAGAGAGCCTCATCTATGAGGAAATACTCCTGTTCAACCCCGAGAGTGGCATGAACCCTTGTTACGTCCTTGTCGAAAAACTGGCAGATATCCACTGCCGCTTTGTCCAGTTCCGATAATGTTTTCAGAAGCGGCGCCTTATAGTCGAGTGCTTCGCCGGTGTATGAAACAAAGATAGTTGGAATACACAGGGTTGAGCCGACTATGAAGCAGGGTGATGAAACATCCCAGGCGGTGTAGCCTCTGGCCTCAAACGTGTTACGAATACCTCCGCTCGGAAAACTTGAGGCATCAGGCTCCGACTGCACAAGAACCTCTCCTGAGAAATTCTCCACCACATGCCCGCTTTCGCCAACCTCTATGAAACCGTCATGTTTTTCCGCTGTTCCATCGGTCAGAGGGTGGAACCAGTGAGTGTAATGAGTCACTCCCTTCTCCATCGCCCAGGCCTGAAGTGCCGTAGCCACCTGGTCGGCAGCCTGCCTTGAAAGATATGTTCCTTCATCAATTGCTTTTCTCACAAGCCTGAAGGCCTCTCTCGGGAGGTAATGCTCCATCTTATGAAGGTCAAATACATTTTCTCCGAAATAATCGGATACTTTTTTCCCGGGTGTGGTAATCCCTAAAGGTTCCCTGTTGAACACTTCCCTTAGTGCACTGAATCTCAATTCTGCCATATTTGTAATTTTTTTCGTTGTAAAAATAGACATATTTTTAATATACCCCCATTTTTTATAATATATTTTTTATGAATCAAGCATTATTTTACACATACCCCCTGTTTTCTACATGCTATTATGTGTATTTTATACATAATTTAAAGGAATACCCCTATTTTTCGTCATTACAATGATATAGTATTGTCCCACTGCTATTTACAGAAAGAGAGTTAAAAAAAAGGCACACCTGATAATTAACGGAATTTTCTTATATTTGTCGCCTGTATTAAAATAAGGTATATCGTTCAGTAAAAATCATACTAAATGTCGACACTTCAATTTTTAAGGGAAAAAGCCGGGGTATTGGTAGCAGTCGTTATTGGTCTTTCTCTGTTTATTTTTGTTGTTAGCGATTTTTTCGGCAGCGGAAGCGGACAGAGAAGGCAGATGAGGAAATATTACCAGATTGGGGAGATAGCCGGTGAAGAGATTCTTTATCAGGATTATGAAGAGAGGGTACAGAGCCTGATGGAGATTTATAAACTATCGGGCACAGCCACGATTGATGAGGCCACGGCTGAATCGATCCGGGAACAGACATGGCAGCAGATGGTACGTGAGAAAATACTCGACAGTCAGTATAAGAAGCTTGGTATCGGAGTGAGCACAGAAGAGGTTGATGACCTGGTGCTTGGCAATAACCCACACCCTGTCGTACTTCAGTTATTTACCGATCAGAACACAGGGATGTTCAACAAATCATTTCTGGTAAATTTCCTTAAACAGACAGAGGTCGACGAGACTGCCAAAAGGTACTGGCTCTTCTTTGAGAACGAGATCGTGAATGACCGGATGAATACAAAGTACAACAGCTTTGTTTCTAAAGGGTTGTATGTTACTTCGAGGCAGGCTGAGTTTGACATGAATCTGGCTTCAGTAACGGCCGATTTCAGTTATATAATGAAAAGTTATGCCGATGTGCCTGATACTGCAATCACCATTACCGCAAAGGATATAGAGGCATATTATGCAAAACACAAAAACAATTATAAGAGGAGTGCTCTGAGGGACATTGAATATGTGTCCTTCGACGTGATCCCTTCCGAAGATGATATCAGGGTTGCCGAAGAGTGGATAAACAAGATTAAGGAGGAGTTTGCCGTTGCGGAAGACCCTGTTCAGTTCATTAATCTGAATGCCGACACCAGGCATATCGGTTTCTTTATGCCGATCAGTGAAGTTCCTGCCGAACTCACCGATTTTGTGAGAAATGAGGATCTGAAGGAGGTCTTCGGTCCTTATGAGGATGAAGGATCCTTTAAGGTTGCAAAGTTGCTGGCTGTAGCTGAGAGACCCGATTCAGTGCGTGCCCGTCATATCCTGCTTGCACCTGATCAGACCCAGACTCTCGAGGATGTAAGGAGCGAAGCTGACAGCCTTATCAAGCTGATAAGATCCGGCGTCTCGTTCGAGGTTCTTGCCATGTCGAATTCAGTTGACCAGGGATCGGCACAGCTCGGGGGGGATCTTGGCTGGTTCCCTGAGGGCAGGATGGTTGTCCCTTTCAACAATGCATGTTTTTCGAACAGGAAGGGTAGCCTGGTAACTGCCGAGACAAATTTCGGAATACATATAATTGAGATACTTGATCAGTCGGGGAGGTCAAAGAAATATGATATTGGCATCATTGACAGAAAAATCATTGCAGGTTCCCTGACCAACCAGAAGGTATACAGTGAGGCCAGTCAGTTTGCGGGAAGCAACAACACCTATGAAAAATTCAACAAGTCCATAAACGAAATGGGGCTTAACAAAAGGATTGCGAATGATGTCTCGCCCATGCAGAAGAGTCTCCCGGGGCTTGATAATCCCAGAAGCCTTATTATTTCTCTTTTTCAGGCGGCTGAAGGAAAAATTATCCTTGACAACAGTCAGCAGGCAGTCTTTGAGATAGGCGACCAGTATGTTATTGCTTACTGCACGAGAGTGCAGGAAGAAGGGATAGCTCCACTCAAAGATGTTGAGAATGATATAAGGTTCAACCTTGTAAGGGACAAGAAGGCAGAAGTTGTTTCAACCCAGTTCAGGGCCAGCATGGGAGCCGGCGGAACCATTGATGATGTAGCGCGTTCGATGGGGCTGGTTGTTCAGGAGGCCACCCAGGTCAATTTCAGGTCGTTCAGTGTTGCAGGTGCGGGAAATGAGCCTGCCCTCATAGGTGCCGGTTCGGTAGCCCGGCCGGGCATCCTTGCCGGTCCGGTAAAGGGCAATAATGGAGTTTACATGCTGACCGTCAACAGCCAGACCACCTCGGATTCAGAAGATCTGTCCATGCTTCGCGACAGGCTTTTGCTGACTTTTCAGATGAGGGGCAATTACGAGGCATATGAAGCTCTCCGCAGGGGGGCCAACATTGTTGACAGGCGTTACAGGTTCTATTAAATGCCTCCCTTTAAGATTTTTTCACAAATAAATAATTCTTAACCAAGGTGTTACTCTGAGTCTTGTTCGTGGTTACACTGTTTATAGTCTTTGCTTACTGCGTGTAACTCACTGATTAAACTCCGTGAGACGCCGTGGTAAAAAAAAAAAGAGGGTTCCTCATTTCTGAAGAACCCTTTTTTTTTGTCGGCGACGATCCCGATGCTCTCCGCCTGACGGCGGATCGGCCGGGACTTCGCTCACTTCGTTCGCTCAGTCTCCTTCTCCCGCTGTAAATGGGGTAAATAAATAAAGCCCCGGATTACTCCGGGGCTTCTCATTTAAGTCGGCGACGACCTACTCTCCCGCGATTGCAGTACCATCGGCGCTGGCGGGCTTAACTTCTCTGTTCGGAATGGGAAGAGGTGGAACCCCGCCGCTATAGTCACCTTAAGA
>CAZWFL010000038.1:0-34632 GCA_964633195.1 uncultured Rikenellaceae bacterium | reverse complement strand
GGAACAGATGGGAGGACAGATCAGAGCCTCAAATCACAAAGGAAAAGGATTAAGGATATCTGTTGAATTTCCATTGGCACAGGTCAAATGAGTCACACACCAAATACCAGGATCCTCCTGATTGAGGATGACATCAATCTGGGATTTCTCCTGGTTGATTTCCTCGAGGCAAATGGCTTTGAAGTAAAACTTTACCGCGACGGCCTCTCCGCACTGAACGGATTCCGTTTATCACATTTCGATTTCTGCATTGCCGATCTGATGCTCCCGAAGATAGATGGATTTACGCTTGTCGAAAAGATCAGGGAGATTAACCGCGATATCCCTGTAATAATTCTCTCTGCAAGGTCATTAAAGGAAGATAAAATTAAAGGGTTCCGCCTGGGTATTGATGATTATATAACCAAACCCTTTGATGAGGAAGAACTTTTATATCGCATACGCGCTATCCTCAACAGGGCAGCCCCACGGAATGACGCTCCGGTTAACATTGCCCCTGTTGAAATAGGCAGGTTCATCTTTGACCCGGTCAATCAGCAACTTTCAATAAATAACACAGGCAGACGATTAACCCTTAAGGAGAGCCGCATCCTGCAAAAACTTGTTAATGGCTCAGGCAACCTTGTAACCCGGGAGGAGATAATGATAGACGTATGGGGTGAATCGGATTATTATACCGGACGGAGTCTTGATGTATTTATTTCAAGAATCAGGTCTCTTCTGAAAACCGACCCCTCCCTGAGAATAACCACTATCCCTACTGTTGGTTATATCCTCGAAAAAATTGATCAGGATCATTGATTACCCCGATTTGGTCATTTACTTCTCCTGTTCTGAATAATCGTGGCAGAAATTTGGGGACTCTCTTCTGATAGCGTTCATAACCTTTATATTTAGTTCTGCTGATGCTCTCAGTCAGTTTTGTACTCCCCTGAAACAACAGAACAAGAAGCAGCGGGCCCGTCAGTGTCCAGTTGATCCACATGCCTGTAGCTGCCACCCCAAAAAAATAGAAGCTTATCCATATTCCCTGTTCGGCCATGAAATTCGGATGACGTATATATTTCCAAAGCCCTTCCGAAAGGAATCCTTCCTTAAGGGATGTTAAGTATGCATCGCCTTCACCTGCAATTCCCCTTTTTGCCTTCTGAAACCTGATTTGCTGGTTATCGGCAACTGTTTCGAGAATAATGAAAAACAACATAAAACAGGCTGCAATAAAGTCAGTTATTGAAAGGCTGCCTGAGTTCCCCCCTGCTGCAAAAAGAAAGGCAGATGAAAAGAGAAGTATAAGAAGATGCTGATAAAATGAAATAAAGAGAAAATTAAACAATCCAAACCGTAACCGGCCATTTAACAGTGGATGTTCCCTCATGATCTTCCATCGGTAATCCTCCTCACCTTTCCATGGGATCAGGCTGTATCCTCCCTTCCTGTAAAAATTATAGCTCAGTCTCAGACCCCAGAGAGTAACCAGCATAACCATCAGCCATAACCTTATTGAGGATGGATTGCTTGCTATAGCCATCCAACCGTAAATAAGCGGCATAAGGCTCCATAGCTTGTCCGTCTGGCTGTAATTGCGGGTTATTTCGCCAACCAAGAAACACAAAATTACCGCTGCAGCAAATACTATAAACCATGATTTTACCAAAGTGGCGAAATGAGGTTCATTCCCTGCAAATTTCTCAATAAAGCTCAATGAAGTCGAACTGTAAAACATCATTACATTTATCTGAAGTTAAAAAGCACAATTAGCTTTGCTTAGGGTTTAATCTTATCGAATAAACCCAGAAGCTTTGTCCTGTAAATTTCGGCTATCTGCTGTTCATGCTCGCCTATCGGCTTTACCGGGATCAGATCAATTACTTCTGAAGCGGTTAGTCCGGATTTATACATGATGTCGAGTGATGCCTTTATCGTTTCATAAACGGCATCGCGGCACTCTTTCTGACTGAGACCGGTTTTTTCCCCGATCTCTTCCAGCTCTTTCCACTGGAACCAGAAGTAGGTCGGAAGCATGGCTGATATTATCGCATAACTCTCAAGCTTCTCTTCAGCAACCTCAAAGGTGCTACCCAGGCTCTTCAGCAGATCGAGCATAACACTCTTCTGCGAAGGATCAAATCCTGATGAAAATGTAACAGGATTATACCCTTCATTAATACAGGATGTTGCGTTGGGGATCAGCCTTGCAATATTACTTACCTGAGGAAGTTTCATCGCAAGCTTTTCAAGGTTGATCTTCGGAGCCAGTGAAATAACTGTTGCATCAGCTCTAGTGCTTTCCTTAACCAGTTCGAGGGTATCCATCAGCACCGGCGGATGGAGTGCAATAAAGACAATATCCTGCCCGGCTGCCCCTGCAGCGTCAGATGTTTCAATTTCCGGGAAATGCTTCTTAAGGTTTGTAAGAACTTCAGGATTGGTATCCGTTACCAGAACTTTTCCGAAATTAATATTCTTGTTCTTAAAACCCTGAAGAAGGATCCTTGTAACCCTTCCTCCTCCGATAAAACCAACTGATTGTTGCATGATGTTATGTTTTTAAGTTACTCGGTTGTTAATTTAATAATTAAAGTTCAAGAAAAACAGGTGCTGGGTGCTGGGTGCTGCCTGCCCGACTGACTGCGTCAGCGGTCAGGCGGGGGTGCTGGGTGCTGGGTAGTCGGTACTCAGTCTGGATGGGTGCAGGGTAATTCATTCTTCAACTGGTTTCAGGTCTTTGAACTGCCTGCTGATAAAGTAATAAACAGTTACAATAACACTCAGGACCACTGCCAGGTCATACAGTGTATAAGCAAACCTTATCATCGGGTAGATCGCTTCAAATTTTATCATCATAAGGAACCCTGAGACCAGGGCCAGAACCATGAAAACTCCCTGAAGCAGGTACAATGCTGATTTTGTTTCGCTTCCCTGTCTCATCTTCAGCCAGGTAAATACTCCCGCGCCGAGCGCGAGGATAGTCAGGAAGAAGTGGTTGGTGTCGAACCACACCCTTTCCGGCAGAACAAATGAATTAACATCAGGTTTCAGGTACACAATTACAAACAGTGCCATCAGAATAACATATCCGCCAAGCAGATGAATAGGTTTAATCTTCAGATAGTTTTCCTTTCTGTTGAAATATACGGCTATTGATATCAGGATTGTCAGGAACAGAAATACTATTGCAGGATACTGGAAGCTTTTTAGTATCTGTTCTCTGAAAGCCGACAGCCAGATCATTAAGGCGCTGATGCCCAGGCGCTTATACTGAGGTTCATAAACAGGCATGCCATCTTCCCCAAAGGGATATTTAACGATACTCGCATAGAAAAAATCCGAGTTAAGAGCGTGGCAATCTGTACATCCGTTAATTCCAAGTCCTGCCCTGGCAGGGAATACATCATGATTGTATGTATGAACATTAGCATATGGTGATGCTTCCCAATCCTCCTTTTCGATAGTGTAGTAATCTGAACCTGAAGTATAGACTCTTTCATTCATTGCCCATATTACCCGTTTGCCTTCCATTGGATAGTTTGTTTTCTTAAGCATCGATGTTACTGCTGATATCAGTGCATCAATCTCCTCCGGGCTGTTGATCTCAATAACCCCGTCGTTGTTGTCGTCGGTAATAAGCGATAACTCAGGGTAAATTAAAGAGTCATTGAGGTGGTCTTCCCACATCTGGTAGATATCGCTCATTTTTGGTTGCATCAGTCCCGGCTTCCCCTCAATTTCTAATCCCGGCCAGGCACTGTGCACACGGTTGACAGGTCTAATCTTGCCATTGTATTTCGCCAGGATGGGTTTGAAGATGTCGGTGGGCTTGTCATCAAATCCCATCATGCCCATATTGCCGTAGTGATTATAATACTTCATATCGGGGCCATAAAAAACCCACAGATGTTTGCCTTTGCTCGGTATCTTGGTCCCCGGGTTTATTACATCACCGGCCTGAACCTGGGCGGGTTTTACAAACCTTTCAGGAATATGGCATGTCTGGCAGCTGATGTAATCGAGGTGCAAATCGGGAAGCCCCCTGTGCAGGGCAACGGGCGCCCCCATATAACCGTTGGTATGGCAGTAATTGCAGTCAGCGATAGTGTTATCGAGATCATTTCTCACTTTTCCACCAGGGTCATCCCCCTTGGCGAACTGGTGCATCTCCCGATCATTTATCCTGTCATCCAGAGCTTTTGAGCCGGCAGGATGACAGTCAACACATTTCATTCCGGCTCTGAGATGAACATCTGTCCGCGGATCGTAGTTGGCTCCCCGTTTTTTCCATCCGGGCTGTGCATGACAGAAGAGGCATGCCTCTGTACGCGGCTCCCTTACAATATGAGGTGAGAGTTTCCCGGAGGCATCAAATTGTGAAATATCATAGCTTACCGTGACAGGAGTCTTACTGTCCACCGATCCGGATACTTCCGCCAGTCCCGAAGCCGCAGTCGGGGCCCATCTGAAATTCAGAACCTTAAGCTGTTGTTTCCTGATCTTATTGTCATACCCGGGCTGATGGCATATCATGCAGTCAGCCTCCAGAACGCCCGTCTCACTCCAGCGGGCCTGATAATAATCACCATCGAGATCATTAACTCCACCCGGCACATATCCCTTTTCAAGCATGTGCTTATCATATCTGAAACCCGAGCGGTCATATTCAGCAGGTCCGCCTCCGGGATGACACTCCCCGCATCCTGCTGTGATGAAAGTAAATGAGGTCATGTCGATGGTCCTGGCTGTTGTGTTCTCTTTTGGTGAGAGATACCGGTATAACGGGGCAGGCGAACACCAGGTGCCCCCATAATTACCCGGAGAGGAGATCCACTGATACCGCTCATTAAATGTGTCAGATGAAATTTCATCCTTTCCCTGCTGAAAATGGTACCCTTCGGTTATCTTGTCATAATCGTGGCACTGCCCGCAGGTCTGCCTCGGGGAATAAGGTTTGTCCGCATTGATATTATTCACCGGATCAATAATGTTTCCATCTTCATCATATAGAAAAAAGGGAGGACATACACTGGACTGGCTTATTATTTCATTTCCGGCAACAAATCTCATGTTGTCCTTCGGTCTTATACCGGCTATTGAGACAATTACCAATGCTGCTATCGCCAACAAAAATAAGAGAGTCAGATTAGTGGTTCTCATTTATCCCCGGTTAGTTTCACATAAATAAATTGGTCAGACAAGCTCTTTGTTTTCAGCCTTAACAATCCTCATGGAGAAAAATTCATTAAAGCATTCCTTTGCACGTTTCCAGTTATCGATGTTAATGCAATACTTCACTCTTGGCGGCTCAAAACTCCCCTGTATCAGTCCCGCCTCTTTAAGTTCTGACATATGCTGTGAGACAGTTGAGTCTGCTATGGGCAATTCTTTGGAGATCTCATTAAAGCAACAGGTATTAAGCGATGCCAGATATCTCATTATCGATATCCTTGCCGGGTGACCGAGCGCCTTGGCGAAACGGGCCAGTCTGATATCATCCTCTGTATAATCTTCCATTCTGGGGGGTGCCATTACATTTCAGTTTTAATTTAATCGGTTAAAGCTTATTGTATAAGCCATCAACGTATTTCGTAAATATACGAATAACCAGGCAAATTGCCAAAATTTTGCCGGAAAATGATCTTAGGAGATATTAGAATGATTAACTTTGACCCCTCTGGTACAATAATTTGAACTGCGAAAAGTGAAAGATATTCTGAGGCCATATGGTGAAAAACAGGTGATATTCGACAGGAGGTATCTTGAAATGGCACTGATATGGGCACAGAACTCATATTGTAAAAGAAGGCAGGTGGGAGCACTTATCGTAAAAGGGAAAATGATCATTTCGGATGGCTATAATGGTACTCCTGCAGGTTTCGAGAACGTTTGCGAAGATGAAAACAATATTACAAAACCATATGTATTGCATGCCGAGGCGAATGCAATAACGAAGGTCGCAAAATCGAACAATTCAAGTGATTGTTCCACGTTATATGTTACAACATCTCCCTGCATGGAGTGTTCGAAGCTGATCATCCAGTCGGGAATAAGGAGGGTGGTTTACTGCAACCGCTACCAGAAGACTGACGGTCTCGAACTCCTGAAACGTGCCGGGATAGAGATTGTTTATATCGATCCTGAGAAAGATACTTATGAGGTACAATAATTCAAACAGGAGCACATTACTTCCGGTTTTACTGGCATTGACCCTGGCTGGTGGAATTTTAATCGGAATATATCTCCCGAAGCAGAATCTGATTACGCAGAATACGGGTATAAGGCCCAGAAGTGATAAAATAACGAATATCCTCAACTTCATCGAATCTGATTATGTCGATTCAATTGACAGGAAAGATTTGGTTGAAGCTGCCATTCCGGCAATACTAAAAAACCTCGATCCCCACAGTGTATATATTCCCGCACGTGAACTGGCAAGGGCGAATGAACCTTTGCAGGGCAATTTCGACGGTATAGGAATATCCTTCAACATTCTGGCAGATACCATTCTTGTTATCGGAACCATACCCGGAGGTCCCTCTGAGAAGCTTGGTCTCCTCCCCGGCGATAAGATTATCTATGTGAATGATTCGCTTGTTGCCGGGAATAGGATAAGTGATGAACAGGTGATGGGTATGCTCAAAGGTCCGAGGGGAACCACGGTCACGGTTAAAGTACTCCGTAGGGGTCATAAAGATCTCATTCCGTTTGAAATAACAAGGGACAAGATCCCTATTACCAGTGTTGATGTCAGCTATATGGTAAATGAACATACAGGCTATATCCGTATAAACAATTTTGCCATGACCACCTATGAGGAGTTCATGAAGGGTCTCAGAGAACTTAAGAATGAGGGAATGAACAGGCTGATTCTTGATCTCAGGGGCAACTCCGGAGGTGTTATGGATGCTGCCATTCAGATTGCCAATCAGTTCCTGAAAGCGGGCCAGCTGATAGTCTATACCCAGGGAAGGGCTCAGCCGCGGAATGAAGCAAGGGCAACCGGGAAAGGGGAGTTTGAAACGGGAGAGCTTGTGATTCTTATTGATGAATACAGCGCTTCGGCAAGCGAGATTATCGCGGGAGCCATACAGGATAACGACAGGGGTACAATAGTAGGCAGACGCTCCTTCGGGAAGGGGATGGTACAGGAGCCGATCCAGTTCTCCGACGGCTCGGGAATGAGACTTACAATAGCACGGTACTATACACCTACCGGGAGATCTATACAAAAACCATATAACAACGGATTCGACGAATATTTTGATGACCTTAACCTCAGGTTCCAAAGAGGTGAACTGGGTATTTCAGACAGTATCCAGTTCCCCGACTCTCTCAAATTTGTCACACCCGGTGGCCGTATAGTTTACGGTGGAGGAGGCATAATGCCCGATGTTTTTGTACCTGTAGATACAACAGGCGTTTCAGCCTATTTTGTCAGAGTACGGCCTTTCATTTATCAGTTTGCCCTCAAATTTACCGAGCAGCACAGAGAGGTCCTCAGAAAATACACGAGGACAAGGGAGCTGGAAACTTATCTTGATAACCTAGGCCTTCTGGATCAATTCATCCGTTTCGCAGAGTCAGCCGGCATTTCACGTGATACTGAAGGATTAAGAGTCTCGGGCAGGATAATACATACACAGATTAAAGCATACATAGCCCGTAATATTCTTGACAATAAAGGATTCTACCCCGTCTGGGAACAGATTGACACCACCCTGAAATATGCGATCAACTATCTGAACAAATCCTGATGTGGCTTCTGCGTGATTATGAGTTAATTTAGCATCTCAACAAACCGGCTCAGATGCTCTTCCGACAGTTCCGGCTCTTCAATAAACCCTATATGTCCGGATTCATTTAAAACCACCACTTCTGCATTTGGCGGAAGAACAACTCTTTCCTGCACCGCCCTGCAGGGTATGTAACTATCCATTTTACCAAGGATCCAGAGGCAGGGAACCCTGCCCTCCTCCATCAGGCAGAGTCGCGACGGCCTGGCCATCATGCCCCGCAGAACCGCAATTATACCGTCGCCGGAGATACCGGATGCGATCTCCCTCAACCGTTTCAGTGCTTCCGGAAATGCATCCCTGTTCTTTTCGGCAAACATCATAATAATATTATCGGGATACATTAAGTCTTTCTTTCCGCCCTTTACCAGTTTTATCTCCCTTTCTCTCTTTTCAAGGGCTTCAGGAACGTCTGCAAAAGGATGCGAATGGAACAGGCAATAGCCGGAGAGGTACCCGGGGAAAAGCTCCAGGAAAGCAAGGGCAACATATCCTCCCAGAGAGTGACCTGTTATACATGCCTTTCCGATACCTTTCGCTTCAAGAAGTTCCTTAACGGCCTCAGCCATGAACTCCATCGTATGAGTCTTGCTGTAAATATCCGACAACCCGTGCCCGGGCAGGTCGATGCAAATAATATGATATCTCGAAGAGAGTGCTGCGGCAAAATCAGACCAGATTTCAAGCGTTTCAAGGTAACCGTGCAACAGAACGATCACCTTCCCTTTCCCCGATTCGGTGAAACTGATTTTCCCTCCTTTGTATTTAAATATTTTTCTCACCACCAATATAATAATCAATAAATGACCAAAAATTTGAACAAGGCAGATGATCAAAGATATTGATATTATAATTTATTAAACTTATATTTAGTGAGAGATTGGCGAAATCAGGAGATAAATCTATAAATACCTAATAATCAATGTATAAAATCTTATTTTCTTCTGTTTCAAAGAAGTTTGTAATGGCTCTTGCCGGGCTTTTTCTGCTATTGTTCCTTCCCGTGCATCTTTATATAAACCTTATGCTTTTAAGGAACGATCCGGAGCCATTCAACAAAGCGGCCCACTTCATGGCCAGCTTCCCGCTGATAAAGATATTTGAGATAGTTCTTTTACTGTCCCTTCTTGTTCACATCTCTTATGGGATATATATTCAGATTTCCAACTGGCTGGCAAGGCCCACAGGTTATGCTGTAAGGATTAAATCCGATACTTCCTTCTTTTCAAAATTCATGATCTGGACAGGATCGTCGGTACTGATATTTCTTATACTTCATTTTTTCAATTTTTACTTCATCAGGCTGGGGCTGGTACCCGGTGATCCGGAAGATTTTTATTCGGTAGCCCACAACCTCTTCAGCATACCTTTATACAATTACATTTATCTGGTCTGCTTCGCGCTCCTCGGCCTTCATCTTTATCATGCCTTTACATCGGCTTTTCAGACGCTGGGACTCAACCACAGGATATGGACTCCGGTAGTTAATATTGCGGCTGTGATCTATTCTGTTCTCATTCCGGCCGGTTTTGCATCAATCTCTCTAATAATCTGGCTTGGTTAATAATCGAAAAATCTAATGAAATGATAAAACTTGACGCAAAAATACCGGAAGGACCGTTGCAGGAAAAATGGACAAGGCATCAGGCCTCGGTCAGGCTGGTTAGTCCGGCAAATAAAAAGAAACTTGACATAATTGTTGTTGGTGCCGGAGCGGCGGGAGCATCTGCAGCTGCAACTCTTGCGGAACTGGGATATAATGTCAGGGTTTTTGTATTTCAGGATTCATCTCGCAGGGCACACTCAATAGCTTCACAGGGAGGGATCAATGCTGCCAAGAATTACAAGAATGATTCTGACAGCAATTTCAGGCTTTTCTATGATATGATCAAGGGTGGTGATTTTCGCTCCAGAGAGGCCAATGTCTACCGGGCTGCTGAAGTCAGCAACAGGATTATTGATCAGTATGTGGCACAGGGTGTGCCATTTGCGAGAGAATACAGCGGTTATCTCTCAAACCGTTCATTCGGTGGGGTTCAGGTTTCAAGGACTTTTTATGCACAGGGCCAGACTGGTCAGCAATGCACTCTTGCTGCTTACCAGGCACTGATGAGACAGGTTAAGGCCGGCAGGGCAAAAATATACCCGCGACGGGATATGCTCGACCTGGTTGTTATGGAGGGCAGAGCCCGGGGCATTATAACAAGAAACCTTATAACAGGAGATATTGAAAGGCATTCAGCACATGCGGTTGTATTTGCCACCGGAGGATTCGGAACCATATATTACCTCTCAACCCTGGCAATCAATTCAAACGGCAGTGCAGCAATGGCCGCATACAGGAAGGGAGCGCTTATGGCTAATCCGAGCATGGCCCAGATCCATCCTACAAGTATACCCGTTCTCAATGAATACCAGTCGAAACTCACGCTCATGTCTGAATCCCTCAGAAATGACGGAAGAGTATGGGTGCCAAAAATAAAAGGGGATAAAAGACCGGCAAACCGGATAAATGAAGAAGAAAGAGATTACTATCTTGAACGCAAATACCCTGCTTTCGGGAATCTTGTTCCACGGGATGTTGCTTCCAGGGCCGCCAAAGAAAGATGCGATGAGGGATTTGGCGTCGGAGAAACAGGATTATCCGTATATCTTGATTTCCGGGACGCTCTCAGCACTCAGGGTAAAGATGCCATCGCTGCCAAATATGGCAACCTTTTTGACCTGTACACTAAAATAACGGGAATAAACCCCTATGAAGAACCTATGCGTATTTACCCGGCTTCCCACTATACAATGGGAGGGTTATGGGTTGATTATAACCTGATGACAACCATCCCGGGATTGTATGCCATTGGGGAAGCCAATTTCTCGGACCATGGGGCCAACCGTCTCGGGGCAAGTTCCCTTATGCAATGTTCAGGTGATGGATATTTTATTCTGCCTGTCACCATCGGAGATTACCTGGCTGACCAGATCAAAGTCCCGCGCATAGCTGTGGATACACCGGAATTTGATGAATCGGAAAAAAGTGTAAGGGAGAAGTTAAACAGGCTGCTTGCAATTAAGGGGACCCAGACTCCAACATCTTTCCATAAAAGACTGGGTAATATTCTCTGGACTTATTCCGGCATGAAACGGAATGAGGAAGGATTAAAAAAAGCTCTGTCGCTTATAAGTGAACTCAGGGAGGAATTCTGGAAGGATGTTAAGGTGGCGGGCGGATTAAATGAACTTAATCATGAGCTCGAGAAAGCTAACCGGATAGCCGATTTCTTCGATCTTGCAAGATTGATTGTCATAGATGCCCTCAACCGTAATGAATCGTGTGGTGCACACTTTCGTGAGGAGTATCAGACTGAAGATGGTGAACCAATAAGAGATGATGATAACTACTCCTATGTAGCCGCGTGGGAATATACCGGCGATACTACAGATCCTGTGCTTCACAG
The DNA here is from genome assembly GCA_964633195.1 of uncultured Rikenellaceae bacterium. Taxonomy (GTDB): domain Bacteria; phylum Bacteroidota; class Bacteroidia; order Bacteroidales; family VadinHA17; genus LD21. Next base: position 23,396 of record CAZWFL010000038.1, on the reverse strand, counting down.
GGAAGAGCTTAATTTTGAATACGTGAAGCCTGCACAAAGGAGTTACAAATAGTATTGATTACTGATTATCCAATTTTTATGATATGAATATAAGACTGAACATCTGGCGGCAGAAGAGTAAAGATGATAAAGGGAAATTTGTTACATACAATCTTGACGGGGTCTCTTCGGAGATGGCTTTTCTTGAGATGCTCGACTATCTTAATGAGAAACTTATCAGGGAGAACATTGATCCGGTTGCCTTTGACAGTGATTGCCGGGAAGGCATCTGCGGAATGTGTGGGTTATTCATCAACGGAAGGCCCAATGGTCCCCGGAAAGGAGTGACCACTTGCCAGTTAAGCATGAGTGTTTTTAAAGATGGTGACACAATAACCGTTGAGCCTTGGAGATCTAAAGCCTTCCCCGTACTGAAGGACCTGGTGGTTGACAGAAGTACCTTTGACGAGCTTATCCAGGCGGGCGGTTTTATTTCAGTTGATACAGGAGGAGCACCTGAAGCAAACTCAATCCCTGTAAGAAAGGAGAATGCCGAAAGAGCTTTTGAAGCCGGAATATGCATAGGATGCGGGACATGTGTGGCGGCCTGTAAAAATGCTTCTGCCATGCTCTTTATTTCGGCAAAGATCTCACAGCTCGCTCTTCTGCCCCAGGGAAGGGTTGAGGCTAAGGAGAGAGTGAGGGTAATGGTTGAAAAAATGGATGAACTTGGATTCGGTAACTGCTCAAATACAGGGGCCTGCGAAGCGGAGTGCCCTAAAGATATCAGGCTGACCAATATTGCCAGACTTAACAGGGAATACTATAAAGCCTACTGATCACAGGGGACAGATATCAAATTCATTGAGTTCACCTCCAGGGCTGAAAGAAATCCATACCCCATCGCTTTCCCGTAAACACACCCTGAATCTATGGGTATAACCTTTGATTTCTCCCTTATTTGTTTTTCAATATACGCCAGATTTTTCGGCCTGTGGCCATGTATTATCGTGAAGTCTGACAAAAGGGGATTTTTGTATTTGAATCCAGACTCCCAGACCATCGTGTATCTGTCTGAAAACGGATCTTCCAGGTTATCGTTGAAGCCGGCATGAACAAAGATGAAGTCGCCGCTCTTATGATAATACCCGAGTCCCTCAATAAACTCAATATACTCAGGCGGGATATCCCTGATACTATCTGCACCAAAGCTCTGAAGGGTGGTCTGTCCGCTGTTCATCATCCAGAGGGGCAGTGTTACGGGATTATGTAAAGCTTCGGTAAGCATCAGCTCGTGATTGCCTTTCAGGGGCGTCACATTAAATCCCGATGCAATAAGGTCCATTATAAAATCAATCACCTCCCTGCTCTGGTTACCCCTGTCGATATAATCGCCGAGCAGTATAAGTCTGTCACTTTTCCTAAGCCTGAGAATATTGACCACCAGCTCATGAAATGGTGTGAAGCATCCGTGAATATCGCTTATGGCATAGAGTGCGGCCATATCACTGTGAGCAGAGGGCCTCGATCTCCTTAACGGTTTTTGGTATCGGTTTGCCAAGAACTCTGCTGCCCTTGGATGTAATCAGTATATCATCTTCAATCCTGACTCCTCCTATTTCCATGTAACTCTCAATCTTTCCGTAATTGATGAATTCCGTGAATTTTTCAGATGACCGCCATCTTTCAATAAGTTCAGGAATGAAATAACATCCCGGTTCCATCGTAAGAACATGCCCGGGTCTGTAGGGAAGGGCAAAACGAAGGAAGGCGAGCCCGAACTGGTCGCTGCGTTTCACCTCTTCGCTGTAACCGATGTAATTCTCTCCCAGTGATTCCATATCATGCACATCGAGCCCCATCATGTGACCAAGTCCGTGCGGCATAAAGAGTGCATGTGCACCAGCCCTTACCGCTTCATCAATATCTCCCTTCATCAGGCCAAGCTCCTTCAGACCCGAGACAATTATTCTGCAGGCATTAAGGTGAACGTCGAGGTTTGAGATGCCTGGTTTTGCTGCTTTGACAGATTCCGTAACAGCTTTAAGCACTATCTCGTAAATCTCTTTCTGTTTTGTATTGAATTTACCTCCGACAGGGGTTGTGCGTGTAATGTCCGAGGAATAGTGCAACGCTGATTCAGCCCCCGCGTCGGTTACCATCATCCTTCCTTTTTTCAAAATGTTATCGTGAGAATGATTATGCAGCGTCTGCCCGTCCATGCTGAGAATTATCGGGAATGACGTGCCGCATCCCTTCGACAGTGCAATCCCTTCAATTGTTCCGAATATCTCCTGTTCCCTGACTCCAGGCCTGCACATCTTCATTGCCGTTACATGCATGTCATGAGCGATTTCAAGCGCCTTTTCTATTTCCTCAATTTCTATCTCTTCCTTGATTGAACGCATCGACACCACCGCTTTAATGAGATCGGGAGAGGCCAGTGTTTTCATCTTGCAGGGATTCTCCTTTAGTAACGATCCAAGCTTCATTTTCGATTCTCCCCGGTAGGGTGGCAGAAAATGAACACGTCTCTTTTTTGAAACTGCATCTCCTGTAATCTTATCAAGTTCGGCCGGCGAACCAGTGTTAACAACACCACATCTTGCCGCCAGCTCTGCCACAGAGGGCTGAGGGCCCATCCAGATAATATCATCCAGATCAAACTCATTTCCAAATATCCGGTCTTTCCCGGTATCAAAATCCATCAATCCGGTAAAACCAGGAAGATCAAGCCCGAAGAAGTATAGAAAATCACTGTCCTGCCTGAAATGATAAGTGTTAGCCGGATAATTCATTGGAGACTCGTCGTTCCCGATAAATAGTGCTATCCCCGATTTCATGAGACCGTGAAGTCTCTCTCTTCTTTTTGTATATACGCTGCTCTTAAACATACCTTTGATTTTTGTTTACTTAAAGTTATATTTCACTAAAATACAACTCCCGTCCAATTAAACCAATAACCATCAAAAAATAATCAGATCTGACACAATTTTTATGAAACATTTGAGTAATCCTGACGTATAAGGCCTCAAGAGGGGTTTGTTAAGGTTTTCAACAATTCCGCCAAAAAAACATATTTACAAAACAAATTCATAATCAATGTGATTATTTTGCGAAGGGCAACTGATATTAACAAATATTTTTTATATTCGCAAATGTTATTAACACGATATTAACTGTTTTTAAGTCATGCCATACAGAAGATTACCAAACACCGATGCTGCCCGTATCAGGGCAATGAGGATAGCGCTTGAAAAGGGGAAAGAGATGCCCCCTCAAAAAATGGCCTTTTCACCGAAAACGATAGTAAGGCTGCAGAGGTTTCTGCCTCATTTTGAACAGGGCATTCAGCTTCACAGACAATCGATGGCATCGCAGTATAATAAAAGTCGTGACTACAGTGAAACAGTTAGAAAAGCGAGGGTCTATCTGACTCATTTTATCAGGGTAATGAATATGGCTGTCTTCAGGGGTGATCTGCCGGCTGACATCAGGGCTTTTTACGGACTGGCAACCAACGATGCAACAGTTCCGTCGCTCAACACTGAAAATGAGCTTATAAGCTGGGGAAAGAGAATAATAGAAGGGGAAGAGTACAGAATAAGAAAGGGAGGATGCCCGATCACCAACCCGACAATAGCGGTGGTGAAGGTGAGATACCAGAATTTCCTTGAAGCTTATAATCAGAACAAGGCCCTGGCCAAAAGAACCCAGGATTACACCCATAAAAACAATGAGCTGAGAAAGGAAGCCGACGAAATAATTGTACAGATTTGGAACGAGGTTGAAAACAGCCACAGCACTCTTCCCGAAGAGAGAAGGATTTTAGAAAGCGAGAATTATGGTCTTGTTTACTTCTACAGAAAAAATGAACTCAATCCGTCTGAAGTCCGATCAGAAACAGACAATACTAACTGGTCCTGACCGTTATTCAGATTAACTGCCAGATCTCTTTAATATTCAGATTTGACCATAGGTAACATATCGCTGGGGGATTTCCCATTGTTCCTTGCTCCGATGGAAGATGTGACCGATCCTTCTTTCAGGACGGTGTGTAAGATGTCAGGAGCTGATTTTATGTATACGGAATTCATCTCATCCGACGGGCTGATCAGGGAGGGTGAAAAGAGCATTAAAAAGCTCGATATGGGCGACCATGAAAGACCTATGGGTATACAGCTGTATGGTCATGTTGTTGGCGCCATGATTGAAGCAGCCCTTATTGCCGAAGCTGCAGATCCCGATCTTATTGATATAAATTTCGGCTGTCCGGTGAAAAAGATTGCCAACAGGGGTGCCGGAGCAGGAATGCTCAGGAACATCCCTCTCATGGTTGAGATGACTGAAGCGGTTGTAAGAGCTGTCAAATTGCCCGTTACAGTAAAAACCAGGCTGGGCTGGGACGAGGACAATAAAAACATTGAGGAGGTTGCCGAAAGGCTGCAGGATGCCGGTATCAAAGCAATTACAATTCATGGGAGAACACGATCCCAGATGTACAAAGGGGAAGCCGACTGGACACTTATCGGAGCAGTGAAGGCTAATCCGAGGATAAAAATTCCTGTTATAGGTAATGGTGATGTTAACGGACCGGCGAAGGCAAAGGAGATGTTCAGCAGGTATGGTGTTGATGGGATAATGATTGGCCGTGCCGCTGTTGGCAGACCATGGATCTTCAGGGATATCAGGCATTATCTCAGTACCGGCGAGCTTCTCCCCGAACCAAACGTTTCAGAAAAAACTGATATTGCCCTCTTCCACCTTTCAAAATCCCTTGAATTCAAGGAAGGGAAAAGAGCAATATTTGAAATGCGGCGCCATCTTTCAAACTATTTCAAGGGGATACCCGGCTTTAAACAAACACGGCTTAAACTGCTTACAACCACCGAAGCCGGGGAAGTAGCTGATATCATTAATCAAATAAAAGAGAATTGGGGTGATTTCAGAACGGATGACAGGAGTTCTGTCTACTCACTGTAAAACCCCGTCTTATTATCCTCCTCAACAGCAATCTCTTCCGCAGCGGATATTTTTCCAGTCAGTATTGACATATCCTTCCATTTGAATAGTACTCCCAGAATAATTATGAACAAAATTCCTGTTATTAACAGGGCCACGAATTCTCCCCACGGAAAAATGTTAAGCTGCTCATAAACAGCAGAGGTCTGCAGGGCAGATGATTTGTGTGTAACCATTATACACAGGAATATATTATTTGCCGTATGTGCCCCAATGGCTGATTCTATACCATCGTCAGCAACCGCCATGATCCCGAAAACAAGTCCGAACACAATATACTGAGGTATCATTGTAAAAAATCCAAACTCCTTAACTTCAGGATTGAACGCGTGCATCAGTCCGAAAAACAATGAGGTCAAAATTACCGGCAGCCATCTGTTCCTGAAGAGAACTGCAAATCCCTGCATAAGATATCCCCTGAAAAGCACCTCTTCAAAAGCGGCCTGGAAAGGTATGAAGACAAGGGAAATTATTACCAGGATTAAAAGAGTCTTCACCGGAGGTGAGTTAAGCGAGAAGTTTGACGGATCAACTTTGAGATAAATTATCAGATAAATGACAGATAACACTATCCATACAAGACCCGAGATAAAGAAACGGCTCCATCTGAACCTTTTTCTGCCGTTTATTGTTTCCATCAGCGTTCTTTCATGAAGGGGCCGGACAAGCAGACAGAAAGCTGCCAGCCCGGCCACAAAAGGGAATAGCATCATCATGAAACTCAGGTTAGGATCAAGACCAAGAACGGTGAAGTCGTTCGGATTGGCTGCAAGTTCGGAAATGACTGAAGGGTCTGTTGCAGCCTTCCCTGTTATGGATATGATAAGTGGTATTGCTCCAATGGTATTGGCAGCCACGAGTACCGCAACAAACATTATTATATACCTCCACAAACTGTTTTTCCCTTTGAATCCCGATTCAAGGTGTACCATGCTGCATATAAGATTAAAATTCTGTTATACTCCCCTTGGGATGATCTATTGAATAGTGCAGGCCAATACTTTCTCTCCTTCTCTGTGCCATTTTTATGATAAGATACCCCACATTTATCAGGTTCCTGAGTTCACATATCTTTTTTGAGATCAGTGATTTTTTATAGAGGCTCTCGGTCTCATTGTAAAGTATCTCAAGCCTTACCAGTGCCCTTTCAAGTCTCAGGTCGGACCTTACGATTCCAACGTAGTTGCTCAGTATCATCTGTAACTCCTTGGTGCTTTGAGTAATCAGCACCATTTCCTCGAGGTGGGTGGTGCCTTTGTAATCCCAGTCAGGTAAATTCTCTTCAATTGCAGACTCACCCAGCAGCTCTCCGGCATGGACCGCGGCCCGGTGAGCATATACTGCTGCTTCGGCCAGCGAGTTGGATGCCAGTCTGTTGGCCCCGTGCAATCCGGTCGAGGATACTTCACCGATGGCATACAGCCTCTTAATACTACTCTGGCCCTCCATATCAACCTTTATACCTCCGCAGGAATAATGAGCCGCAGGAATTACCGGTATCATCTCTTTCGTTATATCAATCCCTCTCGAAAGGCAATGTTCATATACATTGGGGAAATGGTCTATCAACTGTTCCGGATCGAGATGGGTGCAGTCGAGCCATACATGATCATCGCCCCATATCTTCATCTCATTGTCTATCGCCCTGGCTACTATATCTCTTGGTGCAAGGGAGCCCCTGCTGTCGTATCTGTTCATGAACCTCTCCCCGGCCACGTTTTTAAGTACCGCCCCGAATCCCCTCAGGGCTTCGGTAATCAGAAATGAAGGCCTTCTGTCGGGATCATAAAATGAAGTCGGATGGAACTGAACAAACTCCATGTTCTCAACTCTCCCCTTTGCCCTGTAGACCATTGCCACTCCATCACCTGTGGCTATTTCCGGATTGGTGGTTGTAAGATATGCATTTCCCATCCCTCCGGTTGCTATCACAGTTATCTTCGAGAGTAAAGTAATAACCTTCTGATTGACCAGATCAGCTACATATGCTCCGTAACATTCTATACCGGGAAAATTCTTCTTGACCTTCACCCCCATATGGTGCTGGGTAAGTATCTCAATGGCAAAATGATTCTCGCAGATCTCGATATCCGGATTCTCCCTTACGCGCCCGACCAAGGTTTTTTGAATAACCTCACCTGTTTTGTCCCTGGCATGCAGTATCCTTTGCTCAGAATGTCCCCCTTCGCGTGCGAGATCATAGGCGCCTTTTTCATTAACATCAAAGGGGACACCCATTTCAATAAGATCCCTGATCCTTTCAGGAGCTTCGCTGACCACCATCCTTACAACCTGTTCGTCACTTATTCCGTTGCCGGCGATGAGGGTGTCGCTGATATGTTTCTCAAAATTGTCAGGCTCTCTCAGGACCGCAGCAATACCTCCCTGGGCGTAATGTGTATTGGTATCTTCAATTGCAGCTTTAGTCACGATGGTAACCCTTCCAAACCTTGCTGCCTTTAAGGCAAACATAAGTCCTGCAATCCCCGATCCTATAACCAGAAAGTCCGTCCGCTTCTTCATATATCAGTCAAAGAATGAATCGTAAAGATATAAAAATAAGTTTTGCCGCCTTCCGCAGTTTGCCCCATCTCAGCTATCACCTTTGCTAAACCAAAGTTTTTGATTTACTTTTGCCTTCCGCTAAAGTTAACTAAATTGTGTTATGGCTCAGGAAGATCACTTTAAGAAACTGGTATCTCATTGCAAAGAATATGGATACGTATTCCCGTCCAGCGAAATTTACGATGGTCTGAATGCTGTTTATGATTACGGGCAATACGGGGTGGAGCTCAAAAACAACATCAGGAAATACTGGTGGGACAGCATGGTGCTGATACACGAAAATGTTGTCGGTTTAGATTCAGCTATCTTCATGCATCCTTCAATCTGGAAAGCTTCCGGCCATGTCGATGCCTTCAATGACCCGCTTATCGACAACAAAGACTCCAAAAAGAGATATCGTGCCGATATGCTTATAGAAGAACATATTGCAAAGACCGGGGAGAAGATTACTAAAGAGGTGGAGAAAGCCAGGGAGCGGTTTGGAGATGCTTTCGATGAGAAGAAATTCAGGGAGACCAACCAGCGTGTTCTCGCAAACCAGGCCAGAATAGACGAAACAGAAGCAAGGTTTGACTCGGCCATGAATAACAACGATCTGGCAGAACTTAAGAAAATAATTATCGACTGTGAGATCGTATGCCCTGTATCGGGAAGCCGTAACTGGACCGACGTGAGGCAGTTCAACCTAATGTTCTCAACTGAGATGGGATCCACTGCTGAAGGAGCAAGCAGAATTTTCCTGAGACCGGAAACAGCACAGGGTATCTTCGTAAATTTCCTGAATGTTCAGAAAACCGGAAGGATGAAGGTCCCCTTTGGAATAGCACAGTGCGGGAAAGCATTTCGCAACGAGATAGTTGCCAGGCAGTTCATTTTCAGGATGAGAGAGTTTGAGCAGATGGAGATGCAATTCTTTGTGGAGCCCGGAACCGAAATGGAATGGTTTACTTATTGGAAGGATATAAGGATGAAATGGCACAAGGCTCTTGGTTTCGGAGATGATAATTACCGCTTCCGCGATCATACAAAACTCGCCCATTACGCAAATGCAGCGACAGATATCGAATTCCGTTTCCCCTTCGGGTTCAAGGAGGTGGAAGGAATTCATTCACGCACCGATTTTGATCTTAAACAGCATCAGGAATACAGCGGAAAAAAGATGCAGTACTTCGATCCCGAAAAAGGGCTCTCATATATACCTTATGTGGTTGAGACCTCAATAGGACTCGACAGGACCTTCCTGCAGGTAATATCAGCGGCGCTGACTGAGGAGCAGATAAAGAAGGAGGATGGGTTATCCGACACACGGGTCGTTCTCAGGCTCCCATCATTCCTCGCTCCGGTTAAGCTGGCGGTGATGCCGCTCGTCAAGAAGGACGGATTGCCGGATATAGCTGAAAAGATCATAAAAGATCTTCGGTTTGACTTCAACTGCCAGTTCGATGATAAAGACTCCATCGGGAGGCGCTACAGACGCCAGGATGCTATCGGAACACCTTACTGCATAACCGTCGACCATCAGACACTCATTGACAATACAGTAACAATAAGGTATCGTGACTCGATGCTCCAGGAACGCGTTAATATATCAAACCTGAAAGAGATAATATCAGAAAAAGTCAATATCAGCACCCTGCTAAAAACCTGACAGGATGAACAAGGTCCTGATAATAACCTATTACTGGCCACCTGGCGGAGGTGCCGGAGTACAGCGGTGGCTTAAATTTGCTAAATATCTGCCCCTGCATGGCCTCGAACCGGTTATTCTTACAGTTGATCCCGAATATGCAGCCTACCCTGTCCCGGATAATTCACTCGAAAAAGAAATCCCCGTAACTCTTAAGGTATATAAAACTCCTGCTCAAAATTTTTTCAGACTCTTCTCAAGAGACAAATCCAGTATCCCTGCGGCCGGATTTGCCAAAGGGTCAGATTATTCCTGCAAAGGCAAACTGCTTAAGTTTGTACGTGGCAACTTCCTCATCCCCGATCCACGCAGAGGATGGAACAGATTTGCATTCAGAAAAGCGCTCGGGTTAATTCGGGAAGAAAATATTAGTACCATTATTACAACAAGCCCGCCCCACTCAACACAACTGATCGGCCTGCGCCTGAAAAAAAAGCTGCCTGATATTAAATGGATTGCCGATCTGCGTGATCCCTGGACCGATATCTATTACTACAGGGAGTTTTACCCGCTATGGCTGTCACGCAAAATCGATTCGGGATATGAGAAGAGAGTCCTCAGGTCAGCAGACGGGATAATAACGGTCGGAGAATCACTCAGAGAACTTTTTGAATTGAAAGTACCGGGAACAAAAGAGAAAACCGGAATTATTTACAATGGCTTTGATCAGGAAGATTTCAGTGGGATCTCTCCCGGCGTCCCTGAAATATTCACCATTTCCTACATCGGAACCCTCTCCGATGCTTACCCGGTAAGTGGCCTGCTGAACGCATTAAAAGTTTTTCATGAAAACGGCAGAAATTTCAAACTCCGGTTTATCGGTGCTGTTTCAGAAAAACAGAAGGAAAAGATCCGGATATCTTTTCCGCCCTCTCATACTGAAGTCATCCCTTATGTGAACCACCAGGAGGCTGTCAGATATATGCTCGAATCAACCATTCTGCTTCTTATTATCCCTGACCACCCGGGGAATAAGTGCATCATAACCGGGAAACTCTTTGAATATCTGGCCTCCGGAAAACCTGTTATCTGCCTTGGCCCGACGGACGGAGATGCTGCGGAAATACTTAAAAAGACAGGACATGGTGCTGCCTTTTCCTATGACGATAAGGAAAATATTTCCCGGTACCTGAATGACGTTTCAGCCAATCCTCAGCTTTATATAAAAGACCTGCCCGGAACATACAGCAAAGAGTATCTGACCCGGCAACTGGCATCTCTGATAAGAAAAAAAACCTGTAGCACTTAGACAGAGATGAAGATAGGTATTGTAGTCGACAACGACCTGAATAATGATAACAGGGTGATCAGGGAGATAACCATTCTGAAGGAACAAAAACACGAATTATTTATATTATGCCTTGATTTTGGCAGATACTACAGTGATCCGGTATCGGGTATTGTTGTGAAGAGGATCACTCTTAACAGAAAAATTAAGGATCTCCTTTTCTTTTTCCAGAACCTTATCCCGGTCTATGAGTGGTTCTGGGCGCTCAACATCAGCAGGTTTATATCAATTTACAATATTGAAGCTCTTCATGTGCACGATCTGTATATGTCAGAGCCATCTCATCGCGGAATTGTAAGGTCAGGAAGGAAGATACCTCTTATACTGGATCTTCACGAGAATTATTCTTATGCAGTTACTACATACAACTGGACAAAGGGATTTCTTAGATCACTGGTCTCAAGGCCTCATTTATGGAAAGAGAAAGAGGAGAAACTGCTTCGTTATGCACGGAAAATAATTGTCCTCAGCAGGGAGTTCAGGGATGAGCTTCTTAAGAGTTACGCATCTCTTTTACCCGATAATTTCTGCGTTTTCCCCAATGTTCCTGACCTTGAACAGATAATTGCAACTAAAGAAAAGACGAAGCTTGCTTTCCCGTTTTCTGAAAAAGCACCATTGCTCTTTTATTTCGGAACTGTTGCCGAGCGAAGGGGTATATTTGATGCGCTTGAGGTTTTCAGAAAACTGCAGGGTAAGGCAATTAATGTCCGTTTAATGATTGCAGGTCCGGTTGATAAGAAAGACAGGAAAAGGTTTTTCAGGGTGACCGGCAGTAACGACATAAAATCAAAAGTATCTTATATTCCCTGGATCAATTACCGGGAACTACCTGATTACCTGGAAATAAGCGATATCTGCCTTGCTCCGTTTCTGAAAAATCCGCAGCACGATTCAGGAGTAGCAAACAAAATATACGATTATATGTTTGGAAGCCGCCCTGTTGTAGCTTCTGACTGCAGACCACAGAAAAATCTTATTGAAAAATACAAATGCGGGTTAATATTCAGTGACCTTGAAGAATTTGAAGAAGCAATTATTACGCTCCTGATGGATGATAATCTGCGCCGGGAGATGGGCCGTAATGGTTACAATGCCGTTGTAAACGAACTGAATACAGGAAATTTCAAGGAAAACCTGATAAAAACTTTTGAAGATCTCAAATCTTAACAAGGAAACTGTTTCTTTGTATAACTGAAAATCAAAAAGTATTCCTGCTTATGGCAACAAACCGGGCACGCCGGAAGAGATTTGAAAAGACACTGGCTTTTGTCCGTAAGCATTTCCCGGCCGGTGAAGTCATCCTGGATCTGGGAGAAGAAAATGAATTGTCCCGTTTTCTAAAAATGGAAGGAGGATTTAATATTAGAAATACCACCGGGCAGGATCTTGATATTGAATATTCCGTTGTTAAAGATTACAGGAATATTACAGCATTTGAGATATTTGAACATCAGTTCGCACCATTTAATCTTTTAAATTCAGCCTGTGGGAAATTAATAGCTTCAGTGCCTCTGAGATTGTGGTTCGCTTCTGAATACTGGAATTATAAGGAAAAATACGATTGCCATTATCATGAGTTTTCAGTAAGGCAGTTCAATCATCTGCTCGACAGGACGGGATGGTTAATAAAAGACTGCGAAAATTGGAAGTCATACGATAGCTCATTTGGTATAAGATCACTGTTAAGAAGAGTATATCCACGCTATTACATTGTGTACGCTGAAAAACAGGATCAATTATCTTCGACAGATAAGCAGAATATTAAGCAATCGTTGCAGAAAATCGACATGGACCGGTAACAGTAATGTTAAAAGCAATTAAACAATCCTCGAAAGACAGTCTGGTTTACGGATTGGGAAACATGGCTGTCAAGGTGGTCGGGTTCATTCTGATCCCCCTGTACACTAATCCGGATTTTTTCACTGTTGAGGATTTCGGTATTTTAACCCTGCTGGACCTTTCATCTCTTGTGCTTATTTCCCTCATGGCTTCAGCCCTTCCGCAAAGCCTGGTCAGATGGTACTGGGATAAGGATCACACAGACCACCGGAAACAGATCTTCTTCATGTCATTTTCGGCACAGATTGCAATCAGTGTTATCTTTATTGTGCTGCTGTTTCCGCTTACAGAACAGATTTCTTTGTTGCTGTTTGAAACACCCGACTGGAGTGAAGTAATAAGGGTAATGGTTTGTGCAACAGCTCTCCAGGCGATAAACAACATCATCAATATGTTGATGAGAGTGCAGTCCAGATCATTCCTTTATACGGTTACCAACCTTTCTAAATTACTGGTGGTTCTTATCCTCACTATCTTTCTGATAACACAAAAGGGTGCAGGGATAAAGGGGATCTATATCGCCCAGGCAACCGGGAATCTGCTATTTATTGCTTTCCTGTCTGGTTATGCTGTAAGAAATTGCACACCTTCATTTAACTTTAACATATTCAGGGCGATGACAGGTTATGGCTATCCCCTGATGATAGGCAATTTTGCTGCAGCAGTGCTTGCTGCCATCGACAGATTTTCCCTTAACTCCCTCTCTTTGCTCAGGTTTGTGGCAATATATTCACTCGCGTATAAAATTGCCAGTGTCCTTAAACTTGTGATAGTCGATTCTGTCAAAATGGCCCTCGCACCACTGATAATAAAAAAGATCGACACTCCCGGCGATAAAAGGTTCTACTCAAAAACACTCCTCTACTCCTCCTTTGTACTGATGACAGGTATAATAGGAATCTCACTGTTCTCCTACGAGATAATCAGGCTGATATCAGGATCGGATGCTTTCTGGGAAGCATATATGCTTGTACCACTATTATCCGTTTCAGTCTTTTTTGTAAATATGAGAGAGACTACCAATTACGGACTTATTATCATGAAGAAGACCGGCATAATCAGTGCCGTAGTTGTTGTGTCAGGTATTCTTAACATCGGGCTCAACATTCTTCTGATCCCCAGATTCGATGTAATGGGAGCAGCCTCTGCAACAATCGTAACCAATCTGATTTACTGGTTTGCCTGTTATTACTTTTCACAGAGGATCTGGTACGTTCCCTACGAGATCCGAAAGGTGGCAATACTTTTTATTACCGGTGTTGCCCTCTCGTTCTCGGGACTTCTTCTCAGCGATATCAGCATTATTCCCAGACTAATCCTGAAATTCGTAATTCTTGGAAGCTTCCCTTTTATTCTTTATTTATTCAGCTTTTACGAACCCGCTGAAATTCAGGCCATAAGAGGTTTTGTCAGCAAATGGTCAGATCTTAAGAGACTGAGGGCTAACCTCAGGTCACTCAGACCGAATGATGATGAAGATTAAATGATTTAATTTCATTTTAATATATTACACCAATTGGATATTTTTGATTTTCACAAAATAGCCGAAACATGAAAATAAACTTCAGTATAAAAGCGGCCCTGCCTCATATTGTGGCAGTTGCACTTTTCATTATCATCTCTTTCGTTTATTTTTATCCGGTGCTCGAGGGTAAAATACTGAGGGCCAATGATATAACAGTATCAAACATAAACGCGAAAGAGATAAGGGATTACCGCTCGGAGCAAGGGAAAGAGCCTTTATGGACCAATTCCATATTCAGCGGTATGCCTGCTTATCTTATTTCAACACTTTATCCGGGCAATCTGATAAAGAAGGCGGATCTTTTACTCAGGACATTTAAAACGCCTGTCTCCATGATCTTTCTCGCCATGCTGGGTTTCTATATCGTAATGCTGATATTCAGGGTAAACCCATGGCTTGCCATAGCGGGGGCCATTGCCTTCGGACTCTCTTCCTACATGTTCCAGATAATCGCCGCGGGACATAATACCAAGACAATAGCACTTGCTTACATGGCTCCGATGATCGGAGCAATCTATTATACATACAGGTACGATGTTATTAAGGGGGCCCTGCTAACAGCTTTTATCCTTGCGCTTGAAATAGTGGCAAATCATGTGCAGATAACCTATTACGGGATGATATGTCTTCTTGTTTTCGGTATTGTCGAGTTTATTTATGCACTTAAAAACGGTACTCTGATCAGGTTTGTTAAAACAAGCGCCATTCTGGTAATCCCTTTTATCATAGCCCTGGGAATAAACTTTGCCAATCTCTATACAATATATGAATACGGTAAATATTCAATAAGAGGCGAATCTGAACTTGTCTCTGAAAACAGGGTTATGACAGCAGGACTGAATAAGGATTACATTACCCATTGGAGTTACGGCATAGATGAAACATTAAACCTTCTGGTGCCCAATTTCAAGGGTGGCTCTACGAAACCTTTCGATCGTGACTCTGAAACGGTAAGGGTGCTTCGCCAGAACAATGCTTCCGAGTATGCCACACAGCTGCCAAAATACTGGGGGACACAGCCGGGAACCGAAGGGCCGCATTATGTCGGAGCAATTGTGATATTCCTTTTTATCCTGGGACTGGTGCTTGTAAAGGGACCTGAAAAATGGTGGCTCCTGTCAGCCACCATTCTGTCAATTATGCTTGCATGGGGAAAAAACTTCATGTTTCTCACGGATCTTTTTATTGATTACTTTCCCGGATACAACAAATTTCGGGCAGTAACAATGGCCCTTGTCATTGCCCAGTTCTGCATCCCTCTTCTGGGATTCATTGCATTGCGGGATATTTTTAACGGCACTCTTCCCCGAAAAGAAATTATGAAGGGTATAAAAATAGCCGGTGGAATAACTGGTGGATTCCTGATACTCTTGCTTGTGATCCCCGGAATAGCCGGCTCCTTCCTGATCTCCTATGAACATCAGTATCCGGAATGGCTCAAAGATGCCCTTATTGCTGACAGAAAAGTGCTGCTAAAGACCGACACTTTCAGATCACTGGTATTTATTATCCTGGCCGCTGCAACAATACTCGGCTTACTTTTTGAAAAACTCAAAAAAGAGTATGCTATCATCGTCATAACCCTGCTCATAACAATTGATCTCTGGAGTACAGGTAAAAGGTATCTGGATGCCGACAGGTTCGAAAGGCCTTCCGTGATTGAGAAATCATTCGAGCCAACCCTTGCCGATAATTTTATACTCGAAGACCCTTCATACCACCGGGTGCTGAACCTTACTGTCTCCCCATTCAATGACAATTCGCCCACAGCGTGGTTTCACAAATCGATCGGAGGTTATCACGGCGCAAAACTTCAGCGCTACCAGGAACTTATTGACTCGGTGATAATAGATGAGATAATGCTCTTCAGTTCAGGAGAGACCTACGAAGATCTCATTCCTGTGCTTGACAATACTCATGTCCTGAGCATGCTGAATACAAAATACATTATTCTAAGTCCATCTCATCCCCCGCTGGTAAATGATAATGCACGCGGCAATGCATGGTTTGCGCCGGGAGTAATTATGGTGGAAAATGCCAATGAAGAATTGTCAGCTCTGAAAACACATGCATCCACAGGTGAGGCAATCGTGGATAAAATGTTCCGGGATCTGGTAACACGGACCGATTATTTAATATCAGAAGATGACACCTTTGAATTTGTATCCTACCAGCCCAATGAATTGATTTACAAATATAAGGCTGACGGAGAAAGACTGGCACTCTTCTCTGAGATTTATTATCCGGCCGGGTGGAAGAGTTTTATTGACGGGATTGAGATACCGCATTTCCGCGCTAACTATGTACTGAGGGGAATGGTTGTTCCGGGCGGAGAGCATGAGATCAGATTCAGCTTTGAACCTGAATCCTTTTATCTGGGCAACAGGATATCGCTTGCAAGCTCGATCCTGTTCATTCTGCTGATCGCGGGTTATGTTGCCTTATCACTTAAGAGGAATACCAAAAAGGAATGATATGATTCATCATTCTAAGTGCCCTCTTTGCTCCTCCGGTAACATTTCCGGCTATTTGAAAAGCACCGATCATTTTCTCACTCGGGAGATTTTTGATCTTTTCAGATGCAGTTCATGTGGGTTTATTTTTACTCAGGAGGGTCCCGATGAACAGGAAGCAGGAAGATATTACCAGTCTGAAAATTATCTCTCTCACGATGATTCAGCAGGAGGATTTACAGGAAAGATCTATTTTCTTGTAAGAAGATTAATGCTTGGAAGAAAAAGGGGGCTAATTACAGGAGTTACCGGGAAAAAAACAGGGGATCTTCTGGATATCGGCACCGGATCGGGGCATTTCGCAGGCACGATGAAGCTTGCCGGATGGAATGTGACCGGGATTGAGCCTGACAGGAAAGCAGCCTCTTATGCTGTTTCCCGTTTCGGGCTGAGAATAATCGGGCCGAAGCAGATATCCGGATTTCAGGACAACTGCTTCGACTGTATCACAGCTTGGCACACCCTTGAACATTCTCATGATCTCTTCAGCTATATGTCTGATATTAAACGGTTACTTAAACCGGGAGGTTGCTTTGTCGCTGCTTTACCCTCTGCCGCTTCATCCGATGCCCGATATTACAGGGAGTTCTGGGCAGCCTGGGATGTGCCGAGGCACCTGTGGCATTTTACACCCGATACTTTCAAATTACTTGCAGGAAAGGCTGGCTTTGAAATTTTCAAAATGCTAATTCTGCCTTTTGATGTATTCTATATCTCCTTCCTGAGCGAAAAATACAGAGGCACGAACCTGCCTTTCGTTGCAGGAATAATGAATGGATTAAGATTTTATCTCGCCGCTTTGTTCAGACGTAAGGGTTCAAGTTCGCTGATCTATATCTTGAAGAGTAAGGCTGAATGATCAGTACCGGTCGAGCCACCGGTATTTTCTTGCGCTGTCGCCCAGCTTGAGTGCGACGGTAATCTCATGTGTGCCGTAGGTTACTCTTTGTATCTCCTGAAGGGTGTAATCAAAAGCATATCCAAGGAACATATTATCGTATTTAAGTCCGAAATTGGCTATCAGAGCTCCGCTCGTTCTGTAGGTGAGCCCTGTCCAGAAGCTCTGGCTCAGAGTATAGGTTAATCCGATATCAACCTGAGGCTTCAGCTGTTCCGACATCATCATAAGTACCGAAGGCTGTATCTCCGAGTATGCTCCCGCTTCAAAGCTGTAAGTGCCGAAAAGGTAATAGTGTCTGTCCATCCGGAAATTACGGTAAGCGTAATCACCTATTTTGGCTGCTGCGCCAAAAAGCTGGTCAGTTGAAAAGCCGATGCTGTATTTCGGATTGAGAATATAGACCCCGAAAGCTGCATCGGGCACAAAGGTTCCCCTGCGTAATTCGTTATTCAGCCATGGTTCATCAGGGTCCTCAAATACTATCTCTTTCTCGTTTATCTTAAAATGATAGCCTGTAAATGACAGTCCCATTGATAGTTGAGTGCTGTTCTGAAGCCACAGATGATAGGAGTAGGAGGCGGAGAAACCGTTCCTCATAATCAGCCCGTTCCTGTCGCTGAACACATATCCCCCCATTCCGATCCTACCATCAGATCTCGGCCTGAATACCTGTTTCCTGAACCTGTTTTCTTTAAGAATATAACTCCTCTTAAGAAACCTTGTCTGACCGCTGAATGAAAATGTCCTCGGAGCACCTGAATATCCCACCCACTGTTCTCTTGCCGTGATATTGTAACTGGTGTAACCATCACTTCCGGCAACTGCAGGATTGATCAGGAACCTGTTGTACAGGTACTGGCTGAAAAGTGGCAGCTGCTGACTATAGGTGGTTGTTGCCAGAAATAATACGTACAATATAGTTGTCAGTCTTTTCACTCTTCCCGAGATTATCTCCTGTTACTTCACAATTGTTACATGTCCCACAATTGGACGGGAACCATTATTCAAATCAATAATATAATGATACGAGTCCATTGGAAGAATAGCGCCTCCGCTTCTTCCGTCCCATGGCCCCGGGTATCCTTTCGCTGACTTCCAGATCATCTCACCCCACCTGTTGAAGATCGTCACCTCAACCTGCGGATAAAGGGAGACAAGACCTATCACCCATTCATCATTAACGCCATCATTATTGGGTGTAAAGGCATTTGGAATGACAAGGCAGATCGGGTTCTGTGACCGGACATCTACAGATGCTTCAGCCTGGCAACCATTATCATCCGTAACAACAACGCTGTATGTCCCTTTTGTGACTCCTGTAAGATTCTGCCCGGTAGAATTGTCTGACCATAAATATGTATACCCGGTCACTGACACACCACCGGTAACTGTAACTTCTATTGTGCCATCAGGCATATCAGGGCAGAAGGGTGGTGTAACCTCAAATGAAAGTGTCATTGCATCAGGTTCACTAAGCGTGATCGTCGAATCTGCACTACAATTGTTTGAATCAATAATGATTATCTTATAGTTGCCTGCGGCCAGGTTTTGCCTGACATTGCCTATTTCACCGTCGGACCATATATACTGCACGCTTCCTGCTCCGTTTACGGCCTGAACCTCAGCTGAACCGGTGGCAGAGCCCGCACAGTCTATGTTATAAAGACCATCCGGACTTTCCGAGGCAGTTATTGTCATGCCCAGAGGCCCCGGTTCGGAAAGGTAAATGGTATCAGTGACTTCACAAATATTGCTGTCACTGATATACAGTATATAGGCGCCTGCCCTGAGCCCCGAAATGGATGGTGTGGTAGCGGAGAATCCATCCGGTCCCTGCCATGAATAAGTGTATGGCGGCATTCCGCTCGTAGGTGTGATCTCTATCCATCCGTCTGTTTTTCCGTAACAACTTATATTATAACCGTTGTATTCGGAAACTAACTGTTCATAAGCTAGTGGCTCAGGAAGGTTGATCCTTGCAGAATCAGTGACCTGGCATCCGTTTACATCAGTTACCGTAATTATATAGTTACCGTATTCCAGACCAGACAGATCCTCAACTATGGCCCCTGTTGACCATAAATAGGCATAAGGGCCAACGCCTCCGGAAACAGTAAGATCTATTTCACCATTGTCGAATACTGTCGACTCACATGTTATATGCGTCACATCAAACGAAAGAACTATGGCATCAGGCTGGGTAAGAGTGATATCTCTCTCTTCAACGCATCCGTTAAGGTCGCTGATAACAAGATGATATGTTCCGGCGGTAAGGTTCATCTGATCTTCCTGACCAGGGATGATCCCCGAACCATCTGATGTACTCCAGGTATAAGTGTAATTGCCTTCACTTCCCCCGGTAACTGTAACCTCTATCGAACCTGTTTCCCCATGGCAGCTTATATTGTGTGATCCTTCAATTGATGAAGAGGTTACAACGTCGACCAGGAGAGGTGCCGGTTCGGTAAGAGTAAATTGCGGTAAAGGAGTAAGAATACATCCGTTCACATCTGTTATTGTACAGGTATAAGTACCCGCTACAAGTCCCGAGATATCTCTTGTTGCTGCTGTATAACCCAGGGGGCCCTCCCACGAATAGATGAAAGTGCCGGAACCGCCCTCTATGGTCAGATTAATATAACCATCAGATGCCCCGTTGCACGAAATATTGTATCCGCCGTCCTGACTTAATGACACCTCGCTTCCCGTCAGCAACATTCCATCCGGCTCAGTCAGGATAACACTGTCTATCTTAATGCATCCCAGCAGGTCGGTGGTTCTCAGGTAATACTTTCCGGCAGGTATACTGTCAAGAAGAGGGCCGTCAGTGCTTACAGAAAGCGATCCCGATTCAGGGTACCATTCATAAGTATATCCTCCGTTACCACCCGTAATGTTCTCCACCCATACAGAACCGTTGCTGTAACCCCTGCAGGTAACATTGTATCCGCTGTAATCGCTCATTCCGAAATCCACAACGACAGGGTCGGGAGCAAGCAATTCCACCGATCTTGTTACTTCACAATCATGAACATCATTGATAATAAGGGTATACTCACCTGCCGTAAGTCCCGTGTAAATCCTGAATGTTGCGGGATCTGCCGGATTATAATTACTCGATAGTATTCCATTGAAGAGGGTATCGACACCGTTTCTGACTACCCAGTAGCGATACGGGGCCGTTATTCCGAAATTCACATATACCCTTACAGTACCATCGCTTCCACCCGGACATGAGATATGAGTGTTGGATAGTATCGGGAATGCGAATATCTGCGGCCTTGCTGTAAGGGGTATCACGTTAATAAGTGTATCACCCGTGCAGTTCAGGTTATCGGTAACCCTCAGGGTGTACTGTCCTCCGTAAATGTTATGCAATTCAACAGAATCCTCTGCATGAAAACCTACAGGCCCATCCCATACCAGGTGATAGGGATCAGCTCCCCTTGAAATGATTGCCCTGATTGTAGCCAGACCCGATCCAACATCACAGGTGAGGGGCTTAAGGATCTGGATACCCCTGTTGGGTTTAGGATGGACCTGAACCTCCTGAACACTCACATCACCCGGAACACACGAAAGGGCTGATGCTTTCGGCGTTATTGTGAAGAATACCGAGAGAACAGAATCATAATAATTCCTGTAACGATATGCCAGAACTTCACCCCGATTAACATTTGACCCGGGATCAAACATACCTGTTATATCGCCGGGAAGCCCACTGCTGGTCACCACATAATCAAACCAGATATCTCCTTTCGTCATCACCGTCGGTGATGTCAGTGTGATATCCGTCAGGTCACCATAACAAATAGCCGGTTTGGTATTGATGGGAATAACACGGGGGGTCGGATTGATCCAGAGCCTTATTGTGTCATTGATCCCGGTGCATTTCTGAATACCGGTCTGAGTGATCGTTGAAGGAGTTACAACATACATTATCATTCTTGCTGTATCGCCGCTGTTGCTGAGTGTTTCATTTATAACACTCAGTGTTGAGAGATCAGCTCTGTCGGATGGGCCTGTTATCTCGGGATAAGGATTAATTACCATTACATTGAATCTTACCCCGTATATGGCTGTTGTCGGCGTTGTGAGTGTATAGGTAATGGGGCTGCTATTACAGATGGTATCATTACTGATTAAGCCTGTTACTTTAGGAGTGGGCTCGACAATAAGAGTAATCAGTGTATCACGTGCAGCACCGTGATCACAATCTCCTCCCCCGGTGTTACGTGAATAAGGATGTAGCCTGAATCTTACCCACTGAACAGCATCGGAATGGTTAGTAAGCGTCTGTGTGAAGGTTACCGGACCGGGGCCGGGGATAACCACTCCGGACGAAGTTGTATAACCACTGATAACAGATATATCTCCTGAGACTGCTTCAATAGTATAGTTGAAGTAAACATTCCCCGCAGTAAGCGTAGTAGGTGTTGTAATTGTGAATACGGAGGTCTCATTGTTGCAAAGTGTGTCAGCTACGGCTGTTACATAGAATCTTGGCGTTGGATTGATTATTACTGTTATCACCTGACGGGGACCCTCGTTACATCCGACAGGACTTACAGGATAAACCGTATAGGTTACAGATTGTGGCGCATCGGTCGGATTGACAAGCTGGTCAGAAATGATATAATTGTTGGACAACCCGCTTACAGGTGTTGTATAACCCGTCACACCCCCTGTTGCGACGACAGTATACCTGAAGGTGATCACTCCGCTTGTGAATGTGCTCGGACTTTGTAACAGAATATTAGTAATGGCACTGTCGCACTGAATAATATCAGGTGGCACGGGATAGATCCTGGGTGTCGGATTGATAGTTACGGTTATGATCTGTGCGGGGCCGTCATTGCATCCGAGAGGACTCACAGGCACAACCCTGTAGACAACTGTTTGAGGTGCATCTGTCGGGTTTACAATAAAGTCTTCAATTACAAATCCTACGGGAAGTGAAGCGGCAGAGGGAGTATAACCTGTAACACCTCCGGTAGCAGTAGCCGTGAACTTAAATGTTACAACACCAGACGTGAAAGTGCTTGGACTCAGAAGTGTAATCGATGTTAATGTACTGTCACATTGAATTATGTCGGGTGGCACAGGAAAGATTCTTGGTGTGGGATTTACGGTTATTATAACCGTTTGCGAAGGACCGTCGTTACAACCAACAGGACTTACCGGCGTTATTACGTAAGTTACTGTTTGAGGCTCATCTGTCGGGTTAACAAGTTCATCAGCAATAATATGGTTATTTGAAAGTCCGCTTACAGGCGTAGTGAATCCGGTCACTCCTCCTGTGGCAGTAACATTGTATTTAAAACTGATTTCACCACTGGTAAAGGTGCTCGGGCTCTGCAGGACTATATTTGTAGCAGTGCTGTCACATTGTGTTGAGCTTAAAGGAACAGGGAAGATCCGTGGTGTCGGATTGACCGTCACCGTAAAGGTCTGTGACGGACCATTGTTGCAGCCTGTGGGACTCACCGGTGTTATTGTATAGGTAACAGCCAGAGGGCCATCAGTGGTGTTTATAAGATTATCCGTTATGACATGCCCGTTTGCAAGTCCCGATGCCAGGGGTGTGTAACCGCTCAGCCCTGCCGGTGCCGTGGCCGACAGGTTAAGCGTCACATCTCCGCCCGTAAAGGTGCTCGGGCTCTGCAGGGTGATATTGGTCGTGGTGCTGTCGCATTGTATAAGGTCAGTAAGCACAGGGAAAATCCTTGGCGTAGGATTAACGGTTATTGTCACCACCTGTGAAGGCCCGTCATTGCAACCCACAGGACTTACCGGCGTTATTACATAAGTTACTGTCTGAGGCTCATCTGTCGGGTTAACAAGTTCATCAGCAATAATATGGTTATTTGGAAGTCCGCTTACAGGCGTAGTGAATCCGGTCACTCCTCCTGTGGCAGTAACATTGTATTTAAAACTGATTTCACCACTGGTAAAGGTGCTCGGGCTCTGCAGGACTATATTTGTAGCAGTGCTGTCACATTGTGTTGAGCTTAAAGGAACAGGGAAGATCCGTGGTGTCGGATTGACCGTCACCGTAAAGGTCTGTGACGGAC